>CAYTAI010000005.1:53149-66151 GCA_964435715.1 uncultured Verrucomicrobiota bacterium | reverse complement strand
CAAAAACAGCAGATCGCATGTTCGGAGCATATCACTCTGTTATTCGTTTGTCTCTGCAGTATTGGGGGACGGTAGATAGCCTGAAATGGTCGATTTTAGTTCCGGATGGGATTCAAGAAAAAGTTGCATCCGAGCTGGATTGGTCAATCTTGCAATCATCTCTTTTTTTGTCGCTTCTTGAGCCTGTCCGACGATTATACTTGCATCCGTAAACTCTTTTTCAAAGCTTTCCACAATAGGTTTTGCATACTTATTTGCGCGTAAAAGACCGCCGAATGAATTAAGGAAAAATCGTCCAAAATTCATAGTCAGCAATACTGCCGCAAATGACCCGTGTTTGTTACGCCGAAACAAAGCGTGCAGGCGTGTCAAGGAGTCATGAACGAGCCGGTTGTCAATTACATCGAGAGCAATTAGTTCAGAGAGTTTTGCAACCAACTGTTCGAAAACGTCGTTCAGATTAACCTTCTCTGCCTGCTCTTTGAATATTTCTTCCACGTTTAGGGATGCAGCCTCTCCAATCAAAATTGGCTGATTAATCTCAGGAGCCTTAGCCGTAGTGAAGATAGCAAGAGAGTGTTTTTGATTTTGATTGTAGCTTACTCCGAATTCGCTACATGCTTGCTTCAACCAGACAGGAACTGCATAGTCTGGCACCAAGCGTCTAAGCTGGTTTGCATACTCAACCCAGCATGACATGAGATGAGGGTTACTCTGCCCCATCGCAAGATGTTCGATAATTCCATTTGTGCATGTGACGAGTGCTCTGTGAATGTTGTCAACTGCAGCCTGCAAGTCGGCTATGGTTTCAGACATAAAGTTTCGAATTCCTAAAACGAGTACAATTTATCCTAATGATGCGGAGCTGACCGCATTTGATTCAGAAAGTAGCAAACAGGTTCATGAAATCAAAGGAAAATTACTTGACTGGACTTGTTAAGAATCTCGTAGGCGGGGTGCGATTGAGATGATTCTATTTTTTCGTGAGGTCTCTTAGAATCTTACGGGCCAGAAGCTCGTTGATCTCCTTGTGACGAGGAATCGGCTGGGTCACTCCCGTCTTCGGATTGTGATAAATGTCGTGCTTGCCCCCATGCCGGATCAGGATAGCTCCGGCAGATTCGATCTTGGAAAGCAATTCGCGCCGCTTCAAATCAATTCCAATTCTTCAACTTTTTTGATTCCGGGAATTGAAGCTGCGGAGAACGTTTCGTAGAGGTCGCGCAGGTGCTCCTTGAGATCCTGAAGAGATTCACCCTGCGTCCAATGATCCGGATAATCATTCAAGTAACCCAAGAACTTTCCGTCCTTCTCCTGCCAGTAGGTGAATTTTGTTGTCATGGTGCCGGAATAAGGGGTGAAAAGGTTTTTTCAGTATTGAGCGAATAATCTTTTCTATAAAACTACCCATCCTGGTATTTTTTACAAGTCTCAAACTGAATCGGGCGGATGTGAATCATTTTTTCTGAATGGACGCATTGACCGGTGATGTCCCACCGATGAGGGCGGGAAATGCACAGACGGGCTTTTTCCAGTCTCCAAAATGAGAGCACCCGGAGAACTTGACGCTTGCACACACGCGCCCAGAGCGTAAATGTAACATGCGTGAGCAAAAGCCATTTTGATAAAGTCCTGCGCCACGCCGAGCAAAGGCTCATCAGCAGCCCCAAAAGCAAACCCTCCGACCTGCTCGAGCTTTACAAGAAATTCCTCCGCATGGAAGAGCACCGTTTGCGGATCCAGCACCGCGGTGGGGCGTCCGGGCGCGAGGTCTGCTCAGGACGCGCCAATCTCATCGACGTGATCCTGCGCCACATCTTTAATGGCGCCCAGGACTACCTGAAAGACCGGCTCCCCGCCGAAAAAACCCCGAAGATGAGTCTCATCGCCGTCGGCGGTTACGGGCGGGGCGAGCTCTGCCCCTGCAGTGATGTGGACATTATGTTCCTGCACGATGCTGCCGGGCGCAAGTTGCATCCCTATGTCGACGAGGTCATCCAGCAGGTTCTCTACATGCTCTGGGATATCGGATTCAAAGTCGGGCACGCCTCGCGTTCGCTCAATGATGCCATCGCCCATGCGAATGAGGATATGCAGTCCAAGACGGCGATGATCGAGTCGCGCCTGATCGACGGGGACAGTGCCCTCTTCCAGAAATTCCGTGATCTGCTTGTGGAAAAATGCGTCACCCCGTACACCGCCCAATACATCCGCTGGCGCATCGATGACCAAAAGGAAAGACATGCGAAATTCGGCGACACCGTATTCATCCAAGAGCCGAATATTAAAAACGGTTGTGGCAGCCTGCGTGACGTGCAAAACATCCGCTGGGTGGCTTTTTTCAAGTTTGGCATTACTTCATTCACCAAAATGCAGGAACGCGCCTGGCTCTCCGCCTCGGAACGCAAACAGCTCGAGGCGGCGTACGATTTTCTCTTGCGTGTGCGTAACGAGCTCCACTACCGCGCGGGCAGGGCCAATGATGTCATCCAGCTCAATCAGCAGGGCAAAATCGCGGATGCATTCGGATACATGCAACACACCGTGCTGCGGCGGATCGAGGTTTTCATGCGCGACTACTACATCCATGCGCGCAATATCTATAACATCTGTAAATTGCTCGATGAGAGGCTCGAGCTGGAGAGCCAGGATGAAAAGTCCACAGCATTCAATTTTCTGGCGCGCCGGCGCAAACGGGCGGAGTCCGTCGATGGATTTATCATCCGCAAGAATGTCATCACGACGGATTCCCCCTCGGTTTTCCGCGAGGATCCCTCCCGCCTCATCCGTGTTTTCCTCTACATGCAGCAAAGGCAGGTCGCTCTGGATCCCTCGCTCAAAACAATCATCCGCTCCAAGCTTGATCTCGTCGACCGCACCTTCCGTTATTCCACCTCCGCCCGC
This sequence comes from uncultured Verrucomicrobiota bacterium, assembly GCA_964435715.1. GTDB lineage: Bacteria > Verrucomicrobiota > Verrucomicrobiia > JAWXBN01 > JAWXBN01 > JAWXBN01. Next base: position 63,247 of record CAYTAI010000005.1, on the reverse strand, counting down.
GAGACATTCTTTGAAATCCTGGGGAACAAAGGGCAGGTCGCCACCATACTCCGCGCCATGCATGAGGTGGATTTCCTGGGGCGGTTCATCCCTGACTTTGGCAAATTGACCTGTCTGGTGCAGCATGAGTTCTTCCACCGTTATACCGCGGACGAGCACACGCTCAAATGCATCGACAAGCTCGACGAGATTATTGATTCCCAAAAACCGCCCTTTTCCAAATACACGGATATTTTTCAAAAAATCGACAACCCCAAAATCATTTATCTCGCCCTGCTCCTCCACGATTCGGGCCGGGCAAAAAACTCGCGCCACCACTCCGATCAAAGCGCAAAAAACGCCATGCACTTGAGCAAACGCTTCAAGCTGACATCGCGGGAAAGACAACAGCTTGTCCTTCTCGTCGATCATCACCTGACCATGAGTGATTTCGCCCGCAAACGGGATCTCTATGATGTGTCCGTGATCGAAGAGTTCTGCCGCATCGTCCGCGACCAGGAAACCCTCGACATGCTCCATCTGCTGACCTTCGCGGACGCCCAAGCCGTCAATGACGGGGTTGGTCAGGACTGGTGGGAGCTGAGTCACTGGCAGCTTTATCATGCGGCCACGAGATTTTTCTCCGGCAGCCGGAATGCGCTTGAGCAGATTGATGAAGAAAAAATCCGTCTCTTGGGCGAGGTCGAGGAATCCTTCAGCAACGGGAGCAAAAATGATACCGCCCTGCAGATCGCCGCTCATTTTGAGCTGATGCCCGCGCGCTATTTCCTCTCCCGCACTTCCACTCAAATCTGCGAGGACCTCCAGTTGATTCGCAAATTCCTCGATAACCAGTATCTCCCCGGTCAAAACCCTCTCGCTCCGGTATTCAATTGGAATCACCTGCCCCACGCGGGACATTCACGTATCTCCGTCTGTACTTGGGACCGGGAGAGGCTGATGATGAAAATCGCGGCGGCTTTCACACTCGCCGAGCTGAATATTCTCAATGCGGCCGTCTACACCCGTGCCGATGACATTGTCCTGGACGCTTTCCGCGTCTGCACGACCCGTTTTGAAGCGGCGACCCACCCGCGGGACATCAAACAAGTCGAGACGACCCTGCAACGCGCACTCACCGAGGAAGACTACGATATCGAGGAGAGAATCGCCCGGTTCAAGGAAAAGCAACCGCCCGCCGAACCCCTGCCCGAGCGTTTCCCCCAGAAAATCATTATCAATAATGATTTGTCCTCGGAGTTTACCGTTGTGGAAATCCAGACTGCCGACCGCATGGGCCTCCTCTACGACATCCTCCACGTTTTCTCCGAGAAAAAAATCAATCTCTCACTGGCGAAAATCGCGACCGAAAAAGGGGCGGCGATTGACACGTTTTATGTCTTGAATCATCTGGACGAAAAAATCAAGGATGAGGAAGTCATCGCCGGACTCAAAAAGAGCTTTGAAAGACTATTGATCAATGAATAAGGCTGACGAAAAACTCCGGCTCAAATACCGGCGCCTGCAGTTGCTCCTCAAAATCAGCAACATCTCCAGCTCATCCCTGGAGCCTCCCCGCCTTTTGCGCAAATTGCTCGATGTCGCGGTCAAAACCACCCGTGCCACGAGCGGCTCCATCATGCTGGTGGACCCGAATACGGGCATGCTCGAAATCGAAGCCGCTGTCAACCTGCCTCGCCGGATCCAACGGCTGAAATTAAAACCCGGAGAGGGAATCACAGGATGGACCGTCGCGCACGGGAAAACACTGCGGGTCAATAACGTCACTGATGACCTGCGTTATATCCCGGTCAAATCCACAGTGCGATCCGAGCTGGCAGTCCCGCTCATCGTCAAAGAGGTCGTCATCGGAGTGCTCAATGTCGACAGTACCAAGACCAATGCTTTTACGGCTGAAGACCAGGACTTGCTGGAGGCGATTGCGACGGGCACATCAAAAATTCTTTACCAGGCGTGGATATTCAAGCAAGGCCAGGATCGTGCCCGCCAACTCGAGATTCTCTTTTCCATCGCCCGCACGATTGTCTCCGCGGTGAATCTCGATGACGTGCTCGCGCTCATGGCGGAGCAAGCCACACGCCTGCTGGACACACCCCTGTGCTCCATCATGCTCCTCAATGAAACCCGTGACGAACTCATCCTCAAAGCCAGCCACGGCGCCAGCCGGGATTACACGGGAAAACCCAACCTGAAAGTGCGGGAAAGCCTCATTGGAGTCGTCATCCGCCGCCAACAACCTCTCGCCATCCTGGACGTGCGGGACAGTCAACGCTATCAACATCTCGAGCTGGCACAGAAAGAAGGACTCGTCTCACTCCTCAGCGTCCCTTTGATCCACGGGGCTGAGACCATTGGCGCCATCAATATCTACACGCGCCACCAGCACCGCTTCTCCAATGAGGAAATCCACCTGCTCACGGCTCTGGCGAGTTTCTCCGCTATCGCCATCGACAAGGCGCGGATGTATGAAAAAATCGGCATTGTCGAAGATCAACTCCGTCAAAATGAACGACTCTCCGCCCTCGGCCTCCTCGCTGCTGAAATCGCCCATGAGATCCGCAACCCGCTGACTGTCGTCAAAATGCTCGTGCATGCCTTTCAAGAACAATTTGCCCAGGACTCCGAGCGGATCAAGGATTGTGCGATGATGATGGATAAAATGAACCAGATGAATACCATTGTCGACAGGGTCTTGACCTTTGCCCGTTCGAGCGAACCCGAGCTTGCCCCCGTGCTTGTCCCTGCGGTTTTCGAGGATATGAGTTTATTGCTGCGGCATAAACTCAAAAGCCACTCGGCTGTCTTGAAGGTTGATTGCCCTGCCGACATCCCGCCCGTGCCACTGGACCGCTCCCAGGTCGAGCAGGCTCTCTTGAATCTCATCCTCAATGCCCTCGACGCGAAAGATCATGCCGCGACAATCACACTCTCTGGAAAAATCATCCGGGTGGGCGACACCGACTGGCTCGAGATTGTCGTCAGTGATAATGGACCGGGCATGACCGCGGCCGTGCGCGAAAAACTTTTCCAGCCCTTTCTCACGACCAAAGTCACGGGCACCGGGCTGGGGCTGGCCATTGTCCAAAAAATCGTCGAGAATCACCGGGGCAAAATCACCGTCAAATCCAAGCCCGGCAAAGGGACTGTCTTCCATCTCCTTTTTCCTGTGACTCCCTGACGTTTTTTTCAACCTCCGACAGCACCGGCGAGACCTTCCCGTATCGAAGGGTATCTGCATCGAAATCCGGTTGTGTTTTTGAGTTTGAGGTTGCTGATTCGTTTGTTGAGGGGTTTAGCCGCCCCCGGAGCAAATTGCACCGTTGTGAGACCGGCTTGGCGGCGTATCCAGGAGTAATAATCGCCCAGACGAATCGGCTCGTCATCACAGAGATTATAGATCTGACCGCGTGATAATGCTGTCTCTGCCAAGGAGAGAATCGACAGTGCAATATCATCCACATGAATGAAATTCAACCATCGCCGCGGGTCATCCTCCACAGGAGCTTTTCCGACCTCCCGTGCGCGTTGCACGAGCACACCACGGCCGGGACCGTATATTCCCGCCACACGCAAGACTGTCGTGTGGACATGCCGCTGTTGCAAAAGCATGATTTCCGCCTCGCGGAGGACTGCCGCTGTCGGGCTATCTGGATTTGCCGGGCTTTCCTCATCCACCCATTCCCCATTTTTCTCCTCATAAACGGATGTGCTGCTGGTAAAAAAAACGTGTGCCATCACCGGGGCAAATTGCTCCAGGACGGCGAGCACATGTTTTAACCCTTCAAAATACAATTTACGATACAGCCCGGCTCCTCCCGCGCGTCCGCCAGCCACACAATACACCACATGAGTCGGAGCAAACGGGACGACGGAATGCAAAGAGTCGATATCACTGACATCCGCTTCAAAAACCTCGTATCCGCGGGACTGCCATTCTTGTCTTGTCGTTGGATTGCGCGCAGCACCCGCCACAACCGTCCCCGGCTTTTCCCGCGCAATTTGCGCGAGCCGTGTCCCGAGATAACCACATCCGACAATCAAGAGTCTCATCGAGAAGGCAGGCTAGATCATTCGGGCTCCATGCACCAGTGCCATTTTTAAAAGGATGATGATTGATTTTTTCCAGGTTGCCTCCCGTGCCTGGAACCATTAAGACTACCGTATGGAAGAAAACACACCCTCACCGTGGTTCTCGACATTCCAGAAAAAAATGATCGTGTGGGCCATTTGTTTTGTCGCTGTGGCTGTGATTATCGGAGCCGCGATTTTGCTTGTCCATTTTCTAGGTGCCTTCCTGTCAAAGTTTTCCAGTCTGCTGGGTTCACTCGCTTTGGCGGGCATTACCGCGATGGTTTTGCGACCCTTGGTAGACAAGATTGAGTCCGTATTCAAGGTGGGACCGACCACGGCGGTCTTGATTATTTATACCCTGACGGTTTTAGGAACCCTCTTGGCGATTTGGCTGGTCGTTCCTGCCTTGATTTCCCAATCAATGGAATTTTCAAAAAAGATACCCGGAATCTTCGATCGTTCCGTGGAAGCACTCACTGTCTGGCGCCATCAAACCCAGTTGATCAGTGATCAGGAGATTAATTCCCTGATTGATACGGTTAAAACGAATGCCCAGAAGCTGGCTTATTCAATCTTCCAAAACTTGACGACTGCGGGCATGAAAATCCTTTCTTTCTTCGGGTTTCTAGCGGCATTCGCGGTCGTCCCTGTTTATCTCTTTTTCTTCCTCCGTTCAAAAGACGATCCCACATCGCACCTGAATGATTTTCTCCCGTTTCTCAAAGAGCAAACCCGCAATGACGTGATTTTTCTGGTGCGCGAGTTCATCTCGATCAATGTCGCCTTTTTCCGCGGTCAACTGGTGATCGGACTACTGATGGGTGTATGCTATGCGATTGGCTTTACCCTCAGCGGATTGTCTGCGGGACTTTTTATCGGGCTGCTCCTCGGACTGCTCAATATCATACCTTACTTGGGAAGTATCATCGGCATCCTGATTGTGGTTCCCACAGGTCTTTTTCAGGAGGGCGGAGGCTGGAATGTCCTGTTTTTCTGTGCCTTGACCGCTGGAATCACTCAGATTCTCGAGTCCTGGGTTTTCACGCCGAAAATCATGGGCAAACAAACCGGGCTCCACCCCGTGGTGATTATTGTGTCTGTCTTTTTTTGGGGAACCGCCCTCGGCGGCATCCTCGGCATGCTTCTTGCCATCCCGCTCACCGCATTTCTGGTCACGGTGTGGAGGCTGCTGAAAATGAAATATATCAAGCCCGTCATTTAAAGCGGGATCATTTTTTGTGATTTTTATTGTTTGTCCGTTTTTCCCGGAGTCGTGTTTTTTCTTTTTCTGATCCTTCTCAAAATCTTTTTTATTTTTGACGCATTGTGATTGATACGGATGCCCTTTTTGACGAGGAGATTTATAGGGCGAGCCGACAATCACAATGGCGGGGGTCGAGACACAGCTTTGAAAACTTGGATATCCTGAAGGACTATCGTGCCGGGCATTCATCTCCCGGGCTTTTTCATCAACCATTTGTTTTTCTCTTTCCATTGCCGATTCAGCCAGCTGGACTTCGGCGGCGAGTGCCTGCTCTTTCAGGCGGGCCAGGGTTTCGAGTTGTTGAATATGAATCGTTTTTTGCTTCATTCCCATCGAAGTATAAGTCACCCCCTGCGGCAATAAATCGGTCTCGACCACTTTTCCATCGAACAATGTCACCTCGCCAAAGTCGTAACTGAGAGTCTCACTCCTTCCGACAGCAATCAAACCCTTCGGTGTGCCATGTTCTCCGATGACTTTTTGTTTGGTATCACCCACCGAGATCTCTTGTGCCCGCGCAGCAGGGCACATCAAAAACACAAGAATCAATGCCGTACAAATGAGGTTCAATCGCAGCAAAGGGGTGACAACCATATGACATATGACGGTGTCATGGTCGTCTCCATTCAATCTCATCTTACAAGAAATTGTGTGCTTGACTTTTTTACTTTGTGATGCAAAGTTACAACCATGACGCAAGAACAGTGGGCGCAAGAACAACTGATCACGATACGTTCCTTGATGGAAAGAGCGAGTCTCTATCGAGCCATATCTGCACCCACCGCCATTTTCGCAGGCTTTTTCAGCGGGTGTGCGGCACTCTTTTTTCCCGGAGACTTCTTGAATCAATTTTTTTCGTCCTCCTTGTCTTTTGTTGTCTATTGGATATTTGTGTTTTTTATTGTTTCGGGATTCAACTTTCTTTTTTTGGCGCATGAAAATAAAAAACTGGGGACACCTCTTATCTCACGGGGGATGAAATCAGCCCTGACTGATTTTTGTCCACCGCTGCTGGTTGGAGGTGTGATCGGATTATTTTTGACCTTGGGGTCGTATGAATCCTGCCTTATTGTCTCAATCTGGTGTATCTGCTATGGCCTGGCACTGCTGTCTACAAGACATTATGCCCCCCGCTCACTTCTCCTTCTCGGGTGGGCTTTTGTCATAGTCGGACTGACATTCTTATTTTTACCGACATTTCCTTTTTCCGGATCAAACCCCTCTTTCAAAACGGGCAATTTGCTCATGGCTTTTTCATTCAGTCTATTGCATCTGATTTACGGCGCTGCCACATGGTTGAATGACCGGAGGGAAACAGCCTTGAGGAATGCACCGGCTATTGAAATGTGAGACAATCAATATGATCAATCTTAATAAACTCGACAAAATCATTCATGAAAAAGGACGCCTGTCTATTATGAGTCTTTTAGCGACGCGTTCCACATGGACATTCCAAGATTTAAAAGCCGAGCTTAAATTCAGTGACGGCAATCTGATTTCACACTTACGCAGTTTGTTTCATGCTGGTTATGTGTCTTCGACAAAAGAAATGCAAGATCGCCCCCAGACAACATACGCACTCACACCAAAAGGAAAAAAGACATTTGAAGAGTATCTCCAAACTTTGGAAGAACTGGTTAAATTGAACAAAACCTAAAAAAATTTGATTATTTACTTTGTTTCACAAAGTTACTTTATGAAAACATCATCCCCTGATCCCCATTCCTGGGCTGAACGAGCCGCCCGGATTTTCCATGAGTACACCGTCCGCGGGGCATGCCCCGTCATTCTGGGTTATCCACAAAACCCTGATATCGTCCACTTGCGCCGACAAATCAGGGACTCCCTCGTTGTGGGTTCTGTCGCCGACTGTCACACGCTACCTGGATACCGGGCTTATGTTGTGATCTCCCATCCTTTATACCGTGAGGAAATCGTCCGCCGCATCCTCAGAACAATCCACAATCTCCATCCCCACTCTTTTGTCATTCACAAGGAACCATTTTCAACAGAAAAATTCAGTCACAAGGCTGCATAACCCTCTAAAATCAATATTATGCAAACATCATCCTCACTTCCGACGAGCTTACCCCCATTGCCCCCTCTTTACGATTCCCCTTCATCAAAGTCATTCATCCGCATCGTATTGACTCTTTTGGGCATTGTCATCTTTCAGAATATCCTTCTTTGGAATCAGAGGCCGGGTTTGGGAACATCCCTTTTTGTTATACTTCTGCTTTTATCATTTATCTTTGTCCATCCGAACAAGGTTCGCCAGCCCAAAACTATTCTCGCACTCATCCTCGTTCTTGCCAGTGCTGTGCAATTCACGATCTCTCCTTGCTGGGAAGGGTATTTCTCCACAACGATTCTCTTACTCTATCTTTCGGGTTGTATTGGCAACTTGCGCGGAACTCATGTTCTGCAAACAACATTGATGGGAGGAAAAAACCTGCTTTTGTCTGTCATCCGCTGGAAATGGTTATACTCACAGTACCATCGACTTTTCCCCTCATCCCCGTCTCTGGCGAAAGGCACATCGTTTTTATTGCAATACATATTCAGAGTTTTTGTTCCGGCAATACTTGTTTGTGCTGTTTTCGGCATACTTCTTTTATCATCAAACGCCATCTTGGATGAGCTCTACCAGAATAACATGCGCTCGCTGGCGCAATGGTTGAAACATGTGGAGTTTCCCTCCATACAAAGACTGGCCTTCAGCTTCGCAACATTCCTCATTTATCTTGGCCTGCTTTGGCCGAAACCCGTGGGACCACCCGATACAACCACTCTAGAAAATGCGGACACCCCTTGCGAACATTTTGTCGTCGCGCGCAATTTGCTCATTCTCGGAGGGTTGAATTTACTTTATTTTGCAGCCAATACCATCGACGGCATTTATCTTTGGACTGCTCAAGCCTTGCCAGATGGTATCAGCTACAGCCGTTTTGTCCATGAAGGCACATGGAACCTCATCGCAACGGTTGTCCTCGCTGGAATTTTGACCACCTATCTTTCCTCGAAAAAACGGATAACGGGATTTCCCCTGATCAAAAACCTGTGCCTGCTCTGGATTGCACAAAACATTTTTCTCGTCACCAGCGTCGGGCTCCGGCTTTTTCTTTATATCGATGCTTATCAATGGACTCTCCAACGCTTTTACCTTTTCACCTTTTTAGCCGTTGTATTCATGGGATTCATCTGGCTGGCAGCGCGCATTTGTCTGGGTAAAAATCTTTTTTGGCTTTGTGAAAAGAATGCCCTGACTGTTTTCAGTCTTTTCTGTATCCTGCAATTTTTTAATGTGCCTGGTTTTATTGCACGGAAAAATGTGGACTCTCATCTCCGGATGCGCCCAGAAAAGCTTCATCAACCCCTGGATTTGAATTATCTTATCCGGCTCGGTCCGGCTTCTTACCCCGCATTGATACATTTTGCCCGGGAAACTCCGACTCAAGAAGAATCAATAAAACAATTGCTCCGGGATTCCCTGACAAAAGTGCCGCAAGCAACCTGGCAAAGTTATAACATGCAACGCAGCAGGAATATTGCCCTTGTGAGGGTATATCTCCAATCAACGGCTCGTTGAATTATTTTGCGGGGCGGAAAAAGCTCCGGGAAGAGCACGGTGTCATCGGCATTTTGCCGGAGCCATCCATTACCGGGACTCGAGTTCTTTCACACGGTTTTCGAGCGCGGCGATTTTTTTGCGGAGACCGGGGAGTCGGGCGAGGGCAGCTTCCATTTCGTAGAATTCCTTCATGGCACGGGCATGCATCTGGCTGGACCATATCTCCCGGGACGGGATGTCTTTGCTGACACCGGACTTTGCCGCGACAATCGCGCCGTCGCCGATCTCGATATGCCCGACCGTGCCCACTTGCCCGGCAAGGATGGCGCGTTCCCCGATGACAGTGCTCCCCGATATCCCTGCTTGGGCGACGATGATCGCATTCCTCTTGATCACGACATTGTGGGCAATTTGCACGAGATTATCGATTTTGACACCGGACTGGATCCACGTCCTGCCGAACCGTGCGCGGTCAATGGTGGTATTTGCCCCGATCTCGACATCCTCATCGATTTGGACAATTCCTGTCTGCGGGATTTTGGTATTCCCGCTGTCGAGGTCAAAACCAAACCCGTCCGAACCCACGACAACTCCGCAATGTAAAATCACGCGATCCCCGATCAAGGCGCGTTCGCGGATGGAGACATTGGCATGCACGAGGCAATTTGCTCCGATGCGGGAGTATTCCCCGACAAAAGAATTTGCCCCGACCATCGTGCCAGCGCCGATTTCCACACCTTGGGAAATGACCGCGCCGGCTTGTATGGACACACCTGAGCCAAGCCGGGCGGTGGCATGAATGACAGCGGAAGGATGGACTCCTTTTTCATAAACCGTCTCGGGAGGGGCAAAAAGCCGCGCAATTTGCGCGAAAGCCAGCGAGGGGTTTTGCACTTTGATATAAGCCTGTCCGGGACGGGGCTGTCCCGGAAAGTCAGCGGGAACCAAAATGACACCCGCGCGACTCTGGGCAACTTGCGCGAGATATTTTTTATTTGCGAAAAATGAAATCTCGGTCTCAAGAGCCGCCTTCAGGCTGTTCACACCCGTGAGTGAGCGTCCCGAAAATCCTCCGCATATCCTGTCTCCAGCGAGACCGGTGATTTGATCGAGGGAGATTTCCACTGGGCGGATCTCAGGAGAAGGATTTAGGGCTTTTTAGCCGGTGCCGGTGCCGGCGGGCGGGTGGCAT
>CAYTAI010000005.1:52795-53130 GCA_964435715.1 uncultured Verrucomicrobiota bacterium | reverse complement strand
CTTGGAAATGTCATCGCTGATGTCGAGCGCAGGCTGGGAAAAAAGCACCGAGGGTGCGCCATTGGCTGTGGAGCCGCTGATTTCAAAAACCATTGTGTAGCCTTCTTTTTTTGCCTTGTCATTGACGACTTTGCGGATGTCATCGACGATTCCTGTGCGCATCCGGTCAGAGGCGTCAGAGAGTTGACGGCGGCGGTTGGCATCAAATTCTTGCAACTCACGCATGCGTTGCTCGTATTCGGCTCCTTTCATGACAAATGCCTTTTTCTTTTCTTCCTGGACTTTTGCGGCGACCGCCTGGTTTTTTGCCTCGTTACGCAGGACCTTCATCTCAT
>CAYTAI010000005.1:52448-52694 GCA_964435715.1 uncultured Verrucomicrobiota bacterium | reverse complement strand
TAATAGGACTCGAAAATTTTATTCATGTCCACGGTGGCAAATTTCAGATTCTGCGCGTTGAGTCCCGCGGTGCATGTCATGAACACGGCAATAAAAAGGAATTTCTTGATCATAATTAATAATATTTCTGTCGTTCCTGGCGGAGAGGGCTTCTGGCCCTCGACTAAAATTGATAACCGACGTTGAATTGGAATTTCCCGTTGGATTTGTTGTTGCTGTTATAAATAATCGGGAAGCCGTAATCAA
>CAYTAI010000005.1:10189-52418 GCA_964435715.1 uncultured Verrucomicrobiota bacterium | reverse complement strand
CCAATGGGGAGATTCAAGCGCAATCCGACACCGACGTCGGCATTGTAATCGTCCAGACTGAAATCCCATGACTTGGCATTGACAAAACCGCCATCATAAAAGACCGCGCCGCGGACACGGTCGATGATCGGGAAGGTGTATTCCGCTGTGTGATTGTGGAAGGTCAAACCACCGATCGGCTCACCAGCCGAGTCATAAGGGCTGACTGCACGAAATTTGAAACCGCGAAGGTTATTGGCACCGCCCAGGAAATAACGGTCGAAAATGGGAACCCGTGTGCCATCCCCCCAGACATCAGCGGCACCCGCGCCTGCACTGAAAATGACAATGTTGTCTTTGAAAACTTCAAAGTATTGTGTGCTTTCCACGGACATTTTGTAGATTTGCACGTCCCCGCCCAAAGGTCCGCCGGCTAATTCCCCAAAGAACTCGGTGCGATTTCCCCTGCGTGTAAGGAAGACATTGTCACGGGAATCAAACACGGCATTCGCATTCACCGAGCTTTTCAGCTGGTTGCCGGCTTCGGCTTGAATGATCTGGGATGCGCTCGGGTCCACATTATAAATGCCGATTTCCTCGAGTCGATATCCCACACCCGTGCGCCAAAACTGACCCCAGGGTTTTTCCAAACGTGTCGCAAAACCAATATTGCTCTGGTCATAGAGGGAGCTGTAGAAACTCGCGGTGCGATACCATGCATCGACACTGAGCGCGAGTTTTTTGTCCAGAAACCAGGGTTCCACAAATGAAACAGTGTAGTCCTGGCGTTCCGCACCGTACTGGATACGGGCACGGGCTTTTTGACCGCCGCCGGTGAATTTCGGCCAGTTGGCAATGTCAAAGTTCCCCTGTGCAACCTCTGCAAACCCCAGAATCGAGTCGATGGAGCTGAATCCCGCACCAAATGTCAGGGAGCCGGTTCTCTGCTCTTCGACTTTCACCACGAGATCTTTGCGGGTCGGGACACTGGTATCCTCCGGATAAGTTTCCACTTTAGAGAAATAACCGAGATTTTGAAGACGTGCCTTGCTGGCATCGACACTGACCGTGTCATAAATGTCGCCGGGTTTGACAGCGAGCTCGCGGCGAATGACTTTGTCCTTGGTCACCGTGTTTCCCTCGATCTTGACCTTTTGGACATAGGACTGCGGGCCTTCCTTGATTTTGTATATGACATCCATCATGCCGGACTGGATATTCGCCTCGACCTCGGGGATCACGCGTGTATCGATGTAACCTTGCAGCCCGTAAACATCTTGGATGGCTTTGACATTTTCTTCATTGCCTTTGGGGGAGAATGTCGCGCCGGCGGGCATGGTCACTTTGGACATCAACTGCTCGGTCGTGTAAATTTCATTCCCCTCGATTTGAACCGAGTTGACCTTGTACTTGATCCCTTCGAAAATATCGAGCACCACATTCATCTCGCCGTCTTTGAGATAATCATACTGGACATCCTTGATTTCAAAATCGATGAATCCCTGGTTCTGGGCATAGACTTTGAGCTTGTCCAAATCCGCTTCAAATTGTTCTTTCTTGAGCTTTCCCGTGCCCATCAAAAATGACAACCAATTGTCTTTCTTGGTTTTCATTTCCTTGCGGAGTTGCTTTTCGTTGAGCTGCTTGAGCCCGGTGAATTTGATATTTTTGATGATAAACTTGCCGCCCTCATCAATATTATAAGTGATGGTGGAACGCCCGAATTGCTCGTCCGTGTCGATTTTGTATGTGACCCCCACATTCGGGAAGCCTTTTTTCTCGTAAAGCTCGACGATTTTGGAGGCATCATCCGCAATTTGTTTCTCGTCAATGACACTCCCCGGCTTGGCTTTGATTTGTTTCCGGATCGCATTTTCTTTGAGCGACTTGATCCCCTGGACTTTGATTTCGCGGATCAAGGGTTTGCCTTGCACGATGACCACGACTTTCACCCCGTCCATGAGCGGCTCATCATAGATACGCAAATTTGTGAAAAACCCCGTCGCGTAAAGATTGCGGACATCCTCCTCAATCGCCGCCTGACTGAAAGCCTGTCCCACCGTCGTCCTCATATTCGAGAGAATCACATTCCGGGTCACCGTCTGCGGACCGGCGTATTGGACTTCGATTTCACGAACCAATGGTCCGGTCGCCGCGCCTTGTCCTGAGGTGGTGGAAGTCTGATCCTGAGCCCGGAGTGGCAAGGCCATGACAACTGCGAAAATGAGGATAACGATTTTGTTCATCAGTATTTTGGTTAGATAATTCGCGACTTTCTACTAATTGCAAAGTAAGAAGTCAAACGTTAATTCTTGGGATTGAGCAATTTCCTCTTACCGGAAGCCCAGATTTCATCCAGCCTTTTTTTCAATTTTTGTCCCGCAACTTGCGTGCCAACAGCCCTGGCATAGCCTGACATGAGCGCGATTAACCCCTCTAAATCGCGTAAATCCACGTATTCACAGGCGATTTTACTCTTTTTTGACATATTATGATAATTCCCCATCGGCAGGCACAATGCCCCCGTCCTATAACCGGACATCTGGTAAACAGTCCCCTCACAGCTCCCCCCGTGCATTAAACGCCTCTGGTAAAAAAACTTTTTATTTTTCGCAGACATTTGCCCGGCAAGAGCGGTTAACTCCGCAGTCACCCCGGGATCAAAGACACTGCTGCGGTCGCCCACACGCACCACAGCCCCTCCCCCGACCGGAGTGTCTGGCAATGCTTGACTATTCTCGATGGAAATGACCGTAACCCCCGTCGGGAGCAATTTGCTCCGGGTCAGACCCAGGGCACCGGCAAACCCCACCTCCTCCGCCCGCGTGAAAACCGCTGTGACATCCGCGCGAACCCGCCCCCGGGCAAGTTGCTCGAGCAACGCGCAGAGAGCCGCCACCCCCATGAGATCGTCACACACACGCGCATGGAGCAAATTGCCCCGCCGGACAAAGGGCGGTAAATCCCACATACCAAAAACGGCTTGCCCGCGCGGGACATCCGTCCGCCCCGTCACGCGCAGCTCCACCACCTTTTTTTCCCAATCCACCACCCGCGCAATTTGCGCGCGCGCGAGTTTCGCGCCCGCACGGGAGAAAAGGATCACGGCGGTTCCTTTTCTGAAATACCCGCGGGAGACCCCGCCGAGAAAGACCGCCCGGGCAATTTGCGGCGAGCGCCAGCCGGTGATTTCAAACCCCGGATGATCGGTGTGCGCGGCAAAAGCCACCCGCTTGCGCGCCGCGGAATGACGGTATCGCACGAGCAAATTGCCATACTTGTCCTCTTTCATGTCCACGCGCAATTTGCGCGCCCACGCCTGTAAGCACTCTTTCACCGCCGTCTCATGGTAGGGAGCCGTCGGCAGGGAGACAATTTGCTCCACCAGGCCGAGCAATTTGCGCCGGGTCATTGCTTTTCCCCTGCCGGCAGCACCGCAGCGGACTCTTGCGCCGCGGCACTGCGTTTGATGTCACGCTCCAGCAGAGCCTCGTAAATGGCTTTGTCCCCCGTTGCTTCCGCGGCGGCATACGCCGAGAGACAGGCGACCAGCAGGGGCAGGATGAGATTGTAATCCCCGCTCATCTCCACGATAAGCATGATCGCCGTCAGCGGTGCGCGCACACTGCCGACGAGAAATGCGCCCATGCCCGCCACCGCAAAAAGAGCGGGATGCACCCCGGCTCCCGGCCAGAAAATCTGCACCAGCATTCCCGTGGCGAGACCCATGAATCCTCCCAGCACCAGGATCGGGGCAAATATCCCGCCCGGAGCACCCGTGCCGTAACACAGAATGCTCATGACAAAACGCAGGACAAATAAAAATCCAATCGCTGCAAAGGAGTATTCAATCGCGAACATCCCCTGCCACAAATCCTGTCCATCGCCCAATGTCTCCGGGAGGAACCATCCCGTCAACCCGATGCCCGCGCCCACCGCCGCCCCGCCCCACCACGCGGGCAAATGGCGTGCCTTCGCAAAAAAATCCATTGAGCGGACGAGCAATTTGTTAAACAAAACACCGCCCCACCCCGCCAAAACTCCGAGCAATATGAAGGCGGGCAAAACGCCCAAGGGCAACAACTCGAAACTCATCATCCCGAAATACGGTGTCTGTCCGAGGATCAAACGCATCACCGTGTCCGCCGCGATACACGCGATGAAGGCACCGAAAAAAGTATTTGGCGTGATCTTGCCGTGGAGCTCCTCGATGACAAAAAGGATGCCTGCAAAGGGCGCATTGAATGCGGCGGTCAATCCCGCCGCCGCGCCGGAGGAGACAAGGGTTTGACGCTCCATCCCGCCACTGCCGCTTTTCTCGCCGGTGAGCTGCCCCATCGCCGCGCCCATTTGCACGGTCGGTCCCTCGCGCCCGAGAGCCATGCCGGAGCCGATGGCGAGGAGCCCGCCGAAAAACTTCACCAAAGTCGTGCGAATCCAGCGCATCGGGCGCAGCCCGGTAATGACGGCTTTGACATGCGGGATGCCGCTGCCCGCTGCCTCCGGAGCAAATCGTTTCACCAGATACACCGCGACCCCGCACGCCACCGCACAGAAGAGAACGGGCACTGCCATGCCCCAGACACCGAGAGTTTCCTGGAGCCACGCGAGCGATTTGCCCCGCGCGCGACCGCTCCATTCCAGCGCCACACGGAAAGCCACACCCAGCAAGCCCGCGAGGATTCCCACCACCAAGGCACGCGGCAGGAGCCGGCGGCGGCGGGTGCGGACGACCTCGTCATGGAGCTGCTTTGCAGCGACGGCGCCGGGATCATACGCGGGAGCGGCAGCATCGGCAGTGGGCAAGGATTCTGGCATGGCTTGTATTCTGTTTTTAAAAAAAGTTATCCGTTTTTGTCCGGCGCGGGCAAAGGCTCCGGTGTCGCCGCATTCTCCGTATCACGATGCTGGACGTAACGCAAGATGGACTCACAGATGTCGGGGATTCCGCGGCCTGTCGTATCAATAATGTAATGGGCTTGGCGATAGAGCGGCTCGCGTTGCTCCATGATCTCGCGGATGCGCGCCAGGGGATCAGCCGTCTGCAAGAGCGGGCGGTGCGTGTGATGCCGGGTTCGCGCGTAGGCTTCCTCGGGTGTCATCCACAGGCACACCGCATGGCTCCGCTCCAGAATCGCGCGCAAATTGTCCGGGTTCAAGATTGCCCCGCCCCCGGTGGACACGACCGCGTGGGGATGCGCCAGAGCCTCAGCCAGCACCCGGGTCTCCAAATCGCGGAAACCGGACTCCCCTTTCGTTTCAAAAATTTTGCTCACAGGCATTCCCTCCCGGGCCTCGATCCAATGATCCGTGTCAATAAAATCCCAGCCCAAGCGCTGCGCGACCCGGCGTCCGACCGTGGATTTTCCCGAACCCATGAATCCGATGAGAACAATATTTTTCACAACCCGCCCACCCTAACCGAAAAATCGCCCCCAAGCGAAGCAGAAATTTTTTGTAATCCCGGGGGACTGTGATAGGTTGCAGCCAGTCATGGACTCATCCCGGTTTTACCACGATCTCAAAAGTTTTTCGGATTTCCGGGAAATCACCGCCGACAGTCATTTTGCGACAATCCCGGCAGATTGGTGGGTTTACATCACCGATGTGAAAGGCTCGACCCAAGCGATAGAGTCCGGCCGTTACAAGGATGTCAATACCATCGGCGCCGCCTCGATCGCCGTGGTCAGGAATGTTTTGGAGGAGGATTTCCCCTACGTCTTTGGCGGGGACGGGGCGACGATGCTCGTTCCCCCGCAAAAACGGGATGCTGTCGACGCGACTCTGGGCAATTTGCAACGGCTGGCAACCGAGCAATTTGGACTCGCCCTGAGGACCGGGCGGATTTCCGTCGCCGAAACAAGGGACTCGGGGAATCCGATTGAGGTCGCCAAACACGAGCTGGCAACGGGAAAATGTATCGCCGTCTTCCGCGGCGGCGGACTCACGCACGCCGAAAAAATGATCAAGACCGGCGGCGAAAAATATCAATGCCCGGCTCTGCCCCCCGGATTTGTCGAGCTCAAAGGGCTCTCCTGTCGCTGGAAGAATATCCCGAATAAACGCGGGCGTGTGCTCTCCCTGCTCGTCGTCGCACAAGGTCAAAATACGGATCGCACCTATCAGGACATCCTCGATTTTCTCAACGGGCTCTATGACGGGGATATCAATCATGCCAACCCTGTGAATACCGAGCTGATGACCTACAAAACCGCCGGGGAATGCGTGACGGATGAAAAGCGTTACACCACCTCCCGCTGGTCGCCCGGCTATTTATACCGGCTGTATGAAATCCTTGCCGCCGTGCTGCTTTTCAAGCACAAGGTGCCGAACCCCCTTTTTGACACCGCCCATTACAAAGCCTCGATGCGAACCCATTCCGACTACCGGAAATTTGACGACATGCTGCGGATGACCATTGATTGTTCGGAAAAACAAGCCGCCCGGATCCGGGACTTTCTGGACGGGCTGCATCGCGGCGGGGCAATTTGCTTTGGGTTACACGAGTCGGAGGAGTCACTGATGACGTGTTTTGTCCAGGACATCAAGGACGGGCATCACATCCATTTTATCGACGGCGGCTCGGGGGGTTACGCGGTGGCGGCAAAACAACTCAAGCAGCAGCTCCGTCGCAACACTACAAAAACAATCGATTGAGACTGAGCATGGTGATCAGCGTCATCTCGCGGACAGGGTCGTTGTGCGGCATGGTCGAGGGAAAAACGATGGCGAAATTGCCGTCCTCCGTGATGAGCTCCTTGCCCTCGCCATCCCAATTCCGGGAGGTCGTCATCGGCGAGAATCCCGCGCCCACAATCTGAAAATCCCAGTCTTTGAGTGAACCCCTGACGGAGACCAGCCTGTTTTGCCCGTCCGGCGAGTGGAGCGTCACCAGATCCGGGCGGCAATTCCCTTTTTTAAGCACACCGATGAGCTCATCCTCATCATCATAAATACTGACTTTGCCGCGCGACAATCCAAAGGTGCGCGGGAACCTCCCATTGAGTCGGGCAACCTGATGGCCGCTGTGGGGCAGGGTCAGGACAATATTGAATCCTTCGCTGTGTTTGGCGTCCTTGATGGACACCGGTCTCTCCCGGCACTCCAGAATCAGCGCACCCATCTCCGGCTCGAAAATGTCAAAGTCGGCTGTGTACTCCGGGGTGTTCAATGCTTTTTTGATGAGGAAAGTCTCGTGATTGAGGATTTCCCAGACCGGACTGGCTTCTTCAAACTCAAACTGATCCCGGGTCGGAGCAACGAGATGCTCGTCTTTGAATTGCCCGAATAATATCCAGTCCGGCAGACCTTCCGTCCAGACATAAGTTTCATCCCGCAAAAGACCTTGCTCGACAAAGGAGTGAATATTCTTTTCATCCAGCGCGACAGGTTCATTCTCAGGATTAATATAAAATATCGTCATAAGATTATTTTGCAGTGAATGATAAAGCGGGTCGCTCCCCGTTGACGAATGAAAAATCTTCAGGGAAAACCCGAGCTCCCGAAAACTTGATAAAAAACTTCTTTTTGTCCGTTGCTTTTTCCGGTTCATTCATCTCCGGACATCACACGACAAACCCGGTCTTGGAAATTTTATGAGTGGACTGAATCATCTATTTGAAAAAAACCGCCAATGGGCGGAGGCCATCACCCGTGAGCAGCCGGATTTTTTCGAGCAGCTCTCGCGGCAGCAATTGCCCGAATACCTCTGGATCGGATGCGCCGACAGCCGTGTGCCGGCAAATGAAATCGTCGGACTGCTGCCGGGCGAACTTTTCGTCCACCGCAATATCGCCAATGTCGTGTGCCACTCGGATTTGAATTGCCTCTCGGTGGTGCAATTTGCCGTGGACCTGCTCAAGGTCAAACACATCATCGTCTGCGGACACTACGGATGCAGCGGGGTTCACATCGTCGGGCGCGGTGACCGCGTGGGCTTGAGTGACAACTGGCTCCGCCACATCAATGACGTCCGCCACAAACACCACCGGCTCCTGTCGGATTGCGGGACGCAGACGCAGCGGATGAACCTTCTTTGCGAGCTCAATGTCATCGAGCAGGTCGTCAACCTCAGCGAGACGACCTCGGTGCAGGATGCGTGGATGCGCGGGCAGGAGCTCACCCTGCACGGTTGGATTTACGGGCTCAAAGATGGTTTGATCAAAGATCTGTGCATGACACTCAGCGATGCCTCCGCCACCGCCGCCACCGCTGACCGCGCGGTCTCAAGGCTCAGCGCGTCCTGAAAAGCACGAAAGAAAACAAAAGAAGTCATTTCCCGCAAGGTTCCGCAAAGGGAATCGAACCACGGAGGCACGGAGAACACAGAGATTATTTAACCGCGAATGACACGGATGAACACGGATTTTGGTAGGGGCGCATCTCCGAGGCGTCCGCTTTTTCTGGTGAGCATGCACAAGATGCTCCCAAAAGTAGAAGCATGCTTCCAGCCGGTTGATCAAACATACCATCCAAAGATTTTACAGATTCGAACAGATGAACACAGAGAGAAAATCAACCGCTAACTTGTCCACAAGGTGGAAGCGGCATCCTGCCGCTTGCTCTTTCCGGGACGCGCACACGATGCGGCTTATTGGGTTTCTTATTCATAGTGTGTCCACAGCCGAAGGACTTTTACCATTTTTTTATCAGCAAAAACCTCGTAAACCAATCTGTGCTGAATATTGATCCGTCTCGAGTATGCCCCCTTCAAATCACCGACCAGCACTTCAAATGGAGGCGGATCGGCAAATGGATTCTCTTGAATTATCTCAAGCAGTTCCTTTGCCCTCTTTGCAAGCGGAGTACCCTTGAGCTTCTTGGCATCCTTCCTGGCTTGTCGGGCATAAACCAGCTCGTAACTCATAGATCAATCTTCTTGCCGCACTTCTCGACTGGTTCAGCCATGCCAGCGAGGATCGAATCGCGCATGCCGGGGATACTGACCAAATGTAAAGTCTCTTGAATCGCCCTCCAATCCGCTTCGGAAATCAATATGGCATTGCCGCGCTTGCCCGTGATCTGGATCGGCTCATGAGCTTCGAGTGTCGAATCAATGACCCTGTAGAGGTTCGTCCGCGCCAATGTCGATGAAATCGTTTTCATACGCAATAACGTACGCCCTGAATCCAGCCTTGCAAGTTCAATTTTTATCCAACGCCCCAGCTTAGCTATGTCAAAATGGACTCCTGCACCCAGTGAATCGTTTGGTGTTTTGCTGTTTCTTCAGACTTTACTGTTTTTATTCACTCATGTAAAACCGAGTCGTTGTATGACTATGGACTTTGACGGTAGAACAGCTTTGGAGTTGCATAACCATTTAAAAACAACTTATGAAATACGCCCGAGGGAAATCATTCATGCACAAACCTAGCAAGGTGAAAGCCGTTGCTGTCGATCTTTTTTGTGGTGCTGGCGGCCTAACACATGGATTGCTTGATGCCGGAATTGAAGTCGCTGCCGGTTACGACATTGATCCCGCCTGTCAGTTTCCCTATGAGCACAACAATCAACCCGCTCAGTTTTTTCAAAAAAGCGTGACCGAACTCCCTGGAGACGAGCTTGCCACGCACTATCCCGTGGGTTGTATCAAAGTTTTGGTTGGTTGTGCTCCTTGTCAGACGTTCTCCAAGTATACTCAGGGGCTCGACAACGAGAATGATCCCAAGTGGACGCTGCTCAACCATTTTTCCCGACTTGTGAGAGAACTTCAGCCAGATATCGTTTCGATGGAGAACGTTCCCGAGCTTCAACGCTACCCTGTCTTCGCTTCTTTTCTCGCGACGCTCACCAATGAGGGTTTTTATTTTAATAAGGATGCTGGTCAAAGGGTGATTTATTGCCCAGATTACGGCATCCCCCAACACCGTAGCCGTGTCGTGGTCATTGCTTCGCGACTTGGCCCGATTGAATTGATTCCGCCCACGCATAAACCTAATAAATATCGTAACGTTGCCGATGCCTTGCGCTCGTTACCGCCACTTGAATCCGGAGAAACTCATCCTCATGACCCAATGCATCGCACCAGTGCACTTTCTCCTCTAAATCTCCGACGAATTCGCCATTCTCGACCTGGTGGCACATGGCGCGATTGGCCAGAGAGGTTGGTTGCCGAGTGTCACAAGAAAAAGTCAGGTAAAAGTTACTCAGGTGTTTATGCGCGCATGGAATGGGACAAACCCTCTCCAACTATTACCACCCAATTCTATGGCTATGGTAACGGACGTTTCGGTCATCCTGAGCAAAACCGCGCCATCTCCCTGCGTGAAGGTGCGATTCTTCAATCTTTCCCCAAAAATTACAAATTTGTCAGAGACGGCGAGGACTTCAGCTTCAAAACTATCGGACGAATGATAGGCAATGCCGTGCCTGTTCGATTGGGTGAAGTGGTTGGCAAAACAATTCAATTACATCTCGAACAACTGAAGTTGAAAGGATAACAATGCCCGCACAACAACCTAACTTGCCTCAACTCAATACTGAAGAGGCTGAAGCTCAAATTGAAGAGCATAGGAAAGTAGTTGATTACAATATAATCGAATATCCCATTGAGGTTATAGTTTCAAAATATATGGGGGAAGGCGAAGAACAAAATATAGCAGAAAGTAAAGCGGAATTTTATATTCCAGATTATCAACGCGATCATACATGGGATGAAAAGAGAAAGTCGAAGTTTATTGAGTCAGTGTTGATTGGATTACCAATTCCGTTTTTGTTTTTGGCGGAGGTCGAAGATGAAGAGGGCAGGCTTGAAATTGTGGATGGTTCGCAACGTATTCGAACACTAACGGAATTTTCTTCTGGAAGAATGGTTCTTGGTGGTCTTGAAAAACTGCCTTTACTAAATGGCCCTACATTTGATCAGCTACCGCTTGTTCGACAAAGAAAGTTTAATCGAACCACAATTCGAATCATAGCTCTTTCGGACGAAGCGGACGAAGAAACGCGGCGCGATTTATTTGAGAGAATCAACACAGGAAGCGATCCGCTCCGAGATATGGAACAACGTCGTGGAATCATGCGTGGACCATTCGTAACTTTCATTGAAAAATGCGCGGCACATCCGTTATTACATAAGCTCGCGCCTCTTTCCCCTTCATACATCAAACGAAGAGAGCGCGAAGAGTTTGCTCTCCGATTCTTTGCATATGCAGAGCGTTATTTGGATTTTGACAAGAGCGTAAAAGAATTTCTTGATTTATATGTAAAGGAAAAAAACAACGGTTTCGATGAAAAAGCTATGTGGAAAGAGTATGACAGCATGTTGCAATTCGTTGAAAAATATTTTCCTAATAAAGGATTCCGTCGTCGAAATTTTCGAACAGCAAAACGTGTTCGTTACGAAGCGATTTCTGTGGGTGTTGCGTTGGCATTGCGAGAGAATCCTAATTTGATACCTCCCTCCACGGAAGATTGGTCAGAGAGTGATGAGTTTCGCGAATTAACAACATCGGATTCTAGCAATTCGAAGCCACGCGTTAAGCTTCGTATTGAGTATGTTCGTGATCGCCTTCTAGGAACTGTCTCATGAATTCTGTAATCATCGATTTTGAAACTCGATCAAAAGAAGTTGAAGGTTTCTTTCGGTTCGTTCTTCGTCTGGCAAAGAAGGAGGTTGCTTTGCAAGTAAAGGATGATACTGGTGGTTGCTCAAATCACGAAGATGAGGAGTTGCTTAAGACATTTAAAGCCACATGTTATTTGCTTCTTTACAACTTAGTCGAATCTACAATGCGAAATGCAATTGAAGCTATTTTTGATGAGTTAAAAGAAAAGCAGGCAAGTTATGATCGCTGTCGAGAGGAGTTGCGTCGGGAGATTTTAAAAAATTTCAAGAGGCGCGACATAGACAAGTTGCTCCCAAAGCTTTTCTCGCTTGCGCGGGATATCGTTCATGAAACATTTGAATGTACTGAAACTTTTGGGGGCAATTTGGATGCAAGGATGATTAGATCGACTGCGAATCGTTTTGGCTTTGCTGCGCCAGAGGGTAAATACTGGATGCTTCAGACAGTAAAAAATGCGCGTAATGATCTTGCCCACGGAGTTAAATCGTTTGCTGATGTTGGGAGAAATGCCTCTCCGTCCGACTTGGAACTTGCTCAAATACAAACTATTGAGATTCTATCCAAAACTTTGTATAACATCAAATCTTATCTTCAGCGACAGGATTATTTAATTAGTTCACAGCCTGTAGTGCAAAACTCATCAGCAACAGAGTGTTCAAACAGTGAAACCTCGTAATCGAACAAATATGTTGAAGCATTCTGCATGCAAGCTTATTGCTCTACACAAATGTGTGTCTTGTTCTGTCTGAGTCTTGCCCCGTAATACAATGCTGTCTGTAGTTATTCTTGTGTAATGAAACGCATGCCGGAAAAAATCGGGGCTGGCAAATTGCGCGGGGGATTGGTTAGAGTGGGGGTGAAATGGAATATATCCCGGTCATCATTGCGTTTTTGGTTGGAGTGGCTCTGGCGTGGGGCTTTTTGCGCGGGCGTGCTCAGGCGCAAATTGCTTCGCTCGCGGCGGAGCTCCGGGAAAAGGCCGCGCAAATTGCGCGGGAGCAGGAGCAATTTGCCGCGGAGAAAGCCGCGCACAGCCAGACCGCCGCGCAACTTGCCTCGGCCCGGGAGCAAATGGCGCAGATGGGAGCCGATCTGGAAAATGAAAGGCGGCGTGTCGTGGAGCAAATGGCTCTGCTGAATGAAGCCCAGAGCAAATTGTCCGACGCTTTCAAGGCATTGTCCTCCGAGGCTCTTCAAAAAAACAACCAGTCCTTTCTCGATCTCGCCAAACAAACGATGGAGAGTTTCCGTGAATCCGCCAAAGGTGATCTTGAGAAACGTCAGCAAGCCATTGCCCAGATGGTCACACCCGTGCGGGAAACCTTGTCGAAATTCGACGAAAAAATTCAGGCTCTCGAAAAAGAGCGCGTTGGCGCTTACGAAGGACTCCGCCAGCAGGTTGCCCAACTCGCCGACACACAGAGCAAACTCCACGAGCAAACTGGGAATCTCGTCACCGCCCTGCGCAAACCCGATGTGCGCGGACGCTGGGGCGAACTCCAGCTCAAACGTGTCGTCGAGGTCGCGGGCATGGTCGAGTATTGTGATTTCCAGACTCAGGAGAATGTGACCACCGACGAGGGTCGGCTCCGCCCGGATATGATCGTCCGCCTGCCCAATGGCCGGAATATCATCGTGGACGCAAAAACCCCGCTGGCCGCCTATCTCGATGCGGTCGAGGCCAAGGACGAAAACCTGCGGTTGGGCAAACTCCGCGAGCACGCAGAGCAGATTCGCACCCACATGCGCCAGCTCGGGAGCAAAGCTTATTTCGAGCAATTTGCACCGAGTCCGGAATTTGTCGTGCTTTTCCTACCCGGCGAATCCTATTTCAGTGCGGCGCTGGAGCAAGACCCGCAGCTACTGGAGAGTGGTGCGCTGGAGAATAAAGTCATCCTCGCCACGCCGACGACATTGATCGCACTTTTGAAAGCGGTTCATTACGGCTGGCGCCAAGAGAAAATCGCGGAAAATGCGCGCGCCATTTCCCAGTTGGGTCAGGAACTCTATGCGCGCATCGGAACGTTGACCAAACATTTTGCCGACGTGGGCAAGGAACTCGGTCAAGCCGTCGGAAAATACAATGACGCGGTGGGTTCACTGGAGCGGAGCTATTACCCCAGCGTCCGACGCTTCAAGGAACTCGGGATCACCAAAGACGGTGAAGACATCCCCGAGCTGGCTCCCATCGAAAAACATCCCAAACAAATCCGGGAAGAGCTTTTTGGTCAAAATACCGGGGAGTAAGAGTCATTGTCTCTCAAACACAATGGAGGGTCGAGTTCCTACGAGACCGTGTCCTGCCCCAGTCTCTCTTTTAGTCTATGGTCTCACAGGAGTTCGACCCTCCATCGGGGTGCACGCGCAGAATAATCCCGGGGGGAGTGGGATGTCCGGGATTATTTATTCCACGGCATTTTCGCGAGAAGGAGAGCCATGCCGCACCAGTCGGTCACGCCGGCAAAGACCAGTCCTGCGCCGACAAAACCGCTGAGCAGGAAAAACCACGGACTGACAAACCACCCGAGCAAAATGCCCGTGACGACCAAGGTGCCAGCGGCGATCCGCACCTGGCGCTCGATGGAGATCGCTCCGCCCGGGGCGCGTTCCACCGGGAGTCCCGCTTCGACCCAGGCATTTGTCCCCCCCTCGACAACGATGCAATTTGTGATCCCGGCGGCATGGAGTTTTTCGGCGGCTGTCGCGGCCCGTCGCCCCGACTGGCACAGGATGTAGAGGGGTTGCTCCTGTTTAAAGCCTGTTTTTTCGTAGAGGGCATTGACATCAAGCTCGTCGAGCGGAATCAGCCGAGCAAATTGCGCGTGGACGGAGCGAAATTCAGCTGGTGTGCGGACATCGAGGAATTGCAGGGAGGGGAGATTGCGCGGGGAAAAGGTTTCGACCGTCACAGTCTGGAAAGGAGGGGTGTCGCTCATGGAAGAAAATAAAGTAATCCAATATCCGGCAGGACACCAATACTTTTTCAATATCGAGGACGGGCGACAAAAGCTATTTGATGAATTTCTCCACAGCGTAAAACCCGGCAACCACCGCCATGAGCGAGATCATAATACTGAGGGTCACATAGAGAAAAGCTTTGCCGGGTTCGCCCCTCTGAAAAAGAGTCAGAGCATCCAGGCTGAAGCTGGAGAAAGTGGTGAATCCCCCCAAAAAACCGATGATAAATAGTCCGCGGATATGAGGGGTCATGTAGTGGTCGATCATGACATCTTTTTGAAGGAACGCAGCAACGCCGCCAATCAAGAGGCATCCAATCAAATTCACCAATATAATGCCGATAGGGAAATTTTTGCCCCACGAGTGTTGGTTCGCCCATTCCGAGAGGAGATAACGACAGATCGAACCGATTCCCCCGCCCAATCCGACAAATAAGATGTTGATCATAAAGTTTTTCTTTTTTGTGTTTTATAGCGTATCGGGCATGACATGCACATCATTTGTTTGCGGACTCTGATGCTGTGCCCGAGGCAAAGGCGATTATCACCGTCCAGGTGGCATGTGATTTGCTCTTCACGGGGAGACCGATTTGCCATAGGCTCATCCGGAGAAATTTTTTTGCCCATGAAAAATGCGTTTGAAAAATATCAGACAGAAGGTTTTTTTGATGAAGCTTTTGATCACAAGGGGCAGCCCCGTCCCCATTACAAAAAGCTGGTGAACCGGTTCAACCGCATGACGCGGGAGGAATTCGACCAGAGGCGGCAACTCGCGGATAATTTTTTTCTCAATCAGGGGGTGACATTCACCGTGTATTCCGACAAGCAGGGGACGGAGCGGATTTTTCCATTTGACCTGATGCCGCGGATCATTCCGAATAAGGAGTGGGAGAAAATTGAAAAAGGGCTGATTCAACGCATCACCGCACTCAATCTTTTTCTGCACGACATATATCACGGGCAAAAAATCATCAAAGACAAGGTCATCCCCGAGTATCATATCCGGCAGGCGAAACATTTCCGTCCGGAATTCATGAGATTCAATGTCCCCCGCAATATCTACATCCACATCTGCGGGACAGATTTGATCCGTGACAAAGACGGACAATATCTTGTCCTCGAAGACAACGGACGCACACCCAGCGGTGTCTCCTACCTGCTGGAGAACCGGCACACGCTCAAAAACATTTTTCCGGCCCTCTTCGAGCATTACCCGGTGCGGCCTGTGGAGAGTTATCCGCAAGAATTGCTCAAGCTGCTCCAATACATTTCACCGCACCAGCGTCCCGACCCGAATGTCGTTGTGCTGACCCCCGGGATATACAACAGCGCTTATTTCGAACACTCCTTTCTCGCGCGGCAAATGGGCATCGAGATAGTGGAAGGCCGTGATCTTTTTGTCCAGGACGACCATGTCTACATGCGTACGACCAAGGGGCTGCAGCATGTGGATGTCATTTACCGGCGCGTGGACGACGACTTTCTGGACCCGAAAGTCTTTCGCAAGGACTCCATGCTCGGTGTGCCCGGACTGGTCGGCGCCTACCGGGCGGGCAATGTCAGCCTGGCGAACTCCATCGGCACCGGCATCGCCGACGACAAGGTCATTTATTATTATGTGCCGCAAATGATTAAATATTATCTGAGTCAAGACCCGATCCTGCCCAATGTGGAAACCTATCTCGCCAGTGAAGAAAAAGACATGAAATACATCATGGACAATTTGCCACGGCTGGTGGTCAAAGCCGCCAATGAAAGCGGCGGCTACGGGATGCTCGTCGGACCCCATGCCACCAAGGCTGAAGTCGAGAAATTCCGGAAACTCATCAAGGCGAGCCCGCGCAATTACATCGCACAACCCACCATCGCATTGTCCCGGCTGGGTTGTTATTGTGACGGCTCATTTGAAGGACGGCATATTGATTTGCGCCCCTACATCCTTTACGGGGAAAAGGTCACGATCATTCCCGGAGGGCTCACGCGCGTCGCACTCAAAAAAGGCTCGCTGGTGGTGAACTCCTCCCAGGGCGGCGGCAGTAAAGACACATGGGTGCTGGAAGGAGACCGGTAATATGCTCAGCCGCGTCGCCGAATGTCTTTTTTGGATGAGCCGCTATGTCGAGCGGGCGGAGGAAATCGCCCGGATCGTCGAGGTCAATACCCAGCTGATGCTGGACATCCCCCTGTCCCAATCCCGGGAGATTGTCGACAACTGGATGCCCTTGATTGATTGTCTCGGGGAAAAAGCGGGGTTCAAAAAATTGGGGTTTGACCCGGACCAGGAAGGGGTGACCGAGTATCTTGTTTTCTCGCGGGATAATGCGAATTCCATCGTCAGTTGTGTGGCTGCCGCCCGTGAGAATACCCGGACGGTTCGCGAGCAAATCTCCGAGGAAATGTGGGAAGAGATGAATCGTTTTTACCTCTGGCTGACCTCGAAACAGTCCCGCCACCTTTTTGAACGCAATCCTTACGGCTTTTTCCGTGAGATCGTGAGATTTACAAATGGTTTCCGCGGGGTGACCGACTCGACAATCGATCACAGTGACGGGTGGGAGTTCATCCAGATCGGGCGGTATATCGAGCGGGCGGACAAAACCTCGCGTGTGCTCGATGATAAATTCCACCTGCTCACCCACAAAGCAAAAGATTCCAGCCGGATGATCGTGCAGTGGAATGCCATTTTACGGAACCGCAGCGCTTCACAAGCCTACCAACGCCTTTACAAGGCCGAGGTCGTCCCTCAAAAGGTCGCCGAGCTCCTGCTCTTGTCCAATAGTTTTCCGCGTTCAGTGCTGCATTGTGTCCGGCGTGTGGACTGGGCGCTGCGGCGTTTGTCCGGTGCGGGGGAGTGGAGTTTCCGCAATCAACCCGAGAAAATCAGCGGGCGGATGATGGCTGATTTGAGTTTCAGCGAGGTGGACGACCTTTTCAGCCAGGGATTGCACCGTGTTGTGGATTTGATTCAAACCGGACTCAATGAGATCGGGGCGGGGATGTACGACTGTTACATCACCTACAGCCAGCCGCGTTTTGTCCAGGATTCCCGGGGGATCATGCCCCCCCGGCAATCCATCGAGCAGCAGCAACAATAATAAGATTCCAGCACAGGACTCTTGTCAGGCTGGTTTTTTGCGGTGAAGATAATGTCTCTCTACCATGACCCAAGAAATCACACTCCCCAAAAACAAGTCGACCCCCGGCCGGATTCACAAAACCACCGGGCTGGACGAGATCACCCTGTCTGAAGGTGCCACCCGGCAGGTCTATGACCAGACCTATGGTGCCTTGCAAGTCCAGGCCGGTTATGCCGCCCGGGTCTCCGGACAAGCTCAAAAGCTCATGGAAGAGCTCGGGGTGACATCGCTTCTCTACACGGCAAAAAATGATCCCGATCATGTCGTTCCTTTTGATCCGTTTCCACGGGTCATCTCCGCGGATGAATGGCAATTCCTTCAGAAAGCGGCGACACAGCGCATCAATATTTGGAATGCCTTTTTCCGCGATATCTATGATGCCCAGGAGATTTTGAGGAGCGGGATCGTGCCTTTCCAGATCATTTATGATGACCCCCGGTATCAACGGGCGGCTGTGGGGGTGCAAGTCCCCCGGGATATTTATGTCCATATCGCAGGCATTGACTTTGCCCGCACCCCGCAGGGTCAATGGGTCGTCATTGAAGATTCCGTTTCAAACCCCACGGGCATGAGCTACGCCATCCAAGCCCGGCATGTCCTGCGTCAGACCTGCTCGGATCTGATGGATCTGGCGGACATCGCCTCGCTGAATTCTTTTCCCACCGAGCTCCTCGAGCATGTGCGCTCTTTCGCCGTCAGCAGTCTCGGTGAACCCCGTGTGGTGATGATCTCGGCGGGCGTCTACGACGAGTCCCATTATGAAAACACTTTTCTCGCGCGTCAAATGGGCATGCCGCTGGTGCGCGGAGGGGATTTGATCGTGCTCAATGACCGGGTTTACTTCAAAACCATCAGCGGACTCGAGCCCATCGATGTCATTTATTGCCGCATGGATGACTGCCTCCTGGATCCGGTGTCCTTCCGCGAGGACAGCACTGTCGGTGTGCCCGGGCTCATGACTTGTGTCCGCAAAGGGACTGTCTCGATCGTCAACGCTGCGGGCACCGGCGTGGGCGACAACCGCGCCCTCATGGCTTTTCTGCCGCAGATGGCGAAATTTTACCTCGGCGAAAGCCTTTTGATTCCGTCGGTCAAACGCTTCTGGCTCGCTGATCATGACCGGTGCGAAGCCATCCTCTCCGATATTGATCAATACATTATTTTCCGCGCCGTCGAGTCCGAGTCATTGCCCAATAAATGGGATTGCGCCACGCTGACCCCGGAGCAAATTGCCCGGGTCACAGAGATGGTCTTGACGCGCCCGCAGGATTTTGTCGCGGAGAACCGCTGCGCCAACAGCAAATTGCCTTCCGTGGTGGGAGAGTCCCTCGATGAACGTCATTGTGGTTTGAGAATATTCACTTTTGGAGGACGCCCGGCTGACCGCCAACCGGTTTGCGCTCTGACACGGTACGCGATTGAAGACGGGTCGAATGTGATTTCAACCGGGCTGGGCGGCGGGATCAAGGACACATGGGTGCTCAAGGGAAATGAAAAAGCCTCCGAAGAGCCTGCCGTTTCATTTTCCATTCCTCAACGCCGCATGCGCCTGGGCAGCCGCATCGCGGAAAATCTCTACTGGATCGGGCGTTACGTCGAAAGAGCGGAGAATATCTCGCGCATTTTGCGCGTGATTCTGGATATCCAATCCGATGAGCAGGCGCGGCGCAATCCCCAGGAGTGGGCTCCCCTGTGGGAAGCTGTCGCCACCGCCACGGGACACTCGACGAATTTTTTCAAAAAACAGAAATTCATCCGGCGCAATATCCTGGCACACTACATCCTGTTGGATCAGTCGAATGCCTCATCGGTGGCCAATTGCATCCAGTACGTCCGCAACAACGCCTTGAGCACCCGCGAGGCCGTGACCCCCGAGCTGTGGTCGATCATCCAAGACCTCGATCAATACATGGATGAAGCGCAGGTCTGGGGCGGACAGGTCTCCTCGCTGGACATGATCCGGGTGCAGGATTTGCAGGACCGCATCCTCAATCAATTTGATGCGATGACAGGCTGCGCGGGCAAGACCATGCTGCACAATGATGCCTGGCATTTTCTCCAGATGGGCATTTTTATCGAGCGCTCCATGACGACGCTGCTGGTCATGCGCCAGATCATGGGCAAAAAAAACAGTGAGGAATCCTCGACCCGCCCGGATCCGGGTGTGGAGACTCTTCTCCGGATGCTCTCGAGTCTCTACGCTTACCGCAGTTTGTATCAGACCCGGCCGACTGTCGAGCGCGCCGCCCGTCTTTTGCTCCAGGACGCGGATGTGCCGCGATCGGTCTTTTTCTGCCTTGAGCAGATTGAATACGGGCTCAAAAGCGTTTTCGGCAAAAACCGCCATGATGAAATCAATACCCCGCTGAAAGTCTGCCAGAAACTCAAAGCGCGCGTGGGCTTTGCCGAGCTCGATGAGTATTTTCCTGGCATCAACAGCCCCAAACCCCTGTCCGTGACCAAGCTCCTCGACGAGTTATCCTCCGACACCACACAACTCGCGGTGGTGATCTCGGATTATTATCTCCATCACCAAGCCTTTAACGTCATCCACTAGCAAAATGTTTTTCCACATCGAACATACCACCGAATACAGTTACCCCCAGCCCGCCTCGGAATCTTTCAGCGAGATGCGGTTGAGGCCGCGCGATTCGCGTCACCAAAAAGTCTCCCGCTTTTCCACGCACATCACCCCGTTTGTGCCCGTGGACAGTTACACCGATTATTTTGAGAACTATGTGGAGGTCGTTTCCGTGCCCTTCCGTCACAATCATCTCGTGGTCTCATCATCCTGCGACGTGGAGACACTCGCTTATGCCGATCCTCTCAGCGGATTGATCTTGTCCGTCAATGAATCACGCCATCTGCAACGCCAAAACCAAAGGATCTTGCACGACTTCCTCGGGACATCGCGTTATATCCAGTTCACCCCTGAAACCGCTGAATTGGCGAAACGTTTTTTTCATCCCACTGAGGCATTCGGACCGGCTGTGAAATCCCTGAATGAATATATTTTCAAGACATTCAAGTACAAGCCAGGAGCGACCGATGCAACGACAACGGTTCAAGATTTCCTCCTCCGCAAAGAGGGTGTCTGCCAGGATTTTGCTCATTTTATGATCTCAGTCTTGCGGTACGCGGGTATCCCCGCCCGTTATGTCAGCGGTTACATCGAGACGGAAACACATGATGACAGTCCCGTCTCTGACCGGGTAGAGCCCGCACTCGTCGGAGCCACCGCCAGTCATGCCTGGGTGGAGGTCTATGCGCCCAATGGACACTGGGTGGGCATCGACCCGACGAATAATATGATCCAGGGAGAGAGACATATCGTCATCGGCAGCGGCCGGGATTATGGTGATGTCCCCCCCATGAAAGGCGTTTTCAAAGGCTCCCCGAGTCAAAAACTCAAGGTCACCGTGACTGTTCTCCGCGAAGAGTCGCCATTAACAGAGCAAGATCGCATGGGTTGAATATTATGATTCTGAGCATTTACCACAAAACACGTTATACCTACCGCGAACCGGTTCGTTTCGGCGTCCACCGTGCTTTGATCCGGCCGATGGAAGGTCACGACTTGAAAATCCGCTCCTCCGGACTCAGTGTCTCACCCTCCCACAAAATCCGCTGGGCGCACGATGTGTTCAATAATTGTGTCGCCCTGGTGGAGTTTACCGAACCGTCCGATGAATTGGTCATCGAAAGCACCGCCGAGGCCGGGCAATCCAATCCGACCCCCTTGGATTTTGCCCTCGAGCCCCACGCCCTGCGTTTGCCAATGAAATACTCGGAGATTGAAATGCGGGACATCGCGCCCTTTCTTTTGTGGTCATTTCCCGGGGATGCCCCTTCTGTCTCTGCATGGATTTCCCCATTTTTGGATATTCATGGCACCGCGGGCACGCTGGATTTTTTTATCGCCCTCAATCAATCAGTGCCCTTGTTTTTTTCATACTCCCGGCGGGAAACTCCGGGAGTCCAATCACCGGCGGAAACCTTGCGGGCGCGGAGCGGTTCCTGCCGGGATTTTGCACTGCTCCTGATGGAGGCGGCGAAGTCCATGGGTTGCGCGGCACGTTTTGTCAGCGGCTATTTGTGCGGCAATGACGAGGCGAGTCAGGAAGCTGCCGCCGGGGCGACACATGCATGGACGGAGATTTATCTCCCGGGCGCGGGGTGGAAAGGATTTGACCCGACTTGCGGGAGGTTGGCGGATGATTATCACGTGCGTGTCGCCGTCTCCAGGGAACCTTTTCAAGCACCGCCCATCAGCGGGAGTTTCAGCGGAGCCCGGGATCTTTTTTCAAATATGGAAATCGATGTGAAAGTGAAAAAAATCTCATGACGAAATCAGAACACATTCATTCTTTAGGACAGGCCGCCGACGCGGTCTTTGAGCGCTCGGGAATCATCCTCACCCAAGGGGGAGAACCCACCTTCGTCCCCCAGGACAATCAGGCGGCGGAGTGGAATACAGCCGCTCTGGGTCCAGAAAAAATCCGGTTCGGACGGGCACTGGTCCGCAGCCTCGCAGAAAAGGCTTTTCCGGGCTCGCTCATCATGCAAACCGTCGGAAAACATTATCCGGGCGAACCCCTTCCCCGCTGGAGTCTCGGCGTTTATTACTACAAAAACGGACAACCTTTATGGAGCGGCCTCGGTCGCTTCAAACTCGATGAATCGAGAGTAACCGCCAAAACGGATCCTGCATTGCCAGAGTCCCTGGCGCGGCAAATTGCCCGTTCACTCGGGCTCGATGAAAAAATGGCACAACCCGCTTTTGAAGATGTCGAGGGGCAAATGTATTTCTTAAAAATGAAAGGCGAAAAAGTGCCTCTTCCTTTTTTCGACAGGAGCAAAAAAACCTTTGTCATCCCCGAGCTGGAAAAGTCCGCATCCGCACTCAAATGGGATGCGATGTGCGAACCGGCCGCTTGGGTCTTGCCGCTGGACTTCGAAGCGGGAAAGTGGCGTTCGCAAAAATGGGATTTTGACTACAGCGGGGGCATTGTCATGGTGCCAGGGGACAGTCCGGCAGGATTGCGTTTGCCGCTGGTCAAATTGCCCCAAGAAGCGGTCCGGACAGCATTGGTTGTGGAGTATAACCGGGACGGGGACTTGTGCATTTTCCTTCCCCCGGTCAAAACTCTCTCCGCATTCCTGGACTTGACCGCCGCAGTCAATGCCGCCACGACAGCACTCAAATGTCCTCCTTTCATTTTTCAGGGATATCCCCCCCCATCCTCCGGTGAGATCGAGCGGGTCACGGTGATTCCCGACCCCGGCGTCCTCGAGATCAATATTCCGCCGGCACGGAGCTGGGATGAGCTCGACCGGTTCAGCAAATTGCTCTTTCATTGCGCGGAGCAGGCCGGTCTGCAATCATACAAATACCAATTTAGCGGGCGCAAAGTCGCCACAGGCGGCGGCTCCCACATCATCCTCGGGGGGCCATCCCTCGAGGAAAATGCTTTTATCAAACAGCCGAAGCTTTTGCCCTCTTTTATCCGCTTTTTTCAAAATCATCCCTCATTGTCTTATGTCTTTACGGGGCTTTTTGTCGGGCCGTCCTGCCAGGGACCCCGCGTGGACGAGAGTTTTTACGACTTGATCTACGAGCTGGAGATTTCGCTCAAGGCGATTGAATCAATGGCATCACCCGCTGATCCCGAAAAACTCGACAGCATCCTGCGCAATTTGCTCCTGGACTGGAATGGCAACACGCACCGGGCGGAGATCAGCGTTGATAAATTTTATAATCCTTTCATGCCCAATGGGCAGCTGGGGCTCGTGGAGTTCCGCGCTTTTGAGATGCTGCCATCGCGTGAACTTTTTCTGGCAGCAAACCTCTTGCCACGGCTCTTGGCGGCTTGTTTTCTTCAAAAACCATATACACACCCGTTGATTGATTTTGAGCACAGACTCCATGACGAGTTTGCCCTGCCCTATTTCCTGAAGCGTGATCTCCGTGCAGTCATTGCTTTTGTGAATGAACACGGGTTCAACGTGGATGAAACCCTTTTTGATGAAATCATCGACTTCCGTTATCCGGTCATTGAAAAAATCACGACTGCCGATGCGGAAATCATTTTGCGGCAGGCTGTCGAACCCTGGCCGGTGCTGGGAGAGCAGCCCACAGCCGCGGGCACTGTCGCACGCACGGTGGACGCCTCCACCGACCGGATCGAGATCCTGATCAAGACGCTCAAACCATTTGAGTTCCCCACCCTCTCGGTGAATGGATACCGCGCTCCCCTGGTCATACAAGACGATCACGAGGCGGTGTGCGCCGTTCGTTACCGCCTCTTTGATCTGCTCCACTCCCTGCAGCCACAAGTCAAAGCACATTCCCCGCTTTCTTTCGAGATTATCGACCGTCAATCCGGCAAAATCACCCACGCCTTTGATTATTTGAATTGGAAACCCAAATCAGGAAAATATGACGGGCTCCCCCGCAATCAGCAAGAAGCCCGTGCCCGTGTGCTCGAAAGAATCGTGCATCACCCCGCAAAACAAGGCACAGCCGTCCAACCCCGGACTTTCCAGAGCCACAAAAAGGCACCTTACACACTCGACCTCCGCGCCACTCAAGGGTGACGGGAGTCATAAATCAAAAAAAATTTAGCTCGAAGGATTCAAAACGGCTTTTTCTTCACCGAGGCGGTCTGTCCCGTGCGAAAGTCCCGGAGCAATTTGCTCAAGGACGGGTATTTGACCGAGAGGATGGAGACGGCGAGGAGCCCGGCATTCGTCGCCCCGGCTTTCCCCACTGCCAATGTGCCGACCGGCACGCCGGCAGGCATTTGCGCGATGGACAGGAGGGAGTCCAGCCCTTTGAGCGTTTTGCTCTCCACAGGAACCCCGAGCACGGGCAAGGGGGTCAGGCTCGCCGCCATGCCAGGCAAGTGGGCGGCACCGCCAGCTCCGGCAATAATCACGGACAGTCCCCGGGACTCGGCGGATGATGCATATTCAAAGAGGCGTTTTGGGGTGCGGTGAGCACTGACAATATTCACAACATGCGGCACCTTGAATTCTTTGAGAATGGCGGAGGTGTGTTGCATGGTGTCCCAATCGGATTGGCTGCCCATGATGATTCCGACGAGCGGTTTGCGGGGGAGCTTCGGCAAGGCTGAGGATTTCATGGGGGTATCTATAAATTGTTTCTGTGTGTCATGCCAGCAAATCATTTTGTTCTGTTGAGTTTTGGGTGGCTCCATGTTATGAAACCGGGCAATGAAATTATTGATCACAGTCATCCTGCTTTTGATTTTGCGTATCGCGCCACTCCCTGCCGCCACCCCCGTGAGTGCCGATGATTTGACCGTGATCCCCGGGGTGCGGGTCGGAGCCATCGAAAAAGGTGCGACCCTCGAAAACCTGCAAACGGCTTACGGAAAAGAAAATGTCATCGACGGGGAATTGCCCGGGCCGGAGGGCAGTGTTTCGCCCGGAGCTTGGATTTTCAAGGGCACGGACAAGGAACTGCAGGTCATGTGGGAACCGGAGACGGGTGAAAAAATGGTCACGACCGTCATCATTATCGGTAAAGCATGGAAGTTCGATAACGGTCTAAAACTGGGAGCCAGTATAGAAGAGGTGGGACAAGCCAATGGGGCACCATTCAAGTTGAGTGGATTCGACTGGGACTACGGCGGGTGGGCGAATTTTGAAGGGGGAAAACTCAATGGGGTCGCCGGAGTGCGCTTTTATCCCTCCGTGGAGCAATATGATCCGGAACTCTCCGGCGAACGGGATTTACTCTCCACAGATGCAAAACTGCTCGGTGCTAAACCTGTGGTCACCGAACTGATTGTTGTTTTCCAGTAATATCGGTTTTCTAGCGTTTGGACGGGGGGGCTTTGACCTTGAGCTGGCGGAAGAGGATGAAAAGCGTGAGGATCATGCCGGCGCAACTGAACCATCCCCAAAGTGACAAGGGCAATTTGTCCGGACTGCCTTGTGTGACTTGCAAAAGATTTGTAAAGCCCCTGATGAAAAATGCGAACATCGCAAGGAGCAGGGTGTAAATGGACATCTTGATCGCCCACGGTTTCTTTTGCACCTGCATGACTCCGAAAAAAATCAGGGCACTGCCAAAGACAAAGGCCGGCCAGGCGGATTTCAACGCTTCCTCGTTGATCGTGGCATAAATCAACCCGGCACAAATCAAAAGGAAAAGACCTCCTCCAAAAAGTGTGCGCGCCAAAAATGGATGCGGGGGGGATTCGGATATCATGTGGAAGTGGGTTTCGCTTTGGGGGACATTGAGCCAAACTGAAGGGCATAAGACCTCGAAATCTCCGCGCCAAACAAGAATATCATGGTCGCCAGATAGACCCAGATAAAAATAAAAACAATCGAGCTGGTGGTACTGTAAAGCGTCGCGACAAAACTATGACTGAGATATTGACCAATGATGGATTTCGACGCGGTGAATATCAGCGCCGCTGTAATAGAGCCGGGAATCATGTCGGAGGATTTCATTTTTGACGCGGGCAGGAATTTCATGAATAAGAAAAAAATCAGTCCCGCCACCAAAAGACTGACCAGTTCATTCCAGAAAATCCAGAATGTGGTGTGGTAGGGGGAAGTCGTCTCGATAAATGCCAGAGCTGTGGAGACAAAAGTGCTCAAGAGCAGAAAGACGGGCAGCACCAGACCGATGGCAACCACGATGAGTAATGCCAGCAGGTGCCCTTTCAGGTAGCGTAACAGCTCAACACGAAAGGACTCCGAAGGAATCTCCCAAATCCGGTTCAAGGCATAACGCAACTCGGCAAAAACCTGGGTGGACGACCAGATGATGACCCCTATGGCAATCCAGATTTCCAGCCGTGGTTTATTGCTGAGCACCCTTTGATTGAGGATATTCTCGACGATCAATGATGCGCGGTCTCCCACGTAATCCGAGACCACACGGATCACCTCCGTGCTCGCCATATCCCGGCCGATGAAGAAACTGGCAATCCGCGCCCCGATCATCATCAGCGGGATGATTGAGAAGATGGCATAAAAGGCGATGGCTGCGGCTTCCCTCTGGGTATTGTGCTGCATCCAGCCCTTGACCGCACCACGAAGGACGTGGGATGCATTTGTCAAAATCTGTCTGATCGTATTCACTGAGCAGTCTATTCATCCCTGTGAAAGGGTTTCACCTGTTTTGATTCAATACGGTTAATATTGGATTTTCTTAATATAGAGAATCAATTCACTCTGTGAAAAGAAAAAAAGGATCGCGCCGGCGCGTCATCCGCGACGCTTTTCACAGGACTGTCAAGGAGTCGACACTCTGTTGACACGCAAGCATGGTTGATTATCGACATGCAAACACCGACAAGACTGGAAATACCCTCACGACCGCTGCCTGTGGGCACGATTGTAAAACTCAAAGTCTCCTATCAACATTGGGAGGCGGGCATCATTGGTTTGTGTTTTGACATTACGGAGTTCCTCGGAAAAACAGGGGTTTTTGTTCTTTTTGAGGACGGGGAATGTGCTCTTTTCAACGTGGCCAATATTCCAGCCACATTCGATGTCGTCGGATTCAGCACTGAGAATTGTTTCTACAGGCACGAAAATTACCGCCGGTTAAAAATGGATTATGAAAACGGGCTTTTTCATAACGCTTTCTCCGTCGGTCGTCATATGGCTGAATTGTCCGGTCAAGCCGCCGCCTGATGAGAAAAAATCCATCACACAGCCATTGCCAAACATCAAAAGCCTTTGATTGACAGGGAATAAACGACGGGGAGTGTCAGCACAGAGACAATCGTTGTGGCAATCACCAGTGTCGACGCAAGCGATGCGTCACACCCGTATTTCCGCGCAAAAAGCGCGGCAATCACCGCCGAAGGCATGGCAGATATCAAGACCAGAACCCCCCTCCACATCGGCTCAAAGCCCAGTATTGTGCTCGCGCCCGCTGTGAATAGCGGAGCCAGGACCAGCTTGATCATGACGACAGCAAGGACGAGCCCGGCGACTGAACGGATTTTGACCGGACGAATCATCAGTCCTACAGCCAGTCCGGCGAGCAGCGCGATGGCACCTTGCAAAAGCCCGAGAAACTGGAAGACCGGTCCCATGTATTTATCGGAGGCATCCGGCAATCTCAATGCGCTCCAGAGGATTCCGGCAATCAGCGCGATAAAGATCGGGGAACGCAAGAATTTCATAATCTCCGTTTTGATTTTTTCGCGTCCCTCCCCTTGACCTCCAAAAATAATCGCGACGGGTGCTCCCAGCAAGAATATCAATGCCGCCACACCGATTTGAGCCGTGATAATCGCCTCGGTAAAAGCCAGCCAATGCCCTTGATACAGCTCTTCGATAAACGCCATGCCCACGGTTGTCGCCGAGCCAAATGCACTGCAAAGAATAAGGGATCCGAGCTGGGGCGGCTTGAGTCTGAGGAGAAAAGATCCCACAATAAAAGCCAAAAGTCCGGCAAAGATTTCCGAGCTGTACATCACCAGCGGACCAAAAAAAAGATGCCAGGCGATCTCTTGGCGTGCCAGCCCGGAAAAAACAGCCGCCGGAATACAAACATTCATCAGGAGCCCGCTCAAAAAAGCCTCGTGCTCGGATTTGAGAATGTTTTTCCAACGCAGAAAAATCGCCACCCCGTAGACTGCGAGCAGAGCCGCTGATGCCTGAAAGACCTCCCATGCCGTGATCATATGATGATTTAAGATATTTCCATTCCCTTTGCCAAACATTAAATCGTCACATATTTTCCGTTGTATGTGAGTTTGTCTGCCCGTAAACAAGGAATCATGAAACTCAATGATCTTATCACAATACTTGCAGAATCCCCCGCAAAAAATATCGCCATCCGTCTCCCCGGGGGGAAATCCGTCCCCGCCCATTTTCATGTCACGGAGGTGGGTCGTGTCCGCAAGGACTTTATTGATTGCGGCGGGACAGAGCGCACTTTAGAGGCGTGTGTGCTCCAAGTCTGGGTGGCCGGCGACATAGATCACCGTTTGGATACTGATAAATTATCCGTCATTCTGGATTTATCTAAAAAACTTTTTCCAAGCTTGGATATCAATGTGGAGATCGAATACGAAGACACGAATGTCAGTCTGTTTCCACTGGAAACGATCCATGTGGAAAACGGTATATTAGTCATGACCCTCGTGACAAAGCACACCGACTGTCTGGCAAAAGACAAATGCGGCGTGGGCGGTGAAGCCACCGAAGATGAATCCTGCTGCTCTCCGTCAACGGGTTGTTGCTGATTTTTTTAGATTATCCTCTCGACAGAAAATCTCCCGCGTCACATGATGCCCGCGCAATTTGCGCCCGGCAAAAAACCCATTTTGAGGAGTGTATTTCATGAAAACAACCGATTACATCGTTCAAGCTGTCAAAACCGAGGGGATCACACACATTTTCATGGTTCCGGGCGGGTTGATCGACCCATTCCTGTCCGCATTCGACCGGGTGCCGGGGGTTGCCCCGATTGTCGCGGCGCATGAGTCCGGGGCGGCTTACATGGCGGATGGTTACGCCCGTGGCAGTGGAAAATTCGGCGTGTGTTTCTGCATCGGCGGGCCGGGCATCACAAATGCCGTCACCGCTCTGGCGACCGCGCTGACGGATGAATTTCCCCTGCTCCTGATGAGCGGGCAGGTGCCCACCGACTGGGATGGGCGCGGCGGATTCCAAGACTCCAGTGCGGCCTCCTACGACGATGTGGACATTCTTCGCACGGTCACAGCCGATGAACTCTGCGTCGATGACATTCGCCTCCTGAAATTCGATCTCCACCGGCTCATGACCCGGATGCTCTCCACCCCGCACAAGCCGGTTCATCTGGTGCTGCCGAAAAATATTCAGAATGCCGATGTGGACTTCGTCTATGGGAAACTGCCCGCCTCATTGGCGACCCCGCGGCTCTTGGACATTCAGGCGGCGAAGCAATTTGCGCCGGTTCTCGGGCAAACGCGCAAGGTGGTCATTCTGGCGGGTGCGGGCATTGAGAAATCCGAAGCCTCCGGCGGCCTGCTGGCTTTCGCGGAGAGATTCCGGATTCCCGTGGCGACGACCCTCCGCGCCAAAGGCGTTTTTCCCGAGGATCATCCCCTGGCTCTGGGAATATTTGGTTACAGTGGAACCCGTCACGCCATCGAGACGATTCTTTCCGATGAGGTGGAAACCCTCATCGTGCTGGGCTCCGGACTGAACCAGCGTGACACGCTTTTTTGGAGCGGGAAATTCCGCCCGTCCAAAGCTTTGATTCATGTCGATAATGACGCCTTGAGCATCGGGCGCACTTACCACACGGAGCTTCCCGTCGTGGGCGACTGTGGGGAATTCCTCCGCTTTGTCGGCGCTGATGATTCTGCCGCCGCCGCCCTCGCCGCAGGAGCCGCGGATCGTGAGGCGTGGATGGCACGGATTCGCGCCTCGGGGCCGCGCCTTTACGACGCGGAGAATATGGCCAGCGACGCGAACCCGATTCATCCGGCGCGGGTCATCGCCGATCTCCGCAAGGTCATGCCGAGGAATACCGTCATGCTCGTGGACTCGGGCGCGCACCGCGCTTTTGCAGGGCATTACTGGGAGTCCTACGCCCCGCGTGAATACATCTCCGCGACCAATCTCGGGCCGATGGGCTGGGCGATTCCCGCCGCCATCGGTGCCAAGCTCGCCCAGCCGGACAAACCCCATGTGGTCGTCACGGGCGACGGATGCATGCTCATGCACGGCATCGAGATTCAAACCGCCGCGCGCTTCGGCGTGAAAGTCATCTTTGTGCTGATCAATAACAGCGCGCTGGGCAATGTCTATCTCCGCGCCAAAACCATGGGGCCGACCCCCACGCGCCTGACGGAGAATCCCACCCACGACTGGGCGGGGTTCGCGCGTTCCCTGGGCCTTCACGGCATCACGGTGACGGAACCCGGCTCTCTCATTACGGCATTCGAGCAGGCGCGCGACCATGATGGCCCGGTGCTGCTGGACATCCGTTGCGGACGCGATTTTAAAACGCCCGTCGCGCCCTTTGCCCAGTCCGCAAAGGAATGGACCGATCACGATTAGAAAAACAATCAACCGACCTCCTCCCGTCATGGCAAAACTGCCCGACCCCACACAATCCGCGAATCCCAAAGCGCGCAAACTCCTCGCCGCCCTGATGAAAAAGCGGGGCCGCGTGGACGGCATGTATCGCACGTTGCTCAATCATCCGGACTTGGCGGAATCCGTCAGCCGGCTGGGAACATTCCTGCGCTTTGAGAGCAAATTGCCCGGCGACATCCGCGAGGCGGTGATCCTGCTGTCCTCGCAGAAGCTCCAGGTGGCGTATGAATGGGATCATCATGTGCAGCATGCGCGGGACAATGGTGTTCCCGAGAGCCTCATCGAGGTCATTCGCCGGGGCAAATCGCTCCCGCCGCGCTCCCCGCTGACCCCCGCGCTCCGCGCCGCGCAATTTGCCCTCGCGGGCAAATCCATTCCCGCCCCGCTCCAGAAAAAGTTAACCGCCAAAATCGGCGTGCAGGGAATCATTGAGATCGTTGTCCTGACCGGATTCTACACCATGATCGCCCGGATCATCACCGCCTTCGACGTTGACCTCCCCCCGGACATGAAAAATCCATTCTGAATTTTAAAGACACGCTGACTCAACTTTCTGAGAGACCAAAGTGCGAGGGCAAAAAAAATGGGTGTTGCACCAAAGAAGCTAAGGGATTGGGGCATCCCAAAAAACGGTGCAACACCCACTAAACCTAACCAATAATATAGACAGTGACCCTATCGGATTCGTTGAATTTTTTTCAATGTTTTTTGGGGCGGCTTTGTCTGGAAAAGCAAATTGCTCAGAATCAATTATTTACGGCGCATCCACCAGAGGATTTCGAGCCCCGTGCGGTTCGGCCAGGAACGGGGAATATAATCTTTGAGGAGTTCAAAATGGGGCAGGAATCTTTCTTCAAGCTCTTCACGGCAAGTTCCAAAAGGGGGACCTTCCTCGGGTTGGATGTTATAGAAAACCGCGAGAAAATATCCCCCCGGCTTGAGCACGCCGAGCAAATTGCTCACATACTGACCGCGCAGACGGGGCTCAATCGCACAGAAAAATGTGTGTTCGAAATACCAGTCGCACTGTCCCGCCCAGCGGGTTTGTGCCGTGCTGAAAAAATCCTCGCAGTAAAAATGAAGCCTTCCTTCCTGCACAAATTGCCCGTGCAATTTGCCCGCGTCCCGCACCGCGCTCGGGGCAATGTCAATGCCGACACCTTGAAAGCCCGCCCGCGCAAATTGCACGAGATCATATCCGCGGCCGCAACCCGGCTGGATGACCCGCCCTGTTTTCAGCTCCGGAGCGAGCTGCGCGAGAAAGTCCACGAGCGCGGGAGATGCCTCGCCCTTGTCCCACTGGTCTTCTTTCAAATCATAACGTTCCTGCCAGTAGGTTGCGCCCTGGGGAATAATGACTTTGCCCGCGTGATCCATTTTCATGATTCCATCTTAGACCAAACAAGAGACTTTTATAAGAGAATTTTTTTTCGCTTTATTACAATTCTTTTACAAGCTTTTTACGACACCCTGACACAATGCCGGAGCATTCAGGGGATGATTGTCCTCATGAAAATAAAAACACTCCTCCTCATATCGGCTCTGTGCGTTTCAATGAACCCATTCATTTCGGGCGCGCAGGAAATCCCCAATCCCAAAATCGACTATGCCGGATTCCTCGAGAGTGCGGCTAAAGTCCAATCGCTCCGCGCGCAAAAACGCGTCTCGGAAAAAGAGTTTATTAAAATGGCGCGTGACCCTGAGACGGTGATTCTGGATGCACGGAGCCGGCAAAAATACGATATGCTCCATGTCAAAGGCGCCATCAATCTGAGCTTGCCGGACATGACCGCGGACGAGCTCGCCCAAATTATTCCCTCCAAGGACACGCGGGTGCTCATCTATTGCAATAACAACTTTGAAAACGAGCCCCGGGCTTTTGCGTCCAAAAAGCCATCCACTTCATTGAATATTCATACCTACAACGTGCTGTATAATTATGGCTATACCAATGTTTACGAGCTGGGGCCGCTCCTCGACATTCATAAAACCAAAATTCCTCTCCAGCATCAGGAGCATTCCCGCCAGGATTTCTGACCATTAAGAGTGGTCAGGTGCAAAAAACGGAAGAGCCTGTCAACAATTTGAGTATGTCTGGCTCGAGAAAATGGAGAACCGTATTCAGTCGGTGGGAGGGCAGATAAACTGATTTACCCGCCGGCTATAAGCACCATTATCTGTAAACGATTTTCCGGTGTCCGACAGCGACGACCAATATCAAAAGCTCGTGGTCATTGATTTGACAGAGCAACCGGTAATCACCCACACGGTAACGCCACAATCCGGCCAACTCTGCCTTGAGCCCTTTTCCGAATCGTCGTGGATCAGAGCTGCCCGCGATTCGTTCGTCAAGATAGGCGATAATATCACGCTGGGCTTTATGTCCCAGCTTTTTGAGCTCTTTCAAGGCACGCGCGTCGAATCTATAGACCCAGCTCACGTTTCACGTCCTCTGCTGAGTAAGTCTTGACCGGATGCTTCAAGCGTTCAGCCGCGAGATAGACATCCTCCATATCCTCAATGTGCTCAAGAATCGCCTCACGTGCATAAAAGGTCTTGGTCCGCCCTGTTTTTTTAGCCAGATTATCAAGACGTTTTTCGGTTTTTGCATCGAGTCGTATGGCTAACATCCTCAAAGGTTATATCTGATATACATGTATAGCAAGTCAAAAAATGAGTTTGATATACCAGCCCGCGAGAGCCTTTTGACAATTATGCCGGACTCTGGGTATGATGTCCGCGGCATGAAACCCCTGAATATCCAGCAAATCGCGGACGAACTGGCCATCGCTTGGGACGATGGCCTCGAGTCATATTTCGATCTGGGCAAATTGCGCGCCGCCTGTCCGTGTGCGTCATGTCTGGGTGAACGCGATTTGCTCGGGAATCTCTACAAGGCTGTGACAAAAGAAGGCGACCCGGAAAAGAGAAAGTCCCTGGTCAAATACAATCTCGTGGGGGGTTACGCCCTCCAGCCCGTATGGGGGGACGGGCATGACACAGGGCTCTACACTTTCTCTTACCTGCGGGAATTGGCGGTGAATGCGGACTAAACTTTTGACTCTTGATTGAAACGGTGCTCGACAGTTTGCCAATCAATGATTTGCTCGAAGGCTTTGACATAGTCGGCGCGGCGATTCTGGTACTTGAGATAGTAGGCGTGTTCCCACACGTCAATCCCGAGCAGCGGCTTGACACCCCGCATCCAAGGACTGTCCTGATTGGCGGAAGTTTCCAAGGTCAACTTGCCCGTTTCCGGATTGTCAATCACCCATGCCCAACCACTGCCAAAGACACTCATCGCCGACGCGGCAAATTGCTTGAGAAACTCTTCTTTGGAACCGAATGATGAGGTTGCTTTTTGGGCAAATTCGCCCCGTGGATTCCAGCGAGCCCCCTTTTTCATGGATGGCCAGAAAAGAGAGTGATTGAGATGACCGCCGCCATTATTGCGGATTTTCGCGCGGATGGGCCCGGGAACCTCGTCCAGCCGGGAGAGAATGTTTCCCAGAGTCTTTTGCTGCAAAA
Organism: uncultured Verrucomicrobiota bacterium; assembly: GCA_964435715.1. Classification (GTDB taxonomy): domain Bacteria; phylum Verrucomicrobiota; class Verrucomicrobiia; order JAWXBN01; family JAWXBN01; genus JAWXBN01. The sequence goes on along the minus strand of CAYTAI010000005.1, from coordinate 18,158 downwards.
GCGGATCGGAGGCGACCGCATCATTCAGGTTTTTCACATAGGCGCCATGATGCAATTCATAATGTATCCGCATCGTCTCTGCGTCAATCATGGGGACGAGTGCTTCAAATGAATAACCCAATGGCGGCAATGAAAAAGGGTATTTCTGGAGATAGATATCCGGGAGCGGGGGCGGTGTCTGCGCGTTCACCGGGGATACTTTTAATCCAGCAGCCACACCGGCAAGGATTCCCCATTTAATAATGTCACGGCGGGAGTAAATTTTATTCATCATTTTAAACTGCTTCAAATCCCGTCAAACTCAACACGGAAAACTCATTGATCCGGGTTCGACAAAAGAGTTTCAATCGCTGAAATATTTTTTTCAATGGCGAGGATATAAGCATTTGACCCGCCGGGACAGGGCTCATTCAGGTAGCGATAAACACCCCCGAGCTGGGCATCAAAAATTTTCAGGACGTAATCCCGGTAAAACTTCGGTGTATTGGAGATCATGTGGTTGACACTGGCAAATGACGGCGTGACGTCATCATCCGGGTCGTAACGGTGCGCCTCGTCGAATTCCTCGAAGAGAAAAGGCAACTTGCGGATATAATCGGGATCGGACATTTGCCCGAGCAAATCGCCCGTGCCGAGGGCGAACCCCGCCATTTTCTCCGGTTCGGACTGAAACGGGATAATGCCTGTATCCAGGTTCAATCCCGTGCAAAGAATCATATTACTCGCGGCACACTGTGTTTTGTGGGGTAATCCGGTCTCTTGAAAATAATCCGCTATGATGCGGCAACTGCGTTCGACATGGATACTGGTATAGACTGCCCCGGAGCCGTCTTTTTTCCCCCGCGGCCGCAGATACCCGGAATCATGAAAGAGAACCGCCATCACCCCTGTCTCAAAAACCTCTTTCGTGATGATATTTTTGACATTGTGATGGAGGTTGATGCCGCGCATCAGACAAATCATCGCCGCCGCCGCGCGCAGACTATGCTCAAGATCATGAAACTTCAAATCAATCGCTTGAAAACGCTTTCCTTTTCCGGCGAACATATCCGACACGAAAGAAAATGTATCCACGACCGTGGGAGAAATTTCAGCATTAAAAAGCTCCCGACACGTTTGACGGGCGTAGTCGAGGACTCCCTCGGATGAATTTAGAATAAGAGGATCAATCATGAAAAAGGGGGGAGGTCAGGCCGCGGAATGGGAGTGTTTTCGATATGCTTCCAGAAAGCGCCCGAGCCTTTCAACAGCCAGCTCAATCTTGTCAAGCGCAGTGGAGTAGGAGCAGCGGACGAATCCTTCGCCCCCCTCACCAAAGGCGTTGCCGGGCACGACAGCGACTTTCTGCGTTTTCAAGAGATTGATGGCAAAATCATGTGATTTCAGCCCGGTCAATCCGATCCAGGGGAAAGCATAAAAAGCGCCCCGCGGCATCATGCATTTCATCCCCATGGAGTTAAAAGAGTTCACAATAAAATCCCGGCGCGCATGATAATCGTCCCGCATCCGGGCAACATTGTCCGCCCCATTGACCAGAGCCTCAAAGGCCGCCTCTTGACTGATAATGGGCGCGCAAAGCATCGAGTACTGATGCACGCGCATCATCGCCTCTGTGATTTCAGGCGGGGCACAGGCGTATCCGATCCGGAATCCCGTCATGGCAAAGGCTTTTGAAAATCCGTGGAGGAAAACAGTTCTATCTTTCATGCCCGGCAGGGAAGAAATGGAGACGTGTTGCCCCTCGTAGGTGAGCTCCGAATATATCTCGTCCGAGAGACAGATGAGATCATGCTCCCGGCAGAGAGCCGCGATTTTTTCGAGCTCGGAAAGCTCCATCGTGCCACCCGTCGGATTGGTCGGAAAATTCAAAATCAAAATCTTGGATTTGGGCGTGATTGCCCGGGCGATTTTATCCGCAGTCACCGACCAACCTTCCGCTGCGGTCGTGGGAACAGGAACCGGAATCCCATGAGCCAGCCGGATTGTCGGACTGTATGACACATAACAGGGCTCGTGATAAATGATCTCGTCTCCCGGATCAGTCAGCGCGCGGATGGCAATGTCCATTGCTTCGGAAACACCGACCGTGACTATCACCTCGGTTCCGGGATTGTAGGACACTTGGAAATTTTGCCCCACATAACGGGTGATCTCGCGGCGCAATTTGAGCAAGCCCAGATTTGATGTGTAGCTCGTGCGCCCTCTTTCAAGCGCGTAAATCGCGGATTCACGAATATGCCACGGCGTGACAAAATCCGGCTCTCCGATCCCGAGGGAAATCACATCCTGCATCGTCGAGACAATTTCAAAAAAATCACGAATCCCCGAACGTGGAATATTTTGCACGTGACGGGCAACCGGACTGATTCTTTGAATTTTCTTTGACACAGTTCTGTTACTTATAGGACATTCCCGCCACCCATGCAATCCTTCGCTTGCAGGATTTGCTTTTCCCCTGAATGGTATCAGACCGAAAAAATCTCAGAGCGCGCCGAAAACTTTTTCCTTTTGAAGCCATGCAAGCATTTGATCTTGAAAGACATGATGCCACGAGATATGCGAGTCCACGTAGGTGGTCACCTCGCCTTGTTTCTGAAACCCTTCGATGACAACCGGAATGGTTTTGACCGTTTGTTGGGGCTGCACTCTTGGTTTCGGAGAAGCAATCAAGAGGTGTTGCACCTCACCGGGCTTGAAAAAATTCCCGCCGCTATGGATCGCCGCACCAACGATGGGATTGGGCAATTCCTTTGACTGAAAAATCGCATGCATGGTCGGAGCCCCCAGCGAACCACAACTCAGTACCATAGCATATTTTGTCAGACCATGCAGTTCCAAATACTTTTTGATGGCCTTGGTTAAATCCTGATTGAATCCCGGCGCGTGGCCGACACCGGATTGTCTCCGCCCGAAATGAGGCAGCTCGGGAATAATCATCATGACTCCTTTGCGTGGGAACTCCTTGAACCATCCGCTATACCAGCCCTCGATCCATTCGGAATCACCACCAAAGTGCAGGATAATGCCTTTGATTTCACCTTGCGGCTTGTCAGAAAAGATGCGGATTCCGTCCACCGTTTCGACCCCGCTTTTGCCGGGATTCTGTGCCGTGTAAAGAGCGATGACATCGCTTTGTGCGGCACCCATGACCTCTCCAAGCGCATGATTTTTCCAAAGCTCCGGCACGTCGCGTGAACCGATTTGCACCGAATAATTTTCCCCGGCCTCGAATTGTGCAATTTGCCCCGTGGTCAAAAGAGTCATGTAATCCTTCGACCCGAAACGCGCATCGACCTGGACATAATCTGCTGCTCCCAATACAGTCACCTCGTAACCTCCATCCTCAAAGATTTCCAAGAGCACAGTTGCTTTTTTGACCTGCAAAATGCCGCGGGGCATTTCCACTTTCAATGTTTGATCCGGATTGACTGATTCAATCAAAAATATCCCTGTCTTGCACATCAGATAAGCACCTTCCATATCAAAAAGAGCCTGACTTCTCGCCCCCAACCGGGTCAGAAACCCTTTATCCCCCCGGATTTCGACAGTCGCTCCCGGGCCGCTTTCGATCAAATCTCCCTTTTCCAGAGGATCCCCTGCACGCGGGATCATCCTCTTGTCTCCCCGTTGAATGGTTGGTTCCCCTGTCACCGATTGAACTTTTACCGGAGGAATCCCCTGCCCCTCTCGGGCAAAGAGGATTCCCACAGCGAATCCCATACTCAAAAATATCCATATCCCCTGTAAATAAAGATTTTTCATCCTCATGCGACAAATTCAATCCTGATCTTTTCAAAAGTCAATCAAGCTTGGAAAAACAAGTATTTTTTGCCCGACTTTTAATCTTGAACCCATGCGGTTTTGCTATTAGTTCAAAGAATATTATGGATTTTCACAAGATCAGGGTTCCCCTCTTTGGGGCTGTTTTCCTCGGGGCATTCGCCCTTTTCACAGGCATTTTATCCGTCTATCTGCTGGGCGGGCGGGCGGCCTACCACGAGCAGATGAATAAAATGAAAGAAGAAGTCCGGATCCTGACAGCGGAAGTCGATAAACGCAACTCCGAAGTCGAGTCTGTCCAAAGAGAAGTCGTCCGCAAGAATGCCGAGCTCGAAGCTAAAAATGCCGAGCTGAACATGCTCACCCAGAATCTCACCGATACAAAAACGAAGATGCAGCAAATTGCGCTCGAAAAGGAAAAACTCCAGAAAGCCGGCGGCGGTTTGCGCGATGATCTCCGCAGCCAGATCGATTCACAGGATGTCACTGTCAGTGAGGCGGGGGACCAGCTGGTCATCAAAATCACTGACCGTATCCCCATTGAGTCTGGTCGCCAAGGCATCGGACCCAAAGCCAAGGAAATCCTCGACAAGATCGCCCTCGCCCTCAAACGTTTTCCCGACCGTGCGGCGAGAATCGAGGGGCATACCGACAATATTCCGGTCCGACCCGGTGGACGTTTTGCGTCGAACTGGGAACTCTCCGCATCCCGCGCCGCAGAAGCCGTCCGTTATCTTGAGGATCAAGGCATTCCCGGCAACCGCCTCCAGGCGATGGGACTCGCGGACACCAAACCCATCGTCCCGAATAACAGTGATGCCAACCGCGCGATCAACCGCCGTCTGGAGATTGTCCTGATTCCTTTCAAAGCACCCGCCGCCCCGGCTCCTGCACCGGACAAAAAATAAACAGCGCCACGACGCTTGAGAAACTTCCGCCCTGTATGAAATCCGCATTTGCCCATGCACCCGGAAGGGCTGAGCTCCTCGGCAATCACACGGATTACAACGAAGGTTATGTCCTGTCGATTGCCGTGGACAAAGGCACCACTGTCCGCGGTCAATCCCGGCTTGATAACAAAATCATCCTCCACGCGGAGCAATTTGCACAGACATTTCAAACCACACTCAAGGAAATCCATCCCCGCACGGGGGGAATCGCGTGGGTGAATTATCCGCTCGGGGTAGCCGATGAGTTATTGAAAAGAGGAGTCCGGCTCGGCGGATTTGAAATGTCCATCCGGAGCAATTTGCCTGTGGGCGCGGGCTTGAGCAGCTCGGCGGCACTCGAGGTCGCCACAGCCCTTTTCCTTCAAAAACTTTTTGATTTCCGGATGGAACGCCTCGAAATCGCCAAGGTCTGCCAAGCGGCGGAAAATCATTTTGTCGGTGTCCAGTGCGGACTGCTGGATCAGATCAGTTCGCTCTACGGCAAAAAAAATCATGCCGTCTTTATCGACTGCCGCCATTTGCGCGTGGAGAATATTCCCCTCGGCACGGATACTTGCTTTGTCATCGCCCACTCGAATGTCAAACATGCTCTGGTCGCGGGCGAATACAATGAACGCCGCACCAGTTGCGAGGCGGCAGCGGCGACTCTCGGAGTCAAAGCCCTGCGTGATGTGGATATGGCCACACTCCAGAGCAAATTGCCCGATCCAAGCGCCCTGGCATTTAAACGCGCCCTGCATGTCGTGGGTGAGAATGCCCGCGTCCTGTCCGTCGTTGAGCAACTCCGCGCCGGGCAAATGGCTCCGCTCGGAAAGGCGATGTTCGAGTCACATGAAAGCAGTGTTGAATATTTTGAGAACAGCTGTCGCGAACTCGACATCCTCGTCGACCATGCGCGCAAATTGCCCGGCTGTCTCGGTGCCCGCTTGAGCGGCGGCGGATTCGGCGGAGCCACCATCAATCTCGTCGAAAAAAGTGCAGCCAAGGAATTCATCACCGCCCTCCATGCTCAATACCAGACGACCACCGGCATCATCCCCCTCATCTTTGAGTGTGCCGCCGCCGGTGGAGCGTATTAGATTTTTAAGCGAAAGACCTCGACAAGTTTGCGACTGATTATTTTTTGTCGCGGGGATGAAACGATCCCCCGTTTATTTTTTAAAGATGCTTTTTCAATTGAATAGATAAAATCACAACGGACGGCAGTGGCCCAATCAAGTCCATCCGATTCATCCAGCATGACTTCCCTGTTTTTGAGCGGGCGAGTCAAACGGACTGTAGTGCAGAGCAATCCATTGACCCATAACAAATCCTTATTCATACACCTCTCCTCATTGCTAATAATCACCACGGGATGAGGTTGCTCTTTTTCGAATGGATAAAGAAAAACATCCCACTGATTCATTTAATGATACCTCGAGGCGATTTTTTAGCCAATCGACTCTCTAGAGTAATCTCATCTTCATCGTAATCACCATAGTATCCAACCGGATGTTTCTCAAAAGGCTCAGGCATGTCATACGTTTGGAGCACCAAAAGTTTAGTTCCTCGGATAATCAAAGAGGGTTTCCCCTTGATCGCCCTGTCAGCCAGACGACCCAAACTTCGTTTTGCCTCACTGATAGATACAGTATTCATGATTTGAATATAAACTGATTTCAGTCTAGATTTCAACTCTTATGATGAAATTCATCGGCCTTGACCTGGCTTGGTCATTGAGGAATCCCTCTGCCATTTGTGTGCTGGAATGGGATGGACGCGGGGCTATTTGCACCGCGTATGAGGGGCGTATGGGCAGTAATGACGAAATAGCGGATTATCTCCGGGCGCAATTTGCGCGGGGGGAGCAGGGTATCGTCGCCATTGACGCGCCGCTGGTTGTGCCGAACCAATCGGGTTCGCGAACCGCCGAAAAGCTTTTGAATAAAGACTTTCGGAAATATCATGCCGGTGCCCATCCGTCGAATCGTGAGCGTCTCTGCCGCTGGGGCGGTGGCAAATTGCGCGCGGAGGTCATTCTGGAAAGTCTCGAGCCGTTGGGATTCTCCGCTGATCCGGAGTGGAAGCAGCACCGCCCGCGCAAATTGCGCCGGGTCATCGAGGTCTTTCCCCATGCCGCCAATGTCGCCCTCTTCGATCTGCCGCTGATTTTCGAGTACAAGTCACGACCGACGCGTTCACGCCGTTTTATCCTGGGTGAATTTGAGAGGTTTCGAAAAGCAATTTGCTCGTTAGCCCACGCCACACCCCCTGCTCTTTTTCCAGAAAAAATCCTGTCCACTCCCCTGCGCAATTTGCGCGGAAAATCCCTGAAAACGCATGAGGACACACTCGACTCATTCATCTGTGCTTACACTGCGTTGCATGCCTGGTATCACAAGCCCCGTGTCTATGGCAATTTGCGCGAAGGTTATATCGTCGTGCCACAACCCCGCTCCATCTTAAAGAGGAAAAATCCTCAGGCTTGAATGCTTTTTTGAAAAGCCGTCAGCTCGTGGATGCCTTTTTTGGCGAGGGAAAGCATTTGCGCCATTTCGGATTCGCTGAAAGTGGACTCTTCACCCGAGCTCTGGATTTCGACAAATTCGCCTTTTTCGGTCATGACGACATTCATATCGACACTGGCCTTGCTGTCTTCGATGTAGTTTAAATCCAGAACCGGCACACCTTCAAAAATGCCGACGCTGATGGCGGAAACAAATTGTTTGACCGGAGACTCGGTGAGTTTCCCCGCGGTTTGAAGTTTTTTCACCGCCAGTGACAAAGCGATCATAGCTCCCGTGATCGAAGCGGTGCGGGTTCCCCCGTCCGCCTGGAGCACATCACAATCAATCCAGAGGGTGCGGCTGCCGAGTTTCTCCAGATCAATGACCGCCCGGAGTGAACGCCCCACTAAACGCTGAATCTCCTGCGAGCGCCCGTCGATTTTTCCTTTGGAAATGTCGCGCGGCTTGCGACCCAGGGTCGAGTACGGGAGCATGGAGTATTCCGCCGTGACCCAGCCGCCGGTGACGCCCTGTTCTTTCATCCAGCGCGGGACAGACTCCTCCACACTCACCGCGCAAATGACACGGGTATCCCCGAACCCCACGAGCACGGAGCCTGTGGCATGGGGAGCGATCCCCGTTTGTGCCGTCAAGGGACGCAACTGGTCGACCGCGCGGTTGTCAGGGCGATTCATAAATAAATTATTTAATGACCTGCTCGGTCGTCACGTCGAAGAAGTGCGACTTTTTGGT
>CAYTAI010000005.1:0-10173 GCA_964435715.1 uncultured Verrucomicrobiota bacterium | reverse complement strand
CCTTGTTCCCCAAATCATGTTTGGCATGCGGTTTGCAACGGGCGATGAAAGAAGCTTTGCCACTGCTCAGATAGAGGAATGTCTCGGCGCCCATCGGCTCGGCGACTTCGACAGTGGCAATGGAACAGCGTTCCGCGGGTGCTTCATCGACGTAGAGTTTATCCTCAATGTCCTCGGGGCGGATGCCAAAATAAACCGGCTTGCCCGCATAAGCACCCAACCGTTTGACATGGATATCGTCGACCTTAAGAAAAATCGTGCCGGGGGAATCCTCCTGGAAAAAGAGCGAGTTGTTTTTTTGGACAATCGTGCCTTTGAAAAAATTCATGGGCGGACTGCCGATGAATTCCGCCACGAATTTATTCGCCGGGTTATTATAGATGTCGAGAGGTTCTCCGACCTGCTGGATTTTCGAACGGCTCATGACGACAATCCGGTCAGCCATTGTCATCGCCTCGACTTGATCGTGTGTGACGTAGATCATGGTCGCCGCGAGTTTCGTGTGGAGCTTGGAAATCTCTGTGCGCATCTCGACACGCATTTTTGCATCAAGATTTGAAAGCGGTTCGTCAAAAAGAAAGACCTTTGGTTTGCGGACAATGGCGCGGCCCAGCGCGACACGTTGACGCTGTCCACCGGAAAGAGCCTTGGGTTTGCGCTCGAGCTCGTCCTTGGTGAGCTTGAGAATCTCGGCGGCTTCCTGCACCCGCTTTTCTATTTCAGCACGGGGAACATGGCGGAGCTCGAGTCCGAAAGCCATGTTTTTGTACACCGACATGTGCGGGTAGAGCGCGTAATTTTGGAAAACCATGGCAATATCGCGGTTCTTCGGAGGGACATCATTGACGATTTTGTCGTCAATGGTGATCTTGCCTTTTGAAATCTCTTCCAGCCCGGCGATCATCCGCAGGGTGGTCGTCTTTCCACAGCCCGATGGTCCGACAAAAACAACAAATTCCTGATCCTCGATTTCCAGATTGAAATTATCCACCGCGAGGACATCTTCACCTTTGTCGCCGCGGTAGATTTTATGAATGTTTTCAAGAACGACTTTAGCCATAAAAATTTATGAAAAAGCAAGTACAGTCATCAGCAAGCGCAAAAAACACTTTTTTTCTGGATTCCAGCCTCTTTTTTGCAGAACGGATCTTGAGGGCTGCCGCCCGGGGCTCATTCAAAGCCTTGCTCTTTAGGCATTTGATACGGGGGAGGAATCTGGTCGACCTTGATGACTTGGAGTGGAATCCGGGCGATAATGCTTTTATCCATGCTGACATCGACGGAGTATTGACCGGGTTGATCAATTTTGAATTGTTGGAGATTAAGCACAAAATTCTGGCTCAGAAAAAAGACATTGTCGGGGAGCTGGATATTGATGTCCCCTTCGATGGGGGGCACAAGATTGCGCCCGTCATCGTCGATCATGCTGATTTTCATTTTATGCTTTCCCGCGTCTGTGTCCCGGAAGACCACACGGATCGCCACCGAGCAAAAGGGATGAACCGCGGGAAATTGCCGCGCCCAGATGGTGTCAAAAGCACCGAGCACACAGAGTTTTCCGCCATAATCGGCGGCATTATCACAGAGGACTGCTGTTTGGACATCCATAAATATTTTTCAAGCCTATCATGCCAAATCTGAAACCGCAATCTCCGCAAAAAATAATTCGCACCCGCGGCGATTGCAGGCAATTGTTTGTGACGCTGCTGGCGGGGTAATCCTACGGGGCGGGAATGGTAAAGGAGAAAGTCGCACCTTTGCCGTAGACACTCTGCACCCAGATATTCCCGCCGTGGTTCTGCACAATATGCTTCGCAATACTCAAGCCCAGACCCGTGCCGCCGAGTTCATTAGAACGCGCTTTGTCCACACGATAAAACCTTTCAAAAAGATGGGGGATGCTTTCTTTGGGAACCCCTTGTCCGTTATCCGTGATGGAAAAGAAAAACTCGTTGTCCTGCAAAGCCATCTTGATGCGGATCTCACTCTCCGGAGGTGAATATTTGATCGCGTTGTCCATGAGATTAAAAATCACGCGTTCCACCAGCCGGGAGTCCATGCGCCAACGGATTTCCGCGGGATTTATTTCAGAAAAAATCCGGATTTTTTTCCGGTCTGTGAGTGTTTGAAAAGATTGGATTAACCTCAATAAAAGAGCCCGGGCATCCACATTCTCTATGCGGATATCCAGACGACCGGACTCCAGACGGGACAACTCCAGCATGTCCTCAATCAATTCCGCCAGACGCTCGGTGTGTTTATGCATGATGCCGACAAATTTCCGGGCTGTTTTCGGGTCATCGACCGCGCCATCCGCGAGAGTCTCCACATATCCTTTGATGATTGATAAAGGGGTGCGAAGCTCGTGCGAGGCGTTTGTGACAAATTCTTTCCGGACATTTTCGAGCCGCCGGATGCGTGTGATCTCGTGAAAGACAAAGACAACACCTTTGGACTCGTTTTTATTCCCCAAAAGCTTCAGGGCGTTCAATTCAAAAAACTGTTCCTGTCCTTGGTTGACCACGATTTCTTCACCCAGAACCTTGCCAGAGCTGGATGCTTTCATGAAAATCTCGTGAATCTTATGACTCCGCAAGGCTTCCATCAGGCTTTTGCCCAGAGGAGCCTCGTTCAAGCCGAAAAGCCTGCGAAGCTGCTCATTGGCGAGCCTGATTTTCCCTTGGGCATCCACGACCATGACACCTTCGGTCATCGAGTCGAGAATACCTCTCAAATGGGAGATTTCAGCCGTATGCTGGTTTTGCAAATGGATGAGCTGCTCTTTGATCTCATCAATGTATCCCGCGGCTTTTGAATGTGCCCGGCTGTTGTGCCGCGGCACGGGGGCATTCAAATGCCCTGAAGCGATTTGGCGCAAGGTCTCCGTCAGGCTTTTCCAACGGTGGCGGGAACGATACTCGTGCCAGCACAAAAAGGCAGCGGCAATGGCTAAAAAAGTGTAAGTGGCTCCATTCATCCCCGGCACTATACAGGATCAAGCACGCGATAGCCAACACCTCTTGTCGTTTCGATCAATTTTGCATTTTTACCCAGTTTTTTGCGGAGCCGCCGCACATGAGTATCCACCGTCCGGGTGTCCACCGCGGAAGAATAGTCCCAGACATCCTGCAAAAGCCTTTCCCGGCTCTGCACACGCCCTTTGCGTTCGATCAGAAGGCTCAAAAGCTTGAATTCCGTCGCTGTCAGGATGATGGGTTTGCCTTTGATGAAAACCTCATGGCGGGCGCGGTCGAGGGTGATTTCACCCACTGTGAGCGTGTCCTCGATTTTTTCGGTGCTCCGGCGTTTGAGGATGGATTTGACACGCAAAATCAACTCCCGGGGACTGAAAGGTTTTGTCATATAATCATCGGCACCGAGCTCAAGTCCGAGGATCTTGTCCACCGTTTCCCCTTTGGCGGTCAGCATCACCACCGGGATCGAAGCGGTGAGCGGGTCTTTTTTCAAAAATTTGCATACCTCTGTCCCGTCCATCACCGGCATCATGATATCAAGGATAATCAGGGATGGCACATGCTCCTTTGCCATCAGCAAAGCGTTATTGCCATCACCTGCACTCACCACCGAAAAACCGGCATTCTTGAGATTAAAAGATACGAGCTCCACCACGTCGGCTTCGTCGTCCACGATGAGAATTTTTTGGGACATAATTTATGAAGTCTATACACAGCCGCGCAAATAGCCGCAAGCCTTAGTCACGTTACGTTTCCGTGACATTGCTCGCATTTCGCTCAGCTAAAACGCGGGAATACCGCGAATAACCAGGGTATTCCCCGGGTTCTTCGGTTGGCCGGAATTTCCACCGTTTATAACTCCAGAGCCAGCGTTCAGGATTTTTCCGGATTAATGCCTCAAAGATTGCCAATGATGTGTCGGTGATGGATTGGATCGTGGCTTGTTCATCGGCCTGCATACTCCAAGAAATCTCCGGACCAAAAATCGAAAGGTATTTTTTGCGTTTTTTGCACCAGAATGTGCGTGTCACCAGCAAAGCCGCCCCTGTTCTCATTGCCAGGAGTGCCGGAAGGGGATTGGCGTGGATCCATTTGCCAAAAAGCCTGGCGGCGACGGGACCTTCCCACTCATTCAAATTCAAATCCACCAGCAATCCCAATGGTTCCCCTCGTTTCAGGGCTTTAAAAAGCTTCACCGCGGCATTTTTGCGGTAAATGAGCTTGTGTCCGCACCTTTCACGCACCTCATTAAAGAGCGCGTCCACACCCGGATTGCGGAGCTCCTGCACCACAATATTCGCGGGATAACCGTAGAAGCCGAACCCCAGACTCATCCACTCGTAGTTCCCATAATGCATGCCGAGAAAAATCACTCCCTTTGCCCGCGACGCCAGCCTCTCGTAAAGCTCCAGACTGCCCTCTTCATAATCGAAGTAACGCCGGATGTTTGTCGCCTTGAGATTGCGACACCACACGGAATCAATAATCACCTGGGCGAAATTTTGCATGCTCCCCCGCGCAATTTGCGCGCGTTGGGCGGATGTCGTCTCCGCACCGAGGGCGAACTCCAGATTCGTCAGCGCCACCCTGCGGTCAGGGGCATCCAGATAATATGCCAGGAGTCCCAGAATCCGGGAAAGCGGATAGACACAGCAGCGCGGAATCAGGGGTATCACAATAAAAGCGATGCGAAACCCGATGACCTCCATCTTGCGCCGAAAAGTTTTCCACTGGGACATTTTTCAAAGCTATTCAAAAACACCGGCGAAGGGAAAAGTTTTTTTCCGGACGGGAACACTCTCTTTTTTTCCGCTACTCCAACCGCCCCGCCTTGACGACAACGACCCCGGTGGCACCGATCCTCATGGGATATTTATCCAGATTCGTTTTGATTTTAATGCGGACATTGAAACGGTTCGCCAGACGGACCCAGTCCACGGTGGGATCGATTTTAGGAAGCATGTCCACCGTCGCCCCGTCCTCCTGGTAGACGCCCCAGCCGGTCCCCTCGACCACACCTTCAAACGCCCGGTTCGGATACATCTTGAGATACACGTTGACCGGGTCGCCAGGCCGGATGACACGTATCTGGGTTTCCTTGAACCGAGCATTGACCCACCAATGCTCATTGACCACGAGTGCAAAAAGGGGTTGCCCGGCGGTGACATAGGTTCCTTCCTGCAAATTTTCATTGGTGATATAACCATTTTGGGGCGCATGGACTTTTGTGTAGGAGAGGTTCAACTCCGCTGTCTTGAGCGCGGCCTCGGCGGCGCGGAGCACGGGATTGTTTTGGACAGTCGAGCTCATCTGCGCTTGAGCGGCGATGAGTTCCGCATTGGCTTTGTCGAGGGACTCCTGTGTGGTGGAGACTTTGGTCTTTTGGTTCTGGAACTCGATCTCGGCGATCGCTCCATTGGTCACCATGGACTGGTAACGTTTCAAGATATCCGTCTGGTTTTCCAGCTCGGCCTGGATGGATTTTACGACTGACTCAGCCGCATTCACCTCCTGCTCGAGTTTATTGACCAGGTCGAAGGCGCGTTCCTTGTCCGCGTGCGCCTTGTCATAGGCAGCCTGATAGGTCGACGGATCAATCTCGAAAAGCAAATCACCCTCTTTGACATATTGATTGTCCTGAAAGTTTTTTTTGATCACAGGACCGCTGACCCGTGCCGTGATCCCGATGGTGTAGGCCTGGAGCGCGATGTCATTGGTCGTCGGATGACTCATCTGATAGAGCGCGAAAACCCCGGCTGATATCAGAGCCAGCAGTATGATCACTGCCGCCAGCCACAGATTCCCCTTTGGCTCTGCGGGGGAGGGTACTCCGGAGGGAGCCTGGCCTTGCATGGGATTGGGAAGAGAGTCACTCATAATAAGACAAAAAAGATCATGTAGGTGATGACAAAAACAATGATGATAAATGAAAATCGCACGAGCATCTGCATGTATCCCGGTGACGGAACCACATGCGGTTCGACCTTCAAACTCAGCAGGGTTCCCAGGATCAATCCCGTCACGGAACAAATCAACCACGCGGGCAGATATATCCCGCCAAAAGAAATCTCGCGCACACACCCTGTCAAAAGAAACAGAATAAAAAACAGGCCCGGGGCGGAGCGGCGGGCGAAGTTTTTGCTGGAGGTTATTTTCATCAAAGTCTTTTTTGCCATGAGTATCGTCTGGAAAAAAGAAAAATCGCGCGCGCCTCTGCGTTTTGTCCAAGCAATTTGCTCGCCAAAATGAGGGGAGATGTTTTTGATGATCTGCAACGCCTCATCGCCATGGACTCCATATTGTCGGACATCCCCGCCTTTCGAAATGGCATCAAAACCCTTGTCGGCTGCTCTCTGGCACTCGCCCTCGCCCAGGTTTCGCAAATCTACAATGGCTATTGGATCGTGGTCACCGTGGTGATTCTGACAAATGCAAACCCTGAAATCTCCTGGCACAAAAGCCTGGCCCGTATCTGCGGGTCGATCCTGGGTGCGATCAGCGGCGTGGCTGTGCTGGCGATGTCCATCCAGCATCCATTCCTGCTCGCCCTGGGTATCATGATCTGCATGATCATCAGCGGTTATGGAGCCTCCGGACAGGAGTATCCGTACGCCTTCATGATCTACGGATTGAGTGCCATGCTTGTCATTTGCATGGGGCTTGCCTCCATCGATAATGTGTTTCCGGTGGCGTTTTTCCGTTCACTGGACATCACGCTGGGCATCCTGATTTATTGGCTTGTGAATATGACTCTCTGGCCGAAACCCTACCGCCGGGACATCCCCCGCAGTCTCCAAAAATGTATCAAAAGCATGCAATCCATCTGCCGGGGCATTGCAGAAAAAGTTTGCGGCAACAACATCGCAACAGAGTCCGATTCACCAAAAAAACTCGAGACAATCACGCGCGGGATTCTCGATGACAATCTCGCTTTGTTGGGCGAACTCCAGAAAAACCCTTTCCTTCATGACACCACCATCGACCAGTACACGCGGTTTGCCACCGCCATCAAAGATGCCCTTTTCAAACTCGATTTTCTCCTGACCCTCCTCAAAAACGACGGGAATGTCATTGCCATCTATGAGGCCAATGAAGGCCTGGAACAACGCGCCGCCTCCGTGATGCGCCGGCTTGACGGGCTGTCCATGCTCTTGGATCAATGCCACAGCCATCCGCACATCCGCCCGGCGATCCGCCCCCGGATCGAAGCCGTCGACCATGAGACATACCGCCAGCTCTATGGCAAATTGCTCGACCGGCGCATCGCCCGAATGACCCTGAACAATGATGACTTGCCGGTGATTGAAACCCTCCGCATTTTTGAGTCCGTGGAAGAGTCACTTTTCTCTGCCGCAGTCGCCCTCGACGGCTTTGACCCCCGTCGCGCTCCCACAGGATTGAATCCCCGCCCCCTGTCCCTGATGGCATCGTATATCCGCGAGAGCCTGAAGCGGCCAAATCCCTTTGGACTACGTCACGGGATCAAACTCGGGCTCGTCATCCTCCTGTCTTTCTTCATCACCTATGCCACACAATGGCAGGGTGCGCTCGCAATGATGTTCACCGCGTTCATCACCATGCAGCCCAATCTCGGGAGCGGACTCAAAATGATGGTTCAACGCACCGCGGGCTCCTGCATCGGCATTGGGTACGGTCTTCTCCTGTCGATTCTGGTATTCCCCACTGTCACAACACTCGGGGTGCTGCTGTTCTGGTGCGCCCCCCTCTTTTTTATCATCGGATGGGGAGTCACGGCGCAACCCGGGCGCACGTTCCTGTATATGCAACTGGGGATTTCTTTCGGGTTCGCCGTGCTCGCGCAATTTGCGCCGCCGGAGACCTTGTCGCGTTTCGCCGACTGGGGTCTGGGGGTCATCGCCGGATGCCTGCTTGCGGGCACCTTGAACTACCTGGTCTGGCCCGTGCAAGCCCGCGGCATGCTCGTCGACAAATTGCGCGGGATGGCGGCGGATTCCCGGCGCATTGCCCGCATTCTTTTCCAATCCCTCCCCGTCAATCCTGAAGATGAAGAATCCATCACCGCGCGCATCCGCCGCATTCGCACCCTCGCCCAATCCACCGCCTCGGACGCGCGCAAATTGCTCTCCGACGCGGGCACCGAACTCACCGGGGCTTCCCTGGACGAGCAAAATGCCCTGCGCCTGATCGAGTGCCTCCGTTCGTTGCCCATTCATATCACTGTCGCAGGCACCCTCTGGCGCAAATGTGCCGGGCTGCCCCTCGCGCGTGAATGGCTCGCCAAGGAATTCGACATTTACTTCGCCGCACTGGATCGCCGCCTGCACCATCTTGAAAATGCCCTGGGTCAAGGCAAATTGCCCGACCCGGATTCCTCCACGACCAACGCTCTCGAAGTCATTAACTTGAAAATCCACGAGCTCAAGCAAGAGCGGGGTACCCTCGTTAAAGACCCTGCTGACTTTGCCAAGTTTGTCCTGCTCCGCCAGACTTTGCACTCCATTGACGAACTCCTCAATCACACCGTCGGTTGCGGCTCACTGGTCTGTTCACCTTCGCCGACTCATCATGTGCTGCAAAGAGCACTCGCCGCATAATTTCCCGCTTCAAAAGCAAGGAATCCCTCATTTATTTTATACCGTTTTTTGCGCCTTTTTGCCCCATATCTCATCTTTATTTGAATGTGCAATATTGACTCGTTTATTGTGTCAAAAATATACGGTTCAAGTGATTCATGATCATGAATTGTGCTTGCTATCAATTACTTATGAACAGGTTTCAACAGGCATGATCTCTGCATGTGTAATTTTAAATTCAAAAAAGGAGAACATTATATGACAACACTTACAACATACAGTCCCTTGGATACATTCCGCAAACTCAATAGCGAACTCGACCGTTACTTCGGTGGCGCGGGTAGTGACAACCGTGGACCGTGGGCACCTCTGGCGGATATTGTCGAGGATGACAAACAATATTCGATCACCCTCGAGCTGCCTTCCGTCGCCAAAGAAGATGTCAAAGTGACACTGGAAAACGGGATTCTCTCGATTCATGGCGAACGGAAATTCGAAAAAGAAATCAAGGAAAAGAAATATCACCGGATTGAACGTTCCTACGGGAGTTTCCACCGGAGCTTCACCCTCCCGGATGATGCGGATGCCAAAAAAATCGATGCCCAAGTCAAAGACGGCGTCTTGACAGTGGTCATTCCTAAATCCGAGGAAGCCAAACCAAAATCCATTGAAGTCAAAGTGGGCTAAGACAGCCGGATTGATTCATGAAAAAATATTCACGAACAGCCGGAGCAAGTTGCTCCGGTTGATTTGCTTATTCTAAAAATCGTCCGTTCACCGCTCGCACACCTCGATAGACCAGTGGAGAGAGAAAGACAAGGCAGAGCAATTTGCAACCGACCGCATGCAAAAGTGCTTCTCTCAAAAATTCATCAACGGCACCGCCACCCGCCAAAGAAACTTTTTGCGCTTATCCTGTTTGTGTTGTATTGATGAGCACAGGTTCTTGATCCTTATGACGCATTTTTCTAATCCATATCCTTTTCTGAGCAAATTGCTTTTGACGGGAACAATCTGTCTTTTGCTGCAAAGCCCGGGTTACGCCCTGTGGCCATTCTCAAAAGAGAATCAAAAAAGTGAAATTTCCTCTCCTCAAAAACAATCTCCACCCGCTGTGACCGAAGCGGCAACGCCTTTATCCGCGCCACCGGCTACCCGGGAGGGTTTGTCAAACAGCTTTGCGCCTGTTGTCGAAAAAGCGGCTTCCGGTGTTGTCAATATACAAACCATCTCACGCGGCTCATCGCGTGCCCCTGGACGCCGCGCCCCGTCCATGGATGAAGAGTTCCTCCGCCGGTTTTTTGGCGAACCGCCTTCCGGAGGGCGCCGGATCAATTCACTGGGTTCCGGGGTCATTGTGTCATCGGACGGTTATATCCTGACGAATAACCATGTCATTGACGGTGCCGACGAAATCAAAGTCACTTTGAAAGATGATAAAAAAGAGTATTCCGCCAAACTCGTCGGTACCGACCCGCGCACAGACATCGCCCTACTCAAAATCGATGCAAAAGATTTACCCGCGATCCATTTCGGTAATAGTGATGCCCTGCGTGTCGGTGACATTGTCTTAGCTATCGGGAATCCTTTTGGCCTCGGGCAAACGGTGACCATGGGCATCGTCAGCGCGGTCGGGCGCAGCG
>CAYTAI010000004.1:103069-114263 GCA_964435715.1 uncultured Verrucomicrobiota bacterium | reverse complement strand
GGCCGCGGCGGCGGTGGCGGCGGCGGACGTGATCGGCGCGGTGGCGGCGGCGGCGGTGGATACCGTGGCGGCGGTGGCGGCGGACGTGATCGTCGCGGCAGTGGCGGCGGCGGCGGTTGGAACCGTGGCGGTGGCGACTGGAATTAATCATCCACCCAGCACGATAAAAATCACTTTTCAAAAAAACCCGGCACTTCAATGAGCCGGGTTTTTTTATTGTCCCATCCTGGCATCTGCAAAATTACTTTTGAGCAAGCAGAACCAGACGTGCCCAAAACCAGACTACTTTCCCGTCTTCGACACTCAACTGATACAAGCGCCGGACACTCTCTGGCGCGTGATTGATCAACTCCATGACTTTCCGGCGGTTTTCTGTGCTCGTGCCTGCCGTCTGAAAATACCATTCCAAATCCGGTTGTTTCAGCGGGAAAAGACCGGCGCGTTGAACAGTCAGTCCCGCCCCTGTGCACAATTTGCTCCAGGCATGCGGACTCAGAAACCGGTGATGGCTGGGATCGCGGAGTTTCTCCACCGAGTGAATCCACTCCTCCGCCTCGATTTCATCATCGTGCACCGAGCCGTCAATCAGGATGAAATGCCCTCCCTTTTTGAGCACCCTTGAGACCTCCCGGACAAATTGCTCCGGAGATGAAAAATGATGCGCCGCGGTGCGGCAGCTCACGAGATCAAATGATTCATCGGGATAAGGCAACTCCTCGGCAGTGTGTTGTCGTGTTTGAATATCCACCCCGCACTCCCGCGCAAATTGCTCCGTCTCACGCAGCATGCCCTCGCTCAAATCCGATGCAGTCACGGCATAACCTGCCCGCGCCAGACAAATGGCGGTGTGTCCCCCGCCGGTGGCAATGTCCAAAGCTCGCATCCCTTTGGAAAAGGCAATGCCCTGCAAGACCGTCTCAACATCGGACACATCGGCGAGAATATGGCTTTTACCATAATTCGCACTCCGCTGGTCAAATTGCGCCCGCGCTTTTTTCTGGATGTCGTCGAGAGATTCCATCATGAGACGATATCGTAAATTCAAAACCGTCAACCGGCGAGTTCAAAAGAACCTGTTTTTCACATTCCGCCACACAGTGATTTGCACAGGCGGAAGAAACCTGATAGTGTGGTCGATAATGGAAAACCTCATCGACGCACATTTGGATCATCGCCGCAGCTACGAGGATTACCTCTACGTTTACCCGGTGATTTCGCGACGCTCCAAAGGGGTCTCCATCGGGGTTAATCTCAACCCGGACAAGGCTTGCAACTTTGATTGTGTGTACTGCGAGGTGGATCGCTCGACGCCCGCGCGGACAAAAATCGTCGACCTGAAAATCCTTGAGGACGAATTGCGCGGAATGATCGGCATTTGGAAAAGCGGCGCGCTTTTTGCCAAGGAACCATTCGCCTCTGCTCCAGAAACCTTGCGCCGGCTCAATGACATCGCGTTGAGCGGAGACGGGGAACCCACCACGCATGGGGAATTCGACCGCGCAGTCGAAATCATCGCCCGGTTACGCGGGGAGCTCTGCCCCCCGGACACCAAAATCATTCTCATCACGGATGCCGCTTGCCTCGACCGTCCCGCTGTCAAACGCGGACTCGAGATCATGGACAGCCATCATGGTGAGGTCTGGGCGAAACTCGATGCGGGCACCGAGGAATATTATCGCCTGGTCAACCGCTCATTCATTTCTTTCGAACGCATCCTCAAAAATCTGGAGTCCACCGCAAAGATTCGCCCCATCCACATCCAGACTCTGTTGCTGAAAATCAAGGGCGAACCTCCGAGTCCTGATGAGATCAATGCATACATCACACGTTTGACACATCTGTGTGAGTCCGGCGCGCAAATTGCGGGGGTACAACTTTACACCATCGCACGCCCCACTCCCGAGGTCTGGGCGACAGCACTCGAAAAATCCGCTCTGGAGCAAATTGCGCGGGTGATCCGGGAAAAAACCGGATTGAGCGTGGAAGTCTTTGCGGGGACAGCATAATCTTTTTTCTCGGGGACAGAGGGAAATAGAGCCTTTTTTGTTTGTCACACTGTCATTTCGATTTTAAGCTTGTGAGATTATGTCATTTTCATTTCATCCTGAAAACAGACGCAAAATCCTGTGTGTATTTCCGAAGTACTCACATTCCTTTGGAACATTCAACTACGCTTTTCCGCTGATGGGTCCGGTGAAGGCTTTTATGCCGCCCCAAGGCATTCTTTTAATCTGCTCCCTCCTCCCGAAAGAATGGGAAGTGAAATTCGTCGACGAGAATGTCCGCAAGACCACAGAAAGTGAAATCGAGTGGGCTGATGCTGTTTTCATCTCCGGCATGCACATCCAGCGCGGACAAATCCTCGACATTAACCGGCGCGCCCATGCCAAAGGAAAAATCACCGCTCTGGGAGGACCATCCGTTTCTTCTGCCCCGGAATTTTATCCCGGCATCGACCTGTTGCATTGCGGGGAAATCGGGGATGCCACCCGTGAACTCTTTGCTCATCTGGATCGCACGGTGGAGCGTCCACTGGAACAAATCATTTTCAGGACTCTGGAGCGGCTGGACATGACCGAGTTTCCCACGCCCGCCTATCATCATTTGACAATGCGTCATTACCTGCTGGGCAGTGTGCAATTCTCCAGCGGCTGCCCCTTCACATGTGAGTTTTGCGACATCCCCGGACTCTACGGGCGCAATCCGCGTTTGAAAAAGCCGGAACAAATCATCAGGGAACTCGACATTCTCGCTGATGCGGGAGCCCCCTCGGTTTATTTCGTCGATGATAACTTTATTGGGAATCCCAAAGCGGCGATGGAGCTGCTGCCACACCTGGTGGAATGGCAAAAGGAACGCGATTATGCCGTGATCCTCTCCTGCGAAGCAACCCTGAACATGTCGCAACACCCCCAGATTCTCGAGCTGATGCGGGATGCGGGATTCTGCAATGTTTTCTGCGGAATCGAGACCCCGGAGACCGGTGCCCTCAAAGCAATCAAGAAGACCCAGAATCTGAGAACACCGATTCAGGAGTCCGTGGACATCTTGAATTCCTACGGGATTGAAGTCGCCTCGGGAATCATCATGGGAATGGATACCGATACCGAGGAAACACCCCAGGCGATTATTGATTTTATCAAGACGACCCATATTCCCATTGCCACGGTGAATATCTTGTACGCCCTGCCGAAAACCGCCCTGCATGACCGTCTCATCAAAGCCGGGCGTATTGTCGATGACACGAACCGGGACTCGAATATTGATTTTCTCATGCCGTACGAGGATTTGGTGAAAAACTGGAAACGTGTCATTCATGAGATCTACGATGCGGAAGCCCTTTATGCCCGTTACATGTACCAGGTTGAAAAAACCTTCCCCCATCAAGCAAAAAAGACACAGCCGCTCAAACATCTCACAGCCCGCAATTTGTCCCGGGCAATCGACATTGCCCTGCGGATACTCTGGTATGTTGGCATCAACAGCCCTTACAAAAAACATTTCTGGAAAATGGCGTGGTCGCAGCTCAAAGTCGGGAACATCGAAAATATTTTTCAAATCTCCATGGTCGCCCACCATCTCATTACCTACGGTGCTGATTGCGTGAATGGCAAAGTGCAGGCATCAAATTATTCTTACCGCGCCGTCGAGCCCGAAACCAAAGACGAGCTCATCAGCGCCGAGGCGGCTTGAAAAAAATAAAAACCGGATGACTCTCCCCCTTATGAAAGCCGTGCAATTTGCTCAATTTGGTTCGCCCGACGTGCTGGAGCTGCGGGAGATAGCCCTGCCGGAAATTTCTGCCGGACATGTCCTCATCCGTGTGATGTCCGCCGGACTCAATCCCGTCGACTGGAAAACACGCAAGGGGCTCGGATTTGTCGCCGCGCAAATCAAGGATGCCCTGCCTTGGACTCCCGGCTTTGAAGCTGCCGGAGTGGTCGAGCAAATTGCTCCGGATGTGACTGGGTTCAAACCGGGCGACCGTGTCATGGGCATCGTCGGATTTCCGTCGGGCGGCGGCGGTTACGCGCAATTTGCACTGGCGGACGAGAATCATCTGGTCAAATGCGCGGACACTCTGGATTTACAGACTGCTGGTGCGATTCCCCTGGCGGCACTCACAGCGTGGCAGGCTCTTTTCACCGTGGGCCGTTTGCTCGACGGGCAAATTGTCCTGATTCATGCCGCCGCCGGCGGGGTCGGTCATTTTGCCGCGCAATTTGCCCGGTGGAAAGGAGCCAGTGTCATCGGCACGGCGTCGGAGAAAAACCGGGACTTTCTCAAAAGCCTCGGGGTGGATGAGGTCATTGATTACAAGACACAGAAATTCACCGAAGAATGTGAGAATATCGATCTGGTCATCGACGGCATCGGAGGACAGACTGGAATCGATTCCCTCAAAGTCCTGCGTCCAGGCGGCACGGTGGTGACCCTGCCGACATTGACAGCTGCGCAAGTTGCTGCGGCAGCGGAGGGTTCTTCCCATCATGTCAAAGGCATGACCATGACTCCGGACTCTCACGACCTCGCGCAAATTGCCGCACTCTGCGCGGAAAAAAAAGTCGCCGTGTCGGTTCAAAAATCATTCACGCTCGACGAGGCACCCGAGGCTCATCGACTCTTGGAAACGGGCTCCGTCCGGGGGAAACTTTTGTTTAATCCATTATCCCATGCCATTTGATCTTGTCTCCGAATACACCCCGCAAGGGGATCAACCCCAAGCTATTGAGGCACTCACGCGCAATTTGCGCGAGGGCAAGGAAAAACATCAAGTCCTCATGGGCGTGACCGGGTCGGGAAAAACATTCACGGTCGCCAATGTCATCAAAAATCTCGACCGCCCCACTCTGGTCATCTCGCACAACAAAACACTCGCCGCGCAACTTTACTCGGAGTTCAAACAATTTTTCCCGAACAATGCTGTCGAATATTTTGTCAGTTACTTTGACTACTATCAGCCCGAGGCTTATATCCCGCGCACGGACACCTACATTGAGAAAGACTCAAGCATCAATGAGGAGATCGAGCGCATGCGCCTCTCGACGACAAGTTCGCTCCTGAGCCGGCGGGATGTGATTGTCGTCTCCAGTGTGTCATGCATCTACGGGCTGGGTTCACCCGAGGATTATTATAATATGATTATTCCCGTGGAGATCGGCCAGAGGATTCCGCGCGAGGCGCTGCTGTCCCGTCTGGTGGATACGATGTATAACCGCAATGACATTAGTTTCACCCGGGGACATTTCCGTGTGCGCGGAGACACGGTGGAAATCGCGCTGGCTTATCAAGAGAATGCGCTGCGGGTGGAGTTTTTCGGAGACGAGATCGACCGGATCACGGAGTTCGATCCCCTGACAGGGCACACGGTTCAGCAACACCAGAAATTCACCATTTTTCCCGCAAAAGCCTATGTGACCCCGGCGGACAAGTTGCGCCGCGCTATCACAACCATTGGTGAGGAGATGCATCAACGGGTCGCGGAGTTTGAGACACAGGGACGGCTCCTGGAAGCGCAGCGCATCAAACAGCGGACGATGTACGACATTGAGATGATTCAAGAGATGGGATTTTGCAGCGGGATCGAAAATTATTCGCGCCATTTGACGGGTCGCCCGCCTGGTTCTCAACCCTACACACTTTTCGATTTCTTCCCGAAAGATTATCTCCTTGTCATTGATGAGAGCCATGTCAGCGTCCCGCAGATTGGGGGCATGTACGAAGGGGATCGTTCCCGGAAAAATGTCCTCGTGGAACATGGCTTCCGGCTGAAGAGCGCCTTGGACAACCGTCCATTGAATTTTGCGGAGTTTGAAGGTCTCGTCAACCAAGCCCTGTACGTCTCAGCGACACCCGGTAAATACGAGCTGCTGGAAACCGGAGGGCGGGTTGTGGAACAAATCATTCGTCCCACCGGACTCATCGATCCTCCTGTGGAAATCAGGCCTTTGGACAATCAAATCGACGATGTGATTGCGGAAATTCAAAAAGTCATTCCCCTGCAGGAAAGAGTCCTTATTCTGACCCTGACGAAAAAAACCGCGGAAGACCTGACTGACTATCTCCGTGATATCGGGGTGCGTGTGCGCTATTTACACTCCGAAATCGACGCGGTGGAGCGGGTGGAGATCCTGCGTTCACTGCGCGAGGGGAATTTCGACGTGCTGGTCGGGATCAATTTGCTGCGCGAAGGTCTGGACTTGCCGGAGGTTTCCCTCGTCGCCGTCCTGGATGCGGACAAGGAAGGATTCCTCCGCTCGGAAAAATCCCTGATTCAAATCACCGGACGCGCCGCGCGCCATCTCAATGGCCGCGCCATCCTCTATGCGAATAAACAGACCGACTCGATTAAAGGATTCATGAAAATCTCCCGGTACCGCCGGGAGAAACAAATGGCTTATAATCAAGAACACGGCATCACCCCGCGCGGCGTCGCACGCGCTGTCCAAAAAAGCCTGCATACAATCATTAAAGGCAAGGAAACCCCTGTCTCGGACCAAACAGGTGAACTTGGCAAAGCGGATCTCATCCGCGAACTCACCGAGCAAATGATGGAAGCATCACAAAATCTGGAGTATGAACGCGCCGCACTGCTGCGTGACCAGATCGATGAATTAAAAAAATCCGATATCCTCTCCAATACCGCGATTCCCCCGGAAGAACCCATCCAGAAATCGAGCCTGAAAAAAAAGAAAAAGCCTGCAAAGACCTAATCCAAGCTGATGAATGCCTCGAGGAATTCCACAGCACCAGCGGTCGTGTCAATGGCATCACTGATCTGCTGCTCTCTCCTGGTGCGGCTGGCAATGCGCTCGATCTCGAGCATGGCGAGGGCTTCACGCGCTTTCTGATTATTCATTAATAAATCATCCCTTGTTGTTTCGGCTTTAGGAAATTGCTCGAACTCATGCTGGTCAAACCAGACCAGATGACACGTCAGGCAAATATCGACATGAACCGGGCGTTGAGAATCCTCCAAAGCCACAATCTCATCCATGAGTTTGGAGCATGTCGGACAAGGGCGGGATTGCATCGAGTCAGACTGCCGGGCTTTCACCCAGAGTGCCGTGATGGTTTTCTCGCAGGCCATTTTTTTGAGCGGAGCCAAACCAATCGCGACACCGCGGCAGGGTTTGCAGACATAGATGAATCCATGCTGGTTGCGCGTGCGATCCAGCGGGCTTTGACAATTCGGGCAATGATAATGCTGCATGTTCACCCTTTTTTCTGGTGTGCTCAGGTGCAACTTGCTAGAGGTTGATGATTATTCAAATACAGAACCCTGCAAAAATCCATGAAAAAAACCAAGAAACAAAATCCGACACGCCCCCACTCCTCACTGATGACAGATGGCCCTTCCCGGGCGGGGAGTCGCGCCATGCTCCGTGCTGTTGGATTTAATGATGCGGATTTCAAAAAACCTCAAATCGGTATCGCCTCCACATGGAGCATGGTGACTCCCTGCAACATGCATATCGACCAGCTCGCCCGCGAGGCGTGTGCGGGAGCCGACAAGGCCGGTGGCAAAGGAGTGATCTTTAATACCATCACCGTTTCCGACGGCATCTCCATGGGCACGGAAGGCATGAAATACTCCCTCGTCTCGCGAGAAGTCATCGCAGACTCGATTGAAACAGTCGTGGCATGTGAGGGATTCGACGGATTTGTGGCAATCGGCGGCTGTGACAAGAATATGCCCGGAGCCATGATCGCGATTGCGCGGTTGAACCGCCCTGCGGTATTTGTCTATGGAGGCACGATCCTGCCGGGTTGCCTGCAAAGCACAGGCAAACCCGTTGATATCGTCAGTGTGTATGAGGGAATCGGCGCCCATGCCAATAAAAAAATCACGGGCAAACAACTTTTGGAAATTGAAAAGTGTTCCATCCCCGGCGCCGGCTCTTGCGGAGGAATGTACACCGCCAATACAATGGCATCCGCAATTGAGGCCATGGGGATGAGCCTCCCGCACAGTTCCGCTCAAAATGCGATTTCCAAACACAAGATCATCGACAGCCGGCAGGCGGGTGCGGCTGTTGTCAATCTCTTGAAACGAGGGATCCTCCCGCACGACATCATGACGCGTGAAGGAATCGAAAATGGCATCACCACAGCGATGGCACTGGGCGGCTCCACCAATCTGGTCTTGCACATGCTCGCGATCGCGCATGCACGGGGGATCAAGCTGACGATTGAGGACTTCACCCGCATCGGCAAAAAAGTGCCTTGTTTGGGGGATTTAAAGCCTTTCGGGCGATTTTTCATGAGCGACCTCATCAAGGTCGGCGGGATACTGCCTCTGATGAAAGTTCTTTTGGAGGAAGGACTTCTGCACGGCGACTGCATGACCGTCACTGGCAAAACGCTCAAGGAAAATCTCAAAAGAGTCAAATACTACCCCAAATCCCAGCAGATTATCCGTCCTCTGAGTCATCCCATCAAAAAAGAAAGTCATTTGGTCGTGCTTAAAGGAAACCTCGCTCCGGGAGGCGGAGTCGCCAAGATCACGGGCAAGGAAGGATTAAAATTCAGCGGTTCCGCCAAAGTATATGACTCGGAAGAGGCCGCGATTGCCAAAATCCAGGATGGCACAATTCAAAAAGGTCATGTCATCGTCATCCGGTACGAAGGACCCAAAGGCGGACCCGGTATGCGTGAGATGCTTTCTCCCACGGCGGCCGTCATGGGGCGCGGATTGGGCCACGATGTGGCACTGATCACCGATGGCCGATTCAGCGGCGGCAGCCACGGTTTTGTCGTCGGTCACATTACACCGGAGGCCGCAGTGGGTGGTCCCATCGCCCTCGTGCGTGACGGCGATCTCATCACGATTGATGCCAAAAACCGCAAGTTGCTCCTGCATATTCCCGCTGCTGAACTCAAAAAGCGCCGCGCCCAGTGGAAACCGAAAACACCCCGTTACACCAAAGGCGTCCTGGCAAAATTTGCCGCCACTTGTGTGTCCGCCTCTGAAGGTGCCGTGACGGACAAGAATCTCTCGTTGGATTTTGGTTCGTGAAAATCCTCTGGGTCAGCGGTTGGGCAATTCCACAAGATTGGTTCGCTCAACAGCTGGACACATACATGCCGCATGACCAGCATGAGATTATTTTGCCCGTATCGAACTGGTTCAGAGAGTTGCAGGAGAAAATCAGCTTTGCGGATCAGGTCGCGGGGTATTCCTTTGGAGCCTTCTTGCTGCTCGGGCAATCCCGGTTTCTCAATGAGGCTGGCAAACCCGTGAGATTGTATGCTCCATTTTTGGATTTTAAAGCCGAGTCCGGCCTCGGCTCAAAAATTTCACTGACCCAACTGAAATATCTCAAACGTTGGTTGAATAGAAAACCCCTTGAGGCAATTGCTGATTTTTACAAGCAAGCGGAAATTGAGATCACGCCACTCAATGGGTTGCCCTACCCGTTAAATGAACTTGATTGGGGGGTGGACAGGATGATTGAAGATGAAATCAAATTGCCTATAGAGGCTCATAATATTATGGTAATTTCTGGAAATTATGATAAATTGATTTTTATTGACTTATTAAGAGGGGCATTTGAAAATTTAAGTTGCAAAAATTGCAACCATTCCATCAGCAATCTCCTGATAGAAAACTCGCAATCTCATGCTTAACATGCCCTCCCTGAATATTATATATATGATATGATTGCTGATTATACACCACCGCGATTCCACCAAAAAGCAAATTGCTATGACAAGCATGCACTGATCCAGGATGAAATCGCCTCATGGCTCTCCCAGTGGCTCCCCTTGAAAAGGGTTGGGAGAGCATTGGAAGCCGGAGCGGGCACAGGTCTTTTCACCCAACATTTAACGGGATGGAATGGCTCAGTGACGGCGACGGATGCCAGTGAGGAAATGGTTGCGAAAGGCCGGGAGAAAATACCTTCCATAAAATGGGAACCCCGTGAAGCCCATGATCTCGGGTACGATGAATTGGACTGGATATTCTCTTCAAGCATGTTGCAATGGATGACAAACCCGCACATGGTTTTAAAACATTGGAATAAGTGCCTCAAACCGGGGGGGCGGGTGCTGTGCTCGGTCTTTATTGACGGGACACTCCATGAGCTGAATCAACTCATCGGCTCTTCCTTCATTCCTCTGCGCTGGAAAAATGAACATGAATGGTTGATGATTTTCGAGAAGGCTGGTCTCAATGTCCTGAGTCATCAAACGACCATCAAAACTTTACGTTACCCATCTTGTCACCGTCTTTTGCGCGATTTGCACGGGATCGGCGCCGTTGCACAAACAGCCCGCATCTCCACGGGAAAACTCCGGCAAATCATTCGCGAGTATGACCAGAGGTTTCGACGGGGGAATGACATTCTCGCGACTTTCAGCTACATGCGCCTTGTCGCCCAAAAAGATTAGATCTCGAATCCCTCTTGCTTGAGCTCCACTTTTTCCAAGAGGATGTGCATGATTTCCGTGACAGCCTCTTTCACAGTGGTCTTGTCCGTTCTGATCTCAATCTCCGGATGGGTCGGAACTTCATAGGGAGAGGAGACTCCGGTAAACTTCTGGATTTCACCACTCCTGGCTTTTTTGTAGAGCCGCTTGGGATCGCGCTCTTCGCACACTGACAGGGGTGCATTCACATAGACCTCCACAAAATCCATCTCTGCCTCCCGGGCAATCTCACGGGCACGCGCTCGATCCGCGGCAAACGGGGAAATCAAGGAGACAACCACGATTTGTCCATACTCCGCCATGAGCTTGGCGACTTCCGCCGCCCTGCGGAGATTCTCGCTGCGATCTGCAGAGGAAAATCCCAGATTCGAGCAAAGTCCGAAACGCAAATTGTCGCCATCAATGGTCGATACTTGCATCCCGCGGTTAAAGAGCTCCTTTTCCAGCTCATTGGCGATTGTGGACTTGCCGGCACCACTCAATCCTGTCAGCCAAACGACAGCCCCATGATGGCCATTTTTGATAACCCGGTCCTCATAGGTGATTTGCGCTTTATTGGCGGTGATGTGGGCTGATTTGACCTTGTCAGTCTCGACAATCTCCATGACAATACCGCCACCAGAAACCTCCGTGCGATTGACCAGCACAAAACGTCCGGTCTCGGAAATCTCACTGTAGAGGTCGACGGCAAGAGGTTCTTTGAGCACAATCTCGACTTCTGCGACATCATTGCGGACAACCTTCGATTTTTCCGTCTCAC
>CAYTAI010000004.1:82429-103054 GCA_964435715.1 uncultured Verrucomicrobiota bacterium | reverse complement strand
CGTCGATGACTTTGAGCACTTTGTGCAGTTCACACTCGACATCTTGCGTCGCCAGCTTCAATCGGTAGAGTCTGCCGGTCTCGAACGGGACACGGCTCATCCAGAAAATTTTGGCACGAATCTTTTTACCCACTTTGCAAGGGGCATTCTCCAATACCGCGATCTCGCCCCTTTCGACAAAAATTTGCTCCGTCAATGTAATGCCGACAGATTGCCCCGCCGTGGCTTCCGCGGATGCCACGGCATTCCATGACTCGATGCTTTTGATTTCACTGGTTTTTTGACCGGGCAGAAAAAGCAATTTGTCCCCCACTCTCAAACGTCCGGACTCGATTTTTCCCGCCAGGATGCGACGGTGGTCGAACCGGAAAATATCCTGGAGCGGCAGGCGCAGGGGTTTGTCCACAGGTTCGGCAGGCAACTCAAAACAATCCAATGTCTCGAGCACTGTCTGACCATGATACCATCCCGTTTCTGCCGAATGTGACGCGATATTAATCCCGTGTTTGGCGGCAATAGGGATGAATGTCTTTGGATGAACCCCGATCTGCCCCAGGAAAGACGTGTATTCATTTTTAATTTTTTCGAACTCATCCTGGCTGTAATCAATCAAGTCCATTTTATTGACAAGCACGACAACTTGCTTCACTCCGAGCAGGCTCAGGAGGAAACCATGCCGGCGGGACTGCTCTTGCACTCCTTCATTGGCAGCTATGAGCAACAACGCCGCATCGGCACGAGCCGCCCCCGTGATCATATTTTTGAGGAATTCCTTGTGCCCCGGCGCATCAATAATGACATATTGGCGTTTGGTGGTGCGGAACCAAATCTGACTGGTGTCCATGGTGATATTCTGATCCCGCTCGGACTGGAGCGAGTCCATCAGGTTCGCCCACTCGAAAGGGACACCGCGCCGCTCGGCGATTTTGACCAGTTGCTCATATTTGCCCTCAGGCAGTGAGCCCGTGTCATGGAAAAGCCTTCCGATGAATGTGGATTTTCCGTGGTCGACATGTCCCACGATCACGATTTTGAGTTGTTCCAATGTCTGATTGACCGTGCTCATTTCTTTTTCTCCATAAAAGTGTGGATTCCGCATTCTGTCTTGTCAAAGCCCGTCCAGCGCCCCGCCCGCTCACTGTCCCCTTCACCGACGGGTCGTGTGCAGGGCTGGCACCCGATGCTTTTGTAACCCCGGTCATGGAGCGGATTGTAAGGTATTTTTTCTTTCCGGATATAATCCCACACCTCTTCTTTGGACCATTTTGCCATCGGGTTGATCTTCAGAATTTCCTTTTTGAAAACAGGGTCGAACTCATAGACCTCGAGAATCCCCGTTTGAGCTCGGGTATCCGCCTGATTCCGGCGCAACCCCGTGATCCACCCGTCCAATGTGGCGAGCTTCTTTTTCAATGGCTCGACTTTACGCAAATAACAGCACAGATCCGGCTTGGTCTCATAGAGATTCGACCCGTGCTGGGCAAATTGCTCAGCGACAGTCTGGTCGGGCAACAGGCTTTCGATGACCAGCCCATAACGGTCTTCAATCTTCTTTTTCAGCTCCAGGGTCTCCGGAAAAAGATAACCTGTGTCGAGCGTAAAGACCGGGAATTTCCACCCGTTTTTATAGGCGATATCAATCGCGACGAGTCCCGCCCCCTGGAAACTGGTGCCGAAGGCCGCCCGGGTTCCCAGCTCCTCCCACAACCACTGGAGGATTTTCCCGGTCGTTTGTGATTCAAATTGCTCGTTGAGCGATGCGATTTTTTCCGTTGAAAATGTGGACATAAAAAAAGTGATCAATAATGAAAAAAATAGAATATTAACCCCGCCGAGACGCAAGGCTCCATCCATCAAAAAAACATTTCTAGCCTTCGATTGTATTGATTTCGACGGGCTCAACCTGGACATTGTTGCTTTCAAACCATTGAACCGCCGCTTTGACCTCGGAGCGTTCACCGGTGAGTTCCAACGCCATGATGCCGACATCCTTGGTGATGCTTGCCTGTTTGATATTGAAGATCACTTTGAATTTCTGACTCATTTCCCATATCAATGGTCTCTGCACGAGCTCCGACGAGTAGGTGAGCCAATAACGATGAATTTGATCTGACATATAAAGACAACTTATCAGAAAATTTTTCACATGGGATAGTGCTCAAAAACAAACGCTCAGGCATTCCGACAGGTTTTATAGGGATTAACCTGTGTCTCAATGGGGATCAAACGCTTATCCTTGCCGGATCATGTAGTCCTCGCAGAGGGCGAGATAACGGTTTTTCAGGGGTTCATCAATAAACGACGAGGAAAACGCATTTTTGACAGTCTGCTCGAACTCCCTTTTTCCCAGCCCCAGAGCCCGCCAGGTTTGAATGAAATTCTCATTCAAGTATCCGCCGAAATAGGCCGGGTCATCGGAATTGACCGTTACCTTGAGTCCCGCTTCCAGCATTTTTCTCAAGGGATGATCGCTCAAATCATTCACGACTCTCAGACAAACATTTGAAAGCGGGCAAACGGTTAATGCCGTCCCGCGCAGTGCCAGTTCCTCCGTCAAAGCCTGATCCTCAAGACAACGCACTCCATGATCGATCCGGACAGCCTTCAATAAATCAAGTGCCTGCCAGATATATTCAGGGGAACCCTCCTCTCCCGCATGCGCGACCGGGAGATAACCCGCATCCACTGATGCGCGAAAGACACGCTCGAATTTCTCCGGCGGATTCCCCTTCTCCGCACTGTCCAAACCGACGGCGGTAATCCACTTTTGAAACGGACGGGAAGCCTCCAGAACCTTGAAGGCATCTTCCTCGGACCAATCGCGCAGATAACTCATGATAAAAACCGTTGTGATCCCCCACTTTGCCCCCGCATCGTCAGCAGCCCGCTTGAGCCCGGTGATCACCGCTTCAAAAGCGATACCCCGGTGAAGATGCGTCTGGGGGTCGAACATGATTTCCGCATGAATAATATTGTCCGCCACAGCCTTTTGAAAATAGGCCATCGCCAGATCATAGAAGTCCTGCTCTTTCAACAAAGCCCTGGCTCCTGCATAATATATATTCAGAAAATCCTGCAAATTACCGAATTGATATGCTTTTTTCACCTCATCGACCGTGCTGTAAGGCAGCGGAATCTTGTTCCGGGTGGCGATTTCAAACATCAGCCCGGGCTCGAAGGAACCCTCGATGTGCATGTGCAGTTCCGCCTTGGGAAAACCTTTTATGTATTCATCCGGATTTTGCATGCAGAGAGCCCTCCTTGTCTCGACTCGATGATTCGTTTGTACAAATAAAATAAACGCGGGCGGGGCTCACTGCCCGGGAGCACCCGGCTGGGGAGCGGGCTTGAAGGTCGGATTATATTTTTTAACTTCTGCCTGAAATTGTTGGGCAAGATGGCGCAGACGTTCTTTTTCTTTTCTTTCGACTTCTGCAACCGCCTGGGCATCGGCGACCATTTGCTGCATCTCGGTCATTTGTGCCTCCATGCTGGCACGGATTTTGTTTTCATCCGGCATGGAGGCTTTCAGGGCTTTGATTTCCTGGTCTTTGCGCGCAATTTGCTCCTCGGCGGCCTGGCGCAGATCCTGTTCGAGTGCCGCGAGTTTGTCATTGGCAGTCGCCTGGGCTTGGACAAGTTGCTCCGCGACCTTTTGTTGTTCAGTCGCGACTTTGGCATCCGCCTCTTTTTTGGCCTGGGCTAACTTTCCTTCCAGACCGCTGACGACCGCGGCATGTTCGGATGAAAGCTTGAAATAAGCACCACCAAAACCGAGCCCCAAGCCGACTGCCAAAGCCGCAACAGGCACCAAAATTTTATTCAAACCGCCACCACCGGATTTTGGATTGTCAAGTGTCGCATCCAATCCCGGCATGCTCTCCGGTGTCATAACCGGCTCTTGCGGGGGAGGCATTGTCCCGCCCGCGGACTGATTTGATTGTGCCGCAGCTGCGGGGGGCACTCCCAAGGAAGGCGGTGACACCTGTGGTTTGGGGGCGGGAGTCTCTTTGTGTTCCTCGGGCTTGGGGGCAAGCTTCAAGTTCAGCTTCGGCATGGGAGGTTGTTCGGACATTTTTTGTTCCCTCGGGTTTGATCAGTCAGGTCTCTTTCAAGACAAAAGGATAGGCACGAAACACCCGGATAATCAATTCCAGAAACACGGGATCTTTAAACTTTGAGGAGATCCGCCTCTTTTTTCTCCAGTTGTCCATCGATGTGTTTGACGAATTTGTCGGTGTAATCCTGGATTTCTTTTTCGCCGTCTTTGAGCTGATCCTCGGTGATTTTGCCGTCTTTCTGGAGTTTTTTGAGGTCTTCGATGCCATTGCGGCGCACGGCACGGACGGCGACGCGCCCGTCCTCCGCCATTTTACGTACGACTTTGACCATTTCGGTGCGACGCTCTTGGGACAGCTCAGGAATGGGAATGCGGATGATTTTCCCGTCGATATTCGGAGAGAGTCCGATATTGGCTTTTTGAATCGCCGACTCAATGGCCTTGATGACCGTCACATCCCAGGGCTGGATCAGAATCATTCTCGGCTCGGGTGCCGAGATGCTCGCCACCTCGCGCAATTTGCTCTGCACCCCCTCATAAGCCTCGACATGCAGGTTTTCCACAAGGCTGGGATGGGCTTTGCCCGTGCGGATGGAGCTCATCTCATGCTCCACGCTTTCCGTGCATTTTTGCATCTTGTCATCAGTTTCGAGGAGAACGTCGTCAAAAGTCATAGATTTACCTTTCTAATGGGTTAAACCCGGGCGGCAAGATGAAAAAAAACCTTTCCGTGAAACAGTTCTACTCAATCACTTTTTTCTGTTTCAGAAAAGGCTCCAGCTCCGCCACGCCGAAATCCGCGAGAATCTCCTCGCCCCATTTCATGGTCGGAGCCTTCGACTGTCCGCTGATCCGGATCATTTCGACAAAAGCCTTCTGGTCGGCAATCACATCGATTTTCCGGTAGTGGATATCGTGCTCATTCAGGAATTCGAGCACCTCCTCGCACCAAGGACAACCGGGTTTAATATAAAGATCAGGGGTTATGTCATTCATAGTGATAATGACCCTACCTTAAAACCAGCTCCTTGCCCAACTTTTTCAGAAAACGTTCTCCCCTGGATAAACAAAATGACTTGAGACATCTTACCCATTTATATTGAGGACACTTGTTCCTTACTACTAGAAGGGCATATCAGGTTGATCTTCACCTTCCATATTAGTAAGGGAACGATAAAATCCTACTTGAATTGTAGCTTCACCCTTAAACCCAAATTGAGAGACTCCTTTTGAGACTGCACCAAGCCCTAAGATTAAAGGATTATTTGATTTCCATGCATTGTCTGCATTATATTTTAGGAATATTCCAGCAGATGATTTAGAATCCCCATTTACTTCAAATCCTTCTTTTTGGGTTAAACTAGATTTACCTGACAAACTTATCGATGTCTTTATTTCTGCCCCCCACTTTTTTGTGACCTTTTCCCTGTAAACACTGACATTATTGACTAAACCATTCTTTGTTGATATGCCACTCATTCTGCGCTTTGCAACTTTTGTATTGCCGGTTTTTCTCGCCGTTTCATAAGCATGAAATAGTGTCGTATTATAGTTTTCTACGTCAAATATTATACCAACCATATTCTTAACTGACACCTTTGAACCGTCAGGATTGGTCGATTCCACTTCAAATTCAAACCTAACCATCACCTTTCCGCTACCTTCTATATTCATCAAATTTCTATCCTCTTCCGATGCGTTGCAATAACTGTTGGCGATCACAACTGCCACATCTGCAAAAAATGAGAACAATTGAAAAGCTTGTCCACAGACTGGACATGCTGCGGTCCCTAACAAAGCACCTATTTGAAATATTGGGTTCTGTTGTAATTCATCAAATCTAGCTAGTGCTGAACTTATCCGCTCGCAATCTGGAGACAACCTTTTTGTCTCGATCTTCACATCATGAAAAGTCCAAATCCATCCTTCCTCACCATAAACATAACAACCATTTCCATTACAATCAAAAGTATCGCCATAACATGGATTTTCCGGAGCTCCCGGAGGTCCCGTCGGTCCGCCGGTCGCGATAAACCCGCTCGGGTCGGTCATATTGATGGGGTTATTCCACACGTAAGAGTATCGATTGTAACTCTGAGGATTGAGCGGGCTTTGCACAAAAGGATCCGCACTCAAGAAGCGTCCGGTCATATGGTCATAGACCCGTCCTCCCATGTGGGTGAGGCCTGATTTATCGAGGTCTTCGTGACTGCCGCCGGTATAGCCGATATTCAAAGCTCCGGGATTGTCCGGCGATGTTTTTCGCCCGAATGAATCGTATTTGCGGGACTCGACAACCTGCCCGGTTTGTGAGGTGACTTTATCCGGGGAGCCCAAACGGTCGCTGTGAACGTAACGTGTCTCCTCGATAAAATTCTCCGGGTCGCTCGCGTGGGGTTTGCGCGTGACAACGACCTGTGCGCCCGGCACAGAGACGTAATGCACCCTCTCGATTTTGCCACTCTTGACGACATGCTCATAACTGCCCGCGTAGTAAGTGACTGTCTGGATGCCCCCGGTCGTTTTCACCTGTTTGAGCCTCTTCCCCGAGGGGGAATATTTGTACTCATAGATTTCTTGTGCGGGAAGAACCGTCGAGATCGAGCCGCCATAATGTTTGATTAAAGTGGGCAGATTCTGCCAATTATAGCCGACTTCGCGCCACTTCTGGGCCAATGACAAGACCCCGCTCCCGGCGAGATCCACTTTGGTCTGATTCCCGTTTGCGTCGTAGGTGTAATTGAGTTTTCGACCCGCGGCGATGCCCATGATATTGCCCGCCCCGAGGGTCACTTGCTTGACCGAATGTTTCCCGCCGCCATTATAAGTGTAAGTGCCCAGGTTGCTGCGCTGTGTGATATTTCCCACCGGGTTGTAGGTGAAAGTCGCCGTTCCGTCCTGGATCAGGCGGTTGAGTTTGTCATATGTGTAATTGACTGTCACCGGTGCCGCCGCCTGGCTGTCGGTCTTGCTCCTGACCAGACCCAGTTTATCGTAGCTATACGCATTGGACTGAATCGTTTCCCCTGTGTTCAGATTGAAGGCGAATTCATGCACCAGATTGCCGTTTTTCGGGTCGAATTGATTGTAGACAACATCCTCATTTCCCAGCATGAAGTGCATCAAGCGCCCTTGCTCGTCAGACCAGGGGGAATTCCAATAACTTTTGCCGGTCTGCACATTTTTAACATTCGCCAGATATCCCCAGCCCTCATAGTCATATCCCACCTTGAATCCACTGGGATAAGTCCTGCTCTTGACACGGCTGATGGCATCATACTCGATTTGATTTTGAAAAACGGGTCCATTGTTTTCCGGTCTCATCGTGGACTTCACCTCGCGGGTGTATTGATCATAGGCATACTCCTCGAAATACCCGTCCGGGCCGATGACTTTTGCAAGGGCGCCTTTGACGGTCTGACCGGTCGTTCCCCTCGGCGCGGTGTCGTAGATCATGGTCGTCACATGGTTACCCGGAGCAATTTGCTTGGCCGTGCGACCGAGCTTGTCGTATTCATATTTGACGATTTGGCCTTTGGCATCCTGCACCTCGATGAGCTCGTCAAAGACATTGTACTTGGATTTCACCGTCCCCATGTCCGCATCGGTGATTTGTGTCTGACGACCCAGGTAATCGTAAATCATCCCCCACTGTTTTTTGACCCCGTTGACCCTTGTCTCGAGGAGATTTCCCCGGATGTCATATTTGTAGGACACGGTATTACCCATGTTATCGATACTCTCAATGAGCTCGCCATTGTTGTTAAATTTATTTATTTGGACTTGATTGAATTGAGGGTCAGTGCCCGTGGAGCCCAGTGAGACATTCACGGCTGCCTGTGTTTCACGGAAAAGATAGGCATTCATATCGACTCGTCCGTCCGGATGAATCACTGCCTGAGGTCTTTGCACCGGGTCATACACGTATTGTCTCCAATACACCTGTGTTCCCGTCAGGTAAGGCAGAGATTCCCTGACCACTTGCCCCAGATGATTGTATTGCACTTGTGCCTCCAACCATTCGTTATTGATTCCCTGCTCCCGGCTCAGGTACGCGCGCCCCAGATAATCATGCCAGACATGCGACTCGGGCAATCCTGTCCCCCCCGTCTTGATGATGAATCCCATCATGGGACTCGTCGGGTCCACAAATGTCCTTTGGATGAACTGGTGCCCAAAAGCATCCGTCGACTTTACGGGACGCCCAAATCCATCATATTCGATAATTGCAGGTTGACTATTCGCATCCATCGTAAACGTCACATTTCCAAAAACGGGTTCATAAACCATCGTCACTGTGTGTCCGAGTTCATTGATTTGTTTCAGGGGAAACCTACCGGTCGGATCATATTGAATTGTTGCAAATCTCTCCACCGCTGTCATGTCCGGGGCATTCATATCATGCCCGCCGATGGTCTGTTTGATCGCGTTTCCGAATGTGTCATACTCGACCCGGCTCCAGCGTCTCGCAGCCTGATTGAAGTTGGAATTGAAAACCTGTTGTTCTTCCGTCCAGTGGACGAGCGAGGTTGAAGGAATATAATAAACTCTGTTTTGTTTTGTGAAAGCGGCTTTGCCAGGCTCAGTGACCGCCGTCTTTATCAACGAGGGCAAATCCAACAAAGATGCGCTGGGTGTGACGATTGCCGGATTCAAGGTCAATTCCACAACCGATTTTTTCGAGCTTTGCAGGTTGGTGGTTGTGATCTTTCGCGGTGTGTTGTATGCACTGTAATTTTCAGTTGTTGTCACGGTATCAGACGAAAGCTGTCCTGTCCCCCAGTCCCATGCTTTCGACTCCGTTTTCAACGCTCTGAGGTAATGGGTTTTTCCGCCATGATTCGGGACTGCGGCATAAGTCATGCCGGTCCATTCCAGCCATTGAACCTGAGCGGGAGTTTTCTGATGCTCAGTCCATTTGTAGTAGGGCATGCCGGTGAAAGGAAAACTTTGATAAAGCGCGGAGATGGAGCGCATTTTGGTCTTTAGATTGTACGATCTGACTTCACCAAAGCCCAGCCAACCACGACCTTGCGAGTGGCTCCGGCTATTCCGGTACTCATAATCGGTCTCATTGACATCATGTTTTCCATTGTCCCGTTTCAAGGTTTTAACGACGACATTCGCCATCCGTGACCTGTATTCCGGAAAAACCGGTTGCGGTTCAAACCCGATAAAATTCTGATCCCCTTTGTAGACATCCCCTTGTGTGGCAAATCCATATTTAATAATCGTCTGTGCACCGAGACCATCCCTGATCCTTCTCAAGCGGTCATAGACTTCACCGTCGGTGAGATAGACATTCACAGACACATCTGATGTCATCAGAAAAAATCTTTGGATCATCACGTTGACACCGGATGTCTGTGATACTTTATCGAATTGTGCTATGTAACTCGGTTCATCAGTAAAGAGGGGATCATATACAACATACCGGAAAAATGTCTCCCCCACCAAGTCAGTATTTATGGCTATAATGTCGGTTTTGCCGTCGGCATTAATGTCTCCGGTAATGTGGAACCCATAAGTTTGTAGAGTCTTCATATCTTGATCAACTGAGTATGGTTGTTCAACCAAAGCTCCTCTTGTTTCGAGATTCTCAAAGCCATTGAGATTGTCCCCCTGTTTCCAACCAAAAATTTTAAATTTGCACCCACCCCCTCCCGACCTCACAACCACCATGAGTTCGTTCTTGGAATCGCCATTATAATCCCCGGGAAGCAACTCCAGATTTTTGAACGGGGCATTTGTCACTGCATCCTGCCAAAGGACGAATTCCGGCGGAGTGGCAGAGATATCCATCCAATATTCACCGGCAGGAGGGTTGTTTGGTGATGACATTTGCACCATTTTCCGGCCGAATCCGAAGCCGTTATTGAAGAGCACACGTGCAACAATTTGTTCATTCGCCCCGACAATTTTCTTTGTAATAATCAGTAAATCTTTCAATCCATCCTGGTTTAAATCCATTAAAAGTTGTTTCCACATGTTTCCACCCGTGACATTTGCCAGAGTCCCGATGTTATAATTTTGCGTAAGCGTCACAATGGGTTTTGTTGTATCGAAGCTATTTGTTGTCGCGCGGTAGACACGGATCTCTTGCAAGTTAAAGACGACTAAATCCGTTTTACCTGATTGGGTCATGTCGACCAGATTGACACGGTCTGAGGCATGGTATTGACCAATGTCAATCTCTGGTGAAGCCGGCAGAAAACTGATAAATGCACCAGGATGAGCCAGGACAATACGCGCTTTGCGCCGTGTCCCGGAGCGGTAGGTGAAAACCATATCAGGCTTGCCGTCGCCATTGATATCCCCGACCATAAATGGCTCGGAATTATTATCCGCTCCATAGATGAATGGGAGGATTTCCGCAATTTGACCCTGATTCGTCATCGGTATGAATTCTTGACCATTAGACCGAAAAATCATGGCGAAGGTTTTCCCTGTCCCGTTTGTCGTTAACACCACCAAATCCGTTTTTCCATCCCGGTCCAC
Organism: uncultured Verrucomicrobiota bacterium; assembly: GCA_964435715.1. Lineage (GTDB taxonomy): Bacteria > Verrucomicrobiota > Verrucomicrobiia > JAWXBN01 > JAWXBN01 > JAWXBN01. The sequence goes on along the minus strand of CAYTAI010000004.1, from coordinate 92,496 downwards.
ATCCATCATGACAAATTTTTCGTAGCCGGTGTAATTGACTGTCGGAGTCGTGGACTGACGCACCAGCTTTGTCCCGTCGGATATGTACAAGTGCGCGTTGATCGTTTTGTTCAGGGGCGAACCATTATCGTCGATTTCGTACTCCATAAAAACAGCGTCTGTCTTGCCATCCCCATTCACATCACCTATAAAGCTCCGGTTGCTTCCCGCAAATTTGTGTTCCTGCCCGGGAGACACCAGCATCAATGCCGATCTGTATGCGGCTCCCTTAGGCGAATTCTTTACTGATTTTGGTCGATTTTCGACGAGCAGATGCTGCATACCTTGATATTTAAATTCAAAGTCATATTGGTCATCGTATTCGAAGAGAGTCGGAGGAAGCGGTTTCTGTGTGGCATCCTCCGCCCACACCCCGACAAGATTCGCCCCGTGCGACAGCGTGTGAAAAAATGTGGAGTAGGCGAGATTGTATTTGACCCCGGGTTGCCAGCCATCATCTTTCGACATCCGCACAAAATTGCGGATTGACTTGAGCCGGACCGTATTGACCGAGAGGGATCCAGAATGATATTTCATGTGCAATCCCCCTGTTTGCCACTGGTGGTTGTAGTCTTTGCCCGATCGAGGCTCATACTCAAAACTGATTTTGCAAACAGCTTGGGCGGGATTCCCTTTTGTCCCGCCGTAAAGGATTTCCTTGAGAATGACTTCCTCATCCTGGACGAGGCTGATTCTTTCCAGTGACTCCCAGACATAATGGATCGTATTTCCCGCATTGTCCTGCTGCATGGTCATGTGCCAGCTCTCAACGGCTGTCTTCGCCGCCACAGACACATTTCCCGGCAAGTTGTTTATCCGTGAAACCATCCTCTTGAATCTGTACTCTGCACGGCTGCCATCGGGATAAAGCACCTCAAACCATTCGGCACCATTTCCACCGACATTGCCGCGCGCGATGACCCGGGTGTTATTATTGATTTCGAAACGGTATTCAGAGTTTGCCGCTCCCTGGATCCCGGACACCAAAACCAATGCCGCCCCGTTCAAACTCAACCTGTCTGACATTTCAAAACGGACTCCCTCGACAATCCCGTCCGTCGCCAAACGGGCGCTACGACGGCTGATGGAGCCTCCCGCTCCGCTGACACTCCACCCGCGTCCTGCGATTCCACCAGGCATGTTGGAATTGTAGGTCAATGCGATTGATGGAGCAAACCCCCTTGTTCCGGGTGGAACCGGGATAGGAATGCTATACGTGAATGCACCATCCAGTCCCACGCTTGGACTTCCTGCGAGTTGCCCCACGGTATCCCCTTTGGGAATCTGCGGCGCGTAGGGTGGTAATTCCGTATTCACTCCGGTGGGTCTGATCGGGGTCACGGGCAGGCGGAGATTGACCTCTCTGACTCCTGCAATCGGGGCGACAGGGGTTGTACTCCCTCTCGACATGTGGGAATTCATAATATCCTGGATTTGACCGGCCAACGTTTTGGTTTGCTCGTCTTGACTGAGCTTGCGGATGATTTCCTCCATGCGTGCCACCGCGACACGCTCCTTGCGCACGACATCCCCGTTTGTGTTTGTGACATCGGTGCTTTTTGTTGTATCCGCGGATGACCCGTCCCGGTTGATCAAAGTGGTATTCCGTGCGTCCGGGGAAAGAATCGTGCTGGTGGATGAAAGATTCCGGTCAATCGAAGACACCCCTGAAACGCTTCGAATCACTTCCCTGTCCGTGATAACGATACCATCCTGCCCGCTGTAGGAGGAAGTTGCCTTGAGCGCATCCCCCTCTGACATCCGGCTTGCAGCGGCGACTTGCGCCACAATCCTCATGGTTCCACTGGTCTCAAGCAAGAGTAGGGCACAAACGAAACTGACAGTCATTTTCATCAATCGTGTTTTCATATTTTTGAAATTTTTTTGGTTAAATTTTTCCGCTCTCGGCGGACTGATAGCTTTGGCGTGTGTCGAAACGGCGGCAGATTTGTAACGATTTGCTTTGAATTATTTGAACGGTTGTCCTCACACAACGAACGTCATCAAGTCGCCATTCCGTCACACAAAAATGCCCTGAAAATCATTTTAAAAATGGGGAGTGACGACAGGGAAATGTCCGGATAATATTTTTTGACAACCCTGAAATCATGATTTTAACCAATGAATACAAGCCTGTCCTGAGTGTCCTGCCGTGGAAATTACCCCACGGGGACCATCTCCCGCTTCAAATTTTGCGTGAAGACCTCGCCCATCCCTTTGGTCAGGGCAATAAATTCTGGAAGCTCAAAAACAATTTGCTCCGCGCGCGCGAAGCCGGATTGGACACCCTGCTGACTTTCGGCGGCGCATGGAGCAACCACATCCATGCGACCGCTGCCACGGGCCATTTGCATGGATTCAAAACCATCGGCGTGATCCGCGGCGAGGAGCCGCGACAAGACTCGCCCACGCTGCAATTTGCGCGGGCACAAGGCATGCGCCTGCATTTTGTGTCCCGTGCGGAGTACCGCCTCAAAAATTCACCCGGTTTTATTTATGAACTCAAAAATCATTTTGGTTCATTTTACCTGATTCCCGAAGGCGGAGCCAATGAGGCCGGATTCCAAGGTTGTATGGAATGGGGCAAATTGCTCACGGGAATCGCCGACGACTATTGTCTCGCGGCGGGAACCGGTTCCACCGCCGCTGGAATCGCGTCCGCGCTCCAGATGCTCCAACCTGCCGCGCGGGTGTATGCTATTTCCGTCCTCAAAGACGGGGCTTTCCTCAAAGAAAACGCCGCGCAAATTGCGCGCCGGGAGCTGCCCAATCTCGAAATCATCACCGGTTATCATTTCGGGGGTTATGCAAAAACGACGCCCGTCCTTTTGAATTTCATCCGGGAAATCGAGACCGCTCACAAGATTCCGCTCGACCCGGTCTACACGGCAAAAGCCTTGTACGGCGTCATCGACAGGGCTCACCGGGGTGTCTGGGAAAAAAAGCGGAGCGTGTGTTTTATCCACACCGGAGGTCTCCAGCGCACGAACTAGCCCTGGCGCGCGTGTCACACAACCGCCACGGACACGTCACAAAGTGTCACTGTTCATTCCCTGCATCCTGCGTTTGGGTATGTGCGTGGATAAATTCGCCATCACCGGACAGCCCGTGATTCCAGCACCCGCGCAAATGGCGCGGCAAGCACAATCCCCCACTCTTCTCAAGGATTGGTCCGCGGTCAAAGGCGATTTCCGGGCGCGCTTTGCAGAGGGCGAGCCAGAAATCGTCGCTGCACAAAAACTGCGCTACCAGGTTTTTAATGTCGAACTCAAGGAGGGTCTCGACACAGCACACGCGAATGAAAGGGATGCCGATGAGTTCGACGCGGTCTGCGACCATCTTATCGTGGAAGAGACCCACACCGGGCGCATCGTGGGCACCTACCGGATGCAGACCGGCGCACAAGCCCTCTGCCGCATCGGCTACTATTGCGAACGCGAATTCGATTTTGCCGTGTTCGAACCCGTGCGTTTCGAGCTCGTCGAGCTCGGGCGCGCCTGTGTCGCCCGCCATGCGCGCAATTTGCTCGTGCTGAGTCTCCTCTGGCGCGGGGTCGCCCACTACGCGCTGGCCGCGGGGGCGCGGTACCTGACCGGATGCAGTTCGCTGACCTCGACAAATCCCGCCGAAGGAGTCGCTTTGTATCAGCTTTTTGTCCAAGAGCAAATTGTCTCGGGGGATTTCCCCACGGTTCCCCTCGAGTCATTGGATTGCCGTCCCTTGTCCCACGGCGCGAAAGTCAACGCTCCGAAAACCCCGAAGCTCATGCAGGCTTATCTCCAGTTGGGCGCACGCATCTGCGGTCCGCCCGCCTTTGATGCCGCATTTAAAACCATTGATTTCCTGACCATCCTCGACCTGCATCGTATTCCACACGCGCACTTGATCAAATTGCTCGGACTCGAGGATGCCGCGGATCTGCAGCGGGATCAATCCTCACCCTCCGGCACCCCATGAAACTTTGGCACGCGCTACGCAAATTGCTCCGGATCGTGTGGGTGCTCATGACGGCAGCCGCCGAGTACTCCCGCGCATCCAAACCGGGCATCGAAAACCCCTTGGAGCTCAAAGCCGCGCAAATTGCGTGGGGCTCGCGGACGGCGCGGCGGCTTGCGGATGCCTTCGGACTCGTCATTCATGCCGAGGGAAGGGCTCCCCAAAAGGGATGCCTGGTCAGTAACCATCTCGGGCTGCTCGATGTCTTCACTCTTTTCTCGCAATCTCCCGCGGTCTTTATCGGGAAATCGGATATTGCCCGCTGGCCTGTCTTTGGATGGTTCGCTACACGGGGAGGCATCCTGTATATTGACCGCTTGAACCGCGGCGACACTGCCAAGGTCGTCTCGGAAATGCGCCGGTGCCTCGAAACAGGGCTGCCCGTCGCATTTTTCCCGGAGGGAACATCCTCGCGCGGAGAGGACGTCCTGCCCTTCCGTTCCCCGCTTGTCGAAGCAATTTGCGCGGGGCAAAGCCCCGTCACCGCCGCGGCAATCTGCTACGATGACAATTTGCTCGCGAGTTATGCCGGCGAAGACCATCTCATTGTGCACCTGTGGCAATTGCTCGGGCGCGGGCATATCCGCGTCCGCGTCCGCTACTCCGCACCGATGATTTTTCATTCCGGCCGCAAGCAAATCGCGCAGATGCTCCATGCTGAGGTCTCACGTTTGCATGCGAGCCTGCATGATGAGGGCTCCACAGAGGGCGGGGAAAAAACCATGACCACACCCGCCGTCACCGCAGCCGCGTGACGGCGGCCTAGAATATGTCGTCGGGGCTGCCTGCCCTCCGGTCGGCACCCGTCGAGCGGAATTGAAGCATGACGTGGTAACCGCAAAACTGGTAGAGGACATCCACGGGAGAACCCCAAGGATCAAAAATGCGCCCTCCTTCCAAACGAAGATCACGCCAATCGATTTTATGCCGTTGCAAATTGCCCGCAAGCTCAGCCCTTTTTTCCCGGGGCAGCGGAGCCCAGTCGTCCACCAGCATCAAATCATTCGTCGAGACCAGAGGACTTTGCGCGTGGAGCTGGCGCAAATCGCTCAAGACCAGTGCCGTCCGCGACGCACGGGAAGTGTCTTTTGTGGAGACCGCCACGAGGAATAAAAGCCCGACCGCGGCGGCGGCCAGGATGATTGTCATCACCGTTTGTTTACTCATAAATCATCCAGCTCGAGAGAAAAGTCAATGGCGCGCACCGAGTGCGTTAAAGCTCCCACGGAAATAAAATCCACGCCCGTCCGGGCAATTTGCTCCACCGTGTCGAGGGTGACGCCGCCACTCGCCTCAAGCAGGGCGCGCCCCGCCGCCAGCGTCACGCACTCACGCATTTGCCCGCACGTCATATTGTCGAGGAGAATGATGTCCGCACCCGCCGCCAGTGCGAGCCGGACCTCATCAATGGTCTCCGCCTCGATTTCGATTTTCAATCCCGGAAAGAGCCCCCGCGCGCGCGCGACCGCCGCCGAGAAATCGCCGGGATGCTCGCGGTTCATAAGCTTCAAATGATTGTCTTTAATGAGCACCATGTCATAGAGTCCGATGCGATGATTGACTCCGCCGCCGCAGGCGACCGCATACTTTTGCAATTTGCGCCAGCCGGGCAGGGTCTTGCGGGTGTCGAGCAAGCGCGCCCGGGTTCCGGCGATTTTGTCCGCGTACTTTTTTGTCTCGGTGGCTATCCCGGAGAGATGCTGGAGAAAATTCAACGCGGTTCTTTCAGCGGTGAGAATGCCTCGCGCGGGGCCGCGGACACGGAGCACCGATTGTCCGGACTGGATCATTTGCGCGTCACCCGCGAGCACCTCAACTTTGATCCGGGAGTCCACTTTCTCGAATGCGGCCCGCGCAATTTGCACCCCGCAGACAAGGGCGTTCTGCTTCGCAAAAATGAGCCCGCTGCAAATGGCATTTTCCGGAACAGTCGCCAGGCAGGTGACATCACCGGAGCCGATATCTTCCGCCAAAGCCGCCTCCAAAACAGGCAGATAATCTTGCAGCTCAATGGGTTGTGGCGCTTTCATGACTTTTCCATGCTTTCGTTAATGGTCTTGACGTAAAAAGTTCGTGGCTTTAATAATAAGGAAGCCCAAAGAATTTTGCCATGAATTTCAATTTCTCAAAAGGATTTCTCAAATGTTTGATCAGATCTGGGGTATTTTCTCCAACGATATCGGGATAGATTTAGGGACTGCGAACACACTTGTCTACGTTAAAGACCGCGGCATCATCTTGCGTGAACCCTCCGTGGTTGCTGTCTACCAAGGCACACGCAAAGTGCTCGCCGTTGGGGACGAGGCCAAACGGATGCTGGGGCGCACCCCCGGCAATATCGTCGCCGTGCGCCCGCTCAAAGACGGTGTCATCGCGGACTTTGAAGTCACCGAGGAAATGCTGCGGCATTTCATGAACAAGGTGAACAAGAACCGGAAATTCGTCCGGCCCCGCGTTGTCATTGCCGTGCCCTCCGGCATCACCGAAGTCGAGAAACGCGCCGTGCGCGAGTCGGCGATGAATGCCGGAGCGCGTTTCGTGCATCTGATTCCCGAGCCGCTGGCAGCGGCGATTGGCGTGGGACTGCCCGTGCAGGAGCCCGCCGGAAACATGATTATCGATATCGGCGGCGGCACGACGGAAATCGCGGTCATCTCCCTGGGCGGTATTGTGTATTGCCGGAGTGTGCGCGTCGCGGGCGATGAGTTTAATGACGCCATCGTCAATTATCTCAAGCGCGCTTACAATCTGATGATCGGGGAACGCACCGCCGAGGAAATCAAAATCAAAATCGGCTCTGCCTATCCGCTCGAACACGAGATGAGCATGGAAGTCAAAGGCCGCGACCTCGTCGTGGGTCTGCCCAAGACGCTCACCATCACCTCCCAGGAGGTGCGGGAGGCATTGCTCGAGCCTATCCAGACAATTGTCGACTCCGTGCGTGTGACCCTTGAGCGCTGTCCTCCCGAGCTGAGTGCCGACCTCGTCGACCGCGGCATGGTGCTCGCCGGCGGCGGCGCGTTGCTCAAGGGGCTGGACAAATTGCTCGCTGATGAGACCGGGTTGCCCGTGCATATCGCCGAGGATCCGCTCAGTGCGGTCGCAGAAGGTGCCGGAAAGATTTTGAGTTTCCCGCAGCTCCTTCAAGAAATCTCCGCTGACGAACCGAAAAGTTACAACGGTTAAAAACACGCACCCGCTCCAAGGGAGAAATTTATTTTCATGAAAAAAGTGATTTTGATCGGGGTCTCCATACTGGCAATTGTGATGATTGTCCTTTTGCTTGTATCGGGGCGTTCCGTGGAAAATCCAGAACAAGCAGCGGAGGCACAGGACGGGGAAGGCAGGAAAATCTCTTTTCTGTCGAGGATCCCGGGGATCATCAGTGATTTTTACGCTCCCTTTTTCGGATCCATCTCAAAAACAAAATCGGAATTTCAAAATGTCGGGGAGAATCTCAAATCCTTGGACATGATTCAGGCTGAAAATAAAAAAATCAACGATGAAAACACGCTCTTGAAAATGGAGAATGAACGTCTCAAGGAAATGGTCAAAGAAAACGACCGGCTCCGGGACATGTTGGGATTCATGAGAAACTCGCCCTACGAGCTCGCCGCCGCGCGGATCATCGCCCGGGACACATCCCTGTGGTGGCAGGGACTCATGCTGGACAAAGGGTTTTCCGAAGTGCCGGAGATGGAAAGCAACACCGCCGTCATCACCCCGGACGGTCTGGTGGGGAAAATCACCACGGTTTTTAAAAACTCCTCAAGGATGATTTTAATTATCGACGAAAATTGCAAAGTCTCGGCGGTGATTCCCGCCAATGGCGAACATGCGATCGTCACGGGCACCCGCGAGTCCAACGAGCTCAATCCTGTATTGCGGATGAGCTACATCTCGCGGAATGCGGATGTGCGCGCCGGCATGCCCGTCGTCACCAGCGGATTGGGCGGGGTATTCCCCCCCGGCATCCGCATCGGAACAATCACGGAGGTCAGGGAAGTCAAAACCAGCGGGACGCTGGGCTTGTACAAGGAAGCCATCATCCGCCCCGCCGTCAACCTCGCCAATCTTGAATACGCTTTCATTTTGGTCGATGTCGACAAGAAACAACGACGCCGGTGAGCCTTTCCCCCCTCAACCGGGAGGGGAGCAACCGGCACGGCAAAAACATGACCATCATTGCATTAATCATCGGACTTTTTCTCGCCTTGGTGATCCAAGGCTCATTGGGGTCATCCGGACTTGTCCGGGGTATCCGTCCGGAGTTGCTCGTCTGCCTGGTCGCTTACACAGGGATGTACAGCCGGTTGCACACGATCATCCTTTTTGGATTCCTGGCGGGAGTCTCTCAAGACGCGCTCTCCCATACATCGCAAGGGATCAGCGCCCTGGCTTATGTCACAGTCGGAATGATGATTTACTCCCAGCGCAATATGCTCTATGACAAAGGGCTGATCCCGATCATGCTCACCTGCGCGATTGCCACAATCTGGACCGGTGCAGTTTCCTTCCTCCTCGTGAACCTGATGCAACGGGACGGGTTTTATTGGTCGATCCACACCAGCGAAATCATCCTTGCGGCTGCCGTGGTGAATCTTTTTGCCGGACCCGTTGTTTTTATCATCATCAACTTGCTCAGGAAACTCCCTCTCCTCATCAAAAACAAACGCAAAAGGAGGGTGTGAATCCCCACGCCATGAACTGGAAAAAAAATTTCGGTTTTCTTAATACCATCGAGTCCCGCTTGGTCTTTGTCCTGCTGGGGATGGTTGCTTGCGTCTTTATCCTGGTCATCTCATTGCTGAATACCCAGATCATCAAAAGCGAATATTATATTTCCCTGATGGAGAACCAATCTTTGCGCTCGCAACACCTGCCCAGCGGGCGCGGCATGATCCGGGATCGCAACGGCATTCCCCTCGCCGACAACCAACCCGCTTTCTATGTGGAGCTCTACCTCAAAGAGATGATCCGCAGTTTCCCGCGCGGAGTGCCGATTCCCTTCAAAACGAACCGGGGCGGCTTTAAAGTCGAGGACATCGGTCAGATCGTCCAGGCACGCATCCCCCGGCTGGTGGAGAAACTCGACCTCCCCGAGTCCGCTTTGACTGTGCGCAGCGTCGAGCGGCACTATGACCAGCAGCCTTTCCAGCCTTTCCGCGTGAATTTCAACCTGGATCAGGAAAGGCTGGCGCGGTTTTACGAAGTCAGCCCGATCATCTCCGGGGCGGATATCACCGTGGTGGCGACTCGACTTTATCCCTTTGGCGATCTGGCTTCCCATATCATTGGCCACGTCGGTAAATTCGAGCAAGCCCCTGAGAAAAATGAGCGTAATCCTTTCGGGTTTTCACCGGAATACATCGGCAAACAGGGGATTGAACGTTACTTTGACAATTATCTCCAGGGTGAGGAAGGCGGGCGCATCGTGCGGGTCAACACGCGCGGATTCATCGAGGAGCAGGTTTCAGAAACTCCTCCCCTGCCCGGGAGCGATGTCTATCTGACCATCGACGTGCGGATGCAGCAAATCCTCGAAAATGCCTTGAAATCCGTCGGTCGCGGAGCCGCCGTGCTCGTGGATGTCCGCACCGGGGAGATCCTCGCGATGGCGTCTGTCCCTTCCTTCGACCCGAATGCCTTTGTCCCCGCCATTTCCCGCCAGGAATGGACCCGTCTCAATAGTGATCCGGGCACCCCGCTCTTTGACCGTGCGGTGAGTGCTTATCCGCCCGGCTCGATTTTCAAGCCTTTCGTTGCTCTCGCCGCTTTGGAATCCGGGAAAGCCACGGGACGGACCACTTTTTACAATGGTCCCGGCAAACAAATCGGCAACCATTATTTCAAGTGCTGGTCGCATTCCCGCGGCGGACTGGGCAATCTGGACATGCGCCGTGCCATCGCCATGTCCGGCAATGTTTATTTCTACGAGCTGGGACTGCTCATCGGAGGAGAGGTCATCTACGACACCGGACGCAAACTCGGACTCGGGGAAAAAACCGGACTGGAAATCGCCAATGAAATGG
>CAYTAI010000004.1:79704-82401 GCA_964435715.1 uncultured Verrucomicrobiota bacterium | reverse complement strand
GCCCGGACCGAGCTGGCTCAAACGACGCCATCCCCGCGACTATTGGGGTGCGGGGTATACCGCCAATACCTCCATCGGCCAGGGCTTCGTCCTGGTCACTCCTTTGCAAATGGCGATGGCGACGGCGACGATAGCCAATGGAGGCACACTCTACAAACCGCGTCTGGTTTCCAAAATCATCGATATCAATGGCAAGACAATCCTCGACAACAAACCCATCGTCCAGAATGAAACCGGATTTAAAATGGAGAATCTCCAGGTTGTCCGTGAAGGGATGCTCCAAGTCACTGAAAATGGAACCGGCGGGCGCGCCCGTGTTCCCGGGGTCAAGGTTGCCGGCAAGACTGGTACAGCCCAAGCCACACGCCGTCTGCCCTCCGGAGCAGTCGTCAAAGACAACAAAACTTGGTTCATCAGCTTTGCCCCGTTTGATGACACCAAATACGCGCTCGTCGTCATGGTCGAAGGCGGGGTGTCCGGCGGATCGACCTCCGCCCCGGTCGTCGGTCAGATTTTCAACCAGATATTCAACCTTCCCGAAATCAAGCCCGGTCAAGAGGCACAACCTCTGACTCCTGAGTTTTTCGCGCAATTTGCACAGGTGCAAGCACAGTTGGCTGCTGAGGAACCTGTCACCAGCGGTGCGCCTTCCGAAGGAGCGGGAATCCCCATTGAATCCGCGCCCGAGGAAATCATCTCCCCTCAACCGGAGCAAAGACGCGAGCAACAACCGCGTCCAGACCCTGCCGGCGGAAGAATCCGCGGCGTGAGAGGACTCAGGCTTTAAACAAAAAAATCAATCCCCGATATGAATGACTTTCATCCACGAAAAATATTTGACCAGAGCTGGACGATTTTTTTCAGCATGCTCATCCTCTGCACGGTGGGCATTCTCTTCATCAAAAGTGCTCAATCCGGAACCGATATCGTCGCCTTGAACACCGCATGGCAATCCCAGCTCAAATGGCTGGGGCTGGGGCTGCTCGGATACTTTATTGTCATGACAGTCGATTTCCGGCGTTATATCGCTTTTGCGCCATTCATCTACGCCATCGCGCTTTTTTTCCTGGTGTTTGTCCTGTTGCCGACCCCTTGGAGCAAGGAGGTTTACGGTTCCCGCAGCTGGCTTTACTTTGGTTCATTCCACATCCAACCTGCGGAGATGGCAAAAGTCGCCCTCATCCTTTTGTTAAGTTTCTATCTCGGACGGTCAAAGCTCAATCTGAAAAAAATCAAATATCTGGTGATAAGCCTCCTCTTGCTGGGAATCCCTCTGGGCCTGATCCTCAAGCAACCTGACTTGGGGTCTGCCATGGTGATGGTGCCCCTCGCCTTTATCATCATGTTTGTTGCGGGCATTTCCAAACGTTACCTCATCACCCTGGTGCTTGCCGGTTGCGTCCTGGCCTCGGCGATTTATTTTGACATGGTGCCGGGCTTTAAGCTCAAGCCCTATATGAAGGCACGGATCACATCCTTCATCGATCCTTCATCCGACCCGAGAGGTTCAGGCTACCAGCTTCTCCAGACGCTCAATGCCATCGGCACGGGCGGGACCTGGGGCAAGGGTTATGGGAACAGCACACAAAACCGCCTCGGCTACCTCCCGCGGAATGTCGCCCATACCGATGCGATTTTCGCCGTCATCGCCGAGGAGGTCGGATTCGCCGGGAGCTGCGTGATTCTGCTTGTCTACACTGTGATGCTCGCTGCCGTCATCCGCGTGGCGGCACGGGTCATGGACACCTCCGGACGACTCTTGTGCACAGGGGTGGCGGCCATGCTCTTTATCCATCTTTTCCAAAATGTCGGAATGACCATCGGGGTCATGCCCATCACGGGGATTCCCCTGCCGCTGATCAGTCATGGCGGCTCATTCCTGATTATCACTCTTTGCTCTCTGGGCTTGGTCCAGAGTGTGTGGATCCACCGCAAATCTTACCAAAGCCAAGCCCCTGTACATGGCACGGCTCATTTCAAACCCTTACGGACATAAAAACTATGAGTATCGAATCAGTCAAAGAAACCGTCAAAGACACGGTCAAAAAAATCCTCAACTTCGGTCGCACAAAAAGCGAACGGGAAATCATCATCAATGTGGAGAAACTCGAGTATCGCGTGGCGCTGCTCGAGAAAGGCCAGCTGGAGGAATTCTCGATCGAGCGCACGACCGAACAACGGATCGTCGGCAGCATTTTCAAAGGAAAAATCAAAAATCATGAGATCGGACTCAAAGCCGCTTTTGTGGATATTGGTTTTGAGAAAAATGCTTTCCTCCATCACTGGGATATGATTCCCGCCGCTCTGGATGAGGAGATGGAGCAGATCGAGCGGGGCGGGCGCAAAAAAAACCGCAAACGCATCGAGGTCCGTGATATTCCCAATCTCTACCCGCCCGGCTCCGATGTCATGATCCAGGTCACCAAAGGTCCGATCGGCAGCAAGGGTCCGCGTGTGACCACCAATATCAGTCTGCCCGGACGTTTCCTCGTGCTCATGCCATTCTCGGACGCTTGCGGCATCTCCCGCAAGGTGGAAGATCCCAAGGAGCGGAAACGTCTCCGCAAAATCCTGGAGAATATGGATATCCCCAGTGACATGGGCGTGATCATGCGGACGGCGGGTGTCGGACAAAAGGAACGCTTTTTTGTGCGTGACCTGGCGATGCTCATGGAGACCTGGCATGACATCGAGCGC
>CAYTAI010000004.1:75532-79694 GCA_964435715.1 uncultured Verrucomicrobiota bacterium | reverse complement strand
AAACCCTGGAGTCGCCGAATTGCCTTTTCCGCGAACCGGATCTCATTGAGCGCACTGTGCGCGATTTTCTCACTGAGGAGGTCGACCGCATTGTCATCGACAACGCGACGGAAGCCGAGCGTATCAAGGATATCATGGGACGCATCTCGAAGCGTTCCGTAAACCGCGTCCGCACTTACTCTGATCCCCAGCCCATCTTTGAAAAATTCAATGTCGAAAAACAGATCAGTAATGCTTTCAACCGTCAGGTGTCTCTCCGCAGCGGCGGTTATATCATCATTGACGAGACCGAGGCTCTTGTCGCCATCGACGTGAATACAGGCAAACACAAGGTCGGCGGACAACAGGACGAGAACGCTCTCTTGAATACGAATCTCGAGGCGGTCGATGTCATTTGCCGCCAGTTGCGCCTCCGGAATATCGGCGGACTCATCGTCCTGGATTTTATCGATATGAAAGGACGCCGCGACCAACAGGCTGTTTTCAATCGCATGCGTGAGAACCTCCGCAAGGACAAGGCCAAAACACACATTCTGCCGATCTCCCAGCTCGGCCTCATGGAGATGACCCGCCAACGCCATGCCGAGAGCATCCAGCGCGCCGTCTATGTCGAGTGCCCGAGCTGCAAAGGCCGCGGGGTCGTCAAATCACCCGAGAGTGTCAGTGTCGAGCTCCAGCGCCGGATTGCCCAGATCATGCGTCAAAATGAGCCGGGACGGGAATACCGCGTCTTCGTCAATCCGGAAATCTTGAATCGCCTCCGCAAAGAGGATGAGAATCTCCTCGTCGAGCTGGAACGCAAATACGCCGGAAAACTCACCTTCCGTTCCGATGCGAATATGCCCATCGAACATTTTAAAATCACCGATTCTGTCACTAATCAGGATTTGCTCGTTTACGGGGAATAACCATTTGCAAAAAATGCGCTATTTACAAATTTGCGGAAACACACTTAATTAAGGGTTTCTCCGGGATAAAACTCATCCGGGGAAAGAAAAATTTTTGGTTCGGGCCGTAGCGCAGCTTGGTAGCGCGTTTGAATGGGGTTCAAAAGGTCGTGAGTTCGAATCTCACCGGCCCGACCATCTTTTTTTTGACTCTTCATGTCTGTGTCCGGAAACACGATAAATGAACGCTCGCGGAGCAGATATCTGAACGATTTTGGGTCGGAAATTGCAATGAATGTGAGTGATTACAAAGCATTGTATCTGGATGCGAATGGCCAAAATCCTACACCCCTTCGGTGTCATTTACTTTTGGGGCAACGCGTCCACTTTGAGAGAATTTCCTTGACAGATTTATTTCGATTTATCCTTTTCAAAAGGATAAAATCATGAAATATTATCCTTTATGAACGACTGGATTAAACAGGTCTGGCAGGAAAAACTGGCTTCCGGGCTGAGTGCTCTTCCCCCCGCTTTGACGCGGAGGGAGATTCGGCTTCCTGCCGTGAAGGGCAAGGCCTTGGCTGTCGTCGGCATGCGCCGCAGCGGGAAAACCAGTTTTCTGTGGCAATGCCTCTCTGATCTCTTGGCCGCCGGGGCGAAACGTGAAACGCTGGTTTTTTTGAATTTCGAGGATGAGCGGCTCGCTGGAGTGGACGCTTCCGCGCTTTCCTATTTGCTGGAGGAATACTACCGCCAGTTTCCGCAATTTCGCGACCGTGAAACCGTCAGTTTTTTTCTCGATGAGATTCAACTCGTCAAAGGCTGGGAAGTTTTTGCGCGACGGGTCATGGACAGTGAGAGGGTGCGCCTGTTTCTGTCCGGATCATCCGCCTCGATGCTCAGTCGGGAAGTGGCCACAGGCATGAGGGGGCGGGACATGGAAGTCACCGTTTACCCATTCAGTTTTCGGGAAGCTCTGACGCACCGTGGGGAGCTTCCCGAAAAACCGTGGGCAACCCTCCCCAAAAATCGCCGTTCCTTGCTCGAAAAGGCATTCCGGGAATACCTCACACACGGGGGCTTTCCTGAGGCCCAAGGAATCCCCGAGATTGATCGCCGATCCCTCCTCCAGAGTTATGTGGATGTCGCTGTCCTGCGGGACATCATCGAGCGGCACAATGTCTCCAATCCGCTGGCTCTTCGCTGGCTCCAACGCCATTTGCTCGGGGCACCCGCCGCCCCATTTAGCATCCAGAAATTCTTTGACACTCTGAAATCCCAAGGGTTGCCCGTTTCCAAAGACACCCTTCATGCCTTCTTGGGGTATTTTGAAGATGCATTCCTGATCCGAACCACCTCCCTCTTGACCGCCTCCGAACGCCAGCGCATGGTTAATCCCCGGAAGGCTTATCCCATCGACACCGGACTGATCTCGCTCTACGAACGCACAGGGCGACCCAATACGGGGCAATCCTTGGAAACAGCCGTTGTCTTGGAGCTCCAACGTCGCGGTTGTGAAGTTCACTATCTGCGAACGGCGAAGGGATATGAGGTCGATTTTCACGCCGTGGACAGGGATGGCCAAACGATGCTCATTCAGGTCTGCGCCAGTGCCTCCGACCCAATGACTCTTGACCGGGAAGTGCGAGCCTTGGTCGAAGCCCGAAAGCAGTTTACCAAAGCCCGAACCATCTTGCTCCACCTTGATCCTCTTTTTTCGCCCCCCCACACCCCCCCCGCGTTCATCAAAATAATTCCGGCTTTGTCATGGTTCCTCGAAAAATCCGCCGAACCCCAACCCTAATGCTTCTCAAAATAAACCGTCCCGGTGTTTTTTCATCGGGTAAAAATTCATCATCCAAATCATTATCCTGCACTTTTTATTCACTTCAAATGCAACACAATCATCCATTTACAGTGCAATCACCCCATCATTCGTCTTGAGTCCTGACAGACAAGGGCTTTACACTGACCTAAGATTGGTTATACCCATAAAACCATGAAAGCCGCTGTCATTATCCCTGCCCGGTATGCCTCCACCCGGTTTCCGGGCAAGCCGCTGGTGCAAATTGCAGGGAAACCGCTGATTCAGTGGGTTTACGAAAAAGCCTGTAAAGCCAAGACGGTCGGACGCGTGATTGTCGCCACCGACGACAGGCGCATCTACAAGGCTGTCGAGGCTTGGGGGGGTGAAGCTGTCATGACGTCCACGCGGCATCAGACCGGCAGCGACCGGATTGCCGAGGCGGCACGCAAACTCAAGGAAGACATCATCGTCAATGTCCAGGGTGACGAACCCCTCATCCGGCCAAAGCTCATTGATGCTTTGGTCGGCACCTTGCAAAAGGACAAAAAAATCCCGGTTGCCACGGCGTGTTTCGCCATTGAAGATGCCGAGGAGCTCCGCAGCCCGCATGTCGTGAAGGTCGTCACAGACATCAAAGGGAAAGCCTTGTATTTTTCACGTTATTGCCTGCCATTCGTCCGGGACAAAGACATGGGCGCGGTCGTCCACTACAAACACATGGGCATCTACGCGTACCGCCGGGATTTTCTTCTCAATTTTGTCAAACTCAAGACCACCCGTTTGGAAGTCATTGAAAAACTCGAGCAACTCCGGATCCTTGAAAACGGGTTCCCCATCCAAGTGATCACGACCAAACACGACTCGATCGGCGTGGACAACCCCGCTGACATTGCCCGGGTCGAAAAGAGCCTGCACGATGGCACTCACGCTTAAAAACCTGACATTGAGCAAAGCCTGGCCGGACCTGCTGGCTTTTCTTTTGGGACTGGCTTTGGCGTGGTTTTTAAAATGGGAGACAAAGGATCTGGTCTGGAGCCTCTGGTTGTCGAGCCTCATTGTCGGGTACACGACTATCGTCATCTCCATTTTCAAAGGAATCGACACGCGGAATGTCTTGTCATTGTCCGGCACCATTTTCGGAGCGATTTTTTTTCTCGCCTTTTTCACCGTGCATTTTGGCATGTTCCACTTTGTCCATTCGATGTTTTTAAACGGGTTCTTTCCGGTCATTCCCGCACTTGAGGGAAAAGCCCAGGCGGAACCTAACCTGTCCATCTACTGGATTGTGCTGATCTCATACTGGCCTTTGGTGATCGCGACACTCATCTCCGAGCGGCGTCAGGTGTTTTTCGAGAATAAACCGAATAATTTCGTTGCCCCGTACATCAATGTCGTCCGCATGCATTTCCTGATCTTCTTTTTTGCCGGAATCAGCGCCTTGAAAATCGAGTCCTTCCTTGTTTATGCT
>CAYTAI010000004.1:71133-75494 GCA_964435715.1 uncultured Verrucomicrobiota bacterium | reverse complement strand
TACGTCATCTATTTTTTCCCGTGGCGATTGCTTTCGGATGGAACCCGTGAGAAGCCGGATCGAAAAAAAGCAACGCAACCATCGACACGCTGAAGCCCCAAACGAGATTTCCCCTTGAGACCCGGGATTGGGGCTTGTCATTTTTCGCGCCTTGGCTCTAATAAGAGCCTTCAATCTTGGATAATCATTTTTTCAGCATGAAATATATTTTTGTCACTGGTGGCGTGGTCAGTTCCCTCGGAAAAGGCCTGAGCGCTTCGGCTCTGGGCACTTTGCTCGAGGCCCGCGGGTTGCGTGTCTGTCTCCAGAAATACGATCCATACCTCAATATCGATCCCGGCACGATGAATCCCTATGAGCACGGGGAAGTCTATGTCCTGGACGACGGGGCGGAAACGGACTTGGATCTCGGGCATTATGAACGTTTCACCTCCCGGGCATTGACCCGTGAAAACACTTTGACCAGCGGACAGATCTACCAGTCCGTGCTGGATAAAGAGCGGCGCGGGGATTACCTCGGCAAAACCGTCCAAGTCATCCCTCACATCACGGATGAAATCAAATCCCGCATCTACCGGCTCTCCCGCCACAAAGACATCGACGTCGTCATCACCGAAATCGGCGGCACCACCGGCGACATTGAGGGACTGCCTTTTCTCGAAGCCATCCGCCAGCTCGGTCTCGAGGTGGGACCACAAAATGCTATTTTCATCCATGTCACTCTCGTGCCCTACATCAAAGTCGCGGGTGAGCTCAAAACCAAGCCCACCCAGCAAAGTGTCGCCAAATTGCGCGAGATCGGAATCCAGCCCAATATCCTCCTCTGCCGCACGGAGAAACCGCTCGGCGCCGATCTCCGCCAAAAAATATCCATGTTCTGCAATGTCCCTGTCGAGGGGGTCATTGAAAACAGTGATGCGGCACACAGCATCTACGAGCTGCCGCTGATGCTCCAAAAAGAAAAACTCGACGAGATCGTCTGTAAATATCTCCAGATTGATTTGCCGGCTCCGCTGATGGACGATTGGAAAGAGAATGTCCGCAAAGTCGTAGAACCAAAAAACCGCGTCCGCATCGGGGTCGTGGGCAAATACATCTCCCTCCAGGACTCTTATAAATCCGTCTATGAGTCCATCACCCACGGCGGGATCGCCAATGATTGCGGCGTGGACATCGTCCGGGTGAACTCCGAGCGCATCGAGCGCGACGGCGCGGAAAAGTATCTCAAAGACCTCGATGGAATCCTCATTCCCGGCGGCTTTGGCGACCGCGGGGTGGAAGGCAAGATCATGGCGGCGCAATTTGCGCGTGAAAACGGGATCCCGTATTTCGGGTTGTGTCTGGGGATGCAAATTGCGGTGATCGAATTCGCCCGCCACGTCCTGGGACTGGCGGGAGCGAACAGTCTAGAAATGAATCCCGAGACACCCTATCCCGTCATTCATTTGATCGAGTCCCAGAAAGGAGTCACACAAAAAGGAGCCTCCATGCGGT
This sequence comes from uncultured Verrucomicrobiota bacterium, assembly GCA_964435715.1. Lineage (GTDB taxonomy): Bacteria > Verrucomicrobiota > Verrucomicrobiia > JAWXBN01 > JAWXBN01 > JAWXBN01. Next base: position 74,000 of record CAYTAI010000004.1, on the reverse strand, counting down.
TGGGCGCATGGAATGCCACGCTCAAATCCGGAAGCCTCTGTGAAAAACTCTACGGCACGAATAAAATCTCGGAACGCCACCGGCACAGGTATGAGTTCAACAACGAATACCTCGAACGGTTTCAAAATGCGGGCATGACAATCGCCGGGACGTCGGAACCCAAAAATCTTGTGGAGTTAATCGAACTCCAGGATCATCCTTTTTATGTCGCCTGCCAGTATCATCCTGAGTTCAAGTCCAAACCAAATGCGTCCCACCCCCTTTTCCGGGGATTTATCGAAGCCGCATTAGGACGCTCCCAGAAAAAATGAAAACAGTCACACTCCGTCATATCAAAATCGGGCAAGGCCATCCTCTGGCATTCATCCTGGGGCCTTGTGTGGTGGAGGGGGAAAAGTCCACGCTCAAAATCGCCGGGCAACTGGCAGAGATGTCGCGGAAATTAAAGTTCCCCCTCATTTTCAAAGCCAGCTTCGACAAGGCGAACCGTTCCTCCATCCGCAGTTTCCGCGGGATCGGTGTGGAGCCCTCATTAAAAGTGCTCCGGAAAGTCCGGGAGGAGTTTCACCTGCCTGTGCTCACCGATATTCATTCACCGGAAGACGCGCGGATGGCAGCGGACAGCTGTGACTGCCTGCAGATTCCCGCTTTCCTTTGTCGTCAGACCGATTTGCTGGTCGCCGCGGCAAAAACCGGGCGTGTGGTGAATGTCAAAAAAGGTCAATTCCTCGCCCCGCAAGACATGAAAAATGTCGCTGACAAGCTCATTGCCGCGGGCGCGCGCAATTTGCTCCTGACGGAACGGGGGACGACTTTCGGCTATCACAACCTGGTGGTGGACATGCGCGGGCTGGCTCAGATGTCTGATCTCGGATTCCCCGTCATCATGGATGCGACGCATGCGGTCCAGCTCCCCGGAGCGGGCGGGGACAAATCCTCCGGACAAGCGCAATTTGCGCCGCTGATCGCGCGCGCCGCTGTCGCCGCCGGAGTCAATGGTGTTTTCATCGAGACACATCCCGCCCCGGAGAAAGCACTCTCAGACGGACCGAATATGATTCCTTTGAAAAAAATCCCCGCCCTGGTCGTCCAACTCCAAAAAATCCATGAGATCGTCCGTTCTTAAAGTCGTTTTGGTGCTTTTCGCACATGTCGCCATCGGGCAACAACCGCCGGGGGATTCACCCGTGTCCATCCAGGGAACAATCAAGGATTTCGAGTTTCCCATCCGCGATGATAAGGGCAATTTGCAATACATCATCAAAGGGGCGCAGGCCACACCGATGGCTGACGGCAAATACGAGCTCAAAGACGCCAGAGCGACAATTTACAACTCCGAGGGGAAGCCGGATTCTGTCATCGAAATGGACATTTGCATGCTCGACCCGAATACCCAGGAGATTCAAACTGACGGCAAAATCCTTTTCCAGCGACCCAATGTCTCGATCCAAGGCAAGGGAATGGACGGCTCTTTTGCGCTCGACGGGGACGGATTGGAGATTAAAAATGATGTCCGGGTCGAAATCGGCGACATCCAGAAAGGAGTGAGTATCATTGAAAACAAAGAGTAACATTTTCACACGACAAACCATCGCCATGATCCTGGGTGTCATTTGCTCGGGGCTGACTGCGTCTGCGACCCTCGCTCAAGATAAACCCCTGCCGCCCGAGGCACAAGTCAGGGAAGATGAGATTCGAAACGGCAAATCCCCGACTGTGATCACCTCAGATAAATTACGCATTGATACCGCAAAAAAAATAGGAATTTTCACGGGTGATGTCCATGTCAATGACTCACAATTCAGCATGACCTCCGACGAAATGCGCGTGTTTTTCAATGAAAATGAAAACGGCATCGACGAGGTTGTCGCCAAAGGAAGTGTGATCCTCAAACAAACCGGCGAAGAAGAAAACACTGCCCGGGGTGAACAAGCCGTTTACACGGTGAATAAAGGCGAAATCGTGCTCACCGGAAATCCCAGCGTGAAACAGGGCAACAATACGATCAGCGGCAAAGTCATCCGGTTTTTCCGCAACCAGAACAAAATGATCGTCGAAGGCGGCACACGCTTGCTCATCTACGACACGGATGGCACCAATCCCGTTCCGGCACCTTGAACCCCATTTTTGACCAACCCCTCATGTCTATTGAACTCCTCAGAACAGAAAGACTCGTCAAAGCTTACAGTGGACGCCGTGTCGCCGACCAAGTCAGTCTGAAAGTCGGTTACGGCGAGATCGTCGGCTTGCTCGGACCCAATGGAGCAGGAAAAACGACGAGCTTTTACATGATTGTCGGACTGGTCAAAGCCGATGCCGGACGCGTTTTCCTCCAGGATCAGGATGTCACGCACATGGCGATGTACCGCCGCGCCCGCATGGGCATGGGTTATCTCGCACAGGAAGCGAGTATTTTCCGCAAGCTCACGGTGGAAGAAAATATCCTCGCCATCCTTGAAACACTCAATCTCACAAAAGCCGAGCGGATGCTCCGGCTGGATGAATTGCTCGACGAGCTGAGCATCACACACCTCCGCAAAAACAAAGCCTACACGCTTTCGGGCGGCGAACGCCGCAGACTGGAAATCACGCGTGCCCTGGTCACCAGCCCGAAAATCCTGATGCTGGATGAGCCTTTCAGCGGTGTCGATCCGATCGCCGTGTATGACGTTCAACAAATCATCATCCGGCTCCGGGAAAAAGGGCTCGGGATTCTGATCACCGATCATAATGTCCGTGAAACCCTCTCGGTTGTGGATCGCGCCTACCTCATCTGTGAGGGAAAAGTCGAGGTGACCGGCACGGCGGAATTTCTCCTCAATGATCCCCGGAGCCGGGAGCTCTATCTCGGGCCGCGTTTCACGATG
>CAYTAI010000004.1:61724-71120 GCA_964435715.1 uncultured Verrucomicrobiota bacterium | reverse complement strand
TAATCTCCATACAGAAAAGGACTCCTTATTATGAAACTCCTCATCCTCGCCGCCGGGTATGCCACCCGCCTTTATCCCCTCACCGAAAATCAGGCCAAGCCGCTTTTACCAGTCGCAGGGAAACCGATGATCGACCATGTCATCGAGAAATTCCAGGGATGCCCTGAAATCGATGAGATTTATGTCGTGACGAATAACAAATTCACACCCCATTTTGAAAAATGGGCAAAGGAGTCGGGAACAAAATTCGATGGGCGGCCCATCCGTATTTTAAACGACCAGACGACCACCAATGAAAATCGACTGGGGGCGATTGGAGACATCCTTTATGTCATGGAGCAAGTCGGGCTCAATGACGACTTGATTGTTGTTGCGGGAGATAATCTTTTCAGCGGGGGCTTGCAGGACTACGTCCGCGAGGCACGACAAAAAGGAATCCTCATCGGGGTCTATGATGTCAAAGATATTGAACAAGTAAAAAAATATAACAGCCTGGCACTCGATGGAAACGGGCGCATCACCTTTTTTGAAGAAAAGTCACCCGAACCAAAAAGCACCGTCACAGCCATCGCCCTTTATCACTACCCGAAAGACACCCTTTCCCTGATCCGTCAATACGCTGCTGACGGGAATAATGTCGACCAGCCCGGACGCCTGGTGCAGTGGCTCTATCCCCGGATCGTCTGCCACACCTACGAGGTCAAGGGAACCTGGCTGGACATCGGCAGTCTGGAGACATACGAGGAAGCGCAGAAACTCTTCAAGCCCTAATCAACATTTGAAGTTCTCTTCCGTTTTAGCAGGGTCATCATGATGATCCATCCCAAACCGAATATCATGAGCATATATATGGACGGCTCAGGAATAATCGCCAGATAATAAAAAGTCCCGTCAAAATAAGTCTTTAAATACTGGTGGGGGAGGATTCCAACAGCAAAAAAACCACCTGTGAAAAAGCCGCTGCTATCCAGGTAGGGCGAGAAGATATCGGATGTCGAGCGAATCCCCCCGTAGTAAGGATTGTCGGGAGTGCCTAACCCGCCGGATGGAGCCACGCTGAAATTCCATGTGATTGAACCGAAATTCGACAAGCTGCCGTCGATTTCAATACCGGCAAAAGTCCCGGGCAAGACGGAGCCGCCGGGCTCGTTAATCGTTAATGATGTGAAATTGCTCAAATTGCCGGTCACATGAAAAAGATCACCCGCTGCCACATTGATATTTGATACCGCTGATCCGGCAAAAAACGTGACATCTCCCCTGTTTGAATAAGTTCCGTCGACCTTGAATGAAGAACCATTTGATACAACGAGACCTTTTCCCGCAGAAAAATCCACGACTCCATTTGCCCGCAATCTGGCACCATTGGTGACCAGCAAATCCCCGCCCAGCTTCACGGATGTATTGGTCAAGATGAGTTGACCTTGAGAAACACTCATATTTCCGGAGATTTGATTGCTTGTTCCCGACATTGTGAATGTATTGGCACCTTGTTTGTCAAAAAACTGTATTCCATTTGTTGCGATGATGTTGCCTTCGTACACAAAGTGGCCTGTGCCTGCCGATTCAATTCTGATTCCGGCAACCGCATCACCATGTCGGTTTGTAATACCCGCCACGAAATTTCCCTGGAATGTGATCCCGTCACTGCCCTCAAGACGCAGCCGGTGCCCGATTCCCGAGCTGGTCGCGTCTGTCCTTTTATTCCATTGAATTTCATTTGTGATGGTAATACTGCCATTTGTCGCAAAAAGTCTTGCTCGCGAGGGAGCAAGTTGCGAGGCGTCGTCAAATACCAACGCGCCTGTCCCCAAAGCGTGGTGATGCCCCAATCCAAGGGTTCCCCCGTTGAAAAACGTGCCGCCTGAATAACTATTTGAAGCGAGTAAAACAAGAGTGCCAGCATCCCCGGACGCGCGCCCTCCTCTCAAGACTCTTCCCTCCCCGCTGATTTCACCGGATAATATGGTGATATTCGGCGACGGATCACCGCCCGCCGGGGTAGAAATTGTCAGGGCACTATTATTTGAGATCACAAAACGGTTAGCAAAAGTCGTCGCTCCATTGACTTGTAGATCCAGTCCGGAATTCGGATTCGAGCCTTCATTGTAGATCACTACATTCATCCCCGGATCAATGCTGGTGGATGTGCCCAAGAGCCTGATGATTCGTTCATTGGCACCCGTGCCATTGACTTGAAAAATGAGATTCGTATTCCCCGCGCCGGCAGTTTGCAAGGAGGCATTTGTAATCGTGATATCGCCGCTCGTGCTCACAGACTGCACCCGGGACGATGAGCTCCCGTAAAAAGTGGCAGGAGCATTCCCGAAAGCCCCGTTGTTGTTGATCTGAACCGTGCCATTACTGAGCACAAATCCGCCGCTGAAGGAATTCCCGTTATTATTCAAAAGGAGTGTGCCCTCACCCGTTTTGACCAGTCGCCCGGTTCCTCCGACACTCCCCAAGATACGCAAATTGCTCCCGTCTTCAACGAGCCAGGCTTGGTCAGCTGCCAAAGTAAAAGCCAGTGTCGCCGAAAAAGTCACATCATTGAGGGATTGATTTGTGATTCCACCTCCGTTGATGGTGATGAAAAAACCTGCGGCACCCGGTGTTGTTTCAAAGGTGGACAGGTTGTTGGAAAAAGTCATTGAGTTAACGGTCCAATTGGCACGGAGTTGATTGACGGTGTTAAAGGTTCCCTGGAAAACAAGATTCGTATTTGAATTCGTGTATGCCAAGGAAAAGGGAGTTAGCCAATTATTCGCATTTGTCCAATGGACGTTTCCCGCTCCTCCAGACCATATCAACTCGGCACGGGAATGAGGGATAAAGCCATATTGCAAGAGTCCAAACATACAGCACAGCGTGATATTGCGGACAACTGTTCGAACCCGGGGATTTAAGTTTTTTAGATTTCTCACGGGTTCGGATTAGACTTTGTTTTATAATATAAATCAAAAAGTTTAAGGTTACATTTTAGTGCTAATTAGTTACAAAATTGCAACTTAACTTGACATGCGCTTTTCTGCCTTAATCCGCTGATTCCAGTGTCATGCGGTCGTCAATAGCGGAGTATTGACAGAAAAATAATCTCATGTACTTTAACGGCAATTTACGACCCTTATGGAAGCGGTTCTACACCAGCCGGTTCTTGTCTTGAACCGGTTATGGCAAGCCGTCAATATTTGCACGGCTCAGAGGGCTTTTTGTCTTCTGCTCCAAGGAAATGCCACGGTCGTGGACAACAGCGGAGACGATTTTCAAACCTATTCCTGCGACCAATGGTTTGATGTATCCCAGAATTATGACGGCCAAGACGTTGTACGGACTGTTTCATTAAAAATCCGCATTCCCCGCATCATCCTCCTCGGTGTCTTTGATAAAATCCCCAAAAAGGAAGTCAAATTCACTCGCGCAAATGTTTTCGAGCGGGACAAATACCAATGCCAATATTGTGGTAATCATTTTGACCGGAAAGACCTGAATCTGGATCATGTCATCCCCCGTCATCAGGGAGGACCGACCACATGGGACAATGTGGTGTGCTCGTGTATCAAATGTAATACACGGAAAGGCAACAAAACACCGCGCCAAGCAAATATGAAACTCATCCGAACCCCTGTTCGCCCGAAATGGCGCCCGATATTGAGTTTAAATTATGCTCTAAAGCACGATTCGTGGAAACATTTTCTTGATCCCGAGTCCTGGACAGTTGAACTCGGCTAGCTTTATGCTATATTAAAGTGCATGGAAAAATCATTGATTCGTATCGTCTGCATATTTCTCTTTTCAATCACACATTTATTTTCCGCAGGGACAATCAATATCGGTGACTCCGAAGGGGATGTCCGCAACAAAATGGGCAAGCCCAGCGGCACCATCACGATTGGCAGCTCTGAAAAAATCCTCAGCTATTCCCAGGGCGATATCGTCATCAAGGACGGCAAAGTCGCAAGGATTGAGTTTTTACCCGGCGGGAAAACTCATAGTGACCTCAATAAAAGCAGCCAGGAAAGACTCCAGAAAAGAATAGATTTTGATAAAGAGCTTTTTAATAAACCATTGGTTGAGTTCATGGAAACGAAAGAATTCAAAGCTCTCACGGACGACGAGAAAATCATCAAACTCAAAGAGTTCAAGGAAGAGAATCCGACAACCGATATCAAAGATGACATTGAGGCTCTCGAAAAGAAAATTGCTGAAAACAAAGAAAAAGAACCGGCAACAGCCAAACAAGCTGAAGCCTCTAAAACCGCGGAACCCGCTCCCGTCGCTCCAGCTCCGGCTCCTGCACCAGCGGCTCCGGCTAAATCACCCGAACCCGCTTTTCAGGGGGCTGCAAATCCGTATCAAGGCTCTTCCTCATCTTCATACCCCGGTGCGGGTTCATCCGGCGGATACAATCTGCAGCAGACTGATTTCTATAAAATGACTCCCAAGGAAGAGGAAAAGAAATAATTTTCGCCCCTTCAGTGTTCAGAAAGACGCTTTGCGCTTCGAACCGTTGTTTTTCCCTGATCCACCGTGATCATCACACCGCCCTGCCTTGAAGTATTGATTAATTTGATGTCATTGTTTTCTTGCCCCGGGGAAGATGGTTCTGGACGACTGTAAATCATCCCGCGTGCCATTGTCGCGCGCGCAAATTGCGCGGGGAGGTTGGAGTTTTTGGAGTCAAAACCGCAGACGATCCAATCAACGGGGATCATTCCCATTTCCGTCAAGAGCGGAATCATTTCCATGAGCTTCTCTTCGGGCAGGTCGAATGTCATGAGTATGGTTTCTGCGCCGACTTGAATGGCGACAACCGGGCAAGTGTCATCTGCACGTTTGCTATTGGGAGCCGCCTCTGGATAAAAAACCCGCGCCTTCCTGTCATGCTTCACAAAAACCTCTTGTTGTCCCAAGTGACTTGTCAGGGGAATTTTTCGGATCTGAATCGCCTCCATTGCTTTTGCATGGGAGGATGAACGCCCTGTCCAAGGATTCATCCAGACTTGTCCAACGGGAAAATTCCGCAAGAGATAAGGTGTTCCCCCTATATGCTGGGAGTCCGCATGGGATAAGATGAGGCCATCGATTTTATTCACCCCGAGAGCCTTGAGGGTGGGCACAAGGATATGGCGGGCGCAATTTTCATTCCCCGTATCGATCACAAAAGTTTGATCCCGCGATTGGAGAATATAACTCTGCGACCTCTCTGCCTCCAGACAATGAAGAATAAATCCGTCCTGCGGAGGTGTCGGGGAATTGAATGAAAAGTAGTAACAACCCAATGGCATGAGCGAAAAGGAATGGATGCCCGCCAGGAGTAATTTTAGAAAAAAGTAATTCGCATTGTTATAAATCAAAGCCACCACAGGATGGAATAATCCTCCTAAAAAAGAAATCAGACCCAAGGTGAGGATAATGGTCGCCATGGGGACAATAAACATATTCGCCAAGACGGTGACCGGGGCGAACGTATGAAAATACAACAGGGTAAACGGTAATGAACCGACCCACGCCACCAACGATGAGGCAGCCATCTGGGCGATTCCGCCACCGCCATATTTCCAGAGTTTATCCCGGTGCGAGACAAGCTCGGGAATCAAAAAAGGATCCGGCTCAAAAAATGATTTCATTTTTCCCCAAATCCAAGGGGTGACAACGATCAAGGCCAGAACCACAGTGAATGAGAATTGAAAACCGACATCAAAGAGCTGTTGCGGATCCCAGGCGAGCGTCACAATCGCCGCCACTCCCACAGCATTGAGGAGGTCAAATGGTTTGATCAGCATCCACGAGACAATGACCACAGCCGCCATCCAGAAGGCACGCAGACACCCCGGTTGCCACCCGACACTGGCACAGTAGAGAATCAGCACCGGCAACACCACAAAACCACACCGCCATTTCGACACACCAAAAGACCTCAACAAAATAATGAAGACAAATGCAATAAAAGTGAGATTTTGTCCGCTCACGGCAAGAATATGAAAAGTGCCTGTGCGTTGGAACTCCTCCGAAATATTATCAGGGATTTCCTCGCGATATCCCAGGATCATGCCTGACAAAACCGCGGACAAATCCGGTTCATTCTCCAGTCCGATTTTCAGGGTTTGATTGACTTTCGCCCGGAGTTTGTATCCCCATGAGTTTAAAAGCCGGCCCTTGTCATGCGCCAATACTTTGAGATTCGACCCGTTTTCCACCGTCATGATGTGATAGATATCCTGTCTTTTCAACCACTTTGAGTAATCAAACAGAAAAAAGTTCTTTTGCTCTTGTGCGGCTCTCAAGAGCCCCCTCATCTCGATCCGGTCGCCGTATGCGACCGGTCTATCGGTCTTTCTGACAATCACCCGCAGATATCCTTGTGTCTTTTTGCGATGCCCGAATTGTGTGATGGAGTCCAGCCGCAGGTTGAAGATGACTTTGTATTGAGTCTCTTGTTTTGGCACGGTGCGGCGGATCTCTTGGATGACTGGATCGGTGATGACCACTCCGGTGACACTCACCCATGCGGGCAGGTCAGAAATGGCTTTTGTCACATGATCAGCGGACGGCGAGGATTCGTTGAGTGCGAGCCGAAAGAGGCCTGTCGCAAAAACCGCGCACAATAGAAAAGCGTGCGCGATACCCTTGCCGCGAAAAAGAAAAAACCCGGAAAGTGCCGCCACAGCCGCACAGGCACTCACCGCTGTGCCAAAACGAAAAAAATTCTCAAGACAGATGCCTCCGGCAAAAAGGAATGATAATCCGAGCAACGGCCGTCTCATGGGAGCCAAAAATGATTCAGGGCCGATTGCCCGTTTTTCCAGCAAATCGCGTGTTTCAAAGCCCCCGTGATATATTGTTTCGCGAATGCAATCGCGCCTGCCAGAGGCAAGCCTTTCGCCAACCCCGCGCAAATTGCCGCGGAATAAGTGCATCCAGTGCCATGAGTATCCACCCCGCGGACAAATGGGGAAGCATACTCAACAATGCCTTTACCATCATAGTAGAGGTCGACAGCCATCCGGCCTTTCAAATGTCCGCCTTTCAAGAGAAAGCAGACACCATATGTCTCGTAGAGCCCGATGACCGCACGGCGTGCCTCACGCAAATTGTCGATACAGGCGGAAAGCAGGAGCTTCGCCTCGTCGAGATTGGGCGTGACCAGACATGCCAGGGGTATGATTTTCCGGCACACCGCCTTGAGTGCCGCCGTCTGCAACAAAGGGGCTCCGCTGGTCGCGACCATCACCGGATCCACAACGAGCGGACAACCCAGGGATTTGATCCCGGGGACAATCGCATCGATAATGGCATGGTTGTAGAGCATGCCCGTCTTGGCTGCACGAATCGAATAACACTCCGCGGCTGTCGCAATTTGCGCGGCGACCAGCGCGGGTCTCACCGCCTGAATGCCCGTCACACGGCGGGAATTCTCCGAGACAACACACGTCAGAGCCGTCGTCCCATATAGGCCGCAGGCCGAGAAAGTTTTTAAATCGGCTTGAATGCCCGCGCCCGCACTATTGTCGGAACCTGCAATGGTGAGAGCAACTGGCTTCATCATCATCCATCATGAGCGATTCAGCTCATCTTTACAAACCTTTTGCTTGCCCGCAAGGGCGCGGATTTATAACGTGGAGACTGTGAGTGACCCCATCGAACTTGAAAATCTGCAAGTGACTGTCGACCGGATCGTGTATGCCCCCCAGCTCCAGGCACCCCCGGACAAACCCCACCCTTTTATTTATTTCATCACCATCCATAACCGCAGCAAACACACCGTGACGATCATGGGGAGAAAATGGGTCGTGACAGAGTCCGACGGGGACACGCTTGTCGTCGAAGGCGACGGAGTCGTCGGACAGACGCCGCAAATTGCTCCCGGGGAGGATTTCTCTTACAATAGCTATCACACTGTGGGCAGAAATAGCGTCGCTGAAGGCGCCTACATCGGGGTCGATGAGTCCGGACGCCGGATACTCACGCGTATCCCCAAGTTCAATCTCCACATCCCCACTTCCTCGTGAAGCCCGCCCCTTTTCTGACAGGTCCTTTACTCAAGAGTGTGTCGCGCTCGTTTTATCTGACACTGCGGATACTCCCGGCGGCCTTGCGGGAACCCGTCAGCCTCGCCTACCTGCTCGCGCGCGCCACGGATACGATTGCGGACACAAAAATCATCCCCGCCGGAGAAAGACGGGAATATCTCCGTATCCTGAATCAATCCATCCAATCCGGAGGTATCCCTCCCGAACTCCTGACCATGTCTGGAGCGTTACTGCCCCACCAGAGCTTGCCCGCGGAAAAAATCCTCCTCGAAAATATCCCGGCCTGTCTCGCCCTGCTTGAAAAACAAAAGAGCTCTGATCAAAAGCTCATCGGCAAAGTCCTGAAAACAATTTGCTCCGGACAGGATCTTGACCTTGAACGTTTCCCGGACATCCCCGGAAAAATCGATGCGCTCCAGACGGAAGAAGAACTCATCGACTACACCTATCGCGTGGCGGGATGCGTGGGGGAATTTTGGACACACATGTGCCTCCATCATCTCGAGGGCTGTCAGAAATGGGATCAAGACAAATCGCTACAGCTCGGTATTCATTTCGGTCAGGCTCTCCAACTCACCAATATCCTGCGCGACTTGCCCCGCGACCTGCAAAATGGCCGCTGTTACCTGCCCGTGAGTGAATTAACCGCGCGGGGCCTCTGCCCCTCTGATTTGGTCAACCCGGCAAACAATCAAAAACTGCGTCCCCTCTATTTAAAATGGCTGAAGATTACGGAATCTTTTTATTCTGATGCATGGGAATACACCCTGCAATATCCCAAAAACCTCTGGAGAATGAGACTGGCTTGCGCCTGGCCCGTGCTGATTGGAATACAAACTTTGAGAAAACTCAAAAAATTAGAAAATAATCCATTGGATGCCTCGACGCGTATCAAAGTCACCCGCTCTGAGGTCTGGAAAATCCTCATCCTCTCGACTCTTTGCGTCTTTTCCAACCGCCTTTTCCAAAGTCTTTACAAAACGGATTAAGAGGCAACAAGGGAAAGCCTCAAGGAAAAGCTTTACAAGATTTTCGTGCAGCCGTTTGATTGAAGGATGCCGAAAATCGTCGTTTCCAATACGGAATTCAAAGACAAGGAATTCGAACTCAAGGGCGAAAGTATCTCTGTCGGCCGTCTCGAGGATAATGAGATCGAGCTTCCCGAGGCATCCCTCTCCAGTCATCACGCCCTCTTCAACCGTCATGAGTCGGGCAATTACCTTCTCAAAGATAACGGCTCCACGAACGGCACTTATCTCAATGGCGAAAAACTCGCGGGCGAAAAACTGCTGAATAATGGCGACAAAATCCGTTTCGGCCAGCTCATGTGCGATTACATTTCGGAAGTCGCCTCCCTGGAGCAGTC
>CAYTAI010000004.1:58217-61693 GCA_964435715.1 uncultured Verrucomicrobiota bacterium | reverse complement strand
AAGAATCAGCCGCGGCAAAACCTAAAGAAGAAAAAAATAAAAACATTCCCGTTTCCCCGATTCCCGCGGCTCCCCTCACCACAAATAATTTTAAAGGGATCAAAAAAGAAAAGAGTCCGTTGACCGTCATCAATATCCTCCTGGTATTTGTCGCCACGGTCTGTGTCGTCCTCACTCTCGCACGGCTCATGAATATCCTCTAGGATGCCCGTTTCATTTGTCGCGCTTTTTGACCACAACCTCGACTGGGGAAGAGAGTTTCGCAATGCGTCCGGGCTCCAAAACGCCCCGCCATTGCAGTCCCGCATAGAGGATGGAATCCCTGCCAATAATTGAACCCGGATTGAGCACGCAGTGACATCCCGCTTGGGCATGATCCCCGAGAATGGCTCCAAATTTCCTCAAGCCCGTCTCGATTTCCTTGCCCTCGTGCCGGATCACGACCACGGTTTTACTCAGCTTCAGATTCGAGCAAATTGCTCCGGCTCCCAGGTGCGAGTGGTTTCCTAATACAGAATCACCGACATAATTATAGTGCGGGACTTCCACATGGTCGAGCAGTATGGAGTTCTTGAGCTCACAAGAGTTCCCGATCACACAATGATCACCGGTGATGACATTGCCGCGGATATAAGCGCCATGCCTGATCTCGCAATTTTCCCCGATGATGGCTGGACCTTTGATCATGGCACCGTCCTCGACGACGGTTCCCTTGCCGATAAAGACCTTGTCGTCGATGTAGGGGAATCCGACAGCCTCATTTTGCAAGCACGGGTGCAGATTCTTTTCCAAGTAGGGGGCAATTTGCTTGAGCACATCCCAGACATGTTTGGTGCCGCTGAAAAGCACTTTGTGCCGGTAGTTGTCCAAGTCGAAAAAATCTTCCGGTTTGAATGTCATGGACGCAAGCATGGCAGAAAAATAAAATTATTTCAAAGTTTTGATGAGTTTCTTCGCCGGTTCGTATTCCGGATGACTCCGGAGCAATTTGCGCAGGGTCTCCCGCGCGCGGGATGTTTCACCAAGAGCCCCCTGGCAGCCGGCGAGATTGTAAAGGTACTCCGGATTGCCGGGTTGCAGCTCGGATGCCCTTTGAAAATAATGGAGGGCGAGCTGATAATTTTGCTGTCGCATTTCCAAAATGCCCAGGTTAGCCAGACTGACTGAATCGGATGGATTCAGCTCAAGCGCCTTTTTATAATTCACCCGCGCCAAAGCAAATTGCGACATTTGCGCCTGGCAAAAACCCAGTTTCCCATAGAGCAATCCGTTGTCCGGGGACATCTTGATGAGCTTTCGTAATTCATGAGCCGCTTCCCTGAATGATCCCAGACGCATCAGACAATCAATGAGTGATTGGTGTGCCGACACGCTCCCGGGATTTGCATCCAGATAAACCGCATACAAAAGCGCCGCCTCACGCAATTTGCCCGAGCGGGCGATCTCATGGATCTTCATCAGCTCCGGGGCATCCGGAGCCGATGACAACCGGGTCCACACCTCCTGTTTCTTGAGCAAGATGCGTGTGGCGAATTTATCCTGGTATATCTCCGGCTGCAGGGAGAGCAAAATGCCCGCACGCTCCAAAGCGCGGTATGACTCGGGGAACCGTCCGAATGCCGCTTCGGCAAATCCCCTTTGAGCCTGCACGATAAATGCATTTGGATAAATTTTTTCTGCAGCCGCCCATAATGTGCTTTCATTTTTCCAGTCGGTATTTCGTACGGCTGTCTTGATGCCGTGATGCAAGATGACTGTGGCCAGAATCACCCCGGTCATCCAGGGCAAGGGTTTCCCCGATGTCGCCAGAGCAAAAGCCAGTGCGATCACCAGCCCCGCCAGGGGCAGGTAAAGAAAGCGCTCCGCAATCACTGTCCCGATCGGCACGAGCAAATTGCTCACCGGGAAGAGGGCGATAAAAAAGAAGCTCAATCCGAAGAGAAACCAGGGCGCTTTTTTCTTGAGGGAAACAGCTGCGATCAACAAACCCGCCAGAATCAGAAAACAAATAAAACTGATGAGCCGCTCCATCTCCACCTCGTGGAATACGGATTGTCCATAGGGAATAAATGCCATCCACAAATACCGGAGCATGACTTTGCACGCCACCAGGACACGGGTGAGCGGATCCGCAATCCCCGCATAAGCGAGCTCTTCCATCGGAATCCCGCCGAAAATATGGGAACGGCTTGAATAATACAGCATTGCCAAAAGACAATATCCCGCCGGGGCAATCCAAACTTTTTTCCACTCGAATGTCTCATATCTCGAAAGCCAGATCATGAGGAGCACGACCAGCCCCGGAAGGATCAGCGCATTTTCCTTTGAAAAAAGCGCCAGGATAAAAACGATCCATCCGCCAAATATCCACACGAATCCTTTGCTCCCGGCACGAATCCCATTCAGAAGGCAGGAGAGGGAGAGCAAACTCCAAAATGCCGAAAGAATTTCCGCGCGCCCGGAAATCCATGCGACTGATTCTGTCGTCAGGGGATGAACCCCGTAGAGTCCGGCGCAAAATGCGGCAATCACGATCCGTGATGGAGATGAATTGACCGGAGGCAATTTCAGGATGAGGAGATACAGCATCACGACAGTGCCCAAATGCAGCAGGAGATTGGTCAGGTGAAAGAGAGTGGCCATTTTGGCGGGTTCCGGCGGGATCCCCCAAAGGGTTTTATCCCAAAGATATGTCAGTGTGACAATGGGACGGTAAAGATTTTGCTCTGGATGATGGGGAGGATAGGGCGTGGTAAAAACTTCAATCAGTGAAAATGAAGGAGCGGCAACCAGTTTATTCTCCACAACGTAATCATAGTCATCATAGACAAAAGCATTGGGTAAACTTGTCAGATAGACCAAGGATGTGATCGCGACGAGAATGATCCCGGCAATTCCCTGCTTATTGAGAAGCTGTTTCATTTAGGCGGTCTATTAAGGCATAAAAAAAAATTAGCGCAAACCCTAGAAAAAAGTTGCACATGGCGCGCAAGCACCTATATTGAGCAAAACAAAAACCAATTTAAACTATGGCCACACTCGCAAACAAATACCCGCAAAATGTCGGTGGAAAATATTATGTCGATGATCAATGCATCGATTGTGATCTTTGCCGTGAAACTGCACCTGATAATTTTACACGGAATGATGACGGCGGTCATTCTTACGTCTACAAGCAAGCCACGACTCCTGAAGAAGAAGAGTTGTGCAAGCAGGCAATGGAAGGTTGTCCCGTTGAAGCCATCGGCAACGACGGACAATAATATCCGCGACTCCAATTACTTTAACCCCGCTCCGGCGGGGTTTTTTTTTACCATGAGGACAGATTTCAAAACAAAGATTCTCAATGAATTCCGGGGAATAAATCAAGAATCCCCCAAAGATCGAGTCCGTCCCATCTCGGCTGGCATCGAGACTTTCATGAAAAATGCCGGATTAGAGCGGAAAGCTGTTGAAGCAAAAATCTTGAGACAATG
>CAYTAI010000004.1:55097-58153 GCA_964435715.1 uncultured Verrucomicrobiota bacterium | reverse complement strand
AGGCACTCTTGTTTGACTGTCGGCGTGACAAACTCGGTCATGCTCTATGAGCTCGAACGCCAAAAAAACAATTTATTGAAAAAAATAGAGCCGATTGTAGGCTCAAATAAAATACGTAAAATTCTATTTAAAGTAGGGGCGGAGTAAGGTTTTACATCTTTATATTGACTGAATGAAACAAATCCTTTTTATATTAAATTTCCAGAGCATAAGGGGAAAAGCCTATAATATTAAAATTATACTTGCTTGACCAATGATGACACAGCAAAAAAACAATTCAGAATCCTCGGCCTCCGATTTCTCATCAACAATTTTGGATTGTTTGGAGCGGCTGAATGCCTCCACGAATCACATGCAAAGTCTGGAGTCTCTCCACAGTGATTTGTGTGCCCGATACAATGCCTTGCGTTCTTACATCGTCTCGATTGATCCATTGACATCGACCCTGAATCTTGAATCCACATGGGGTGAAGGTTGGAATGAACAGAATAGCTCACGCATTATCAATCTGGAGGATTATGTCTGTGAGAAGGTTGCGGCGGAGGGAAATATTATTTGCGGAAACACCGGCGATGTCTTGCCGGAAGACAAAATCTTTTTCAATGATTGCGGCTCTGTCCTGGCATTTCCCGTCATTCTCGAAGAAAAACTCGGGGCAATCGTTGTCATCTATTTCGAAGGTGCGCTGGGTTTGAGTGAAGGGGATATTCGAGAAGTCACCCGGCTCGCTCCCGTATTTGCCATTGCCATCCGGAATATTTACGCAGCCAAAGAAGTCGAAATCTCGCGCGCCGAGTGGTTCCAAACATTCCAATCCCTGCCGGATGGCATCGCAATCGCACGGGACGACCAAGTCATCCGCCGCTGCAACAAGGCTTTCATGGATTTGATCGGGATTCCACGGGAGCAATTAATCGGATTATCCTTGAATCAACTTTTATCACTGACATTTGACGATCACGGAGCAGCCACAAGAAGGTTTGAAGTCAATGAGTCGACGAAAACAGGCAATTTCATTGAGTTCAAAGATAATCAAAAAGATCAAACGTTTGTTCTGAATCTCACGCCGACCATTAATAACGGGCATTTCGCCTGGCTCTTTGTGCTTCGAAACATGACTG
Organism: uncultured Verrucomicrobiota bacterium; assembly: GCA_964435715.1. Lineage (GTDB taxonomy): Bacteria > Verrucomicrobiota > Verrucomicrobiia > JAWXBN01 > JAWXBN01 > JAWXBN01. Next base: position 57,032 of record CAYTAI010000004.1, on the reverse strand, counting down.
AACAGCGTGCCATTGAGGCGCAATTGATCCAATCGGACAAACTCGCCGCCCTCGGGGAAATGATCGCCGGCGTCGCCCACGAAATCAATAACCCCCTCACAACCGTGATGGGACAGGCGGAGTTGCTCGGACTCAGCAAAGATCTCACAAAGGCTCAAAAATCGTCCAAGCTCATTTTGCATGAGGCTCATCGCGCCGCACGGATCGTCAAAAACCTGCTGATTTTCTCGCGGGCTCATCAGCCGGAAAAAGTGCCCGTGCTCATCAACGAGCTCATTGATCAGACTCTGGAACTCTGGAACTACCAGATCAAAGTCAATAACATCGTCATCGAAAAACATTACAGCACGGATACCCCGTCCATTTTGGTGGATTATTACCAGATCCAGCAGGTCATTTTTAATCTCATCCAGAATAGCCAACAGGCAATTGCGACCGAGAAAAAACAAGGGGTGATCCGGATCGAAACAGAAGTCCTCAACGACCGTTTTGTCCGGATCATTTTCGAGGATAACGGCCCGGGCATTGAAGCCGAAAATCTGAAGAAAATTTTCAATCCCTTCTTCACAACAAAATCCGTGGGAAAAGGAACCGGCCTTGGACTGTCCATTACATACGGGATTATTACCGCGCACGGAGGGAATATTTCCTGTCAGAGTGAACCCGGCAAGGGGACAAGCTTTATTGTCGATCTGCCAATTGAGCCCGAAGGGACGCCCATAATCGTGGACACGGAGGAAACAGAGCTCCCTTCATTACCCTCGAAAAAAATCATCATTATCGATGATGAGACCGGGATATTGAATTTTATCCAGGAAAGCCTGCAAAACAAAGGTCACGAGATTCTGACTTTCACGGATGGTCATCTCGCCATTGATTACGTTAAACACAACCCGTTTGACGTGATTTTCTGTGATATCAAGATGCCCACACCCAGCGGAGTGGATATTTTTAAAATATTATCCGAGGAAAACCGGAATAAAATGATATTCATCACGGGTGACCTGGTCAATGAAGAGACCAAAAAATTTGTGGAGGACTCGGGGCGCCCCTGTGTTTTAAAACCATTTACCACAGCACATCTGCTCAAAGCCCTCTTGCAGATCGAGAAAAAATCCTGAGGGAAAAAGGGGAAAACTTTTCACAACCTCACGCACTGACGGCGGGCTTTTCCTCATCAGCATCTTGGTGCATCATGACCCCTTGTTCCTTGTATGTCTTGAGCCGGAAATGAGTCGCGGTCGAGAGCACCCCACCCAGTGTGGAAAGCTTTTCAGAGACAAAGAGTGCCACCTGTTGCAAGGATCTCCCTTCGACAAAAACCAGAAGATCATAGCCGCCACTGACCAGATAACAGGAGGTCACCTCATCAAATTTGCTGATTCTTTCCGCTAAACGGTTAAACCCCCCATCACGCTCCGGAGTCAATCGCACTTCGATAATCGCCTCGACCCTCTCCGCTTTACGGGCATCCTCGCTCAGAACCGCCTTAAATGCCAAAAGCTTCTTTTCATTTTTGAGTTGTTTGAGTTTCTCATAGATGTCAGCCGTTTCAACATTGAGCATTTTAGCCAGTGTCTCGGGATGAACGAGGGAATCTTTCTCGAGGAGTTTCAGCAATTTGTCCATGAAAGACCTTTAGCCCTCTCCCGTGAGTTTGCCAAGTCATTCTCTTGGAGCCGGGCTTGCCTCTGTTTATTCGTGGCGTCTTTTGAATGATGTGGTCACCCGGTCGGTATCGCGGCGGACAGCCTTTTCTTTCAAGGTTTCCCTCTTGTCCCCTTTTGTCTTCGACTTGCCCACGGCAAGCGCGACCTTGACCCGGTTTGATTTCCAATAAAGCTTCAACGCGATCAAACGGTGCCCTTTGATGGTGGACTGGGTAAAAAGCTTGCCGATTTCATGATGATTCAAGAGCAATTTGCGTGGGCGTTT
>CAYTAI010000004.1:40991-55082 GCA_964435715.1 uncultured Verrucomicrobiota bacterium | reverse complement strand
TGGGGGCGTGATTGTTAAGATTCCCGTGTGCATAAGGTTGAATGTCGCAGTTGTACAAAAAAACCTCCCCGTGCTCGATGCGGGCAATCGCATCGGAGATATTCACCCGCCCGTCACGAATGGCTTTCACCTCAGTGCCTTTGAGCACAAGCCCGGCCTCATAAGTATCCAGAATCAGATAATCATGTCTTGCTTTGCGGTTCTCTGTAATGACTCCATCCATAAAAAAAGCGCCAAGTGACAAAACCTCTTGTCAACCCGGCGCCCTGATAATAAATTGAAACGATTTTTATTTGCGCTTCTTGGCTTTTTTGCCTCGGGAAGGACTGCCCGTCTCCACTTCCTCAAGGGATTCAGTAACCAGGAGTTTGTCTTCCAAAATCTCTTGGAGGGCAATTTCCGCATTCGACTTGCTCGTCGAAAAAACCAGAGGGCGGCCACCGGAGTTCAATTGCCTGACCCGTTGACTGATTGCATTGACCAGTATCTCCGGGGTTAAATCAGGTCTGACTTTAATAATGTCTTCAAATGGCAAATTTCTCATGGGTCAAAAATAGTGGTTGATAAGGTTTTTCATCAAAACAGGAATCCAACGCTGCGGCAAGTTGTTTTTACGAAAGCTTTCTAAATGCCTGGGCGTCCAGATAAGACTGCAAGATATTTTGTGCCGCCACGGCATCGATTTTACCCTTGTGATCTTTTGCTTTAATCCCCGCCTCGGAGAGCATGCGATGGGCAGAGGCCGTCGTCAGCCGTTCGTCCCAAGCATCCACGGGCATCCCGAGTTTGCCTTGGATCATTTCGATGAATTCTTTTGCCTTGTCCGAAGCCGGTCCATAACTGCCATCCATATTTCTCGGCATTCCCACGACAATCAGTCCGACTTCCTTCTCCACGATGATTTCCTTGAGCCTGCTTAAAAAAGCATCGAGAGGCTTTGCCTTGATCGCTTCAATCGGGAGAGCCATTGTCGCCATCTCATCACTCAGAGCGACACCCACCCGGCTCATCCCGTAATCCAACGCCATGATTCTCATGATTTTTTTCCTTTGACTGAATGAACCGCAACGGCAATCGGCCGGACAAATTTTTCGATATTTGAAAGTAATTCCGGGCTTCCAGCATTTTGTGCAATCTCATTGACAATGGCACTCCCGACGACGACTCCATCACTCACCGCCGCGATTTCCGCCGCTTGACTTCCATTCGAGACACCAAACCCGACTGCAACCGGCAATGACGTGTGTTGTTTGATCATTTCCACCCGTTGAGTCAAGCTCCCGGCAACGGTTTGCTGCATGCCCGTGACCCCTTCGCGGGAGATATAGTAAATAAACCCTGAAGCATTGCGGCAGATGAGTCCGACCCGGTCTTCAGGCGTCGTGGGGGCGATCAAGCTGATTTGTTTGAGTCCGGCTTCCGCCATCAATTGTGCGGCACGATCCGCTTCTTCGGGGGGCAAATCCAAGAGCAATATGCCATCCACGCCCGCCTGTGCCGCATTCTTCACGAGTTTTTCAAGCCCCATTTTGTAGACGGGATTAAAGTATGTGAAAAGCACGAGCGGCAAATCGGATGTTTTCCGGAAATCCGTGATCCCATCGAGTATCTTTTGTAAAGTCGTCCCGGACTCCAAGGCCCGTTGCGCTGCCTGTTGAATGACGATGCCGTCCGCCAGGGGATCGGAAAACGGAACACCCAGCTCGAGAATGTCCACGCCGCTTTTCTCCAGCACTCGCGCCATTTCAAAACTCGTCATCAAATCCGGGTCTCCCGCCGTGATATACGCGATGAAAGCCCTTTTGCCTTCCCCTCTTAATTTTTCAAACTGATTCTCTATTCGATTTGACATTCTGTTCTTTTTAATCCCGAAAGTCATTGCGACAAGCCAATTTATGCTATTTTTTTACAATTTAACGTGAAATGAAAGCTTTCGCGTTGATTTCATTGATTTAATGAAAAAATTTACTTGATAGACTGTCTCGATTCAGTATGATTCGCTTGAATTCTCAAATCGGGATGACCATCATATGAAAAAGATTACGACATTGATCATTGCATTAGCCACAACGGCATCAGTTGCTTTTGCACAACAAGCTATTCCTACTGTTCAACCTGTGCAAGCTTCTCCGGATGCCGGTCAATATCGTTACAATGCACAGGACGGTTATTATTATAATGCCAAAGCCCCTCAAAATTCCCGCGGTGTGCGCGATCCCCGCACGGGCTTTTACATCAGTATCGGAATGGCATCGGCTATCGACCTGAATAACTCTCAATACGAGAACAATAATCTCGGAGCAAATCTCAGCAATGACCGTTCAGGAGTGGACTTTGGTCCTTTCTTTAAAGCCGGTTACATTGTTCCTGGTCTTTTCAGTGACATTCCCCAAGCTCCCAATCTCACCTTCGAGTTTGACTTCTCCTACTTCAATACTTACACCGCCCAATTCCAAGGGATCAGTCAAAACGCTGACAATTACACTTTCTCCCCGGTCATTCTTCTTTCCTTCAATGCCGCGGACAACCGCGTTCGTTACTGGGTCGGCGCCGGTCCGTCTTTCAATCTTCAATATCTGAACTCCCCTTCACAATTCGCCGGATTTGATGTGCAAGCGGACAAAAGCAAAGCGGGCTTCGGTATTCTTGCCAAAATCGGCATGGAGTACTTCTTCCTTCCGAACTGGGCGGTCATGGGTGAATACGCCTTTTTCTGGTTTCCCGAAACCAGTTACAGCTACAATTTAAATAACGCGGCGGGAAACAACTCCGGCACTCTCAAAATCACCGACTTGATGAGCAATCAAATCCGCCTGGGCATCAGTTACCATTTCTAGCCTGTAAAAAAAGCAGTCTTTCACTATTTCCAAGCCCTCTTTCAATGAGAGAGGGCTTTTTTTATGACTCAAAAACTCACCGGGACAGATCATGAAGTCTTCATCACCGACACCGCTTTCGGCGGTGACGGAGTCGGGCGGATCGACGGGCAAGTTGTTTTTGTCCCTTTCGTCATCAAAGGTGAAAAAGTCCTCATCCGCATTCTCTCTCAAAAAAAAGGCATTCTCCGGGGCAAATTGCTCAAGGTCATGGAACCCTCTCCCAACCGGGTCAAAGCATCCTGCGAGCTTTTCGGGCGTTGCGGCGGATGCCAATACCAGCACATCTCCTACCCGGCGCAACTTGCTCTCAAGACAAAACAAGTGACTGATTGCCTCGAAAGAATCGGAAAAATCACGGCACCCCCCGTCCGGGAGATGATCGCTTCACCCAAGCAATTTGCTTACCGGAATAAAATCACTCTGCACACTCGCGAGGGGCAGACAGGTTTTCTGGACACCACTGGAGCCCGGATTGTGCCTGTGAAACATTGCCCGCTTGCGGATGATGAAATCAATTCCCGCCTCGATTCATTTTTGAAGAAAAGCCGCCCTGCCGACGGCGACCATGTCTTCCGCAATTTGCCTCCTGAGTCCGGAGAGCTCGCTGCCCGGGCTTTTCATCAGACGAATACCTCCATTCTTCCCTCACTTCTTTCACTCACGGGCAATTTGCTCCCTGCAAAGTGTGATGTGCTCATTGATGCCTATTGTGGCGCGGGATTTTTTACTTTTGAGTTCGCCTCCCGTTTTGCCACGGTCATGGGTATTGAGCTCTCTCCCGAGGCCATTGCTGCAGCCAATCAACGCGAGACGGCGGCCTCCCATATTGAATTCATCGCCGCCTCGGTGGAGGCTGTCCTGCCGGAGATATTATCCCGACACGCTGGCCGGGAAACCGTTCTCATTCTCGACCCGCCCCGGACAGGGTGTGAGGCTCCTGTCTTGGAGACCATCCGCTCCATCCCGCCGGAGCAAATTGTTTACATCTCCTGCAATCCCTCCACCCTGGCGCGTGATCTCCTGCGCCTGGAAGGTGTGTATACAGTGGAGTCAGTCACTCCTCTGGACATGTTTCCCCAGACAGCACATGTTGAATGTGTCGCCAGCCTCAAAAAAAGGCTTTGAGCCGTACTCTCTCCAAGAAGCTGTTGAACTTTTCCTCCGCACCCGCTAGCTTGCGTGGACTATGTCAAAATACAAAATCGCTTGTTTGCCCGGTGACGGAATCGGCCCCGAAGTCATGGCGGAAGCTTTGAAAGTCCTTGATAAAACCGGACAAAAATTTTCGTTCACTCTGGATATCGCCCATGCCGATGTTGGCGGCATCGCCATTGACAACCACGGTAAAGCCCTTCCTGAGTCAACGATTGAAATTTGTAAAGCCTCCTCGGCAATTCTTTTCGGCTCGGTCGGCGGTCCCAAATGGGAAAAACTCCCGCCCAATGAACAGCCCGAGCGCGGGGCATTGCTGCCTTTACGGAAACTTTTCGGTCTCTACGCGAATCTCCGCCCGGCCATTTGCTACGCCGGACTCACTCACGCCTCGTCCCTCAAAGAATCCATTATCACAGGCGGCTTCAATGTCCTGTGTATCCGCGAGCTCACGGGCGGCATTTATTTCGGACAGCCTAAAAAATCCGAACCGCTCGACAATGGCGAAGGGGTTCGCTCCATTGATACGATGGTTTACACCACTCCCGAGATCAAACGCATCGCGCGGGTCGCCTTTCATGCCGCGATGAAACGCGGGCGCAAGTTGCACTCCATCGACAAGGCGAATGTGCTCGAAAATAGCGTTCATTGGCGCAAGGTTGTCACCGAGATGTCGCGGGAATTTCCCGAGGTCGAGCTCATCCACATGTATGTGGACAATGCCGCCATGCAATTGGTCCGGAACCCCAAACAATTCGATTGTCTCCTCTGTGAAAATATGTTCGGCGACATTTTGAGCGATGAAATGGCGATGATTGCTGGCTCCCTGGGGATGCTGCCCAGTGCCAGCCTGGCAGAAGGCACTTTTGGCATGTACGAGCCGAGCGGGGGCACTGCTCCGGATATCGCCGGCAAAGGGATTGCAAATCCCATTGCCCAGATCCTGTCTGCCGCCATGATGCTGCGCTATACTTTTGCCCGGGAAGATGCGGCTCTCGCCATTGAGCAAGCGGTGGAAAAGACAATTGCTGATGGTTACCGCACCGGGGATATCTGGTCGGATGGCACTCAAAAGGTGAATACCCGGGAGATGGGCGATTTGATCACAGCGCGGCTTTGATGATGGATTCATTGGGAAAATGAAGATTTTTCGCCTGTTTTTTTGACAGACACAAAAAGAGCCATATATTTCGGGTGATTGCCATGCCTAAACCGCCTTCACTCGCCGCCCGGAAAAACAAGCCGCGTCTCGTTAACATGTGTTTCGACGACGAAAAAGTTTGTTTTTCTCCTGAACATTACAAGATATGCGATAAAGGGATGTGCTTGCGGACGAATTGGTATTTTCCCTTTGGCACCGAGCTCTCCGTCAATCTGGAAGTCTGTGACACGCCGGGCAAATTGCGCAGCATCAAATGCAGCGGCACGGTCATCACTTGCGAAAAAGTTCCCCAGAGTAAAACAGCCTACGACGTGACACTCTATTTTTCTAAATGTCTCAATGTTTCCGCAAAAGCCCTCCGGTCAGCATCGAGATTGATTCATGTCGCGGGATAAGCTACAGTCGCAGACATAGCATGGACTATTTCAAACAAATCCTCACGGGCGCAATCCAGTCCGGTGTCTCTGATATCCATATCAAAAGTGATGCCACACTCATTTACCGCATCTCCGGAGAGTTGATTCCGGTGCCGGATGCCGTGATATCCGACGAGACATGCCAACAGATTGTCCAGTACATCCTGCCTGTCCACATGCTCCGGAAATTCGAGGAAGACCAGGAAATCGATTTCTCATTTGATGAACCAGGCACCGGTCGTTTCCGTGTGAATATTTTTCATCAACGCGGGAAACTCAGCCTCGCCCTGAGACATGTGAAAAATCAAGTGCCGGATTATGACAGCTTGAATCTCCCGCTGCATGCCAAAAAAATCGTCGAGCATGGTGATGGCATTATCCTGATCAGCGGAGCGACGGGCTCGGGCAAATCAACCACACTGGCAGGACTTTTGGACTGGCTCAATCAAACCCGCAAACTCCACATTGTGACGCTGGAAGACCCGATTGAGTACCTCTTCGAAGACAAAGAATGTGTCTTTAACCAGCGTGAAATCGGACTCGACACCCGCTCTTTCCAGAGTGCGCTGGTCAACGTGATGCGCCAAGACCCGGATGTGATTGTCATCGGGGAAATGCGCGATGACTCCAGTGTCCTGGCGGCTTTTCGCGCCGCGGAGACAGGTCATCTGGTCATGAGCACTTTGCATAGTTCCACAGCCACACAAGCCGTGACGAGATTGCTCGATTTTTTCCCCCCTGAGGAACAGGCGCAGATCCGCAGGCAATTTGCCCTCTGCCTCCGGGGCATTATCTGCCAGCGGCTCATCCCCGCCCACAATGATCAGGGTGTATACCCCGCGGTGGAAATCCTGCTCAATACTCCGACCGTGCGCAAATTGCTCGAGGAGGATAAACTGGACAAATTGCCAGTGGCAATCGAGACGGGAAAAGAAGACGGCATGCAGAACTTCAACCAATCCCTCTATGATCTGGTCAAAGCCGGGCACATCGACGAGAGCGTCGCCCTCACCCACGCCCAAAATCCGGACAGCCTCAAAATGCGCCTCAAAGGCATCAACCTCGGCGATGACCGCCGCATCATGGGCTGAGAACCCTGCGGGAGAGGGGTAAAACCCGGGAATCATTCAAGCCATGCCGGACAAACGTCTGGCGGCCCATTCTGCGGACAACAACCCGATCAAGGTTGCCAGCATCCACCAGTTGTCCCACAGGGGTTTCTTTTCACGTTTGACAAAAAACTCACTGCTCCCGGACAAACGCGAAGGCTCTAAAATAAAATCATCATCCAGACTCAAGACCTTTCCTCCCGTCTCCCCGGCAATTTGCGCCATGAGTCCGGGGCGTGCAGCAGAGACCATCATCTCCCTGTCGTCTTCACGGCACGCAATGAGTATCCTCCTCTCCCCTGATATTTTTCCATCCGCCCGGAGCTCGGCGATGAGAAAATAATCACCCGTCTCGGGAATCATGATATTTGATTTAAAGGATTTTTCTGACGCGTCCCATGACCCCATGGTGGTTTGCAAAAGATTTTCCCCGTTCATCAGCGAAAACCGGCAGCTCATCCCGTCTTTATATTGTCCCATGTCCCTGAGAATCAATCGAACACCAAAAGTTTCGCCCGGTACACAAAGCGAACGGTCAGAGATCAGGCTGAAAAATGTGCGTTGCTGATCCAGCTTGGGGGCAGCCAGCCACCGGACAATATTATTCCAGAATTTATTATAGTAGCGTCTGTCACAATTATCGGACGCCACAGGCTTTGACGGATCGACCGCCTCCCCCCAGGCCAACATGAACCGGATACCCCAATCCCCCTTGATTCCGGAAGTCCACCCCATCGTGCGTCCCCGCCCGACTTCCTGGACGGCCAATAAAACCGCAGGCCCGTATTCGTTGTTCATATTCGGATTTTCCGCAAGTACAATGGCTCCGGGTTTGGCCCGTTTGACCAGATTGAACGCGGTCAAATCGGGGAATTTCTCCCAGATTTTTTTATTTATTTCAGGATTCTCATCCATTTGCATGACCGGATGCCTCATTCCTTCCGGGGTAAAGTGGGGCATTTTCTGATTTCCCCAAATTTTTATATCCGCTCTCTGATGAATCACCACCGGATGCAGAATCTCGATGAGCGAATTGAGATATCCCCCGGTGCCAAAGGTACAATCACCGCCGCCCACAAAGTATCCGCCGCCGCCTTCTTCCACAAAACGGACAAGATTTTTTTGCATTTCGGGTGTGAAATGATTGACCCAGACCGAACCATTGACCACCACATCATACTCCATCAAATCCTCGTAGGTCCGGGGAAATCCATGCACGGGATGCTTCATGTGATAGGCTTTATATCCGTCTCCCGGCAAAACGCTGACATAGTCCACCGCCATATTCGAGGGGGAATACCAGCCCTGTAAAACCGTGCATTCAATCTCGGGGTCAAGCTCCAAACCTGATTTGAGAAATTGATACTGAAATTCATACCACCCGTTGTATCCGCCGGAACCGGGATGCAGGTAAAGAACGCGAATCTTTCGTTTTACTCCTTTATCCGGGTCATTGAGTTCCACACTAAACGGGACCATGTCATTCACTGGAAAAACATCGGATGACCCCATATCCACCCGGGCTTTTAACAAGTGGGAACGGGTTGAAGGCGGATTGAATCTGATCAAAAAGGTTTTTCGGGGTGAATCCATGACCACTTCTTCTTCCTTGATGAGATCAATTCCTTGGAGGATTTTTATTTTTCCTTTGGCATTGGTCAACCCCGTCTGCTCAACGGTCACCTCCACCTCCGCAGGTTCGCTTTCCTTGCTCCATTCCTTCATTCGAATATCCGCAATTTTTGCATCGGCAGGGTTCTCCGTTTTTCCAATCGTTAATGTGTGGATGGGGATGCCCCTTGAACGGAATGTGTCCAACACGGGCGACAGGGGTTGGTCGGAATGATCCGCCCCATCACTGATCAAGACGACTCCTCCTAAGCCTTCATCAGGGATTAAACCCGCCAAAGTCATCAAGCCCCCTGCTATTGACGTGTTTCCAGACAGTTTTTCCGCCATCGCCTTCTCCGGGACTCTCTCTAGAATATGCCGGAACTCATAACGCCTGATTTCAAGACCTGCGGGAAGATGCGGGATGAATTTATTCTCCAACCATTTTCTGCCTGTGTCATAACGCGTTTGTCCCCGGTCACCGTCAAGGCTCATGCTTGCGGATACATCCTCGAGGATGACCATGCTTCGATAATCCTGATGATGGATTTGGCTTTGAACCTCTTGTATCCGGTAAGGAGCCATGAGGATAAACAAGACTCCTGCAATGCAAAGAAATCTCAGAAAAATGAACAGAGCCAGCCTCCACCCCGAAGCACGGTTACGGGCAGTCACATAACTCACACCCAAGAGCAAACCCATCAGGAGTATGCCTGAAAAAAGCCAGAGCCGTGGAATGTGATGGGCAAATTCAATCTCATTCATATCAAAAAGTCATCCCCCTCGCAGCACTACTCTTCCCTCGTGAGCTTACGAAAATAATCCTCAACATAAGGTTGATATTCCTGTGGATACTCATCATTAAAAACTTTTTTAATTTCAAAGTTTTTTTCAATACGGCCCAAATCAGAAATAATTTTCAAGAGAACAGGACGGAGGTTTTCATTGGCAAGAGCGAATGCCGTGCCGGAAAAATCCGCCACTTCATGGACTTCGCCGGAGGGGGAGACATATTCCCCGATTGCATTCATCTCTTTGAGCAGCTCTTCAGCCAGTTCTTTTTTGACGCGATCATCTTTTTCGGCCAATTCCTTGATTTTTTCAGCTAACAATTTGCCACGTCCCTTGAGTTCTTCTTCCTCCTGGCTCATGCTTTTTTCCTGACCTTTGCCTTTACCCTTGTTTTTTCCTTTACCGGAGGCTTTGTGGCGTTCTGCCATGATGGTCTCTGCCATGCGGGCAAGCTCGCGGGCTTCATCAATGATCTCACGGAGTTGTGCCTGTATTTCTTTATCGTCGGCCTCGGCAAATTGATGGATCGCCTCCAATAATATGGCGACTGCCTGATCCCCTTCGGCATGCCCGATCACCAGAGGCCTTTTTCCCGGGGTTAATTGCACGACCTGATACAGAGCCGCCAAGGCTTTTTGTTCGGCAGAAAGTGCCTCCCTGATATTACCCGCCAAAAGTCTCTCCTCGGCCTGACCCATATGATGGATCGCCTCATCCATTTTTTCCAATGCCGGGTCCGGGAGCCCGGCCTTTTGCATGGCATCCCTGTAGACGAGGGCATATTCACGCACCACCTTTTGGCTGACGGCAAGATTTTTCGAGCGGTTTTCTTCCCCCCTCTCAATGAGCTGGTTGCTTGTCGAGATGATGTTTTTCTGGGAGACGAGAAGGTTGACTTTGTCCCCGGAACTCCCTCCTCCTCCCTGACACTGGCTCAATGCTGCTTTTTCATTAGTGATTTCGATAAAATAGGTTTGCGACTTTCCTATTCCAGGGCCGTCGAGGGTATTATTATCCTCAGCCTCCACAAAATAAGCAACCAACTCATAATCCTTGAGATCGAGATCCCCGAGATCAATCTCGGCACTGACAGCCCATTGTTGACCGTCACGGCTTAGATTTTCAAGTTGATTGGTCCGGGCAGGCTCGCCGAGTTTGTTGTAGATAATCCTCATTTTTTCAATCTTGAATTCGTCTTTTGCCTCAGCCTTGACCACGACATTGGCTTTCGCACTGGCCACGATATCTTTTGCCGGAAATGTGATCCGGACATTGGGAGTCTCATCGGCGATGAATGAAAACCGGTAAGGTGGCTGATTGGTCACACTTTGATCCAATTGATCGGTGAGTGTGATTGCATAGAGATATTCCGCAGGCACGTTGGACAGCCATTCCACCGTCCACCGATCATCACCGGAAGGGGTGAAATTTTCGTCAAAACGACCTTTGGAAATGACTTTGCCGGTCGTGGAGTACTCGACAAGCCCCCTGAGTTGACCGGCCTTCTTGAGACGGGGAAAGGTCTTGATTCCATACTCCACGCGGCTCCCGCGCAACACATGTGCATCAGGAGCCCCAAGGGTATAGGCGGGTTGTCCGGTATAATCCGGCGGGGTCACCCGGATGATAAACTCATCAATCCGCGGAGACTCAAACGCGGTCACATTTTCCGCCGGAGTCTTGCCATCGGCAGCTGTCAAAAAGTAAGTAAAAGATTTTTCAACCAGAGGAATCTCATAGGTGAACAACCCCGGCTCGACTTCATCCATCTGGATTTTTTGAAACCGGGTCTGCCCTTGCGGTTTGTAGTGCAAAATAACTGATTTGGTTGCGCGTCCTGTGATGGCCGCCTGAATCTCATAAGAGGCGCCCAGGGGAATCTTCACACTCTCATTGATCAATTCAATCCGCGTATATGATGCCGGGGTCCAGGGCAAGAGCCGCATCAGAGACGTCCATCCTTCCGGCAAAACCAAAAGATAAATCATCAAAAGCGTGAGTGCTCCAAACAGCGTGATACCGGCCAAGCCCAGCTGCTTCATGTAAGGCGGGCGATACCGGATCATGATCGCTGCGGCACGCCCCTGCATGATACTGACCCAGTTTTGCACATGGATATCCCCGGCTGTTCTTTCCGGATTTTGATGATATTCCACGGCTGTGGAAACAACCGTTGAAAATGTCCGGTTCCCTTCTTCCGCATCGAGAGCGACATCCTTTTCCCCGACAGGTTGATTCATCACCGACAGCCAGTGCCAGAGGAGCAAAATCAACAAGCCAGACAAAAAGACAAAACCGGCCGCGCGCCACGCGGGATCCAGAACGAATAACCAATCGGCTGCCGCCGCCATGAGCATCAGCAGGATCAGCCCTGCCAAACCAAAGGCGGGAACCCGGGCACTCTTGCTTAAACGCTTCCAGCGGGTCATGCTCTGGAGACGATTTAAAAAAGGCAGGGGTGGGAGCGATGTTTTCATGTCCGGTTTGCAATGAGGGGTTCAACAATCATGATGCAGAGTCCCGCCAATAAAATCCAAGGCCAAAACTCATACTTTCCGGGTTCCCGAGAGGATGTAATTGAGTCCAGCAGGGACACAGGGGTCTCGCTGATTGAAGGCAGTTCTTTCATGAGACTGGCGGGATTCGCGGTCGTCATTTCAGACTCCGCAGCGGGACTATTCACCGCGATCAGATCGATGACTTGCCCTGCTGTATTTTCCAGCCGGTAAAATCCTTGCTGTGTTAACTCCACCCTGACGTCATTTGTCAATATCATTTCTTTGTTCTCGGGGGTGATCATCCTCAAAAAATCTTCACCCGGGGAGCGGGCTTTTATTTTCGCATCCATTGTGACACTGTGCGGTTTGCGGATGACCTCTGGTGAATTGCTTCCCGCGCCCAAGGCCGCATCCGTCAAGCCATGAAGCCAAGGCAGGAATGTCTTGAGCTTGGGCCAGTTACTCCAAGTGGTATCGGCACTGGCATTCACAAAATACACCCGTCCGTTTCCAAACTTTCCCTCCACAAGAAAGGGAACTCGATCGTCATAATAAGCCAGGACACGGGCTCCCTCCACCGTATCCAGCAAATATCTCCCGGTGAATTCCGGCATGCTCAAGTCCCCGCTGTGCGGTCTCGTAAATGGAATAAAAGCTGGAAAACTCCTGTCGTAGTCGCCTATGTACCGGACATCTTCCCGGCTCGTCTGCTCTTTGCCCAATTTCACCGGCAACCACGGAGCTTTACTATGATATTCATTCATACCCATGTCCGGTCCGGCAAATAGAATCAATGATCCGCCGTTTTCCAGATGTTTGTGAATCCCCTGCACGGAGTCTGAAGGCCACTCAGGACTCGCAGGTATGAGCAGCGTATCATAAGTGTGTGACCGCAATTTAATTCCCAGTCCGTCCAATGGAAAAGTATCGACCCGGAACCTTGCCGACTCAGGATTGCCATCGGATGAGCTCATCAAGGCGCGGGAGAGAAAATACGATTTTTGCTCCCACACAATCTTCGAAGCCGAGGGTTCGACGATCAACACGTTTTTAATCTCCGGCATCAAAATGACCTGCCTGAAAATATTGTCCCTTTCAAACCCGTCCTTTGTTGCCATTTTGATCTCGACAGTATGAAATCCCTCTTTGAGCTCGGGGAGTGTGAACTCAAGCTTTTCCGATCCGGCGGGGGGCAAATCAACCGTCTGACTTGAGCGCAACAAACCGTCGATAACGAGATCGACCTTGCGTTTGGGCAAAGGCTTGTCTGCTGACCGGTTAGCCAATGTCACGGTGGCATGAAGCCTGCGGGCTCCCGTCCATGCGATCCCTTCAATCGTCGCATTGGGTTCAGCACGCCCGGCCACTCCCGACAGCTTTATATGAATATCCGAGGGCATTCTCAGGGATTTCCAGGGTCCGATTGTGGATGTCTGCAGGTCACTGACGATATGAATCTCCCGGCGGGCGGAGAGATTTCCCGCTTGTAAAAGCCTCAGGGCATGCTCCACCGCTGGGGCAAGTTCCCCTGTGTATTGCTGCGGATTCAATGAGTCCAAAACCCTCGCCACATTTTTCGGGGCTCCCAGCGGGACTTTTGTGACCGGCGGCTCACTGGCAAGCACCAGTGCGACAGAATCCTCGGGGGACAATCCTCTCAGCGTGTTCTGAGCCAAGAGGCGGGCTTGATCCCAGCGTGAACCGTCATCGTTTTGCATCTCCAAACTCGCCGTGTTGTCCAACACCAGAACGATATGACGCGGTCTCTCATCCGTCGCGGATGTCTGCCCGGCTTCGGACATAAATGGTCGCGAAAACGCCGTTACCATCAAGGCAAAAAGAAGCACTCTCAACAAAAGCAAAATCAGATTTGACGGTGAGCGATGCCTTAATTTCGGATCACGGTCGAGAAAAAAACGCAAAGTGCTGAAGGGTACTTTTTTAAAACGTCGCCGGATCAAAAGATGGATAATCACTGGAATCGACAACGCCAGGAGTCCCCCCAGAAAAGCGGCATTTCCCAATGACAGAGACCCCCACATAACTATATTGTCTCCATGCGTTTGATGAAATATTCCAATAACACCCGATCCAAAGGGCCATCCGTCCGGAAAAAATGATAACTCGTGTCTGCGGCATGGCAAGTGCGCTCAATCTCATCGCGGAATGCCTGCACGACTTTTTGATATTGTTTGCGGTAAGCTGGGACATTCACGAGCAATTCATCACCGCTCTCACGATCCTGCATGATAAAAGCCCCTTTGTACCCGCTGATATCACACTCGTCCGGACTCATCACATGAAAGACAAGGACTTCCTGCCTCTGTGCCCGGAGGCTTTTGAGCAAACCCGCCAGAGTGCCCGGAGGTTTCAAACAATCCGAGATCACCACACTGATTCCTTTTCGCCGGATCCCCGGGAGCAATGCCCGGACCGCACGATCATGATCCGATTTGCCTGTGGGGACATTCA
>CAYTAI010000004.1:39734-40973 GCA_964435715.1 uncultured Verrucomicrobiota bacterium | reverse complement strand
AAAGGTCATTGAGATGGTCTCGTCCGGAGGATGGCGGCACGATCACCGCCTCCTCACCCCCATCGATGAAAAGTCCAGCGGCATCATGCTGACGGCTCATCAAATACACCAGTGCAGCGGTCATCTGGCGGCTTTTCGTGTATTTGTGTTTTGTCCCTTCTCCAAAATCCATGGACGCTGACCCGTCGAGAAATATCCAGACCGGCATATTCGTCTGATCCTCAAACTGCTTCACATAGAGCTTGTCCGTCCGCGCCCAGACTTTCCAATCAATCTGCTTGAGTCCGTCACCCTGGATATAATGACGGTAGGAATCAAACTCCGTGCTGTATCCAGTGAATGGACTCCTGTGCAAGCCTGTCAAAAAACCTTCCACTGTCGATTGAGCCAAAAAGGCCAGGCTCTCAGCCAGTGAAAATGCGGATGGATCAATAGGGGAAGTTTTACTCATATCATGGCACTGTCCCCTTTCCTCTTTTTCATGCGGTGACCAGGACTTTGCCTGAGGGTATTTTGACCGATTCCAAAAGTCCGTGAATGACATTTGTTGATGTTATTTTTTGTGCACGCGCATTGAAATTCATCAAAATACGGTGTCCGAGTACTTGTTGGGCCACATAACGGATTCCATCATAGTCCGCACACGGCATTCCGGTGATTGCGGCGTAACCTTTTGCCCCCAAGACCAGATATTGCGAGGCACGGGGAGATGCCCCCCAGCGCACGAATTCCCTGACATCCGCGCCCGCCAGACTGTTTGCCGGGCGGGAAGCCGCCACCAGACGGACGGCGTAATCAATAACTTCATCAGAAACCGGAACCGCACGCACGACTTGTTGTATGTGGCTCAGCTCCTCGGCATTGAGGACAGCCTGCAATGCCGGCTCATCATTGCCCGTGGTCTGACGCACGATCCTGTGCTCTTCCTCCAGAGCCGGATAATCTGTCTGGATGGAAAGAGTGTATAACTCTGTCCGCTTGCGCCTCGGGTAACTCATAAGTCCCCTCCATTTCAATCGGATTTTGTGTCGCAAAAACATGGAACGGGCGGGGTAAATGATATGTTTTATTCCCGACACTGACTTCCATCTCCTGCATCGCCTGCAACATCGCCGCCTGGGTTTTAGGAGGTGTTCGGTTGATTTCATCCGCAAGCACGAGGTTCGCAAATAATGGCCCCGGTAAAAAAACCAACTGGCGCCTGATTGTCTCATGGTCTTCTTCGATGATATCCGTGCC
>CAYTAI010000004.1:39471-39717 GCA_964435715.1 uncultured Verrucomicrobiota bacterium | reverse complement strand
AAGTCGGGAGTGAATTGGATCCGGTTAAAAGTCAAATCCAGGATTTGTGAAAGGGATCTGACCATGCGCGTCTTGGCGAGACCCGGCACACCGTGGATCAATGCATGTCCACCGCAAAAGAGAGTGAGGATGAGATTCTCAATGACCCACTCTTGACCGATGATTGAGTGCGCCATTTGTGTTGTGATCGCTCGGCGTTTATTGGCAATTTCTTCATGGACAGCCGGATGTGTTTGCATAAATGCT
>CAYTAI010000004.1:39202-39445 GCA_964435715.1 uncultured Verrucomicrobiota bacterium | reverse complement strand
CAGTTTGCGAATGATTAATTTTTTGTTTTTCCGGAATCAGACCATCTTGAATTAACTGTTATTTTAGCCTTTTTTCAAATCAACAGCCTTCGTATAAAAGTCGGCTACAAGATCGAAGCCCCGAGTTGAAACATAACTGCCGCTAGCAAAAGCGGAGGTATTGAATCAAGAGTGAAAAATCAATCCATGACAACGACAATTGACCTAATCCGCTTTGGTATACCTGGCATTCTTTTTCATCCA
>CAYTAI010000004.1:7940-39187 GCA_964435715.1 uncultured Verrucomicrobiota bacterium | reverse complement strand
GGGCTTTTTTTCTTGTGGCGGGGGTGTGTCTATTTTCCCCTTGAGACGGTAACCCTCCTTGCCGACGATTGATTCCAGACGGAGACAAAAATCCGGGTTCAATGAAACGCTGAACCTTTCATCGGCCTCAAGGTAGACACGATCACCGCTCTCAAGCTCGACCCTGATCAGGACATTGACCTTTCCCGAGTTTTGATCACAGAGCTCGCGCAATTTGCCCAGATGATCAGAAAATCCATTTGTCGCGCGGAGCTGGATCATGAGCTCCTTGCCAAAACGTTGCATGGCATCTTTCAGCGGAAAAAGCTCGGTCACACGCAACTTGCGCTTCTCATCACGCGTGTCGACGGTTCCCGCCACGACGACGACTTCACCCGCGCGGCAACTGGTCGCACACTTTTCGTACGTATCCGAAAAGACCATCATCTCCATGCTGTCTGTCAGATCTTCAAGTTGGATAATCGCCCACGGCCGGCCATCTTTCTGGCTGATTTTCTTGTCGGCAGCGGAAATAATCCCCGCCACATGGATGAAACTGCGGTCTGGCAAATCACTCATGCCAAGAATGGAATTTAATGACAGTGAGGCGATAGTCGCGCGGTATTCATCAAGCGGATGTCCCGTGACATAAAACCCGAGCAGCTCCTTTTCATATCCCAGCTTCTCAGACTCAGGCCATTCCATCACGGACTCCGCATTGTTTTTTCCTTTAATCGAGGCCTGCTCTCCTTCATCCATCAGGGCAAAGAGCGAGTTCTGCCCGCTCGCCTTGTCTCTCTGGTGTGAGGCAGCCTGGTCCAGACACATGTCGATCGAAAGGAATAATCCTTTGCGCGAACCGGTTCGCACAGAGTCAAAAGCACCGCACTTCACCAGGCTTTCGATGACTTTTTTATTCACCACACGCAAGTCCACACGTTCACAGAAATCCTCCATGTCTTTGAAGGAGCCATTTTGCGAACGCTCTTGGATAATCGACTCGACAGCGACTTCCCCCACATTTTTCACGGCGGAGAGCCCATAGCGAATACACCCATTTTCCACGGAGAATTTTGAACCGCTGCCATTCACATCCGGCGGGAGAATCTTGAGTCCCAACTCACGGCAGGCATTCACATAATAGGAAATCTTGTCGGTATTATTGACCTCATTGGAGAGCACCGCCGCCATGAATTCCACTGTGTAATTTGCCTTCAAATAAGCCGTCCAATAACTGATCAGACCGTAAGCCGCGGAGTGGGAGCGGTTGAAGCCGTATCCTGCGAATTTTTCGATCAAATCAAAAAGCTCTTCCGCTTTTTTAGCTTCGATTCCATTGAGTTTTTTACAGCCCTCGACGAATTTGGCTCGCTCCTGCTTCATCTTCTCGACATCTTTTTTGCCCATTGCACGGCGCAGCATGTCCGCGCCACCGAGCGTGTATCCCGCCAGCACTGAAGCCGCTTTCATGACCTGCTCCTGATAAATCATGATGCCAAATGTGTCCGCGCAAACCTGCTCGAGCAGGGGATGGGCATATTCTATGGCTGCTTCACCTTTTTTATATTTGATATAATCAGGGATGAGTGCCATCGGACCGGGACGATAAAGCGCGATCAAAGCCACAAGATCATCGACGCTGGTGATATTGAATTGTTTGCACAGGTTGACCATCCCGCCGGATTCAAGCTGGAATACCCCCGAACACATCCCTTTGTTCAGGAGATCAAATGTCTTTTGGTCATGCAATGGAACATCGAGGATTTTCAAGTCAAGCCCCTGATTGGACTTGATCAAGTCGATGGCATCTTGGATGACCGTCATGGTTTTTAAACCGAGAAAATCCATTTTCAACATGCCCAGATCGCCGAGAGGACCCATTGGATATTGGCTGACGACCCCTTCCCCGTTGGCATCACGGGCGAGCGGGATATATTCGTCCAAAGGTCTGTCACCGATGACGACACCGGCGGCGTGGACTCCGGCATTCCGTGATATGCCTTCTAGAAGCGTGGCAAAATCCCAAAGTTGTCGGGTGGCCTCCTCATTCTCCACGGCTTGTTTGAGCTCCGGGTTTTTGTCGATTGCCCCGTCGACTTTTTTGCCGTTATTCTCGTAGCTGTTGAGCGTGATATTCAACTCTGTCGGAATCATTTTTGCAATCCGGTCGGCTTCCCCGTAGGAGAACCCCATCACACGACCCACATCGCGCACCACCGATTTGGCACCCATCGTGCCGAAAGTAATAATATTGGACACATTCTTCTCCCCGTACTTTTCACGGACATAACGAATCACACGCTCCCGTCCCGTCTGACAAAAATCCACGTCGATATCCGGCGGGGAGATGCGCTCGGGGTTCAGAAATCGCTCAAAAAGCAAATCAAACCGGATCGGATCACAGTCAGTGATGCCCATGCAATACGCCACCATCGACCCCGCTGCCGAACCGCGCCCCGGCCCGACAGGAATGCCATTGGTTTTCGCCCAGTGGATAAAGTCCCATACAATCAGGAAGTACGCGAGGAACCCCGTTTTTTCAATGACCCCGATTTCATAGACCAATCTTTCGGATAAAACCTTTGCCTCAACCTTCTCCCCTTGGCTATTCCGGGGCAAATTGCTCTCACGGGCATTCTCCGGATGAGCATGGTCATAACCATAACGTTTTTCAAAACCTTCATAGCACAACTTCCGGAAATACTCTTCCTCGCTCATGCCGCCGGGGGGCTGGTATTTCGGGTATTTATTTTTGCCGAATTCAAATTTCACCTCGCACTTTTCTGCAATCTCCAGGGTGTTTCGAATCGCTTCCGGGTGCTCGGCAAAAAGAGCCATCATCTCGTCGCCGCTCTTGAGATATAGCTCCGGGGAGTAACGCATCCGTTTCTCATCACTGAGATTGTGCCCCGTCCCGATGCAAATCAAAACATCGTGTGCCTCATGGTGGTTCCTCTCCAAAAAATGCACATCATTGGTCGCCACCAGGGGAAGCTCAAAGTCCCGCGCAAATTGCGCCAGTGCACGGTTGACCTGGGCATTTTCATCGCGCAAATGGTTGTGCATCTCGAGATAAAAATCGCCGGGCGCAAAAATACTTTTGAATTTTCCGGTCAGTTCCCGCGCTTTTTTCTCATTCCCATTGAGAATCGCTTGCGGGATTTCCCCTTTGAAACATCCGCTCAAGGCGATAATCCCCTTGGAATGCTTTTCCAAAAGCTCATGATCAATCCGCGGCTTGTAATAGAACCCTTCCAAGTAAGCCGCACTGACCAGTTTCACGAGGTTCCGGTACCCCTCGTCATCCTTTGCCAAGAGGGTGAAATGAAAGGCCGCATCCCGCCCGCTGCTGGCTTGTTTATCGAACCGACTCCCCGGTGCGACATACACCTCACAACCAATAATAGGCTTTACCGGTTTGATTTCCTTGTCCGGACTTTTCGCCTGCGCGGATTTAAATTCCTTTTGCGATTCCTGGTAAAACTCCACCGCGCCAAACATATTCCCGTGATCCGTGATCGCTACCGCAGGCATATTGAGTACCCGTGCCCGTTTCATTAACTCCGGAATCCTCACAAATCCATCGAGCAAACTATACTCGGTATGCAGATGAAGATGAGCAAAAGGGACAGACATTGATCCTGATACTAATCCTGAATGAAATTTGGACAAGTTTCGAGTGCCTTCAATTGAGAGAATTTTCTTCTTTTAATCCTGGTGATCTCTATTTTCAGCAAAATTCAAGCTATATCCCCGCGTCGCCTTCACACAAATTGCCCGGACTTTTTGCTCTTTTTATGTCTTTTACCTTAATTTCATTTCCCTATTTTCATAGTATAGTTTAATCATAAGTCACTCTAAATAATTTGTTTATAATTATTATAACGGTCAATATTAAAAAATATTAAGCCCATGATTGACCAGACGCGATAGAATTGCCAATATTCCCCTCCTTGAAATATAAAGAAAGCGGGGTGAATATAACGTTATGCCAGAAATCAGACTTAAAAAAGGTGAAACAATAGATAAAGCTTTGCGTCGTTTGAAAAAGAAACTCGACCGCGAAGGAACTTTGCGTGATGTGCGTAACCGCCGTTTCTATGAGAAACCCGGAGACAAAAAACGTCGTAAGGAAAAAACCGCGCGTTTCAACATGATGATCGGAATGAACCGCTTCTAGTTCGCCCCATAGATCACTTTCAAAGCCCTGGCTCTCTTCAAGCCGGGGCTTTTTTGTATCGGGTTGCAGTACCCTCCGGTTTCCTTTATTCCTCATCTTCATGTTTTCCCTTTCCACATGTTGGAATTCCCGCCGCCACCACGACGGGGAAAAAATGCTGCAGGAAATCAAAGACCTCGGCTTTGAATCCGTCGAGCTGGGACATGGCACCAAACTTTCCCTGGTGGAAGGCATCTTGCGCGCTCACAAGTCCAAGCTCATCCGGTTCTCCAGCTTGCATAACTTTTGCCCTCTCCCCGCCGGAGTCGTCGATGCCGCGCCCAATTACTTTCTCTTTTCCAGCCGGAACCGCACGGAGCGCTCCAGTGCCATTCGTCATACACGACAAACCATTGATTTTGCCAAAAGACTCGAAGCCCGTGCGGTCGTCCTCCATCTGGGCTGCGTGCCGATGAAAGACCACACAGCGCGCCTGGTCTCCCTCTATAAAAAAGAAAAAAAGAACTCTGAGCCCTATGCCGATATCAAAGTCCGCGCGGTCATGGAACGGGAAAAAAAGATCAAACCTTTTTGGGACAGCATGATCGCGACACTCAGCCCCATGGTGGAGTATGCGACTCAACAAGGCATTTTGCTCGGCGTCGAGACGCGCTACCTTTTTGAGGAAATCCCGACGGAACGCGAGTTGCCCGCGCTTTTCGAGCGTTTCGAGGGGAGCAATTTGCGCTACTGGCTGGATACAGGGCACGCCCAGAGCCGGGACTTTCTGGGATTTGTCAAATTTGCGGATTTGCTGGAGTTGACCGGTCCCTGGCGCGCCGGATGGCACATCCACGACGTGATCAAACCCGACAAGGATCATCAACCCGTCGGCAAAGGAAATGTCGACTTTCAAATGCTCGCTCCCTATCTTGCCAAAGAAGCCGTCCGCGTCATCGAGCTGAGTCCGCGCACGAGCCCTGAGGATGTCGTCAATAGCCGCGAGACACTGGAGAAACTCATATCCGCCGTCCCATGAAACAAAAAATCAAGTCTCTGCTCTGGACTCTCGTCAAAGTCGCTGTCGCGACTGTGATTTTTGTCGTTATCTACCAGCGCAACCAGGAGTCCTTGCGCGAGCTGCCCGCCACCCTCGCCGCGGCAAATTATCTTTTCCTCATCCCGGTTCTTTTCCTTTCTTTCTACATGATTTTTATTACCGCCCTGCGCTGGAGCCTCTTGCTCAAAGTCCAGGGGATTGTCTTTTCCGTGCGCCACTTGCTTTGTATCAATTGGATCGGATGTTTCTTTAATAATTTCATGCCCGGCGGCACCGGCGGCGACCTGATCAAACTCGTCTATGCCATCCGCGGCGCCCCGGAAAAAAAGAGCCAGATCCTGATGTCCATCATTGTCGACCGTCTCATCGGATTAATCGGTCTTTTCATCCTCTTTGCCGTCATGCTTTTGATCAATATCCGCGAAGCTTTTTCCGAGCCTGCCACGAGCAAGGTCGTCATGGTTGCTGTCGCCATCATGGCGGGCGCCCTCGGCGTGATTGTCATCGGGCTGTGGCGTTCTCTCCCCCAGAAAATCCCATTGATCGGCTGGGTCTTGAGCAAATTGCCCTTGCGCGAAAAGCTTCTCTCCCTGGTCGACGCCTACCAGATTTATGCGAGACACCCGCGCGTGGTCGTGGAAGCTCTCGCCATATCCATCTCCGTCCATGCTTCCCTTGTTTTTATGACTTACTTCCTCGGGCTGGCCTTTGTTCCCGGCGGAGTCTCCCTCAAACTCCTCTTTTTTGTCGTGCCGATGATTACGCTCCTTGTTTCCATTCCCATCACCCCCGGGGGACTCGGCGTGCGCGAAGGGCTTTATATCCGCTTTCTCACAGTGCACGAGGGCATCACTGCCGCTGCCGCGCTGAGCATTGGATTCATGACCTTTGCCAGCAATCTCATCATCAGCCTGCCCGGCGGACTCATTTACATTTTCTATAAACAACATCATGAACCAAATCCAAGCCACGCAAATCGTCCAGACCCTGCATGACGCAGGGCATACCGCCTATTTTGCGGGCGGTTGCGTGCGGGACATGCTTCTCGGGCTCGAACCACACGATTACGATGTCGCCACCAGTGCCACACCGGATGAGGTGCAGTCACTTTTCCCCCGCACCGAGGCCATCGGCGCGGCTTTCGGTGTCATCATGGTCATCATCGACCATGTGCCCACAGAGGTCGCGACTTTCCGCACCGATGGAGATTACACGGACGGCCGCCGCCCCGACTCCGTGCAATTTGCCCCGCCCGAGGAAGATGCCCGGCGCCGGGACTTTACCATCAATGCCCTTTTTTATGACCCGCTGACAAAGCAAACTCTCGATTTTACCGGGGGTCGCGCTGATCTGGAGAGCAAATTGCTCCGGGCTGTGGGCGAACCCGACGCGCGTTTTGCCGAGGATAAATTGCGCCTGCTGCGTTGTGTCCGCTTGGCGAATAAACTGGATTTTCAAATCGAACCCGCCACATGGGCGGCTGTGAAGCAATTTGCCCCGCAAATTGCTGTCGTCAGCGTCGAGCGTGTCCGCGACGAACTCACCAAAATCCTCACCGGCCCCCGCGCCGGAGAGGGGTTGAATCTCCTGCGCGAGAGCAATTTGCTCCATCGCCTATTGCCTGAGGCTCTGAAAATGGCGGGTTGTCCCCAGCCTCCAAAGTGGCACCCCGAGGGGGATGTCTGGACACACACCTGCATGATGCTTGATTCGTTGGAGAATCCCTCGCCCGAACTCGCCTGGGCGGTGCTTTTCCATGACATCGCAAAGCCCTTGTGTCTGAGCTTTGACGCTCAGGGCATCCCCCATCATTATGAACACGAGAAACGCGGTGCGGAGCTCGCCGTGGCAATCCTCCGCCGCTTAAAAGCGTCCAATGCCCTCATCGACGCTGTCCACGACCTTGTGCTCTATCATATGCAGTTCAAAGATGTCCAAAAAATGAAGACCTCCACACTCAAGCGCATGATGAGCCGTCCGACTTATGATACGGAGCTGCTCCTCCACCGCGCCGATTGTCTCTCCAGCCACCGCAAACTCGATAACTACGATTTTCTCCTCGCCAAACGCGCGGAATTCGGTGCGGAGCAAATTGCTCCACCGCCGCTCGTCACCGGGCGCGACCTCATCGCGCTGGGAGTCGAACCCGGCCCCACCTTGGGCAAATTGCTCCACGAAATCACCGACCTCCAGCTCGAAGGCAAATTGTCCACCCGTGACATGGCACTGGATTATATCCGCAAGAAACAATAGGATAAAGGCCGGTATTTTTATCCGGCACAAAAAAAGCCTGGCTCATATTTCAGAGCCGGGCTGGCTTGCACCCATTATTCCGGATTGATTATTGCAGGAAAAGATTAAGATTCGGATTGAGCACCGGAGTGCCAATGATTCCCGGCTGTGTGCCGTCATAAATGAATATGACTGCGCCGCTCGGGCTGCCAACGGTGTAGCCGGCGTTCGACGACAGGTTGATTTTGGCTTTTTCACTCCCGCCTTCATCAATATTGTCATAGATCGCCGTGACGATGACATCCGCTGACATCTGTCCAGCGGGAATTGTGACCGAACCCACAGAGCTGAGCGTGTAATCAACATTCAAGAGGGCATCACCCGCCAGACTGCTGGTCGTGTAAAATACCGTCAGCGGGGAATTCACATCTATGGATGTCCCGGAGCGGGTGACACGGAATGACCCTGTTTTATCTGGACCATTTTCCCAAGCCCTCTCATCCAGGGTGGTCATCGTCACGGTTGGTCTATTGAATCCCATGTTGATTGTCACCGTGGCGGCAGCGGCTGTCACCGTGTATCCTCCCTGAGCATTGATCGTCATAACCGCACTCTTCGTGCCGACACCGGTGCTTCCCGTTGTGGTGATTGTGACATCGACGTAAGATTGTCCCGCAGGGATGGTCACGGTATTGGCTGGCACACTCAGGATGTAGTCCTGACCGCGAATGGCTGTTCCTGACATGGTGAAATTCACCACTGTCGCGGGTGCGGGATTGGCATAGATGCTATTGACCGTGCGAGTGATGCGATACGTCGTCTTGGTCACACCTTTTAACGCACCGCCACTCTTGAAAATTGTCGCGGGTTTAATCGCCTGGACACTGACCTGGTGACTCTGTGCAAATGAACCGTTACTCTCAGAAGCGATGAATTTAATTCCCGCCCATGATTTTGCGCTATTGACTGTATAGTCATTGCCACTGCCCAGGACATACCGGAAACCCAATGCATTCTGCGGATTTGCATTGACGACTTCAAAGCTGACGGTGCTCTGACCGGGAGCGAAAGTTATTTTCCCTGTCGTGGTAATTTGCTGACCATAGTGATTGGATAATGTCCGGTAGTCGAGACCATGCACAACCATTTGATTTATTGTTCCAAATCCCGCCAGACCGGCTGGTGGCAAGGCCTTTGTGACATTAACCGTCAGTGAATCGGATACATCCCCCGTGCGTTTCAGAATGACACGGGCTTTTTGGGCTGCAGCGATATTATTTCCAAAATAGGAATAGTAATATCCTGTTGCGAGTGATTGCTGACCAGCCGCCTCAATGGAGACTTGTGATTTTGTGCTGCCCGGATAGACCACTTTTACAACTGCCCAATCCGAGGTCTCCACTGTATTGAGTTCTCTTGCCCTTACACCCAATGTGAGAGTGGATGCCGCCGTTTGGGTCGAAGCCAGAACCCTGATTCTGATATCTTTGACTGTTTGATTCGCACTGAAGGGAATCGTCACCTCGCCATTGTTATGGGTCGAGATCACCGATGAACCATTCATGATCTGATAACGGCTTCCCAAAAGATCCGGTCGCATCAGCCTGAGGATTACCGAGCCTGCTTTTGTATTCAGACGGGACAGACGGATTGTTGCCTCGATATGCCCGGTCGCTGGAGCGGTCACTGCCCCATGATGAGGAGTCACCAGCTGTGCCGTGGCAAACCCGAAATTGTAATTCACATTTGCAGTAATGCTCCCTGTCGACACTGTATTTGCCAGCGCAGCACCCTCATGAGTGAAGCGGGCAGGGACAAGACGCAATGTCATGTTTTTTCCAGTGACATTCCATCCTGCAACAGGCAGGCCTGTGACAATCGCGCGCCTTTGACCTGTGCCAAACATCACAAATAAATGTCCTTTGTATCCCGAAGCGGGCGAGTTGTTGATTGCCGTCACACTGTGACCGTCACCGACCAAGGTCGTCGTACTGGCGGCTGCAAAACCAGTGATATTCTCATACGCACCCCGATACCATGCCTTGAAGGCCATGTCGGTGGCACCAATTGTGCCGGCAACCTCCACGGCGACGGGGCGGAATCTCCTTTGACCTTGTACTTGCTCGATTTGGAAACGGGCTTCTTTGTGACCCTCTTTCCACGCGCTCAAGCTCTGTGTCGGAATATTCAATGTCAGACTGCCTGTCCCGTAGCTGGTCCAGTTCACTAAATGGAGCAGTTTGTACGATGGGATTGGCTCTGCGGCATTTTGCCCGGTCGCATTGAATGACAATGTGGGTCCTGTAAAATGCGGACTGGTGAATAACTCACTGAATGCGACAGAAGCAAAATCGAGTGATTGATCGCCAAATGACTGCGCGACATAAAACACAGTGGAAAATCCGCGTGTTTGGTTATTGGGCACATGATTGGGATTATTGTAACCGAAGAAATGGAATTGAACGGTTCTATTTCCTGAACTCAAATACCCTGCATTCACATCAATGTAGAAAATATTCGGGTCGGAGTAGTGCCATTTGACCGGGATCAACTGACTAGGGTTGGAAGGAAGACTTGCCATCACATAAAAATCTTCTTCATACCGTGCCGTGAGAGTGCTGTTATTCACAATCCGGCCATAGAACCGGATGGTCTCCAGTCCGACAGGCAAACCACTCCAACTTCCCGTGACTGTCACTCTGGTCGGAGTGGCTTTCGTGAAGGTAGCACCCGTATTCAAGGCAGCTGATGCGGTCATACTTCCTGCTGGAAAGGGCATGACGGGATTGTCAGCACGAACCCAGTAGAGACGTTTCGCACTCGGGACATGGACCAGTACCAAATCTTGATTCGCAGAACTCCTCACCACTGTCGAAGAAAGGAAAGCGGCATTCCCGAAAAATGCTGTTTGCGGCAGCGGTGTCGTCGACCAGCCCGGGGTGGTCGCTGTGCCTGTATATTCCGCAAAGACAAAAAATTCATTTTCAGAGATTGCCGGCGCGGTAATCGTCGAGTTGTTTGTATCGAGCAATGTGTGGATATTGATATTGCCTTGGATACGAACCAAGTCATTGCCGGCAGGAATCGCATTTGTGATATGTCCACTCATCGGAGTCGGGTAATCAACCTCGGTAATCGTATTGGAGCTAACCACCAGGCTATTCGAGAAAGTCAAAGTCTCGCCTGTGAATGAAGCAGAGCCGGGTTGCAGGATGGATCCTGTCTCAAAGGTTGTCGTGCGGGTTCCCACGCGGCCGTTTCCTCCCAAACGGGCCGCTGCCAAGACCGTCACATTGCTCTGACCGGTTCCGGAGTTAAGTCCGGTCTGACTATTGGCACGGAGCGTTCCTGAGCTCACCAAGGTTCCTTTGGCATGTGTATTGTTGACGCCCGCCAAAATCAATTCACCTGCACCGGCTTTGGTCATCAAGGCATCGGCATTCGATATGTTTCCGGACATGGTCAGCAAGCCCGCACCTAAAACCCCGATACTGGTATCATCATTTAACCGGACAGGTCCCGCAAAACTTGCTGTCCCGGTCTCTCCGCGCAAAGCACCCAATCCACCGTCACCGATTCCTTGTGCGACAATGGGTTCAGCCGTGCTATATGCAATCTGATTGAATGCCAGCGTGGCGATATTGACCAGTCCGACAAAACTTGTCCCTCCGACAGTTCCCAAGGCACCGTTTTTGTTCAGATACACAATTCCTTCTGTGTTTGTAAAGGCACCCGTAAAGGTATTCACCGAAGCACCACCCAAGAATAGCGGGCGGACTCCGGATTTTGTGAGAGAAAAATTGCCGCTGACCAAACCATTTGCAACCAGATTGCTTCCATTGAGCATCCATTCCTGATGACCAGCCAAAACGATATTGTTACTGATTGTTTGAACCCGCGGGCTATTCTGCAAGATACCGATTCCATTGGTATCAGCCTGAATCGTGATTGGTTGTCCGGAGATATTGTAAGCCGTGGTCACCGTATTGGTGTAGGTGAGGGAACGGATATTCCACGCGACATCCACTATTGGATTTGGCCAGAGATTGGGAGCGTTGAGTGCAAAGATAATTCGCGCCGAACCGTTGTTGATCGGTGCCACATCGCCAACCCAGTTTTGTCCCGCTGTCCAATTTGCGTTACCCGCACCGCCGTCCCAAATGGGTAAATACGTGAGGTTTGTCAGAACGACATCACCACTGCCCGCCGGATTATAAATGACATCACCGAAAACAAGCCCGAGCCAGTTCACCGAACCAAATGTCCCGGTCACTGAAGCGTTGTTGAAAATAGTGAAACTCGCAGGCAACCCACCCGAATAAGTTGTAAAATCCAAATTCAGTATGCTTCCGGATGCCAGAGTAAGGTTATTTGCAATGTTGACCTGGTCAAATGTGGTCAGATTGATAAAATCAAAATCCGAGACGCTTCCATTGTGAAGATGCATACTGTCATTAAATGTCAGGATCGCCGTCGAAAACGAACTGGTCAAATCACTGTTCCCAGGATTGAGTGTTCCATAAACATTCAAGACATTTGAACCGGTTCCGCTCGTGTTGATATCGACGACCGCCCCGGCACCATAAAGAACTGTATTCGTATTGATTGTCATCGAGTGATTAAAGTTGTGTGTGCCGCCCAGAAAACCCAGTGAGGCCACTTGCGCTCCGTCACCTGCGGTGTAGGCACCTCCATAATATTCAGTTCCACCAGAGAGAATTTGCACCCTGCCTCCGTTGTGGAGTATGGAGTTATTCCAATTTACTAACAATTGATTTGCACCCAATGCCGATCCCATCCCTTCCATCACGATTTGATTGCCTGTGCCTCCCGCCCAGCCAACAAGAAGCGCATTATGCGTGGTGAATCGGGAATCATTACTTACAACCAGTCTATTATTGTAGCCCAGCCAGCCAACATATGAATTATTGTGAACAGTCCCTGTTGCAGAATTCATAATCACTCTGTTGTTTACAGCAGCACCCGGTATCCCTAATCTCATTTCACCAAAATAAGTAAAAGTACTTCTCGTAAAATTGGCCGTATTATTTTGTCCGCCTCCTTCACCCAGCATCAAGCTACCCGCACTCGGTAATAGCGTTGAATCAACAACATCCAATGTATTTCCATTCCCGGCAAAACCAACATAATGTGTGCCTTGAAATTGAGCAGTTGAATTCGAGATAATGACCCGGTTTTGATTACCATTGGCACCAACACCTATCCTCAATTCTCCAGCATAATTCATCGTGCTATCCCTAAAATGGGCTAGATTTCCCATGCTCTCCTCACCCACAAATAAACTTCCTGCGCTATTCAAAAATGTCGTGTTCAAAGCCACTAGAGTGTTACTGTTCGCACCAAAATTGAATCCCACATAGGTATTTCCCGCAAAACGCACTGTCGAATTAGTCATATTGACCCTGTTACGTTCCCCGCTCACCCCCAACCGCAATTCTCCATTGTAATTCAAACTACTCCCGCTGACAATCAATGTATTGTTGTTTGCTCCCGCCGATTCACCGATATGCATCGTCCCATTTGTCCCTGCGATCACTGAGTGATATATCTCCAGTGTATTAGTTCTTCCGGCGAATCCAACATATGTTTGGCTTCCAGCCAATGCGGTTGTATTGGATATAATCATCCTGTTTGCGTTCGCATTTGCCGCCATCCCTATCCTGATGTGGTCGCCAAAGAGGTTTGTCGTGCCTGCTCCAAGGCCTGTGACATGCAGCAAATTGCCCGAGGAGCCCGCACCCTCCCCCAAGATGACATAATGGCCGGCGGCATTCAGGACGGCTCCATTGGTGACAAACACCGAGTTATTCCCCGAAAGTTGACCGATATTGAGTTGACCCGATAGCAGCCAATGGGTTCCCATTCCATCCAGTCGAATTGTGTTCCCCCCCGTATTCAGTGCTCCGCCACCAAGCAATGCCACTGCGCTGGTCATGGATGCACCGCTGAAAAGATTCAATGTGTTATTCCCTGAATTCTGTGCAAAGCCCATCCTCAAAAAATTCCCGTTAAGATTCAGAACACCATTGTTCGACACGACGACACGGTTTCCCCCTGCGTTGTCGGCATTCCCCATAAATAAATCGCCCGCGGTATTCCAGCGACTGCCAGCTCCATGAATAATGATCGCTCCATTGCCTGCGCCGACCTGTTCTCCCATACGAACCGTTGCCGTATTCACTTGAGCCCCATTGTCCACAGTCACCGTGGCACCGCTGCCTTGGAACCGGAACTCTGATCCGGACTGGTTAATACGTGCACCCCCTCCTGTGACGCGCAACTGGCTTCCCGCTTGCATCCGGGTCTCTCCTGTGTATGTATTATTTGCAGTAAATGTGATTAATTGTGTTCCCGCCAGATTCAATTGTCCTCCACCGGTAATCACACCATTAAAAGTGAGTCCCGCCCCGGTTGCCGCCCAAGTTTGATTGGCTGCCAGATTGATTTGATTGTTGAATGTGATCAAACTTCCGGAATTATTATTGAGGCCGCCCGCACCCAAGTTGAAAAGGTTGTTATTAAAGGTAAAAAGTCCGGCTCCGGCATTGAATGTCATACTGTTGAGATTGACGCCGCCGACATTGACATTCACATTCACGTTCGCATTGTTATTGAAAATCGTGTCTGCTCCCGCCAAGGGCACACCCCCTGCCCAATTGGCTCCGTTGTTCCATAAATTATTCCCCGCACCCGTCCATGTCTGGGCGTGACCCGAGTGAGTCATGACCCCGACAATCATCGTCAACAACAAAACTTTCCCAAATACACCGTGTTTCATATTTTCATCCTCAGTTTTTTATCTTTTTCAGAGTTCGGCTGTGCAAATGAGCCGAATCAATGAAAAAGTTTTTTTCGTTGACGGGATTTATGAGCTAATTCTCTAGGAGCGCGATAATTCTTATTCAACTGGCACTTCACTCCTGATTAACGGTCGATTTTGGCTATTTTTTATTTTGATTTATTCTTTCACTCAGCCTGTCAAATACATATTTAAATCCTATTTCAATGATTCAAATCACACGAATTACACTCGTGGAGACAAGAGAATAGTACTGTATCCAAAGCACCGGATACACTGGTGAAACAGCTCAAAATGCCCCTGAAACCTGTGCCATCCTCCAGGCAGAAGTAGGACTTTATCTTTTGATTTTTTGGAGGCGTTCGACCACGGAAATCGTGGCTTGGGCAGCATGGGCAATTTGCTCGGGGGTAGTTGTTTTGCCGAGCGAATATCGCACGGTCGCCCGCGCAATTTGCTCCGGCACTCCCATCGCGAGCAGGACATGGGAAGCTTGGACACTGCCGACCATGCAGGCGGAACCGCTGGAGATGCAAAGGCCTTCGAGATCAAGATTGATGAGCAGTTCCTCCCCGTCGAGCCCGTCGAAACTCACATTGAGTGTATTGCCAAGGCGATTGACCGGATCGCCATTGCGTCGCACACCGGGCAAATGGCTCAAGGACTGCCAGAGGGATTCGGTCAGTCCACGCAACCGTGCGTCCTCAGTATCAAAATCAATTTGCGCCGCAAGTTGCGCGGCTGTGGCGAACCCCACGATCCCCGCGACATTTTCCGTGCCGGGGCGTCGATCCCCCTCGTGGAATCCTCCGTAAGCAATCGGGTCGATCGCCAGTCCGTGCTTGAGAAAAAGTGCGCCCACTCCTTTGGGCCCGTAAAACTTGTGGGAACACAGCGAAAGCGCGTCCACGCCCCATTCATGAGGTTCAACGCGCATTTTTCCAAAACTCTGAATCGCATCCGTATGGAAAAGAATCCCTCGTGCCCGCGCAATTTGCGCCAACTCTTTGACCGGCTGGAGGACACCCGTTTCGTTATTCGCACTCATCACCGAAGCGAAAATCGTGTCCGCGCAAATTGCTTTTTCAAAGTCCCCCGGAGCAATTTGCCCGAACGCATCGGGAAGCAGATAGGTGACGCGGAATCCCTCGTTTTTCTCCAGATACTCAAACGCGTGGAGAACCGCATGGTGTTCGATCGCCGAGGTAATCAAATGTCTGCCACGGTCTTTATTCTGCCGCGCCAACCCGATCACCGCCAGATTATCCGACTCCGTTCCTCCACTGGTGAAAATA
Organism: uncultured Verrucomicrobiota bacterium; assembly: GCA_964435715.1. Lineage (GTDB taxonomy): Bacteria > Verrucomicrobiota > Verrucomicrobiia > JAWXBN01 > JAWXBN01 > JAWXBN01. The sequence continues at coordinate 23,642 of CAYTAI010000004.1, read as the reverse complement.
ATCTCGGCGGGTTTCGCATGCAAAATGCGTGCGACCGCATCCCGGGACTCGTCAATGGCATTACGCGCCTCCCGTCCAAGTGAATGAATGCTCGACGGATTCCCGAAAAAACCGGTGAAATACGGCTGCATCGCCTCCACCACCTCCGGATTCACCTGTGTCGTCGCATTAAAATCAAGATAAACGGGTTCGCTCGTCATTCGCCCGGCAAATATACCAGTAACCTTCCCGCGATCAAAAACAATTCCTCATGAGTTACTTCTTTTCCTCCGCGCCGGGAGAGGTTTGAAAATTTGCATAACACCCCATATTTCACCGCAGACCATAGACAGGGAAGTGAAGATGCATTATTGTCAGGGACTTGAATGCCGCTCTCATCATTTTTTCCTCGGTTTCTTTCCTCGTGTATGGCACAGCGTGCTTTTTTTCTGCGGCAATGAAACGGGATTTTGAGCGTTACCGCCTTGGCTCACAGCGAACCCTCGTCGGAGGATTACAAATATGCGCGTCCACTGGTTTGATCGCCGGTCTTTTCGAGCCGTGGATGGGGCAGTCCGCCGCCGCCGGGCTGGCTTTGATGATGTTGGTCGCCATAGGTGTTCGGATCAAATGCAAAGACACATTCCTTCAGATGATCCCGGCACTCTTTTATCTCGTGCTCAATGCCTACCTGTTTTGGGCGGGATTTTAAAAAATGTTAAAGAATCGCAATCGCGGCGCACATCGCCAGCACCGCGAGGGAAGGAAACGCTTTTTGAACGGGGTCTTTGACTTTAAGATGCATAAAAAACGCCCCCAACATCAGCACGCCTAAACCAATCGCCGCGGGTTGTGCAAGACTATGAATCCAAATGGCAAGCAACAGTGCCAGTGCCAGCCCGACCTTGAGCACGCCCACCATGCACATGAACCAATAGGGAAGTCCGTAGGCGGCAAATTCCTCACGCATATTCTTTGCGTTACCCCCGCGAAATGGCGTTGATTTTCCCGCGCGGATCAACCAGACATTGAGGATGCCTGCCGCGACAATAATCTGAAGACCAATGAGTATGTATTGCATAATATTAATTCGAAAAAACGGAATAGATTGTGAAAAATTACCCCACAGCAATCAGATTAGCAAGTGTTTCCACCGGCAGAGTCACAGACTTGATTGTAAAGTTCAACAACCACCGCCAGGAAAAGGGTGTATTGATTTCTCTTCCCTATGCAAAATCAAAACTAAATATGAAGCCCTGAGTTTCGAAAATGTGTGTTGCCTTCTGCAAGGCGGTGGTATGAGAGCAAAACGAGACATAAAAAAATTCACCGGACAAGAATCACTGTTCCGGGATACAACAAAGCCAAGGATTGGTCGAATGTGGTCAGTTTGCCTTTGCGTTTTTGTGCCAAGGCAACAAGCCATGCATCGGTGACTTGGGCAGAACCTGTAATCTTACCACAGGCTACCCTGTCGTAACTAAATCCTTCATCCCAAAATTCATGACGTGATAGCGAGGTAATTTCTTTTAATGCCTGCCAAGCGGCAGCGGCTGAATTGTCCCGTGCAAAACGCATATGCAAACGCAGGAGAGTTCCTTGTGTGATCGTGCATGTCGCAAATTTTTCAGGAGCATGGGAGGCATACCACCGGTGGGCAGCCTCATGAGACATGTGGGTTTGCATTCGGAGAGCCACCAATAATTACCATCCAAAAGCCATGTCATCAGATTCCATCCTCATCATCGGCTCGGCGGACGTCATCACTCGTCATCACTCGAAGCCCGGCTGAGATGGGGAACCCACTGAGCTGGTGTTTCTCCGAGGCAGTGAATGGAGCCGGGGAATAAATCGATTTTTTGAGTAAACGATTCACAACTGTGCTGATAGAACAGTCCTCCTCCCGCGACATACTTTTGGCGATGGTATAAACATCATTTTCAATATTTACTGTCAGCCTCATATATTCACCATAGTGCAGTGGTGTCAAATTAAAAGTCAAACCCCACGACTAATAGGCCGTTGTATGGGATCAAAGACGAAATTAAAGAAAATCTAAACGCTAATTCCACGTTACTTCACCAGAAATCGTAGGGCGATTTTTGCAGCAGGGAAAATGTATCCCAGCGCAGTGGCGAGTTTGGATGATTTGCTGGCAGGAGCTTGAAAAACTTCTTTTTTCTTTCCAAAAAAGCGGGACACAAAAGGGATTGCCAAACCGGCGGCTGTGGCGACAGGTCCGATGAGACTCAGCCCGGAGCGGAAGGATCTGAGTGCCGTGATCCAAGGATTGACCACAGCTTTCACATCACGGATGCAATCGCCCATGTCTTGACGTTGCAACTCCATCCGCAGGCGGAGCTCGGCTTTTTTGAGCTGGTAATCGCGGCTGCTAAGCATTTTTTAAGATTCCTCCGGAGTTCGCGTCGTGGACTGTGCGGCTGACGAATACTTATTTTTCCGCACAAATTGCTCGGAGAGCCATTGTCCGTCGCGTTTCAACTGAGAGATGCTTTCGCTAAATGTCTGTCCGTAACTGACCATGGGGCGGAGGGCGAATTGAAAAATCAAGGCGGCAATGACAAAAGCAATGACCGCCACCGGTACAAGCGCGAGCAATCCGTAAGCCCAGTAGAGCTGGACAACAATAAAAATGGAGAGGAGAGACAATCCGATCATGAGGAATGCCCCAATGACCACGGCCATGAGTATCGCCAGCACGAGCCGGCGACGCTCCTCCTCGAGCTCCAGCTGGATCAACTCCAGGCGGGTGCCCAGGACATCAGCCAACCCCAAGCTGATTCGGTGCAATATGTTTTTTTGGGGGGTATTCGGCACCCCTGTCTCTTCCTGTCCCATAATATTCTTAATTAAACAAGAACCTGACTTGAATCTAATCGCGGCCGCGGATCAAAAGACCAATGACCAGACCGGCGACAAATCCCGCGCCAATGGCCTTGTAGGGATTATCACGGACATAGGCGTCTGTCGCATCGGTGGCGACTTTGGCTTTTTCACGAACGATTTTCTCGGCATCCGCGAGGCGGGCTTTGGCGACTTTAAGTCCTTCCTCGAGTTTCACACGGGTGGCAGACGCCTTTTCACCGAGTTGACCAGCAGTTTCTTTGAGAAGGACTTCTGCGTCGGCGACGACGACCTTTAAATCATCAATCAATTTTTGTTTGCTAGTTAGTTCGCTCATATCTGAGTCTCCGGAGTTGAGGTTGTGAAAATATTCTTCCATGCGGGTATTCCTGTTAATTCATTATCAGTTTAGGGCTTTAGATTTGAAAGTCAACTGTGGACGCACCGGTTTTTGAACGGATACTCAATCGGATATCCTCCATGATCACAATGGAGTGAGGGGCAATCGAATCCACCAGCCAGACATTCCCCCCGATCACAGAGCCTTCACCAATGACTGTTTCCCCTCCCAGAATTGTCGCCCCGGCATAGATGGTCACATGATCCTCGATGGTCGGGTGGCGTTTACCGCCCTTGACGATCCTTCCATCTTCATCACGCCGGAAACTTTTTGCGCCCAATGTGACACCTTGGTAAAGTTTCACATGATTTCCAATCAGTGCCGTCTCCCCGATGACAACCCCGGTGCCGTGATCGATAAAAAAGTGGGTGCCGATCCGGGTGCCCGGATGAATGTCGATGCCGGTACGGGAGTGAGCCCATTCGGTCATCATACGCGGCAGCAGGGGCACTCCCAGATGATAAAGCACATGCGCCATGCGCTGTACGGCAATCGCTTCAATGCACGGATAAGCAAGAATAATTTCTTCAAAACTTTTTGCCGCCGGATCACCCTCGAAAGCCGCTGCCACATCGTGCTTGAGCAAGGAACGAATGGTCGGAAGGCTCGAGAGGAATTTTTCCACAATGGACGGGGCATTGTCCGTCGCGCGGGGGGCATTGTCATACTCCAGGCTTTTGCGTGTTTCAATCTCCAGTCGTCCAGCCACACGCTCAAGGGCTTGGGCGATGTCTTGCTCACAACCGATCTCATGGAATTCCCGGGGATTGTAAAACCCGGGGAAAACCAAATGCAAAAGCTCCCGGGTGATGACACTCACCGCTTCTTTGGAAGGTAAATTCACCCCTTCGATGTGATTAATCGCACCGATGGTTTGATAGCTCTCCAAAAGCTTTTTCACAAGCGGGTCAAATTCCTGTTTCATGGGGTGACTCAACATAGACGAAACGGCAAAGAAGGAATAGTCAAAAATGTGTCATCCACACGCGCACCGCGGTCAAAGTCGGGGAGGCGGCTCGGAAATGACCCTGATCTGGATATCATCTTCCACTGTCTCAATCACCGGTTCCGCAAGGGTGGCACCCGCAGACAATGGGGGCTCAGGTTGTCTATTCCGGACTGCTGCCTTTGGCAGGACGGAGGGCGTCAAAGAGGAGGATTTTGGGAGTGTGGACTTTTGATTCTTGCGAACCGCGGGGAGATTGGCAAAGGCGTAATCAAAAAGGGTCACGGCATCGCGCCATTTATTCGGGCTATTCAATAAGGTCAAATAGACCGTGCGCCCGTTGCGTGTGACCGATGCGGCATAGGTATGGCGGGAGGAGACGGTCCATCCGGTTTTCGACGGACCCATCCCGGGATATTTTCCCAAAAGCCTGTTATGGTTTCTAAGTGTGCGGCGGCCGGCTCGGGTTTTGAGGATGTACTCCCTTGTGCCGAACATTTCAGCGAGTTGCGGATATGAGAGGACTTTGCGGTAAATCAGCATCAGATCAGCGCATGTCGATACCATTCCCTCGGCAGGCAGCCCGTTGGGATTTTTAAAAACGGTATTGCGCGCGCCGAGCTGGCGGGCACGGGCATTCATCATCTCGATAAATCCTTGATCCGAACCCGCCGTGTAACGGGCGAGTGCTTTGGCAGCATCATTTCCAGAAGTAATGATCGTGGCATACATCAAATCTTTAACGGGGACGACCTCGCCGGGGATCAATGGCACATGGCTGGGCACGACCCGCGTGTCCGAGGGAACCACCTTGACCCGGCCATTCAACCCCTTTTTCTCGTAGACTAAAAGTGCCGTCATCAGCTTGGTCGTGCTCGCCGGGGGATATTTCTGATTGGCATTTTTTTGAGCAATGATCTTGCCGGTCTCACCGTCCACAAGCAAATAGGCTTTCGCCTCGACCCCCGCGAGGGACGGGCGCAGGGAGGCCTCTTGCGCGGAGAGTCCGCATAGAAAAGCTCCCGTGCAAACGGCTGTGAAAAAAATCAAGTGTGTGAAGCGTGACATGAGTGCTAGAAAATAACCCCATGCGCGCAAGGGTCAAGCGTCAACCATCCCGGCACGGACAAAAAAATCACTCAAAGAGGGACCGGATTCTTTTTTCAATGTCTCCGGCGAGGCGCGCGCGCAGACACGCATCCGTGAGCTTGCGCCCGAAACAATCGGTCACGCAAAACTCATCCAATGCTTTTTTGCCCCGGGTCTGTATCGCTGCGAGATGGACATTGATTTGATGGACATTGAGCTCGTCGAGGATGGTGTAGAGCAGGCCTTGGGTGTCAGGAGCCGTGATGCGCAGACAGGTGTAGTCCTTGAAATTGTGATTGACCCATTCGACACTGACATCGGCACTCTTTTTGCGGCCTTTGCGCTGCCAACGCGCGCGGTGATAGTTCAAGATTGTATTCTCGAGCAATCCGCTGAGATCGAGAGGACCCACCGGCTCAAGGGACTGCTCCAGATAAGCCTCGACTTTACCCATGATTTTTTTGCCAGTCAGACTTTTCCCCTCCGGAGAGGCGACATGGAAGACATCGAGCACCACATGATCCATGCGGGTGTAGACAAAAGCCTTTTTGATATCCAGCTTGGCGCAAGTCAGTGAACCTGCAATTTTGGAGACAAGACCTTTTCGATCCCAAGTGCAAACGGCGACTTCGGAATATCCTTTTTTCGGGAAATGCCGGGTTTTGACAACGAGCGCGGCTCCGCGAACCGGCTCTTGGATCAGGCGGATGAAAAACTCATTGATGGTCGTGAGATGGAAAATCAAATCCGCCTTGGTCAACTCATCCCAATAATATGCAGGCATATTCTCCAAATGGGAGTAGACCTCTTCCGCACCCAGTGTCCCGGGCAGATGTTTGAGAATATCTTCAAGCGGACCAGGAAGGAGTTTGATATCAGCCTGTTTTGTCATGATCGGTATCGCTGTCATTGTCATTCAAGTCATCGGGTGTATTCAGGGATAAATGTCCCCACGAGCCAGGAGCCGGAGGTATCCTCACGGGAAGTCACCAAGCATATCCTATACCAGCTTTGGAGCTCAACTTGTGACAAGCCGGATTCATTTCACCTGCATGTCTGGAGACTTTTTTGCCAGAAGGAGATTGAAACATTTTTTGAGTGCGGCAATTTGCGCGGCGACACGCTCTTCAAATGGTTGCAGTGACGGCGTTTCAAGTGTCAGGGTGTGACGGGTATGAGCCCGGGATCCTTTCACCAGATAAATCGCTTCCGGGTAAAGTCCCCGGGGCAATTTGCTCAGATCCCGGCGAATAACCCCGTTGATGGAAAATTGCTCCTCAATAACAGGTCTTTTGTCGATTTTCACATGTTTTGAAAAAGCTTTAACGATATCTTCACCAAAAAATGGATGTTTTTCTTTTAACTCATAAACATATGCCCCTGGCGAATCATAGTCCTCATGGCAGGTCACTGCCAAATCAAATTGACGCCGTCCCCACCCGATCCTCATCAGATCCACCTCCGCGCAATTTGCTCCGGGTTTGAATAAACGATTGATATCCTGCCCGGCTTTATTCTCACGCGAGTTGCGCTCGTAACCCCAGACATTGACGCAGGGAAAAACACTCAGAGCAACTTGCTTGAGAATCCGCGGTGATATTTGCTCCATGAACCGCAGTAGTCCCTCCACCCCGGCGGGTTCATCCCCATGTATTCCCGCTGTCAGATGAACTGAGTATTTTGGGTTGGATATCTGCTGAAGATTATCCAACATATAAAACGGATGCCTGTTGATTTTACCGATTACCTTGCATTCAAGAGATTTATGTCTATTTAAAGCCTCAATCCTCGGCTCGATCAGATCAAAAGAGCGGACTTTTTTCAGGTCAGGCATGTCCATTCAATCGAATATAAATCATCTTGAGTCAAACGAAAATTTTTCAAAAGGACAGGCTCTGTATTTTCTTCATGGTTGCGCTTGTGACATGACTATGGCAGAATTTACCGACAATGAAGGTAGACCCCAGGTTTTTACGAGAAGAGGGAATTGAAGTCTTTTTGGGCAATGAGTTGCTTGTGAAAGGGCTATTGGAAGTGGATGGCGGCACGCATCTGTGGACCGGGTATCCGGGTTCTCCCGTCGCCGGATTTTTCGATTGTATCGAGTCGATTCAAGAATTACCCAAAAAGTACGGGATTCACGCTGCGATGGCCAATAACGAGGCTCTGAGTGTGGCAATGGTCAATGGCTCACAAATGTCCGGTTTGCGGGCGATTGCGGCGATGAAATCCGTGGGTGTCCATGTCGCCAGTGACGCGCTGGCTCTCGGCAACCTCGCCGGCGCCCACCCCGATGGCGGCGCGGTCATCGTCCTCGGTGACGATCCGTGGAGTGAAAGCACCCAAGTCGCAGCGGATTCCCGTTTCCTTTGCAAACATCTTATGATGCCGGTGCTTGAGCCGAGCACTTTCCAAGAGGTCAAAGACTGGGTCAATATCGCTTTCAAGCTCTCGCGTCAGGCGGAGCTCTACATCGGTTATCTGCTGACCCCCAATCACGCCGACGGCGGAGCCTCCGTCCTCGTCCGCAAAAATCAGTTTCCCTCAGTCAATACGATCAATAAAACCACTCTCGACACCAAAAAAGGGCTCCGCGTCGAGGACATGGTTCTCCTGCCTCCGCGCACCTGGCGCAAAGAGCAGGACATGCCTTCGCGCGTCGAACGCCTCTGGAAGGCCGCGCGCGAGCTCGAAATCAATCAGTTTGTGAATGCCCCCGCGCCGGACTCCGCCAAGGCACCCGTCGGATTCATCGCTGCGGGCATGAGCTACAATTACCTCCAGCACGCCCTTTCCGAAATCGGCGCAGGCTCGGCTGTCCCGCTGCTCAAGCTGGGACTCAGCTACCCCATCGACCCCTCTCTGATCACGCAATTTGCACAGGGTGTGGAGAATATCGTCGTCGTCGAGGAACGCCGCGGATTCATCGAGGAGCAAGTGGCTCAGATTATCATCCGCATGAATCAAAAAGATCCGGGAGTCAAGGCGGTCAATGTCTATGGCAAGGAGTTTCCTTTTGGTCTGGAAGGAATCCCCGCGATGCTGGGGTTGAATCCCTCCATCCTGGTCGGACGCATCGCCCCGTTGCTCAAGCAATTTGCCGCCACGCACGGACTTGCTCTCGATCATGATTTGATCGACGGGGAGCTCAACTTGATTGATTTCACTTCGCAGTACGAGGTGGATATCATTGCCCGCACACCGACCTTTTGTCCGGGGTGCCCGCACCGTGACTCGGCGAGTGTGCTCATGGATGTCAAAGCTGCATTCATGGACAGCGACTACATGCGCAAAACGCACAAGCGCGAGACGACTGATCTGGTTTTCCACGGGGACACGGGGTGTTACACGATGCTGATGTTCGAGCCGACCAAAGACCTGATGCACAATTACTCAGGCATGGGGTTGGGCGGCGGCACGGGCGCGGGCATTGATCCTTTCATTAAAAACAAACAAGTCGTCTTTATGGGCGACTCGACATTTTTCCACAGCGGACAGATCGCGATTACCAACGCCGTTAAAAACCGTCAGGACATCACTTTCATCATTCTGGACAATAAAACCACCGCCATGACCGGGCATCAGCCCACGCCTTCGGTGGATTATGATCTGCTCGGACGCGAGACATTTGCCCAGGACATCGAGAAGGTCGTGCAAGGCATGGTGGAAGCGCACAAGACAATTCTTGTCCGCACAAATCCGGCGTACCGCGAGAGTTACCGCGAGCTGCTCGAAGAAACCATCCTCAAAGACGGCGTGAAAGTCATCATCGCCGACAAGGAATGCGGCATTACCTTCCACCGCCGGGAAGCCCGGGAGGAACGCGCCGAGCTCAAGGCAAAGGGCTTTGTCGAAGAAAAGAAATTCATCAATATCACACCTGATGTCTGTGAAAATTGTCTCGAGTGCACGAAATCAACAGGTTGCCCCGGGCTGACTTTTGTGGACACGGACTACGGACGCAAAGTGCAGACGGATCTCTCCTGGTGCGTTGCCGATACCGCGTGTACCAAACTGCATGTGTGTCCGTCCTTTGAAGAGGTCACCATCTTCCGCAAGTCCCCGCCGCCGAACCCGATTGATGCTTACAACCTTGCGGATATTCCGCAGCCGCGGCTCTCGGAGTTCAAACACTCCTGGAAAATGTTCTTGGCCGGTGTCGGTGGCATGGGGATCGCGACAGCGACCGCGATTCTTGTTCGTTCCGGACACAAAGAAGGTTTTAACGTCATGTTCTCCGAGAAAAACGGGTTGGCCATCCGCAATGGCGGGGTCTACTCCCTGGTGTCCTTCCTCAAGCCCGGACAAAACCACACTTCGCAAGTCGCCTCCTACGGCAAGGCTGATGCCCTGCTGGGCGTGGACATCCTCGAGGCGGCGCGGAGCCTCAATCCAAAAGGTCACACCCGGATCGCCTCACCGGATTATACCACTGCCGTAATCAATACCGAGAAGACCCCGACGATCATGACTTTGCTGGGACGCGAGGATTTCGACACGGGCTCCCTCGAGAAAATCATCCGCCAGTATACAAAGCCCTCAAGCTATTTCAGCTTCAATATCTCGCAATTGGCGGAAAAAGTATTCGGCACGAAACTCTACGTTAATATCATGATGATCGGGATCGCCTACCAAAAAGGACTCTTGCCCGTGAGCATGGAGAGCATCGAATGGGCGATTCGCGAAACCACCGGCAGTGCATCCCTTGCCAATCTCAAAGCCTTTGCCCTGGGGCGAAAAATCGTTTGCGACCCCGCTCTTTTCGGGATTGCCCCCATGCAAAACTATCTCAAGACCGTTGAGGAAAAAGCAGGCATTCTCTCCCTGAAAAGCCACACCCTCGCCCAGAGCTACCGCAATCTCGTCGAGGAAACCGTCCGTAAAATCCAGATTGATGCCGACGGACATTATCACCTTGCCATCCGGATTTATGATTGCATCCAGTTTCAGGGTCTTGCCTTTGCCAAAGAATACATTTCCATCCTCACACAGGTTTATCAAAAGGACTCGAAGGAATTCGGGTTTCTCGCGACCAAAGCCGTCATTCAAAACCTCGCCAAGGTCATGTGCATCAAAGATGAGTTTTACGTCGCTCATCTGCTCACCAGCGAGGAGAAGCTCGCCCGTGACCGTCAACGTTATTCGGTCGACCCCAAACGCGGGGACAAAATCGCTTACACGCACTTGAATAAACCGCACTACGAATTTTTCGGGCACTCCATTGATTTCCGGATCAATACCAAAAACTGGATGCTCTCCGCGCTCAAAAGGATGAAATTCCTCCGCCCCTTCCTCGGCGCATGGCATTTCGGACACGAGAAAAATTTCCGTGATTGGTATATCCGCCTCGTGCGGGAGTTCCACCTCACGACTCCGAAAGGGTATGAGTTGACCGTGCAGATGTTGCGCCTGCCCGAGCAAGTGACGGGTTACTACACCGTGTCCCGTCCCAAAATGAAAGAAGCCCAGGAGCGCGCCGATTACCTTAAGGATGTGATCTCGAGTCTCCCGGCGACCCAGCAAACCCAGCCGGATTTGAAAAGCAAATGAGCCTCCTGACTCAAAAGCAAATTGCACACGCTCTGGGCGATTTGCCCGGATGGCAAAAGGTCGACAGCTCCATCACGCGGACTTTTGTCTTTAAAGATTTTGCCGGGGCGATGGGGTTTGTCACGCAGGTGGCGATCCTCGCCGAAAAAGCATTCCACCACCCCGACATTGATATCCGATGGAATAAAGTCACCCTCACGCTCTCGACGCATGACGAGGGCGGACTCACGGAAAAAGATTTCGATCTGGCCTCACAGCTTCAGGCCTTGTGAAAAAATTTGCCCCATGAACGCATGATTCTTGTTTCTGTCACACGGCTTCGGTTGCGCTCCTGGAGATTTTTGATTCCGTTTTACAGGCATGCCTCAGCCTCGTTGCGTCAGGCAAAAGAGGCGCCAGGCTGCCTTCGTGCCACAGTTCGCCGCACAAAAGGACTGACTTTTTGGACACTCACATGCTGGCGGGATGAAGCTTCCATGCGGGAATACCGGAATTCAAAAGCCCACCTCAAGGCAATGCCCATGCTCGCCGGATGGTGTGACGAGGCCGCTTATGCAAATTGGGAGCAGCCCGCACCTGAACCGCCCGACTGGGAAACCGCGCGCGAGAAACTCCGTCAGACAGGACATCTTTCCAAGGTGCTGCATCCATCAGTATTGCATTCCTCCGGCACGATCAACACTGATTAAAAATGGCACACTAGCCGACGAATTTTTTTGCTATCACCACGGCGTTGTGTCCGCCGAACCCGAAAGAGTCATTGACGGCGGTGTCGACCTTGCGCTCTTTGGCGGTGTGAGCCGTGTAGTCGAGGTCACACTCGGGATCGGGATGATCCAGATTGATGGTCGGTGGAATTTTATTTTCCTGGACTGCCTTGATACAAACGGCCATTTCAATCGCCCCTGCTGCCCCGAGCAAATGCCCCGTCATGGATTTTGTGGAACTGACCGAAAGCACTTTGGCATGGTCGCCAAAAACGGATTTGATCGCCTGTGTCTCGCAAATATCCCCGGTCGGGGTCGATGTCCCGTGGGCATTGATATAATCGACGTCCGTGGTATTCAACCCCGCACCAGCTAAAGCCAGCTTGAGACAACGGGCGGCACCGGCGCCTTCCGGAGCCGGAGAGGTGATATGGTAGGCGTCCGTGGTATTGGCGTAGCCAATAATCTCACCGTAAATTTTAGCACCCCGCGCTTTGGCGGAGGAAAGCTCTTCGAGAATCAAGACCGCAGAACCCTCGCCCATGACGAATCCATCGCGGTCTTTGTCAAAAGGGCGCGAAGCTTTCTCCGGCTCGTCATTGCGCGTGCTCAATGCGCGCATCGCGGCAAATCCGCCGATGCCGAGGGAGCCAATCGCGGCCTCAGCTCCACCAGCGAGAAAAATGTCTGCCCCGCCGACTTTGATTTCTTTATAGGCCTCACCGATACAATGCGCGGCAGTCGCACATGCTGAGACAATCGAAAAGCTCGGTCCTTGCAATCCATGCTCGATCCCGATGACTCCCCCGGCGATATTGCTGATAAGCTGGGGAATAATGAATGGGGAGACGCGGGAAGGGCCTTTGTCGCGGAGCACACGGTAACCCTCCTCCAGAGAGAGGATGCCGCCCACCCCCGAGCCGACATAGACACCCACGCGGGTGCAGTCCATCTGGCTGAAATCAAGACCGGAATCTTCCACAGCCTTGCGCGAGGCTGCCACACCGAGCTGGCAATAGCGGTCATTGCGGCGGGCATCTTTGGGGTTGTTAAAATATTTAGAGCCTTCGAAATCCTTGATCTCACCAGCGATTTTACAGTCAAAAGCGGATACGTCGAAGCATTCGATGCGGCTGATCCCGCTCTTTCCCGCGAGCAAATTGCTCCACAAGGTGTCCAAATCCATCCCGAGGGGAGAGACAATTCCTATGCCTGTTACAACGACTCGACGTTCACTCATATTATTTTTGAATAACGCGGGTTTGCATTGGTTGCAAACTCTTTTATTCCTTCCGGTGGAGACACCGCCCCTGAGGGGGGCAGGACTTTGCCGGTTCATTCAAACTCTCCGCCGGCCCGTCGAAAATCAAATCCTATGATTTTCTGCGGACGGCGGTAAATCCACACAGACGATGTCTTACTTGTCTTGCTTGTCTTCGATATAACGGATGACATCTCCGACGGTCTGGAGCTTTTCAGCATCTTCGTCAGGGACTTCGACTCCGAACTCTTCTTCAAAAGCCATCACGAGCTCGACTGTGTCCAGTGAGTCCGCATTGAGGTCTTCGATGAATGAAGCTTCGGGTTTGACTTGTTCCGGAGTCACGCCGAGTTGCTCGACGATGATTTCCCTTACGCGATCTTCAGTGCTTTTGTCTGCCATATTGTTATCTCCTACGATTATTGTTTCAAAAATTGGTTATGGATTTTGGAATTAAATCACCATTCCCCCATCCACTGTGATCACCTGACCGGTCATGTAGTTACTCATGTCACTGGCGAGGAACCAAACAGCGTTGGCAATGTCTTCGGTGCCACCAAAACGGCTCAAGGGAATCTTTGCAAGTAAATTTTGTCGAATTTCATCGTTTAATTTTCCGGTCATATCCGTCTCAATGAATCCGGGGCAAATGACATTGACCGTAATCCCCCGGGAGGCGTATTCCCGCGCCAATGATTTGCTCAACCCGATGAGTCCCGCCTTGGATGCGGCGTAATTCGCCTGCCCGGCATTTCCGATCAATCCCACGATACTGGAGATATTGATGACCTTGCCGCTTTTCTGCTTGAGCAAATTGCGCGTGAAAGCCTTGCAGACATTAAAGACCCCTTTGAGATTGATATCCAGGACGGTGTCCCAATCCTCTTCACTCATCCGCATCATGAGCGTGTCCCGGGTGACTCCGGCATTATTGACGATGATGTCGAGCCGCCCGTGCTCCTCCCAGAGTTTCTCGGCGAAAGCCTGCACAGCCGCCAAGTCCGCCACATTGAGTTGCCCGGCGACGGCATCAAACCCCTCGGACTTCATTTCCTCGACAAGTTTGAAAGAACTCTCCGTCTGGCTCACGCAAATGACTTTGGCACCTTCATGGGCGAGCTTGAGGGCGATTCCTTTGCCGATCCCGCGTCCGGCACCGGTCACAAGGGCGATTTTTCCTGAAAGAGTTTTGTTCATGGGTTTTTACGAATGGCTTCCCTGTTAATGCGTCCGCTGCCTTTTGCCAACTCTTTTTTTATAAAAATTATAACGCCTCGGCTTTTTCCGGCTCCGCCAGGCCTACCCCTGCCCTATTTTAGAAAGGGTTTCTTCCAGTGACTTCACATCACTGATGGTGTGAACGACAGCTTCTTTATTGATCCGCCGCATCAGCCCGGAGAGCACACTGCCCGGTCCAAGCTCGATAAAGTCCATGTGCCCTTTCTCAATAAGATAACGCATGGACTGATCCCACCGAACCGAGCCGCAGACTTGCTCGGTCAGCGTGTGACGAATCTCGCCAGGCTCAAGCGCAAATTGCGCGGTGACATTGGCAACCACGGGTTGAAGGGGTTGGCTCATCGTCATCCCGGCGAGAACCGCGCCAAGCTGCTCCTGCGCTGATTTCATGAGACGCGAGTGATACGCGCCCGCCACGGTCAGAGGAATGGTTTTTTTCACGCCCTTGGCTTTTGCGATTTCGACTGCTGCGGCGATTTTGTCCGCCTCGCCGGAGAGAACAATTTGCCCCGGGCTGTTGAAATTCGCCACATCCACATCCGCTTCCCGCGCAATTTGCGTGGCGGTCTGCTCGTCGGCACCGATGAGCGAGGCCATGCCGCCGCGGGTCGACTCGCAAGCCTCCTGCATGAAAGCTCCCCTTTGGTCGACGAGCTTGAGGCCGTCCTCGAAAGAAAAAGTTCCCGCCGCGGTGTGCGCGGTGAATTCCCCCAGGGACAATCCCGCACAGGCTGCAATCGTCAAGTCCGGCTTGTTTTTGCGCAGGAGAGCCAGCGCGGCCATGCTGTGGGTGAAAATGCCCGGCTGACAATTCGATGTCTTGGTCAGCTCCGCCTCCGGTCCGTCAAAACAAATCCCGGAGAGATTCCGCCCCAAAATCGCATCGGCCTTTTCAAACACCTCCCGCGCCTCCGCAAATTGCTCCGCGAGATCCCGCCCCATCCCGACGACCTGCGCCCCCTGCCCGGCAAAAAGAAGACAATATTGTTTACTCATAATTCCACCCGAGTATGCGAAATGCCCGCCCCCGCGCAACTCTAAAAAATCCTGCTGATAATACCCCCGCAATAATCACATCGATTCTTTGCGTTATACTTGGGATTGAATACTTAAAGTAATTTTTACCACTGATTGAAGTGCGTGCATTCTTTAAAAGGTCATTTCATTCTGCAATTACGGCTACTTCATTTTTTCCAGAGTTTGGGTGAGGGAGGATTTGCCGGTGTAGGTGATGGCGAGAAAATCTTCGGGGCGGGTAAGTCCGACGTAGAAAAGGCGATTCTCATCCTCTTCACTGAGTCCGTCATACTTGAGGAATGGCATTTGTTCGGCCCAGATCATAATCACGGCGCGGTATTGGAGACCCTTGGCTGAATGGATCGTCTGAATTTTGAGTCCTTCAGAGCAGACTTGTCCGCGCAGGGTAAGGTCATATTTATTTGATATCCATTTAACGGGACAAACTTCCTTGATAGATTTTATCAAATCGTTCATGTGTGAGATATCTGTCTTATTTGAATCGTCAGGTGGGATAAAGGTATCGGAACATTTCCGGTAGAGAATAGCGATGTTTTCGGGGCGCAGGGGTTTATCGATTTTCTGGCCGTCCCATTCACCACGAAGCAAATGGCGGACGATTTGCACAATTTGCGCGGTCTCTTCTGCA
>CAYTAI010000004.1:1114-7924 GCA_964435715.1 uncultured Verrucomicrobiota bacterium | reverse complement strand
CTGCACGGGTTTTAAAGGAATCATAAAGCACCGGCATATAGCCTGTGGTTCGGACGGAATTCGACGGATCGACTTTGATGGCTTGCACTCCCTCATCCTCACTGATGTCTTCAGCAAGGGCGAATTGTGCGGCGAGACGAACGATTTCGGTGGAGTTGCGGTAGTTACGATTCAGGCGGAATCGGCTGGAGATCGTGCGCCCGGCAGCCTTAATTCCGATAGCCGACCAGTTGATTTTTTTTGTTTTGTAAAGACCTTGAGCTCCGTCACCGACAATAATCAAATCTCCGTTTTCGGGGTCTTTGAGGGCTTCCCGGACACACTCGAACCAGACGGGCTCAAAGTCTTGGGCTTCATCCACGAGGATCGAATCAAAATAACGGGAGTCGCCTTGGTGAGAACGCAATTTGCACAGAAACCGTTTCCCCATTTGCTCACTATTCTCGGTGATGGATTTATCGCGTATGATGCCATTGATGATGGCCCAACCGTCAAAGTGTGTGACGTGGATATTTGGGTGTTCTTTGAGTGTATTCTTGAGATAGGCTGATAATGCGAAGTTATAACACAAAAGGAGGATATTTTTGCCAGGGTCTTGGCCTGCGAGAAAACGGGCGCGGGAAATGAGAATGGCAGTTTTACCAGAGCCAGCCACACCAAATATTATGCGATGGCCTTCACCAATCGCCCGGGCATACCGTTCTTGGTCGGCGTCGAGGATTTTGAGGTCATCGGCCTTGAGCGGTCGGGAGGACTTGGACACTTCGATAATCTGGTGAACGGGAGGATTAATCCGTATTTCTGGATGGATAATCATGCGAAGGATATCGACCTGCGTTTTGTCTAAGGGAGGAAAAGTCCATGTTGGGTCAAAAGCGGCACCCAAAGACTTATGGAGATGCTCACGATCCATTGATGCCCATTTTTCCAATTCATCAGAGGTAATCACGCAGGACGGGGGGAAAACCTTGTCAAAATGAGAAAATTTCTCACGGGCTTTTACGCCCGAGATTTGAGTCAATACGGCAATATGTCCAAACGGAAAAATAAATTTATTCTCGTAAGGTCCTGATTTCTGGAGGAGCTGGCCAATATCAAGAGATTGCTGGCATTCTTTCGTCAATCGCCACATGTAGTCGCGGGCTTGAGCCAATGGATGTTTGTCATGAACTGGGATGCCATATTGTTTATGGACGATTTCTTCAGGACTCATCTGGAGCAAATTGCCCAGATACCACCCCTTGACCTCAATGATCATGATTCCCAATGCGGGAGCAATTACGACAAAATCGGGGATTCTCCTGCTAATTCGAGGTTCATAATAGACAATGCAACCATCGGGAAGTTTTTTGAGAATATCAAAGACCCGTTTTTCTCCGACCGTGGCATTTTGCGGTAGTTCGCCAGGAATCATATCCGCCATCCAAGGGAACTTGCCTAGATCAAGTCTTTCTGACCAGAAAAAAATCTACTCCTCTACTCCCCCGCAATTGTCGCTTGCTTCTTGAAGAGGCGGAGGAAATGACGGTTTGACCAAGGGGAACCGGCCGAGATCACAATAAAAACGGATGTCACCACGATGACGGCGCCAAGGAGGGCGTGGAAGGGGAGGTGTTCACGATTCAACCATGTCCCCAGCAGGACAGCGACGACGGGATTCACATACGCGTAGGTGGAGACCTTGCTGATTTCGACGTGGCGGATGAGAAAATTGTAGCTCGAGAATGCGATAATCGAACCAAAAATCACGAGAAATGCAAACGCCCCGAGACTCTTGAGCGATGCGTCTGAAGGATGAAACCCCAACCAATCACCGTTTCCACCGCTCAATGCGAGCACAATAAACCCTCCGGAAATCATTTGCACCGACGTAAAGCCCACCGGGTCATCGACTTTGACCTGCCTCATCCGGACAGAAGCATACGCCCAGATCGCCGATGAGACCAGTGCGGCGAGGGCGGCAAATATCCCCGCGGTCTTCCATGAATCCTGATGAGGGCTCAATAAAAGGTAGATTCCCAAAAAACCCATGATAATACCGCAGATTTTCATTACAAAATATGAATCCCGCTTTTGCCCCCGGATCGTGAGGATGAACATAAACAAGGGAACCGAGGCATAAATCAGGGCCAGAACACCAGAGTCAAGGTATTGAACCGCCACACTGCCCACGGCATTCCCGCAAACCACGAGGCAAATGCCGCTGATGATCGCTTCCCGGAATTGCACGGGGCTGAGTCTGGCTCTCCCTCTGAACCGGCTCCAAAAGTACAGGATAATACCCGCCAAGGTAAACCGTGAACCGCTCAAGTACAGCGGAGGAATGGTTTCCACCGAGAATTTCATCCCCAAGTAGGTCGAACCCCAGATGAAATAGACAGCCACAAAGGCCAAAATAATTTTAAATCGTGTGAAAAAAGCCGGGTTCATGAATGATAAAATCTAATAGAGCTTCGTTATTTTACTGTCAACAAAGCACTTGTGACTATCATGTCATAAGTATACTTAAATATTCCAGGGCAGACACAAAATTTGCGGGAATCATCTGAATGTGCGGAAGCACCAAAAAGTCAAAAATCAGTTCTTGTCAGGCAAAAAAATGCAGGAGAGAAACTTGCACTGGATAATACATTTTTCACAATAAAAACCCGTTTTCTTGTGTGTCGATAATTAAATTTTTTCATTTACACAATATGTAGAGGGTTAAATCACCGCTCATCCCATATATAGATACCACTCATATAATACCTATTGAAAAAATTTGTCCCGGCTCCACAATTAAGCCCGAACACGAGAACGAGGGAATGAACCAGCCCAATATGTCGGCTGGGGAAGAGATAACGGGGAATGCGAATATGTGCATTCCTTTTAAACAAAAATAAGAGGAGGTCTTATCTATGAAAAGAACAACCCTGTTCGTATTAACAGCAATGATCACATGCCTCGGGCTGATGCAAACACTGCAAGCCCGGCAAAAGGTATCGACCCGTATTGTCGAAGAAAAAGCAGACCAATGGGTGGTAACGGCCTATTCCGATAGTGCCGCCTGCAACGGAAAATGGGGTCCGATCACAGCCGATGGCGGACAAAGACTCAAATGGGGCATGATTGCCGCCGATTGGTCGGTTCTTCCCCCGGGCACCAAAGTCAAAATCGAGGGTTTTGGCGACCAAATCTTTGTCGTCCGTGACAAAGGACGTTTGATCAAAGGAACCATTATCGACCTTTACATCCCGAATGCCTCCCGCAAACAGCTCTACTCTTGGGGTCGCAAAAAACTCAAGATCGAGGTGTTGCCGGATAATGCCTACACGGCGAAACAGGTGGATACGACCAACCGCACCCTTTTCGAGCGTTACAGCTTCATCCCGCCGAAATCCGATGTGGTTCATGCCCGCACGCCTTACGTCGTTGACCATGTCAAAAAGTCACAACCTCCTGTCCAAGAGGCCACAAGCACCGCTGAATCCTCCACGCGTTCAGCGGGGACGACTTCACTCGTGCAAAGACGTTTACAAATGCGCAATTAGTCTTTAATGACTGGTTGGATGATTTCCACCACCGCTTTTGATACCAATCTCAAACCGTATCGAAAGCGGTTTTTTGTGCCCGAAACCTTTGATGCCGGCAGCTGGGAGCAAATTGCCCCGCTCTGCCGTGTGTTGGAAGAGCAATTTGCCTCAATCGCCGATGTGGCGGGACTGGAAGCGTGGCTCGGACGGTGGAGTGAACTCTCCGCGGTGATTTCAGAGGAAGGCAGCCGCCGCTATATCTCCATGACCTGCCAGACCGATGATCCCGAGCGGGAAAAGCGTTACCTCGATTTCCTCGAGAATGTGGAGCCGCCCCTCAAATCCGCGAGTTTCCGCCTGAGCAAATTGCTCTCAGCCTCGCCGCTCAAGGAACAATTGCCGCCGGAACGTTACGCCACTCACATCCGCAGCGTGGACAATCATGTCGCGCTTTTCCGCGAGGAGAATGTGCCCATTGAGACCGAGGTTGCCAAACTTTCGCAGAATTACCAGAAAACCAGCGGTGCTATGACGGTGGAATACAAGGGTGAAGAAAAAACGCTCACCCAAATCTCCCGGCTCTTGGAGGAACCCGACCGCAGTGTCCGCGAGGAAGTCTGGAAACTCATCGCCGCCCGGAGACTCCGGGATCGCGACACTTTCGACCGGATATTCGATCAAATGCGCCCCTTGCGCGCGCAAATTGCGCGCAATAGCGGATTCGACAATTTCCGGGATTATACCTTCCGCGCTTTCGAGCGGTTCGACTACACTCCCGCCGATTGTGAGGCATTCCACGAGGCGGTGGCGGAATGTTTCGTGCCTCTGGCGCGCGAACTCCAGCAGAAACGCGCACACAAAATGGGTTTGGACAAATTGCGCCCGTGGGATTTGTCCGTCGATCCGGACAACCTCGCCCCGCTAAAACCATTTCAAGGAGTGGATGATTTTCTCGCGAAGGCCGACCGTGTTTTCGCCCGGCTCGACCCCGGACTCCAAGAGGAGTTTCAAATCCTCGTGCGGAACAATTTGCTCGATTTGGAAAACCGCAAGGGCAAGGCACCGGGCGGATACCAGTCCACGCTGAGCGAATCGCGCATGCCCTTCATTTTTATGAATGCCGTGGGTGTCCAGCGCGATGTGGAGACACTCGTTCACGAGGCGGGGCACGCTTTCCATGCACTGGCGACACGGGAGGAGGACATGTCTTTCCTGCGCGGGGCGCCGATTGAATTCTGCGAGGTTGCCTCCATGAGCATGGAGCTTTTGACCAGTCCTTTTCTCGATGAGTTCTACCCCGCCGCCGACGCCAAGCGCGCGCGCAAAGTGCATCTGGAAGGCATCATCAAAGTCTTCCCCTGGATCGCCCAGGTCGACGCATTCCAACACTGGCTCTACACCCGTCCCGACCACTCCGTGACCGAACGCCGCGCCGCCTGGAGCAATTTGCACGGGCGATTCGGCGGGATTGAGGATTATTCCGGGTTCGAGGAATCCCTGGAATCGTCCTGGCACCGGCAACTCCACATTTTCGAATATCCCTTTTATTATATCGAATACGGCATCGCCCAGCTGGGTGCCCTGCAAGTCTGGCGGAACTACCGGCAAAACCCTTCCCAAGCTCTCGCCGCATACAAACGCGGACTGTCCCTCGGCTCCAAAGCCACTTTGCCAGAGCTTTTCCGCGCCGCAGGAGCGGAGTTCGACTTTTCAAAATCCGCCATCGCCCCTCTCGCGCAATTTGTGCGCGAGGAGCTGGCGCAACTGGAGTCAGAATCATGAATCCCGCCATCCTTATATTCATCGCACTCGTCATGGGTGAGGCCGTCACTTTCACCCTCTATTTTCTGCTGGGGATCCATGAGATCGTCGGGATTCCCGTGTCCATCGCGATCCTCTCCACATGCCTGCTAGCGACGATCCTCGCTGGCTGGATCATTTTCAAGCGCATGAGCAAAAAATAGCCGGATCGCATTCTTCTGCATATTTGTTTCCTATGGAGGGTCGAACTCCCGTGAGACCGTAGCTTATTCCTAGTTGGCGTCGCAGGAGCTCCGCCCTCCAAAAATGATTTTCATTCATAAATGGCATTACAGCGTCGATCAGAAGTGAATGGGGTTTCATGCACAAAAAAACCGTGCGGACGTTCTAAGTGCCGCACGGTCGGTAAAAATGACAGGCTCGGGTTTTTGACAGACCTGCCCGGACTAAAATGGATTACGATTTTGAAGGGGCGGGAGTTTCACCCTGTTTTTTCTTCTCATCCCACTCTTTTTTCTTCGCTTCCCATTTGGCTTTTTTCTCGGCCTTCATTTGCTCGAATTTCTTCTGCTGGTCAGGCGTGAGCACGGCTTTGATTTTGGGTTCATAAGACTCGCGAACCGCTTTCATCTGGGCCCGGGCATCTTTTTTCGTCAGGTTCTCATTTTTACGGATTTCCTTAATCTTGGCACGTTGCTCGTCCATGATTGGCTTGAGCTTGGCTTTTTGATCGGGGGTCAAACCGAGCTTTTCAGCAAATTCTTCCGCTTTTTGCTTCATTTTTTCTTCAGAGGGAGGAGCTGGTTTTGTATTGTTTTGAGCCTTCACAGCCAATGGCGCGAAGATCAGGGTCACCGCGGCCGCGGCGAGGATCATGTGATTGATTGGAGTCATAGGGTGCATTCCTTTTTCGGGGGTTATTTTGTTCACAGCCTGAGACGAAACGTCTGGTTGAAAGGTTACAGGAAAAACAAAATAATATTCATGACCGCGCGAGCGGCTCGATCTCCACATAGGCATTGTAGTCGGGCACACCTCCACCGGCATCCACCGCCCCGCGTTTGATAATGTCATTACCCTCCGGCCAGTGCACCTGCAAATTGCCCGGGAGAATGTCACAATAGAAGATGTGCCCGTCCATCGTTCCCATATCACTCTTGAGCCGGACGGGGTCTCCGTTTTTCAAATGATATTTCTCCGCATCCAGCGGATTGATAAAAACGGCATCCCGTTGTGCACCCGTCAAGGGATCGACCTCTGCGTAGATGAGTGAATTAAACTGTTTTCCCCGGCGTGTGCTGCATTTATAGACACCTTCACGTCGGTCAAGAACAGGCAGCTCCACCGGCCGCAAATGAGCGCGTCCGTCCGGAGTCCCAAAAATGCCGCCCTCACAAAGGCGGGTGCCCCCGTACTGGACCATCTCGCCGGTCTTGGAGAGTTTTTCAATCCCCGCATAAAAAGGAACGACCCGCGCGATTTCCTCGCGCATTTGCAAGCCCGTCTCGCAGCCAAAGACTTTTTCCAGCTCGGGTTT
>CAYTAI010000004.1:822-1104 GCA_964435715.1 uncultured Verrucomicrobiota bacterium | reverse complement strand
GCGCGAGCTCGCGCAGGATGATCCATTCGGCTTTGGCTTCTCCCACTTGGCGCGGGATCTCGGGAGTAAAAGCAATCCGCCGCTCCGTCGTCGTCGAGGTGCCCCCGCCGGTTTGCTCATAACGCGTCTGGGCGGGCAGGAGGATGACTTCTTCTTTCGGTTCAATAAACATCTGATCGGTGAGAATGACATCCTGGTGAACTCTCAAGGGACAATTTGCCAATGCTTTCGTGACGTATTTCGGCTCAGGCAAATTGCGGAGCAAATTGCCCCCGAGCATGT
>CAYTAI010000004.1:0-773 GCA_964435715.1 uncultured Verrucomicrobiota bacterium | reverse complement strand
TGGTGGTCAGGCCGGGTTTATCTCCGATCGGGAACCCGTATTGAGCGGAGAGTGCCCGCGCATTTTCGGCATTGATCGGGACACCTCCGGGGAAAGCCGTCGAGTAGGCGCCCATTTCCGCGCCGCCTTGCACGCTGGAATGTCCCCTGATCGGCATGAGGCCGGTTTTCTCGCGTCCGACATATCCGCGTGCCAGTCCGAGATTCAAAACCATTTGCACCGCATCCGCGCCGAAAGTGTGCTGGGTAATGCCGGTGGTGGCCGGCCCATGCTACAGATAAAGACGGCGTTTTTGGCATTCTTGAGCAAGAGCGCAAAATCACGAATCCCCTCACGGTCAATGCCGCATTGAGCCTCCAGCACGGACATGTCCATCGCGAGCGTCGCTGCTTTGAGCTCATCAAAACCGGTTGTGTGGTCGCGGATAAACTCATCATCACACCAGCCTTCTTGAATCAGGATTTTCAGTACTCCATAAATGAAGGCGATATCCCCGCCGGTTTGGATCGGGTAAAAATAATCCGTAATCGGAGTGCCGAAAACCGCGCTCTCCGGGGTGGACGGCACCCAGTAGCGTTTCATGCCGGGCTCGAGATAGGGATTGACCATGACGATTTTGGTTCCGAGCTTTTTCGCCTCGTGGAGGTATTTCGTCGCCACTGGCTGGTCATTGGAGGGGTTGCTTCCCCAGAAAACGATGAGGTCTGTCCCGTACCAGTCGGTGTAAGAGCAGGTGCTCGCGGAGTAACCGAGCGTTTTTTTCATCGCGGTCG
>CAYTAI010000003.1:84128-114960 GCA_964435715.1 uncultured Verrucomicrobiota bacterium | reverse complement strand
TGGCAGGTTTTTCGCCGGAGATAAATGAGGCTCCATCAATCATGTGCACGCCCAAATCCCCGAGGGCACCGAACCCCGCGATTTTTGCGTCG
Organism: uncultured Verrucomicrobiota bacterium; assembly: GCA_964435715.1. Taxonomy (GTDB): domain Bacteria; phylum Verrucomicrobiota; class Verrucomicrobiia; order JAWXBN01; family JAWXBN01; genus JAWXBN01. The sequence continues at coordinate 114,868 of CAYTAI010000003.1, read as the reverse complement.
TTTCGCCAGGAATAGGCTTGAGTCTCCGCACCGAGAAAGCTTTGCAGGTAACGGACATTGAGGCGTTGAATCTTCCCCAGCTCACCGGAAGAGACAATTTCCTTGGCCAGACGGAAGGCCGGAACGTAACGGTAGCTGAAATTAATGGCACCCTGTTTGCGAGCTACTTTCCGGCTCTTTTCCATGCTCAGACATTCAGCCACGCTCATCGCCATCGGTTTCTCACAAAGGACATGGCAACCAGCCTCAAAAGCAAGTTGCGCGAGGCGGGCATGGGCAACATTGGGACTGCAAATGACAGCAATATCCGGACGGGTCAACTCGAGCAATTTGCGCGGGTCTTTATTGATAAGGATGGTCGGCTCTTTTTTGAGCCATGCCTCCATCGCTGCTTCCGAAGGGTCATAGACCCCGGCCAAGGAGAGTTCCGGTATCTGTTTTGCAGAATTGTGATGGTATCCGGCGATCCCTCCGGCACCAAGGAAGACATAGGTCAGTTTTTTCATAAAAATATCAAGCTATCTTGTTTTTTTAGATTTATGGGCATTTGCAAGATGTTTCGAGTTCAGAGTACATTTATCTTTGACTGAAATTTTCCACAAGAGAGGCAGGGCCACACACCATCCGAGTAAAAGGGCGAATGGCAGGCTGAAAACTCTTTCAACAAAACGGGTGACAACAATCAAGACAAGAATACAAAGGATCAAACGCGGAAACTGGCGACTCATCGTCCATAGAGAATATCGGGACTCATAGGCACCCAGAACACCGACCATAGGAAACGTCGTCATGAATCCTCCTAACGAATTTTTCATCCCCACTAAGATTGATACAACGATAATGATCATGGGTAATTTAACATAGACAGGTAAAGTCGTCTTATGTCCGGGCTCATCACGAAAAGGCTGGAGTTGCATGATCACCAAACATACAGCCGCTGTGATGACCAAAGAAACCAGAAAAGTCGAGGGTGTATCCGGTAAAAGCGAATGACCAATACTGCCTGCAACAATATACACAATGACAGAGATGATAATGGAAAGAATGATATTCCAACCCCATTTATTGTAGAATAAACGAATGAGATGAATGTAAACCAATAATAACAACAGACCCAATACATTCGTGGCATTGATCGGTTCGTCCACAACAAATAGTCCGACGGAAAAGGGCAGCGGCAGTGCGTAGATGAAAGCTTTCCAGCGGGGGGAACTGATATAAGACATCGCAGTGATCTGACACGTCACGACCACGACCAGCAACCAGACGTAGTAGATGGCCACTAGCGCGCCGTTGACCAGCAACCACTCGGGCCAACCGAAGTTTAACTCAAAATCCATATCCTGTTTCTAAATCAACTCTATCCGAGAGCGGACTTGATTTCCCCGATCCGTGTGTCTGGAGAGTCGAGAGGGACGAATTCCCATTCCTCCGTGTGTGTGGCAAATTGCCCGGGGGCAATTTTTGTCAGGGCACCGAGGGTCTCCAACTCCAAGAACATGTCACAAGTGTAAAGCTCCCAAGCGACATTATTGTCCGGGAAAACCGGGGCTCCCGTCTCAAGGGACTGGACAGGAATCGTTTTAATAAAAGCCTCATTCCCGAGCACATAGGCTGCCCAACCGTAGTTTGAGGTTGCCCCGAATTTACACGGGGTGGTCGCCTTGTCATCCTGCCGGAGGACAATTCCATTCGAGCAGAATTTCAGACGCGGGTCTGATAAATCAGTGTAGGGCCAAATCGAAAGAATACGGTCATTCAAATATTTATTCGGGCGCGACTTGCCCGTGAAAGGGACAAAACCGACTCCTCCGGGAGCGCAAACACTCAAACACCAAGGAGCCACCTCGATATCAAAATGGGAGCGGTTATAAATTTTGTGGGTCAAAGTCGCTTTGGCGGCGTTTGGTTCTAAAATAATTTCAATCTGTTTTTGGAGCCCAGTCGTTTTTTCGACGTCTTGAGTGACACAAATACCCCCTTTGATTTCCTCGATTTGAACCGGTTCATTGTCGGGGCAATACGTTCTTGGTTCCGCCTCGGGGGAATGCCACAAGCGATGTCCTCCGTAAATTTTCCATTCATTGCCGCCGCTTTGCCCCTGTTGCGCCGGATGATTCATCATGAAGTTTTTTCCTTGCGGGGTTTTGACTGAGATGACCCGGGGGCCGACGGATTGTGTCACGATCAGACTCAAAGCGGGATTGGAGAGTTCAACGGCATCCCAGCCGTTATATTTGATTTTTTTCATAAAGGGGGATCAATCGAAGATGGTCAATTTGATCTGGGCTGCCGCTGATTTGGCGCGTCCGCGCGCGGTCTCGATGTCATCCGCTGTGGAGAGAGCCACAGCCATTCTTCTATTTTTACGGGTATTTGGTTTTCCAAAAATGCGGATGTGAGTCTCTTCAATCGAGCATGCCTCTGACAGCCCGTCATAAGTCACAGATTGTCCGGGTTTGTCAGCGAGCACCACAGCACTGGCTCCCGGGCGTATGGTTTTGATCTCGGGCAATGGCAGCCCCAATAGTGCGCGGGCATGGATGGCAAATTCGCTCATGCTTTGAGAGACCAGAGTGACCATACCGGTATCATGAGGGCGGGGGCTGACCTCGCTGAACCAGACATCATCGCCTTTAATAAATAGCTCCACACCGAAAATGCCATATCCACCCAAAGCTTTGACGACCGTCTCAGCAATCTCCCGTGAGCGTGCCAGGGCTTTTGGACTCATCGGATGCGGTTGCCAGCTCTCGCGGTAATCTCCCTCGATCTGGATATGCCCAATCGGATCACAGAAAAAAATCCCGTTAACCGCCGCGGCCGTCAGCAAGGTAATCTCGTAATCAAAATCAATCGGGCTTTCAACAATGACCCTTGTCTGTTTTCCCCTTCCCCCTTTAATCGCATAGTCCCACGCCTCCGCAAGTTGCTCACGGTCTTTGACAAAAGATTGCCCTTTTCCACTGGAGCTCATCACGGGTTTGACAAAACACGGTATGCCGATTTTTTTCGCGGCTTGTTGGAACTCCTCCCAGCTTGCGGCAAACTCATAACGGCTCGTGGGCAATTTCAACTCCTCGGCGACGAGGCGGCGAATGCCTTCGCGGTTCATCGTGAGCCAAGCCGCATTGGCCGTAGGTGTGACTTTGAGTCCTTGTTTTTCAAGTTCGATTAAAGCCGGTGTGTTGATTGCCTCGACCTCGGGGACAACGATATGGGGTTTTTCTTTTTCGATAACAAATTTTAATGCTTCGGCGTCAAGCATATCGATAATATGATGACGATGCGCGACCTGATGAGCGGGAGCCCCGCCGTAGCTGTCCACAGCGATTGTCTCCACTCCCATGCGTTGAAGCTCGATAATGACTTCTTTGCCCAGCTCCCCACTGCCCAAAAGCATGACCCGCAGGGCGTTTGCTTTCAGCGGTGTCCCGATTTGTATAGACATAACAGTAGCAAAATAAGGTTCCCCACTCCTTTGGCAAGCATGGGTTTTGACAAAAATAGCCGAATCTGTTCTATTTTCCGTCTCTTGTCGGCAATAGGACATCTTTCCCTGCTGGAATCCCTTGCACAGACGCCCTTGCTCAAGGACTGCCTTGACCGCACAGGCGGCGGGAAAGCTTTTGCCCTGACAGGAGTCTCTCCCCATGCCCAGCCCGCCCTCATAGCGGCACTCTGCACACAAAATGACCGGCTGCCCTCATCGATTTGCGTCCTGACATCCAGTGTCCGCGAACAAGAATATTTTGTTTCCGAGCTGTCCGCACTCCTTGAGTCGGAAGGTGTCCCGCGCCGCATTTTGCTCTACCCTGAGGTCACGGATTTCAACGATGCTTTCCTCGACGACTCACTCGCACTGCTCGACTCGGATACACAGGCTGAACGCCTCTCCATTCTCTCGGATTTATCCTCCCCCCGTCATTCTGACATCCCGCAAGTCATCGTCACAACCGCAAAAGCATTCATGCAAGATGCTCCGGCTCCCGCCCATTTACGGGGGAAATTGCTCTCTCTGAAGGTCGGACAATCCACGGATCAACAGTCTCTTTTTGAGTCCCTCCAAAAGGCGGGTTATGAGAACACATCGAAAGTCTCGCATTCCGGGCAAATTGCGCGGCGCGGGGGCATTCTCGACATTTTCGCTTACAGCTCCGGCTTTCCGGTGCGCCTCGAGTTTTTCGGTGATGAAATCGAGTCGATCCGGGCATTTGATCCGGACAGTCAAATCTCCCAGAGCAAATTGCCCGGGCTGGACTTGAGCCTGTCCACATTCCGGATGCCCGGCGGGTCCGGAGAATCGACTCATGACGGCTCCTGTCTGATGGATTACTTTTCTCCCGGAACCTTGCTGGTCTTTGCCCAACCCCCCACTCTCGCGCAACTTGCCCCGCTCCATGAGGCTGCCACACAAAAGCCCGCGCAATTTGCGCGGCTTCTGCTGGCGAGCGAGCCTGTCCTGGATGACACGGCAGAGCACTCCGATTTTGTTTCCGGCGAAGAAGGGTTCCATTTCTTCGACAATGATTTCCTGCTCGATGCGGGGGGCGACGATTTGCTCATGGAGCGGCGGCGGGAGACATTTCTCCAGACACTCGCCGGCTGGCTCAAAGAAGAGTGGAAAGTCCATATCTACGGCAATAACGAGGGCGAGCTGGAGCGTCTGCGCGAGATTCTCGAGGAGGCGCGGATTTTTCCCGCGACCCCGGGCAATTTGCTCCGGATGAGTGTCGCTGCGGTCCTGTCCGGAGTGTAAAACCGCTGTGCTGACCGACTCGGAGATTTTCGGTCGTTACCAGAATGTCCGCCGCCTCAAACGGATCGAGCGCCTGAGCAAATTGCGCCGGCAAGGTTCCTCGATCATGGACTTTAGCGAGCTTGCGGAGGGGGATTATGTGGTTCATTTGAGCCACGGCATCGGTCTCTACGGGGGACTCCAGAAAATGCCTGTCGACGGTGTCGAGCAAGAGGTTATTTGTATTATTTTTGCCAACAGCGCGAAGCTTTTTGTCCCCCTCGACCAGGCGTTTTTACTCACCAAATATGTCGGTGTCGGCAAACGTCATCCCAAGCTCGACACATTGGGCGGGGCGCGCTGGGAAAAAGCGCGGATCAGCGCACAACGCTCTGTGCTGGATTATGCCGCCAAACTCCTGAAAATCCAGGCGGAACGCCAGACCGTCGCGGGCTTCTCTTTCGGCCCGGACACAAAATGGCAAAGGGAATTTGAAGATTCTTTCCTCTATGAAGAAACCCCGGATCAGGAAAAAGCGATTCTGGAGAGCAAACGCGATATGGAGTCGCCGCAACCAATGGACCGTCTGGTCTGCGGTGATGTGGGTTTTGGAAAAACGGAGGTCGCCATCCGGGCAATCTTCAAATGCGCGATGGAGGGTAAACAATCCGTCATGCTCGCCCCGACCACCGTTCTCGCCGAGCAACATTATCGCACACTCAAAGAGCGGTTTGCCGATTACCCCGTCCGGGTGGAGTCATTGAACCGGTTCAAAAAAACCTCTGAACAGAAAAAGATTATTGAAGAAACCCGTGCCGGCCGCGTCGATGTGCTGGTGGGGACACACCGGGTCTTGTCCAGGGATGTGGACTTTCAGTCACTGGGTCTGGCGGTCATTGATGAAGAGCAACGTTTCGGGGTGAAACAAAAGGAAAAATTCAAAGATCGTTTCCGTCTGGTGGACATGATGACACTTTCTGCCACGCCGATCCCCCGCACCCTGTATCTGTCCCTGGCGGGAGTCAAAGACATGAGCCTCATTGAAACACCTCCCGTGAATCGCCAGGCTGTGGAGACATACATCGGCGCCTACGACGAGCGGATCGTCAAGAAAGCCATTGAACGCGAGCTCGCACGGGGCGGGCAGGTGTATTTCCTGCACAACCGCGTCGGAAATATTCTCCATGTGCGGGAACGGATCAAGGAACTCGTCCCCCATGCACGGGTGGATGTCGGACACGGACAAATGCATGAGGACGAGCTGGAGACGGTGATGCACCATTTTGTCAGCGGCAAAACCGATGTGCTCGTTTCCACAACCATTATCGAGAGCGGCATCGACATTCCCAATGCCAATACGATTATCATCGATCGCGCGGACCGCTTCGGACTCGCCGACCTTTACCAGTTGCGCGGGCGCGTGGGGCGTTCCGCCGCCAAAGCGTATGCGTACCTGCTTTTGCCCAAGCATTTGATGCTGCAGCAAAATGCGCGCAAACGGGTCAGCTCGATCAAACAGTACAGCCAGCTCGGCAGCGGTTTTAAAATCGCCATGCGCGATCTGGAGATTCGCGGCTCGGGCAATATCCTCGGCACCGAACAAAGCGGGCACATTGCCGCCATTGGCTTTGACCTCTATTGTCATTTGCTCAAGACCACCGTCGCCCAACTCCGGGGCGAGGCTCCCCCGATACGCCAGGACGTGCCGGTACGGATTGCTTTTGTGCAGACCGCGGAGAGTGAGACGACGGCGGGATACTCGGAAAAAATCGCTTTCAACGCCTGGATCCCCAGAGGTTACATGTGCGACCCGGCAGACCGGGTGACATTTTACCGGAGGTTCGCCGAAGCGCTCACAGCGGCGGACGTGGACAATTTGCTCGGAGAAATCAAGGATCGATACGGCAAATTGCCCGTGGAGGTCAAAAATCTGGGGCAATTGACTCTGGTGAAAACCCTTTGTGCCGAGTGTAAACTCTCCGAGCTCCTGGTCAAAGAAGGGAAAATCATTGCCAAAAAGGCAGGCGATTTCATTATGATCGGGAATAAGTTTCCCCGTCTCACGGCGGCAAAAACCCCCGTGCAAATTGCTGAAATCATGGCTTTTCTGGAATCGGTGAAATCAGGCGCATGAGATATTTTTCGATCAGGGGTTGAATTTTTATCCTCTTTTGCCACAATCACAGGCTTGCAAACGAAACTTTTTATCAGCTTGAAGGGTTTAATGACCTGCATGAAACAGATTTCACGGATGCGCCGGGTGATCCTGCCGCTGATTGTGGGTTTATTTTTCTTTTGTCCCGCCCTCAAAGCCCAGGATGTCGTTGATGGAATTGCTGCCATTGTCAATGACTCGGTCATCACATTTTCCCAGGTCAAACAACAGGTTGACCGGCAGGAGCAGGCTTTGCGGGATGCATTGCGGGACAATCCCGATGAAATGGTCAAAAGAGTCAAAGCATTGAGACTCGAGGCACTCAATGCGCTGATCGAACGGGAGTTGATTCTCCAGGAGTTTGCCAAACAAGGATTTGACCTGCCAGACCGTTATGTCGAGGCCCGTTTCAAGGAAACCATTGAAACTCAATTCGACGGCAACCGCACAGCATTCATCAAAACCCTCGAAGCACAGGGGATTTCCCTTCAAGACTACAAAAGTGATTTGAAAAAAAACCTCATTGTGCAGGCGATGCGCCAACAGAATATGAACGCGGACAATTTCATCTCCCCTTTCAAAGTCGAGTCCTACTACCAGGAAAACATTGAGCGATTTGTGACTCCTGATGAAATCAAACTGCGAATGATTTTTCTGCGTAAAGGTCTTTTTAAAGAAGAATTTAAAACAGCCAGTGGAGAGGTCATCGAGAAAGACCCTCAAATGGTGCTCGCCGAGGAAATCCTCAAGAAACTTAATACCGGATCTGACTTTTCAAGCCTCGCACAAGCCTACTCCGAAGATTCAAAAAGGGATGTCGGCGGCGATTGGGGATGGGTCGACAGGAATACATTACGCAAAGAAATCTCCGATGTGGCATTCCGCCTCCGTCCCGGCGAAATCAGCCATGTCATCGATCTCGATGAGGGTTACTACATCATCCAGATTGAAAACTTTAAAAAAGGAGGCACTCAGTCCCTGGAACAGGTGCGAGGGCAGATCGAAGGACAGATCCTCCAGGAGCAACGGCTGGATCAGCAAAGGCGTTGGATAGACCGTCTCAAGCAAAAGTCCTATATCAAGATGTTTTAGCCATTATTTTCTCTCAATCAGCCAGCGGCACAAAGTTTGCTCAATGTCTCTTTATTCATGTCAAAAATTATGAATTAAAAAGAACAATTGCTTGACTTTTCTGTAAAATCTATAAATATTAGAGTAGTATGATAGCTCAAATACCTTATAGAGAGAATTATTCATACGTTAACCCTAGGAATGTATCAGGGATAACCCTAGTTGAGGTTATCGTCAGCATGAGTATTCTTATGCTCTCAATAATCTCTATTATCTCCGGCTTTATCTTCATACAACGCAGTGCGATGGATTCAGCTTACTATACTGGAGGACAAAGAATTCTCCAATCTCACGTCGAAGGCCTCATAGGAATGCCAACGAAAGATTTGATTACAACTAACTTTGTTGCTTTTAACTACAGTGGACTCCGAGTGTCTTCCTCTTCCGATGAAACTGTCCAAGCGGCTACCACAAATGTTTCCACCAAAACATTTCAAGCATTTACGAGAGCTGGAGGTAATATTGTGAATACCAACATAACTGTTGCAGAGGATGCTGTGCTGGCATACTCAATTTTCTATAATGTCTCGAGCACAAATATTGTAGGGACATACATGGGGGTCTCGGGGGTGACCAGCTACACTAAGCCCTACAGAAAGGCCGATGTTTTAGTCATGTGGCACAACACCCGAGGTATGAGTAATCGGATTAGTGCCACCATTATGAAACCTGAAGAAAACTAGTGTTATTATGAAACAACATGTAGTCATTAATCATAACCAGACTGCCCAAAGGGGATTTACGATCACTGAGTTACTTGTTGCTGTCTCTATCTTCACTATTTGTATCGCGATGGCTTTGGGAGCTTTCTTTGGAGCCTACAAAATGATGTATTTTACTAGAATGCTTGATTTATCCCATACAGAAGTACGAAATGCAATTGACAGAGTTTCAATCTTGGCGCGGCAATCTGTTTACTATCCTCGAATTTTTTCCAATGGGAATCTCTCTGTCATTGGCACTTACACCAATATTGCCGGAGGGGTGACAAATATACATCGAGAGATTGTTGGGAATGAAGTTCGTATGATGTACCAGGGAACTATCGCAGAACTGCCGAATGATTTACCGGCCAATTCATCACAGATCACTATTTTGAATTCCGCTACCATGTCACCAGCCTCACTCTTTCCCGCAGTTTATGGTCAAGTAAACAGCAATGTTTCACAGGCCGCTTTTAATGCAAGTGCTGGCACGATATTTCGTTCCGAAAATGCAAGATATTCACCTGTAATCGGTGATACAATTATGATTCAGACCATTGGTCAGCCTCCGACGAATATTCACTCTTTTCTCATTACAAATGTAACGACGAATGTAAGCACAACGACTCTCTCTCTCTCCTCCCCCACGCCGATCGGATATCCCCGACAATCTGTCTTATTTATTGGACCAGAGGCTCGCTTGATTGTTTCAAATAACACCCTTTATTTCTCCGAGAATATCGCCGCATCCCAAAACTTCATCATTCTGGAAAAAATCAATACAACCCAAGCACCTTTTCGAATGCGGTATCCCGGACACACTCTGCAAATTGATCTTCGATACGTATCCGACGGAGATGTGAGTGGCAAAGGAATATATCGAATTATCACCCGTGCGGCCATGCGCACAAATCCTGATTATCGCAAAGCAAAACTTTATCCAGGCGATGGCTATATTGCTGGTGAACCAGCACCCGGTGACAACTAATCAATAAACAGGAGCACAAATATGAAAACCCTACAACTTGCTAAAAAAAATGATAGTGGGATTACGCTTGTAGTTGTGATGATCACTGTTGTCCTCATGGCGGCATTCATAGGGATTGCGGCTCAACTCAATCGTCAAACGCAAGCACAAATGAAACGCTCGACCGAATATATTAATACTTTGACCGTTGCAGACACAGCCCTCCAAAGACTCTTTGGTGACTTGGCTGCCATACTTGCTCTCCCTGCCACACTACCAAATGGAATCAATCTCCAGACACTCACATCCACCTTCAATGCGAATACAGCACCGACGAATATATTCGCTGGAAGGAATTATACATACTTGAACTACACAGTAATTCCTCTCTCAACCAATGGAACCCCTGTTTTTGTTCCAGACAGTGCCATTGTCGATGGTCGCCAATACCGCTTCATGGGTGTCGTGTGGCTTCAGGACAACCAAAATCCCGACATCATCGTAAAACTTCAGCAGGAAATGCAGTTCCGGTTTGAACCTCTTTACACCTACGGGATTTTTTATGAATTTGACATGGAAATGCACAATGGACCCTTGATGAATATTGGAGGGCGTGTTCATGCGAACGGAAACATCTATCACTTCAATTCCGGCATTTTGAACTATTTGGGTGCTGTCTCATCCCTTGGCGGTTCCCAACAGGGTGCAATAAGCAATTCTCTTGCATGGAAACAAGGGCGTACAAATGCAACTGCCGCAATCAACTACCTTGGTGGAACCCCCATGCTTGTCAATAGGGTGGAGTTACCCGGCTCAAAACTAGACACAAATAACATTCCTGTTACCGCAGAAGCTCGCAATGTATATGGTTTTGCAACAAACGCCCATGGTGAACTCCAAATGACCAATTTGGGAGCTCAACTCATCAAGCGCCCATTTTTGGGCGTGACCAATGGAGTACTCCTGACAACAGCCGATGATCCAATGCGTCTGAACGAGCCAACGAAAGCCAAAGACCATGATGATCAAACCAATGCCCGCCTTTTCTACAAAGCAGATCTGCGAGTTCTGGTGGATGATGCCACCAGACAACCGCGTTTCTTCACAGGCGATGTTGTTTTTAACAGTGCCTCAGACACAAATACTATGAACGGAACAGAAATACCAATGCTTATAACCAACATTACCGTAAATGCTATGGGTGTTACAAATCTCGCAGTATATACCAATCTCACCTGGTCTAATCTCAACGCCGCATTCAACCCTAATGGACGCATGAGTGATTTTCGCTGGAATACAAACACCGCCGCTGGAAATATAAACAGTCAGGGCATATCAAACGTGGTTACCTTGGACTTTGATGTCAGCAGGATGATTGTATCCACAACAAACCAAACCTTAACTCCTGCGATCACCACACCAATCACCAATGCATCGGGTCATGCCTTAAACACTCCCATGCCAAATTGGAACGGAATTGTTTACCTTTCCAATGTGGATGGAACGGCAAAGAATCAACGCGGAGTGCGTTTGGTTAATGGGCATATTCTCCCAACATTCACTAATTCATCTGGAAATGTGATTGATGGTCTGTCTGTCGTTTCAGACAATCCTCTCTACATCGTTGGCGACTACAATACCGGAGGAATTGGCACAGCGGTCCGCTCAAACAACACCAACTCCAATGATTCAACCTTCAATCTGAACAATTCCACCACGACAAACTACACCCGTAAACCCGCCTCTGTGATGGCTGATGCGGTGACCATTGTGTCCCGAAATTATGTTTTTGGTGGCAGCCCAAGAATGAATCAAGCAAATCTAGACAGTAGAAAGCTTGGAACGAGTGATAGAACCACTGTGAACACAGCTATCATGTCCGGATATGTCAAATCCACGGCGGATTACTTGTCAGGTGGAGCACATAACTTCCCGCGTTTTCTTGAGCACTGGAACAACGTGAAACTTGTGATTAACGGCTCACTTGTCAATCTCTTTGAAAGTGAACAAGCTAACTCCATTTTTTTCTGTAATGTGACTGATGAGATATCCAGCGCATACAGAACTGGTAAGACATTCAATCCCTATTACCAGCCGCCCACCCGCGTTTGGAATTACGACAATAATTTCGATGATCCAACGAAAATCCCCCCCGGAACTCCGATGCTCAGAAAATTCGTGACTGGTCAATGGGCGAGGGTTCAATGATTAAGCCGTATCATTTGCAAAGCATCACAGTCATCACGGAATGAATCTCTATTATTTCTCCTGCTCTCTCACCCAGCGGGAGAGTTCGGCGGTCATTTCGTAACGGAGCAGCGGGGTGATCAGGTAGATGCCCTTGAAATAGGTTAAAATCTCCGAAGCAATTTGTGTGCAAATCTCGTGACTCACAGGCAGGGCATCCTCGCCTTCCCTCCCCCTCATCCTTTCGCGAATACTCTCCGGGATTGAAATGCCGGGAACTTCGTTGTGGAGGAATTCCGCGTTCCGGGCTCCGATCAATGGCATGACCCCGACGAAAACCGGGATTCCGATGTGCTTGGTCTTTTCGTATGTCAGCTTCACCAATGCAGGGTCAAAAACCGGCTGCGTCATGGCAAATTGCGCGCCAGCAGCGACCTTTTGCTCAAGCTTGCGAACCTGTGAATCGATATTCTTTGAATTCGGATTAAATGCACATCCAATCGTGAATTGTGTTGGCTTTTTAATATCCTTACCTGCGTGATTATAGCCTTCATTCAATCTTTTGATCATCTGGATCAGTGCCACCGAGGCGACATCATAGACAGAGGTCGCCTCCGGATGATCCCCTACCTTCGCCGGGTCACCCGTCAGTGCCAGGACATTATGAATGCCCAGAGCGGACATTCCCATCAGCTCTGATTGCAATCCCAAAATATTCCGGTCACGACAAGCCAAATGAAGGACAGGCATCACCCCCGCCTGTTTTGTCAGCACCCCCATCGCCAGATTGCTCACACGCAAAATCGCCAAAGAATTGTCCGCCAGTGTCACCGCATCCGTTCCCGCTTCTTTCAGGGCTTTTGCACCGCGTATGAATTTCTCGGTATTCATTGTTTTGGGAGGATCCAGCTCCGTTACGATCAAAGTCCTCTGCCTCATGATATCCAATATGGACTCATCGACTTCCGGGAAAAACTTTCTCTCTTGTCCTTCTTCGTGACCAGCCGGCTTGACGGTGTTTTTTTCAAGAATAGGGACAGCTTTCCCGATGCTTTGCGTCAATACCCGTATATGCGCCGGGGTCGTCCCACAACAGCCTCCGATGATTGAGACACCTTCATTCAGAAAATATTTGGACACAGCCGCGAAATACTCGGGCGGGGTCTCGTAATGGAAGCGTCCTTCGTGGAACTCCGGACGTCCGGCATTCGGATAAACAGCGAGCTTGCGCCCGGAGTGCAAAGGAACTTGTTTCAGAATATTCAATGCCTCGCGCGGACCGGTCAGACAATTGAATCCTACGACATCCGCCCCCGCACTTTCCAATTCATCAAAAAGGCCGACAACCATTTCCCCTGTCGAGAACCTCATGGATTGTCCGCACGTCACCAGACAAATGACCGGAATGTCCGGATTCACATTTTTTACAGCCTTGAGAGCCAATTTCATCTCCCCGGGACGGGTGAATGTTTCCAGAATGATGCAATCGACTCCGCCTTTGATCAGTGCGGCAATTTGCTCTTCAAAACAGCTCTCTATCTCACCCTGATTCTGTTCGAGAAATACATCCGGCATTCCTGTCGGACCGACCGAACCCGCCAGATAAGCGTCATGCCCCTGCCTTGTGATTTCCCCGCGCGCAATTTGCGCCGCCGCCAGATTGATCCGCGCGACTTGATCGTGGAGCCCGTGTTTTTTCAGGCGGAAATGATTTGCCCCGAAAGTATTTGTTTCTATGAGTCGCGCACCCGTCTCCAGATATTCGCGGTGAAGGGAGGCAATGAGCTCTGGTTGTGTCAGATTGAGCTCTTCCAGACAGGCTTCATGAGCGATGCCTTTTTCAAAAAGCAAGGTTCCGGTCGCCCCGTCGCCGATGAGGACACCCGATTCGATCACTTTTAAAAAATCACTCATGGACATGAAAAAAAGGGCTCCGTGCCACCACGGAACCCTCTGTTTTAGATTTGTTTGATGTCATCCGTCATTGCTCGAGACAATTCACCTCGTTCAAGAAGCGGCGATTTCCAGTTGGGTAAATGTGAATTTGCCGTCTTTGACACCGACTTCGATTGGTTCATGGAGCCGCAAATGACCTTTGAGAATTTCTTCCGCCAGCGGGTCTTTGAGCAGGCTCTCAATGGTTCTCCTGATCGGACGTGCCCCGTATTGAGGGTCATAACCCTTTTCCAAAATCAGGTTTTTCGCCTCGGCACCAATATTGAGCACATATCCTTGTGATGTGATCCTCTCGGTCACCTTGTTGATTTCAATCGTGATGATTTTGATCAGATCCTCCTTGTTCAACGAGTGGAAGACGATGATATCGTCCATGCGATTGATGAATTCCGGACGGAAAGCCTTTTTCGCCTCTTCGAGAATCTTGCCCTTCATATTCTCATAATCCGCTTCCTCCTTCGGAATGCCGAATCCCATGGATGTCTGCTTCCGGAGCAATTCCGCACCGACATTGGAAGTCATAATGATGATGGTATTCCGGAAATCAACCTTGCGCCCCAGCCCATCCGTCAAAGTCCCGTCTTCCAGAACTTGAAGCATGATATTCAAGACATCAGGGTGGGCTTTTTCGACCTCATCAAAAAGCACGACCGAATACGGACGACGACGGACTTTCTCTGTCAATTGCCCGCCTTCCTCATATCCCACATATCCGGGAGGAGAACCCACAAGCCGGGACACGTTGAATTTCTCCATGTACTCGGACATGTCAACCTGGATCAGAGCCTCTTTGTCCCCGAACATAAACTCCGCAATTTCCCGCGCCATGAGGGTTTTGCCCACACCTGTCGGCCCGAGGAAAACAAAGGTTCCAATCGGGCGTTTCGGATCTTTCAAATCCGCGCGGGAACGGCGCAATGCTTTGGAAATGGCACTGGCTGCTTCCGGTTGACCGATCACACGATCCTTGAGGTAATCCTCCATTTGAAGGAGCCGTTGTTTGTCCTCGGCACTCATGCGGTTGAGCGGCACACCCGTCCATTTGGAGATGACATGCATGATATCCTCATCCCCGATCACCGCACGCGACTGTTCCCGTTTGATTTTCCACTCCTCAATCAGACGATCCAGCTCTTCCTTTGTCTTCTTTTCCTTGTCACGCAAGGCAGCGGCCTTTTCAAAATCCTGGGATTTAATCGCTTCTTCCTTGTCGGCTTTAACCGTCTCGATTTCTGTCTCCAGTGTTTTCAGCTCAGGCGGGCGGTTCATCGACGCGATCCGGGCACGGGCACCCGCCTCATCCATAATATCAATGGCTTTATCGGGAAGGAAACGTCCCGTTAAATAACGGTCAGAGAGTTTCGCAGAGGCTTCCAATGCGGCATCAGTGTACTGTGCTTTGTGATGTTCTTCATATTTAGGACGCAACCCTTTGAGAATTTCAATGGTCTGCTCAACTGTGGGAGCCTCCACTATCACCGTCTGAAAACGGCGCTCCAGAGCCGAGTCTTTTTCAATGAATTTCCGGTATTCATTCAGCGTGGTCGCACCGACACACTGCATCTCCGCGCGGGAGAGAGCCGGTTTGATAATATTCGAAGCATCCATCGCCCCTTCCGCGGAACCTGCCCCGACAATCGTGTGCAGCTCGTCAATGAAAAGAATGACATTCTTGACGCGGCGGATCTCATCCATCACGGCTTTAATACGTTCCTCGAATTGGCCGCGGTACTTTGTCCCTGCCACCATTAAAGCCAAATCCAGTGTAATGACTTTTTTATCAGCCAGAATATCGGGAACTTCACCCGAAGAAATCCGCTGAGCCAACCCCTCGGCAATCGCCGTTTTTCCCACACCCGCCTCACCGAGCAGGACCGGGTTGTTTTTTGTGCGCCGGCAAAGGATTTGAATGACCCGCTCGATTTCTTTCTCGCGGCCGATGACCGGATCCAAGGTTCCTTTTTTGGCAAGCTCGGTCAGATCGCGACCGAAAGCTTTCAGAGCCGGAGTTTTCAAATCTTTTTTGTCACCGGCACCCGCAGGCTGGATATTTCCCCCGGAGGGAATTCCCGTCGCCTCGCCCTCATACCCCCCGCTTTCGCCCTGGGCGAAATTCGGGTCGAGCTCTTTGAGGATTTCATTGCGGGCACGGTCAATGTCCACATCCAGGTTTTTCAGCACACGCGCAGCCACGCCATCCCCTTCGCGCAGAAGCCCGAGGAGAATGTGCTCCGTGCCGATGTAAGAATGGTTCAATGCCTTCGCCTCTTTTCCGGCGAGTGCCAGCACTTTTTTCACGCGCGGTGTATACGGGATGTTGCCAGAGATTTTTGTCTCAGGACCGGTGCCCACCTGTTTTTCGACTTCCATCCGGACTGTCTCCAGATCGAGCCCCATTTTCTGGAGGACATTCACAGCCACACCTTGACCGAGCTTGATGAGTCCGAGAAGCAAATGCTCCGTCCCCACATAGTTGTGGTTGAAGCGCTCCGCCTCTTTGCGGGCGAGAGCCAATACTTGTTGTGCTCTTGGTGTAAAATTATTCATCATTCACCCTCCTGTTTTGTCTCTTGTTGGTCTAATTTATGAACCTTTGGGCTCGGTGTGGAAAGTAATTTTTCACGGATTATTTCAGCCCTGAGGACATCCCTCTCCTCCGCACTCAATTTGCGCGACTCATTTTTCTGGAGATGCGCCGGTTGCGTCGCGATAAAAAGGTCGTCAATCAGCGGCCTGAGCTCCTCACTGAACATCTCCATGTCCACGCCCATTTTCATGATGGAAAGCAAATTTGTCGCTTCCTTTGATGTCATTGTGTAAGCATTGGTCAATATTCCGAAAGCCCGTCCCACCTGGTCATTGACTGTTGCCGTCTTGCCCTCGAGCAAAGTGCCCCGGGCATTTTGCTCATGCTCGATGATTTGCGCCACGACTTTTGTCAGCCGCTCGATGATGCCCGGCTCCGCCTCGCCCAGAGTCGTCTGGTTGGAGATTTGAAACAAGTTTCCGCTCGCCTCCGTGCCTTCCCCGTACAATCCGCGCACCGCCAGCCCCAGCTTGTTGACAGCTTGAATGATCTGGTTGATCTGTTCGGACAAGACCAATCCGGGCAAATGCAGCATCACCGAGGCTCTCATCCCCGTCCCGACATTGGTCGGACAGGCGGTTAAAAATCCGATCTTCGGTGAAAATGCAAAGTCCAGTGTTTCATTGAGTTCATTATCGACTTTATCGATGAGATTCCATGTCTTGGGCAAATTGAATCCCGGATGAATCGCCTGCATCCGCATGTGATCCTCTTCATTGATCATGATGCTCAAGGTTTCATCCTTGCTGATGACGATTCCGCTTCCGGCATTTTTGGCGGCATGCTCGCGGCTCACGAGATGTTTCTCCACGAGCAATTGTTTCTCCAGTGCCGTGTATTGGTCCATCGTGCTATTCACCTTTGCCGATTTCATCTCCGGCAAAGCCGTCACACAAGGCTGCACTGTCTCCAAGACACTGAGGCGGTCTGCCTTTTTTGCCCACCCCGGAAAGGGTGTCCCGCGCAAATTGCGCGCCAGACGGATGCGGCTGCTCATCACGATCCGTTGCGCGGACTGTTTGAATACAGGATCATCAAGCTGGCTTTTGAGTGTTTTGGATTGTTTCATGGTCAAAATCTTCTCTATTAATAAGCATTTCATTTGCCATAAATGCTATTCTTAAACACTAATCTTCTCTGTCATAAAGAAAAGCGCAAATGCTTTCTTTACAATTATTTGAAGCGAAAGGACGAAAGCCGATTTTCTTATCGAATCGGCTCCCCGTCAACTTTCGTCAGTTCTTTGAATGCGGAAATCATCTTTTTTGTCACAGCACCGGGCTTTCCAGAGCCGATTTGTCTCAAATCAACATTCGTCACAGGGACAATCTCTGCCGCTGTCCCGGTGATGAACATCTCATCGGCATTGTAAACATCGTAACGGGTCAATTGCGTCTCCACGATCTCCATCGCGAGTTTCTCAGCCAGATCAAAAATCACATCCCGCGTGATTCCTTTGAGAGCGCCAGCACTGGTCATGGGCGTGTAAATACGCCCCTTGTTCACGAGGAAAATATTGTCCCCTGTGCATTCCGCGACATAACCCTCCTGATTGAGCATGATGGCCTCCTCACAACCGCATTGACGCGCTTCGATTTTCGCCATGATGTTATTGAGATAATTCAGCGATTTAATCGCCGGATTCAATGCTGCGGGTGAGGTCCGCCGGGTCGCCACCGTGGCAATGCTCAATCCCTTTTCATAATGCGTCTTGGGGTACAATTGGATTTTGTCGGCTATGATGATGATGCTCGGCTTGGCGCAATTCCAAGGGCTCAACCCCAGATTGCCCACGCCCCGGGTGACCACCAGTCGCACGTAACCATCCGAGATTTTATTGATCTTGCATGATTGCACCACCGCCCGGCACAACTCCTCGTGCGTCAAAGGTATCTTCAGTAAAATCGCTTTGGCAGAGTAAAAAAGCCTGTCGATGTGCTCCTCCAGCTTGAAAACGCGGTTGTGATAGGCGCGGATCCCTTCGAAAACACCATCCCCGTAAAGTAATCCGTGGTCGAAAACAGAAATTTTCGCATCGTTCTTGTCGACAAATTTTCCATCCAGATAAATTTTCATAACTCCTCCTCTTGAATGCGTTTACTTGAACCGAAAAACAGCGGCGCCCGCAAGGGAAATTCAACAGCCTTGACCCGCTCAAAAACGCCATCAATGCAACCGTCTCATTTCCCGACTTGAGATAATCCCGGTTTTGGGTCTATATGCTTGGATTATGATTCGACTTGTCCTCATCTCATCTTTGTCACTGACCACCCTCTGCATGCTTTGCTCCTGCGCCAGCGGACCGACTGAAGTCATCCAGGGCGATGGTTATGGTGACTACCGGGAGTATACCGTGCCCGCCGGAAAAGCCGGGGAACGCTACATGGAGAATCTTCCCCAGAACAAACCCTCCAATTGGAACGACGGCATCATGCCCTACAATCCAAACCCGAATCCGGGCGAGTCGATGATTCCCTAAACAAATTGCCCGTCGCGCATCTGGAGGCGGATGTCACCGGTTTCGGCCAGCTCTTTTTCGTGGGTGACCAGCAGGAGCGTTTTTTTCCCGCGGCGGACGAGCTCCGTCAGCAGTGAGGCAATTTGCGCGGCGGTCTCGCTGTCGAGGTTGCCGGTCGGCTCATCCGCAAAAATAATATCCGGATCATTCATCAAGCACCGCGCGATGGCGACACGTTGTTGCTCCCCGCCGCTGAGCTCGAGCGGTTTGTGTTTCTCCCGGTGTCCCAGACCCACTTCCCCGAGCAATTTGCGCGCGCGCGCCGGATCGTGCTGCCCCCGGATCATCGCAGGCAAATGCACATTTTCCAGGGCATCAAGCTCGGGTAAAAGCTGAAAAGACTGAAAAATAAGACCAAACCGGTTATTTCTCAAAAAGCTCAAATCACCTGCCGCCATTTTCGACATGTCTTTTCCTTCATAAAACACCCCGCCCTTGCTGGGGCGGTCCAAGGCGCCGAGTATCTGGAGCAGAGTGCTCTTGCCCGCGCCCGAGGCTCCGCGAATCGTCGTGATCTTGCCGGACTCAACAACCAAATCCACCCCCTTGAGCGCATTCACATCGACCGCACCGAGCCGGTAGGTCTTAAAAATATTTTTTGCTTCCAGCATTGGATTTTTTCTCCTCAATCAAAGGTTTTTTCAAGCATTTCGAGGCCAGTTGCGCGGCGAGATTGATCGCGGCAATCATGCTCTGCGGGCTGGCGACCCCGCGCCCGGCGATGTCAAAAGCAGTCCCGTGGTCGGGCGAGGTTCGCACAATCGGCAGTCCCAAAGTGACATTGACTCCGGTGTCGAATGACAGCATTTTGAGCGGGATTAACCCCTGATCGTGATAAATGCACACCACCGCGTCGTAATCCCCGCGCAAGGCATAATAAAAAGCCGTGTCCGCGCTTAATGGCCCGGTGATCACAGAGCCTTCACACCCGCGCAATTTGCGCGCACGGGCGATGGCCGGGGCAATGATCCGTTTTTCTTCCGTTCCGATTTCCCCGGCATGGGGATTGAGCCCGAGCACTCCGATGCGGGGAGTTTTGGCTCCAAGAAACCGGGCAAATTGCGCGGTTAATTCGATGACTGAAATGATTTTTTCCGCGCGGAGCAATTTGCTCACGCCTTGGAGCGGCACATGAGTCGTCACGAGTGCCACGCGCAATTTGTCCGAACACAGCATCATGGCGAATTTTTTTGTTCCGCAACGCGCCGCGAGAAATTCCGTTTGCCCGGGAAACTTGAATCCAACTTTTTTCAACGCGGTTTTATTGACCGGCGCGGTCACCAGTGCCGCAATTTGCCCCGCGCGAGCCAAACGCACCCCCTCCTCCAGACTCTCCATCGCAAATTGCGCGGCGACCTTGGAAATCCGCCCGGGCGCAATTTGCGCGGGCACTCTGTCATGTAGAATCAGGCGATAAAGAAAACGTTTATCCAGCTTTCCCGAGGCGAGCGCCTTTTCCACAATCTCCGGACCAATTCCCGCGACATCTCCCAAAGTAATGCCGATGACCTGTTTTGCGCTCACGGGACAATCTCCGGTTCAATGACTCCGGGCTTGCGCAAGCGCGAGGCCAGCATCCGCCGCCCTGCCAGACCAAAACAAAGTCCCCCGGCGAGTCCAAAAATCCAGCCATTGACAATGTCACTGGGATAATGCCGCCCGAGCGCCATTCGGGACCATGACCCCCCGCCTGCCACGGCCAGAAGAGGAACCCCCACGACAGGATTCACCACTGTCGCCGCGATTGCCATGCCCGAAGATGTCGCCGCATGGCCGCTGGGCCAGCTTTGATAGCGATTCATGCTGTTGGCATAATGCCAATACAGCCGCCATCCGCGCAAATCCTCGCGTTGATCGAATTTCATCACGGCCAGTGGGCCATAAAATCCATCGGGTTTTTCTGTGGCCGGCCGGGGACGTCCGAACGACACGCGCAGGGTATTCGCCCCGATTCCCGCCGCCGCCGACCCCAGCAGACAAGCCAGCGCGAGAATCTGCCATTTGCGGGAATTTTTCAGAAATCCGACAAACCATGCCACCACGCAAAAAAGCAGGGTTCCTGTCGGCCAATCCCCCCAAAAACTCAGAAACCGCGCCAGCCCGGCCCACCCCGATCCATCGGCAAGCATCATCGTCCTTGCCCCTTGCAAATCGCCTCCGCCGTTTTTGAGAATCAGCATAATCAAAATGCCATCGGCCAGAAGCAGGGCAAACCACATCCACCACCCCTTGAAAACAACCCAAGCGCCCTCTGAAATCTGGCGCAGGTCGTGCAAAAGTTTATTGAGTGCGGCGGAAAGCATCACGCCCATGAAAATTGAGGCTCCCCACCGAATGTGTCAAGCATCGTGAGACAATGTTTTTGGAAGGCAATGGCTATATGTCCCCTCGGCGATTGGTTGTAGCTCATAATAACCTCTTATTATCCAAAAATCACACCAATGCACTGAGAAACAGAGATTTACACTGATAAGTCGCTTTTTGAAATCCAAAATATTCTCCGTGCCTCCACAACTTAGAATGGTATATACTCAAGCTTAAACAGCCCAAAAACCATCCTTCTTCATCTATAAAATTCCACATAAATCGTGAAGATTAAAACTCTCATCACTCAGTTTTTCCAAAATTAATAGCGGAGTATAATAATAATAGAAACCAACAAACTGTTACTATAAAACTTAAACATACCGCCAATGAGGTAACACTCACTGGAGCTTTCATACTTGGTTCATCTTTGTCAAAAATCTCTTTATAAAGACTGTAATAAATAGTTGCATTATTTTGATGATGATATTCACCCATGCATGTCATTAATATCCATATTATTGAAATAATAAAACCCATAATAACTATCGAGAGCAGTAAGAAACTATTTTGGTTATTTGCTGTAGAAAATTGTGCATAGGCCAAAAAAATGGTAAAAACAATGACTGACATGAATCCATTTCTGAGCCAAAAAGCCTCAATTTCAGTTCTCCTATTCTGAGCCGCATCCTCGAATTTAAGGCATAATAAAAACTTGCTTTGCGAATCAGATTCCTTGTCGTTTTTGCTATGATTATCAGTATTGAATATAATTTTCTTGTTAAACATGATTTTATATTATTAATTTTTGTTTTGAAATCAAATATTATTTGATATTTCTTAAACATTTTTTCAAAAAAATGAAAATTTTCTTAAAACACATTTAAAACCCATCTTATGTGACGAAAGTTAAATAGTTTCCTGAAATTTCTTGACCATTTTCAGTGTTTTTAATAGGGTATTGGGATAATCTGAGGGATATCCATTATGAGTGGTGATTATTTTGAGAGTAACTTTGCTGATTTAACAGCGGTGGGGCAAAGGTATCTGTCGCATCAGGCCCAGCTGAATATTTCCTCCCAGCTTTCCCAACAATATGCCCAGTCATTACGGCATTCGGCTGAATTGATAAATCAACAAAAGACTCAGAATAAGTCACTTGCAAATATTGAGAATTTGGAGAAAAGACGAATTTCTTTAATGCAGGACGAGATTGCAGAGCGCAAGCAGAAAGAGGAAATCACAAGGGTTCTCAGAAATGAACTTGTGGAAGGAATGGATTGCCTTGAAGAATTAATCTCAGGCAGTTAGCGTCATTATGTCCCAGCTTTTTATGATCGCCTTTCTTCAGGCGAAAATGGATTATCTCGAACGCGGTTCAAATCATTTAACCGAGGTTCAGGACATCACGATTTACCGGAAACTTTCCAAAGACTGGAAAAAATTCCTCGAAAATTATCACAGCATTCCAGAAAACCCCGATCCACACCTTTTGATTGACATTGTTATTGAGAAAACCACCACCCTCTTGGACTCTTTTCCACGCTTCGAGAAAGCCTACGACCATTTCAACTCAAGGATTCAATATTTGAATTTGTGCGAATCTTATTCTGCTGATACGCAGCCCGACTCGGCAAATGATCAAGCATTAATTACCTATCCCTCCACAAAGAGGGATGGTTCTCCCGATATTCAACCTGATTTGGCGAATTATCAGACCATCCATGAAGAGCTTCCATCCTTAACCATTCAAGCCGTTAATCTTTGGCAATCACTCAAAGAACCATACCGTGATCTTGATGAAATCGTGGAATTTTCAAAAGATGAGCATGTTCCTTATCTGTATAAAATTTTTCATTACACAAATCATCCAAGACTAAAAGAACTGGATAATTTCCTCCAGTTCCACTCGAAAACGTTTATTGTCTCACCTGAAATTTCCATAGACAGGACATTTGAATTATTTGAAAATTATTTGAACACAACACGAGATGATGCGTTAAGTAAGATACTATCTCTTATCGACGATTACAACAAGGAAAGACAAAGAACAGTCAAACTTCTTGAAGAATACAAACAAGGAAGAGTCAGCGCGAAAAAACAGGAAAAATCAGAAAGAAAAATATTATTTAAGGATATTATTTCTCAATTTAATGAACAAGAGAAAATATATAATAATGCTATTGCTAAAATAAATTTTTTGGCAGTTCATATACCTAACAGTGAAGTCTTAGAAGAATGCGAATCTATTTTTTTCAATAAATTTAATTTATATATGGAATTATCACTTAATAAACATAGACAAGAATGCAATCAAATTTTGTTAGATTTTCCACATAATACAGAAATTTATAAACTACTATCTGATACTGTAAATAATAGCGAGAATGGACTTAAAAAAAATATAGTATTTAATGAGGAGAGGCTTGGATATAAAGATAAAGCACTCCCAATAGTAATTTTTATTTCTATTTTACTAATTATATTAGCTTTTTATATTATTGATCAGTACTTTAAATATAATTTATAGCAGAATGAAAATTAAATGAAAAATTATTAAACAATAAATCAAACCCGTATCACAAATTTCTCGCCACGCTTCGCTTAACACAAAAAGCCCTGTCTTAATCCGTGTATATTCGCATCATCAGCGGTTCATTCCTTCTGCCTTTTCCTCTTTTCCGCGGCAAAATGGTTGGGGCCAAGTGATTTGCCTATGAATCCAGATCAATGTGTGCCCGGAAAATAATTGTTTCCTATTGTTTTTGTCGCGCAATTTGCGCAATGTGGGGGATTAAACATGAACGAATCCCTGCCCATTCCTGACGCACGATTCCACGTGCGCAAATACCGCGCGGAGGATCGCCCCGTCCTCCGCGCCATTTGCGCGGACACGGGCTTTTTGGGCGAACCCATCGACCCGGTTTTTGAGGATCGGGAACTTTTCGCCGATTACCTCACCGACTATTACCTCCTGGAGGAGCCCGAATCCTCCTTCGTTCTTGAGGTCGATGGACACATCAGGGGTTACCTCCTCGGTTCGCGCCTCGCCGCCCGACAAAAACGTTATGACGCGCTCCACATGCCCTTGCTGGCGATCAAAGGACTGTGGCGTTATTTCACCCGTCCCTACAATCCTGCCACGCGCCATTACGTCCATTGGATATTGAAAAATTCGAGGAAAGAACAGCCCGTCACCCCGCCCGACACGCCCCATTTCCATATCAATCTCCTCGCTGACGCCCGCAAAGTCGGGACCACCCGGGCTTTGATTGACGCCTATCTTGAATACCTCGCCGGATGCGGCGAAAAAGCGGTCTTCGGCCAAATGGTCACTTTCGAGAGCCGCCGCGGCGAGGTCATGTTCAAACGCTATGGTTTTGACCTGATCGACAAAAAGCGCGTGACGAAATATGACGGGATCGCCGCCGAACCCGTTTACTTGTGCACGGTTTTGAAAAACCTCGATAAAGGGGTCAAGCTCTATGACTAATACTAAGTGTGTATTACGAGAGGTGCATATTTTCTGCGCGTGGCCTCGATGGAGGGTCGAGTTCCTACGAGACCATAGCTTATTCCGACGTGGCGTCACAGGAGTTCCGCCCTCCAAAGGACGAAAGAATCAATCATGATTCTCACTCATAAACGATATAAAGCGGCGGCGGCCACCCCGACCAAAAGCCTCGTCGTATCCATCCACGACGTTTCCCCGTTGACTCTGCCGACCGTACGCAAAATGCGCGAGGAATTGCGCCGCTGGGGCGTGAACCAGTGCAGCTTGCTCGTGATCCCGAATCACCACAAAAAAGGCCGAACCATTGATTCGCCCGAAACACTCGAATGGCTCCGCGAAGCCGTGGCGCAAGGTGACGAAATCGTGCTCCACGGTTACTTCCACAAAAAAGTCTCCGCCAAAGCCGCAACCCCGTGGGATTACCTGATTGCAAATTACTACACGGCGGGCGAAGGGGAGTTTCATTCCCTGGACTATGACACCGCGATCAAGGCACTCAAAACCGGTGACGCGGAGCTTCGCAGTGCGGGGTTCAACCCCCAAGGATTCATCGCCCCTGCATGGCTTTGCGGGAATAAAGCGCGGGACGCGGTTCGGGCCTATGGCTTTGCCTACACGACTTATCTCGGGGAAATCTACGACTACACCCGGAATAAAATCATCCCGACCCAGTCGCTGGTCTGGAGTGTTCGCGCCCCATGGCGGCGGCAAATGTCTCTGGCTTGGAACCAACTCCTTTTCTGGCGCAATTTGCGCAAGGATATCCTGCGCATCAGCCTCCACCCGCCGGACATGACGCATCCCCAAATCTGGAACCAGGTCGAGTCCCTCACCCGACGAGCCCTGCAAACCCGAAAACCCGCCACATACCTCGACTGCATCAGTCCAACCACGTTCTAACAAAAAACATATAAAAGTAATAATTGCCCATAAAATGCAGTGTGTTTATATAATGGTATGTGCTTACGTCGAATAGCGTTCGTTTTAGGATCAGGAATTTCCTATTTAACATTAGGAAAAGACTCTTCGGCTTATGATCTTACTCAGAAGATTCTGTCTGATCCTTGGATGAGACATTCATCTGGCGTATACCATAAGAGGAATAACAAAAAATCACCGGAAGTAACCGCCATACAAAAATGGTTGAGTATCCTTTTTGAATACCATGAATTTTATTTAAAAAGAAAACGTGAAGGCCTAAGAAAAACTACTTATGAGGATTTATATTCAATTTGCAACGATCTTCGTTCTGAGCACATAGGAAGAAACGACAACCTAATAGCGAGTGCATTTTACAATATTTTTTATGATCAATTATGTGTTTTATCAAAAGATTTTAAAGGTGAATTCATGGGGGTTGGTGATCTTGGAATGTTTCTTGATGAATGTTGCACTTTTATTCAGACAGTTGTTGTTGATAAATTACGTACCGAGGAAAACCCTAAGGGATTAAATTTTATATCGGAAGTGTGTCTATCTGATCGTTATGATCAAATCGATATTTACACATTAAATCATGATCTTCTGATTGAAAATGAGCTGAAAAATAAAAATATAGATTTTATAGATGGATTTCAAGATTGCGAGGAGGGCAATGTTCGCATTGAAGATATTAAAATATTAGAAACCGATGCAAAAGTTCGTTTAATCAAACTTCATGGCTCAATTGATTGGGTAGATTTAAGGGATAAGAATGATAGAAGAGTTGTAGGATCAATCAAAGAAATCTCAAGAGATCAATACTATAAATTTAATAACGTAATCTACACAGAAGTAAATCGTTATATTTTAACTGGAACCTATAATAAGTTAATATCCTATCATTATGGGTTTATTCATAGACTGCATAGAATATTTCAAAATGATATCGAATTGGCTGAAAGAGTAATCGTTAGTGGATATGGATGGAATGATACCGGAATTAATGCTCATCTCGAACAATATACTTCTATGTCCGAAACAAATAAGATTTTAATCCTACATCAGAACCCTGACGAATTAAAATCCTCTAAAAGCAAGCACTTTGAAGAAAAAAATCCTAGAAATACCGTATTTATCAATGAGTGGTTGTCACACACAAAAATTGAAAATGTGAAGGACTATATATAATCAAATAGAAAATCCCAAGCTGGATTTGTTGCCTATAAGTGATTGTGGTGTTTTTGCAGAATTTGATGCACATCATATTTTACACCTTGTTCCGTCTACCATGAGCCGGGGTGTTGTTGATCTTTTGTGTCCTTGATGGCTGACATCACTTCATTTTCCATTCGTCGCATCCGGGCAATTTGCGCGGGGGTGCGGTCGTCGTAACCGGCGAGGTGGAGGATGCCGTGGACGATGTAGAGGAGGAGTTCCTGCTCGAATGGATTGCCAAATTCCTTGGCCTGTCTCTGGCATGTCTCCAGTGAAATCACCAGTTGGGCATATTCCGGCCCCAAAGGAAAAGTGATGATATCGGTGGGACTCGGGTCATTCATGAATTCCCCATGCAACCGCGCAATTTGCGCGTCGTCGACAAGCGCGATGTCCAGTTCCGCATGGGGAATTGGTTGTGCATGGACAGCCCGGAGTGCAGCGCGTTTAAGCTTGGGCAGATTGAATGGGGGTGACTTTGCCCTCTTCAACAGGCTGATCTTTGTTTTCATCAGTTTTGGGGTAGCTGATCCTTGCATGAAGCATATTCGTCAGCATAAAAACGAGTTTGTCCCGGATAATTCTGAGTTCATTAAAAGTCAGGTCGGCCTCGTCAAATTGACCATCCTGGATTTTGTGTTCGATGATTCCGTCGATGAGGTCTTCGATCCTCTGCGGGGTGGGTTTCTGAATGCAACGGGAAGCGGCTTCGATCGCATCACAAATGGAAATAATCGCCGATTCCTTGGACTGCGGGCGGGGTCCGGGATAACGGTAGGTGCTCTCGTCGACTGTGGGCACATCATCACAATTCATGTCCAGAATGCGGCTGCCGATGGCGGCATCTTCAGAAAGCCTTTTGGCGCGGTGATAGAAATAGGTAATCAAGCTTGTCCCGTGATGCTCCCGGATGACATCGATGATTTCCTTGTTCAGATTGTATTTCAAAGCCATGTCCACCCCTTCCTTGACGTGGGAGGAGATGATGAGCGAACTCATCTGCGGGGTCAGCTTGTTGTGTGGATTATTCTCAATATTGGAGTTCTCGATAAAATACTCGGGCTTCACCATTTTCCCGATGTCATGGAAATAGGAGCAGACGCGGCATTCCAAGGCATTGGCTTTGATCGCTTCCGCCGTGGATTCCGCCAGATTGGCGACATTCAGGCTGTGATGATAAGTGCCGGGGGCACGGATACTCATTTCCTTGAGCAAGGGGTGGTTAAAATCACTGAGCTCCAGCCAGGAAATATTGGTTGTGATTTTGAAAATATTCTCAAAAACAGGCAGGATTCCACCCACGATCAAGGCCGTGACAAAACCGATCACCACGCCCCAGAGTGCTTGTGCCAGAGCCATTCGCAGCTCGGGAGCCTCCCAGATATCATTTCCCCAAAAAGAGGAAATATCGATCCCGTGAATCAACCCGAAAGCACAGGCACACAAAAGTGATGTCAATCCCACCCAGACCCCTGCCCGGATCAAGTCAGAGCGTTTCCTGACATCACGGGTGTAGTATACCCCGATGAACCCCGTCAAAAGCCCGATAATGAGCATCTGAAAGCTGTTATCAAAAAGGATCGCCGTCAGGACACTCAGGAAAATCACGATAAATGTCCCGGCTCCCACCCCCAAAAGCGTCGTAATCAATAATGGCGCCAATGCTGTCGGAACCAAAAAGACCGCCATCGGAATTTGTTGCTGCATGACAGGAACGTCTTCAATCACCAGCGGACCGACATAGATAAACAAGAGCTTCGCAAAAAGGAGGTTCGCCAGACCCGCCAGCGTGATCAGCAGGACTTTTGAGTTTTTGTCCAATATGGGTTTGAGCTGGAAATTCATGTAAGCGATTGCCACCGTGATGACCATCAATGTCAGAAAAATACGTTCTTTGATCTGAACGATATCCGCGTGATAAATCAAAATGGCAACCGTTGCCGCAAAAGCAAAAGCACCGATCAAATATTTAATGAGCATGCTGTTTTCAAAGAAGGAACTGAAGCGACCTTCCTCATAAATGCGCCTCATCTCCGGAGGATCGAATTTGCTTCGAAGTCCCAGCACACTCAAAAGATTTTTGAACATGAGGACAATTTACATGAGAAGGCGGTAAAATACCAAGCGATAAAGTAACTTCGGAACTTTATCCCCTAGTCAAAATTCAAATATTTTACTGGACTATCCTCATTACTCAAACCCGTTTCATCCAGAAAACTCCGGAACAAATCGATTCCCTCTTTCTCCGGCTCATCCAAATCGTAAAATATATTCCGGGTCAGATATTCCATCGCCTCTTCCTGAGAAGTTAACTCATGCCCGCCCGCGCAAATTGTTTGAAGGTTCGATAACCCGGCGTCCTTGGCGCGTCGGAGCAATTCAAAAAGCCCGAAATCGCACACACCTTTCCTCGCCGCCCAGACGGCATAGACAAATGGTAACCCTGTCTTTTCTTTCCACAGCGTGCCTAAATCCATGATCTGCCATCCGTGAGAACCCGTCGTGGAAAGAAATTTCAGGGCTTGATCCCCGATCAGCATCACCGCCTCTTGCTCCGCTGTCGGGGCAAGATTCTCCAGCGGAAAATAATCGGGTTCTAATCCGAGAAATCTCGCACAGACCACACGCACGAGGGCGGCAGAAGTTTTCGAGTGAATGTCCACGGATATCCGGCTGATTTTCTCCAATGGAATCCGGTGGGCGAGAATCACGCTCCGCACAGGACCACGGCTGGAAATGGAAAACCCATCCAAGACATCATAAAGCTGCGGTTGCTCGAGAACTTCCATCACCGGCACAAGGCCCACATCGACCTCCCCCCCGCGCAATTTGCGCGCCAGCTCAGTGGGATGAGCCAACATCACATCCTTCAAGCCATAAATCAGGGGCTTTGCATTAAAATAGGGGACACTGGCAATTTTCATCTAAATAACCTGCTTATCGGGATGCGACCACAAAATCATTTTCTCGTGGGAGCGACTCGATTTTTTTTATCTTGTTGTAATGGCTATCCCTCTGCCAAGGCACTCGTCCCGCCTCCCGGATCGCCCCCACCAGCATGTCTTGAGTCTGCTCCTGCGGGGTTTTGCTTCCTGCCATGTGGAAAATTTTCTCCTCGACAATCGTGCCGTGCAAATCATCGACCCCGTAACTGAGAGCAATTTGCGCGAGGTTCAATCCCAGTCCGATCCAATACCCGGTGATATGATCAAAATTATCGAGGTAAATCCGGCTTGCAGCAAGGGTACGCAAGTCGTCCCAGCCAGTCGAAGGTTTGATATGCGAGAGTTTATTTCCCTCTGGATGAAAAGCCAAGGGGATGAATCCGGTGAATCCACCCGTTTCGTCCTGAATTTCCCTCAACCGGCGCAGGTGATCGATGCGATCCTCCAGCGTTTCGACGTGTCCATAAAGCATGGTGCAAGTGCTGCGCCCGCCCATCCGGTGCCAGGTCTTGTGAATGTCCGCCCACTCATCCGCCGTTTCTTTGCCGCGACAAATCTGGTCGCGAACTTCCTGCCTGAAAATCTCCGCCCCCCCACCCGTCAATGAACCCAGCCCCGCCTCGCGCAATTTGCCCAGGGTCTCCGCGACGGAGAGCTTTGCCTTCCAGGACAAATGCCGGATTTCCACCGCCGTGAAACATTTCAGGTGCAAATTGTTGTCAAGAGCCTTGAGTGAACTCAGCATGTCGAGGTAATACTCGAAAGGCAAGGACGGGTGGAGTCCACCGACAATATGCAGCTCGGTGATTCCCAGTGAAAGTGATTCCCTCGCCATCTCCACCATTTCAGGCACGGAATACTGGAAGGCACCGGGTTCATTTTTCCTCTTGGCAAACGC
>CAYTAI010000003.1:83141-84082 GCA_964435715.1 uncultured Verrucomicrobiota bacterium | reverse complement strand
TCAAGATGCAGACATTCGAGTAGTTGATGTAACGATTCAGGATGAATGTGGCATCATTGCCGTTTTTCTTTTCACGGACAAAATTTGCCATCGCTCCCACGGCATGGATATCCGGATGGCTGAAAAGCCGCAGTGCATCATGTTCATTGATCCGTTCACCGGCAAAAACTTTTTCTCCGATATCCCCCAGCCCCGCTTTTTGAATCATCTTTTCCATAAAAAAACATCCAGTAAAACCGCCGCCAAAATCAAGACACTAATCCAGCCATTCGCCTTCAAAAAGGCGTCATTGACCGCCCGTGTGTCCAGCCGCGCCGCACGGAGGTGCTCATAGACCAAAACTCCGGCAATCACGACCGTTGCAATCCAATATGGCACATGCATTCCTGAAATCAAACCGAAGACGATCAATACCCCCCACATGATCCCGTGCAAGGCTTTTGACAAAAAAAGCGCCTGCGGGATCCCCATTTTGACAACAAGGGAATGCAATCCCGCTTTTTTATCGAATTCATAATCCTGAGTCGCATAAATAATGTCAAATCCCGCCACCCAAAATAAAACCGCCAATCCCAGCAAATAGGGCGGCCACGCAAAGACCTCCTCCGTCACCGCAATCCACGCCCCCACCGGAGCCACCGCCAGTGCCAGACCGAGGAAAAAATGGGAGTAACTGGTGAAACGTTTTGTGAGTGAATAAAAAAATATAATCGCCAACGCCGCCGGAGAAAGAATCAGACACAGGGAATTTAAGAACGCACTGGATGCAACGAATAAAAGCGAGGAAACCAAGACAAGAGCAATCCCCTGCCTCTTGGTCACGAGTGTGTGCCTCCTTTCTGTCCGGGGATTTCTCCGGTCAATCGACCAATCCGCCACACGGTTGAATCCCATTGCCGCTGTCCGTGCAAAAACCATGCACAGGAGTATCGCGACAAACT
>CAYTAI010000003.1:64529-83101 GCA_964435715.1 uncultured Verrucomicrobiota bacterium | reverse complement strand
GAACTCTTGACCGGATGCAAACGCATGATTCACCCGGTAATACGACACCGCCAGAGCCCCACTGGCAAAGGCAAAAGGCAATGCAAAGATGGTGTGCGAGAATTTCACAAATTCCAGCAGGCGTGTCAGAAGAGAACTATTTTGCTCCATGTGATTTTTGATTCAAAGTTTAAACTCGATCATTTGCAGCCCGGGAATATCAATAAAATCTTTTTTATTATTTGTCAGGAGACCAAAATCCCTCTGAATCGCTTGTGCGGCCAACCACAAATCCTGGACACGGTAGTCTTTCGCTTTTCCTGACCGGCGTATCACCGCTGCAATTTGAGCAAAAACATCTGCCGTTCCTGCGTCGATTTTGAGCAAAGGCTTTTTCTTTAACCTCTTTAAACATGTCATGGCCCGATAACGACTGGCGGGATCATCCATAAATTCCACACCCAACTGTAGTTCAGCAAGATTCACCGGTGAGATGTATATCTCCGCGGTCTTTGTCACTGCAAACACATCGGCAGCAGACAGTTTTCCTCTTTCAACGGCAACCCAAAGATTTGTATCGACTAGGAAGCCCATGGATTGCGAAACTCCTCCAGGGTACCCGTCTTATTGCCTTTGCCGTCATACTTGATTTTATCAAGTTGATTCGATAAATCCTCCGCTGTCTCATCATCGAGTGTGCGGTAAATATCGCCAAAAATCTCCAAAGCCGTCTGAGGCGTCGGCTCGGGTATGATCCGCGCAATTTGTTTTTTATTTCTGACGACGACAATCTCTTCCCCCTCAAACTCCACTTCATTCATCATCTCGCGGAAATGACGGGCGATTTCTGTGACAGTTGACCTTTTCATAAGAAAAATATTATCTCATTTTTCCCTAATAATCAAATTATATCTGATTATCAGATTAAATCAGATAATTGTCGATTTTTGTCAGAACAGACTCGATGGGCAGTCCGATGATATTCGATTCCAGACCGTTATATGAGGCGACAATCATATCGCCGTGTTCTTGAAATCCATACGCTCCAGCCTTGTCCAATGGGTTAACCAGCTCGAAATACCGCGCAATTTGCGCGGGGGTCAGCTCTTCGAATGTCACTGCGGTTCGGACCGCGAAAATTTCTTCGAACCCCGCCGATTCTTTCCCCAGATAAACTCCGGTCCAAACCTCGTGGGTTTTTCCGGAAAGCTGCGTCAACATTCTTGTCGCATCAGCGAGGTCTGCTGGTTTATTCAAGACATGTTCATCCAGAAAGACGCTCGTGTCCGCGGCGAGCACCAGCCGGCCGGGATAAAGCCGGCTGACTGCCCCGCCCTTGAGACGTGCATTATCCTGCACAATTTGCTCCGGCACCAGATTTTCGAGCGTGAGCGGCTCGTGCTCCTCCACATCCATTTTGATGATTTCAAAATCCACTCCCGCCCTCCGGAGGAGCTCTGCACGGCGGGGGGAACCTGAGGCGAGAATGATTTTTTCAGAAAAGGGCATCGCCTAAAAACTCAAACCAGATTTTTCCCGACGAGTGTGCTCACGAGCTTTCCGTCAGCACGCCCGGCGACTTTGGCCTGAACCGCTTTCATCGCTTCTCCCATCTGTTTTTTGGTGGTTGCCCCGATTTCGGCAAGGGTTGTCTTGACAATTTGCTCCAGCTCGGACTCGGAGATTTGCGCGGGGAGGAATTGCTCCAGAACCGTAATTTCCTCTTTTTCTTTTTCGGCGGAACGCCCTGCCTGCTCGTAACTGGTAATGGTATCCTGCCTCATCTTGATCTGCTTGCGCACAGCCGCAATCACAATCTCATCCGTGACTTCTCCGCCCGCCCCTCCCTGATCAATGGCTGCATATTTGGCGGCACTTTTGAGCATTCGCAGTGTATCCAGCGCGATGGGACGTTTGGCGATCATCGCCTTTTTGATTTCTGCATCGATTGTAGTGATCAGTGACATGATTTTGTTTCCCTTTGATTTGAATTTACTCTCTGAGGCAGTTGGAAATTTATTCAACGCGGATGACCAAAACCAGCAAACCGCGGTCGTAGAGGGGTCCTTTGATATACAGAGGGGTGTTTTTTTCAAAGTCGACAACTGTCTCGACGACACTTTTGTCTTTGTGCCAGAAATTCACCCTGAGTTTGTAGACGCCCGCCTCACTCCCCAGCTGCTCGATCTGAAGCGAGAAATCTTTCCCCAAAGGAGGAAAATCACTTTTCCTTTTGTCGAGAGGTGAACGTGCCTCCTGGGCAATACAAGCGTATTTATACCCGAAAGTCTTTTCGATTTGCGCCAGGGTTTCTTTCGATATCCGCTCACTCTTTTTTTTCTGCGGGGGCGAATTAAAACAGTAGAGCAGCTCCGCGACAAACTCCTGTGCCGAGACTGCTTGCCCGAGCAGAAAGAAGCAAAGAATGTATGTGGTCAGGTATTTGAACATGGATGTATTCCCCTCAGGACGCATCGGGGACAATATCGGGATTTGCGTATAAATAATCAAGCCCTTCGATCCAAATCACGGTGACGTGCGACTTTTTCGACTCGAATGGTGTCACAGAGACTTCCCGCAAAGAGGTTTTTGCCTCAAGCACACGGGCGTATGTCGCGGGATGTTTGAGAATCGGATGGTATAGAACGGCACTGACCACAACGATCGCCGCCAGAGCCGGTGCCCAGACATGTTTGAATACGGACAAGACATTGGCCACGGCAAATGGTTGATGACGGCGCGCCTCCTCGGCATCGATCTGGCGGGAGACTTGCGACCAGAAGAAATCCCCATTCGCATCTGTCTTGTAAGGTAATCCCGCTTCCCTCAGGCATTGACCCGCATTCTTTTGTGTTTCGAGCTCTTCCCGAACCCCCGGGTCTTCAGAAGCAAGCCTTTCGAGAAAACGCGAGTCCGCCGAGCCGACCTGTCCGTCAGCGAGACCTGCAAGTTTGATGATGTCTTTTTTCATAATGTCACCTTGAGATATTTTTTTAAATTTTTCCGCGCATAAAAAATCCGCGACATCACTGTCCCGGTCGTGCAACCCATGATTTTCGCGATTTCCTGATAGTCAAGCCCGTCGAACTCCCGGAGTATCAAAGCCTCGCGGTGTTCCGGGCTGAGCCGGGCCAGTGCCCCGTCGATTTCAGCGCGCAGCTCAGCTTTTTCGAGAGCCTCCGCTGGTCGAGCCTCCACGATCAGACGGCTTTCCACAGGGGCATCCGACTCCTCAGAGGGGATGATCTCGTCAAAATCGATTTTGACATACCGGTTGTGTTTCCGGAGATGATCAATCCCGAGATTGTGAGTGATCCGGTACAGCCAGGTAAAAAAGGCGGACTTCCCCTCAAATCGCGACAGATTCAGCCACGCTTTCACAAAGACCTCTTGGGAGAGATCCAACGCATCTGATTCATTTCGCACGATTGTCATGGCCAGTCCGTAAACCCTCTGGTAATGCCGCTTCACTAAAACCTCGTAGGCAACCTTGTCCCCTTTTTGAGCCCGGACAACAAATTCATTGTCGCCGGGTTCCGGGGTTTCACCTGCCTGTATATGTGACGTTCCACTCATGCTTGATATTCAACTATTAACAACCTTTGTCTAATCCACAATCCTTATTGGTGAGGCATTCAAGTTTGCATTCACCTCGAACAAAGCTTTATTCCGGTTCAAAGCCTCCAGTCGGTGCTTTAATCCCGATAATCTTGCTTCATCTCCGGCAGTTTCAACCTTACCGGCTTTTTCGAGTTCCGCAATTTGCTCCAGCGTCTGGCTGATTTGATCACTGAGCCATTTGATCGCCGCTTGTTGAATACCGAGATACTTTTCCTGTTCGAGTCTCACAATTTCTTTTGCATAAGTATCAGCTAAAATCTCCGCTATGCCAAAATCGGGATGACGCGCCTGTATGAGTATTACATTCTTTTTTTTATCAAAATCGCATGTGACATGTTTTTTGAGCCATTCCTGCCATGTCACCATTGGTTTTGTCGACCGACCCCATTCCGGGCTTTCATAGGATTTCAGCCTGTCTCCGACACGCTGTTGAAAAGTTCTAGACTGCAATACGGAGAGGATTTGCTTCATGAGCTCTTCATCACTCTGAGGAAAAATATCTTTTCTGAGCCCGAAAGGAATCTCTTTCGGATCTGTTTCGAGCACCATATTGATTCGATGAATGCCAATGACCTTTTCAGAAACAAAATCTTTTTTTCCCTGGCTGAAGGAGGAAAACAAGGGAACTAGAAGAAAGGAAATGATGAGAAATCGGAATTTCATTGAATCAGACACTCCTCATTTCCTTCAGACGCAGTTGCCCACAAGCGGCGTCGATATCGTGCCCTTTTTCGAGGCGGAGGGTCGCGGTCACATCACAAGACCTGACCCTTTCAGCAAAAGCAATTTGCGCGCGTTCGGACGGACGGCTCCATTCCAGTCCCTCGACGGTGTTGTAGGGAATCAAGTTCACCTTGACCTTGAGATTGCGGCAGATTTTCCCCAACGCATCCGCGTCGGCAGGGGAATCATTGACACCATCAATGAGGATATATTCAAAAGTAATCATCTGACTGCGGTATTTGAGATACTCGCGGCAAGCATTCAATAACTCATCCAAAGGATATTTCTTGTTCACCGGCATGATTTTATTCCGCGTCTCATCCGTCGCCCCGTGGAGCGAAATGGCCAACCGGATTTGCAGGGGTTCTTGAGCCAGCTTTTTGATTTCTGTGGCTAACCCGCTCGTTGAGACAGTCATCTTGCGCGCGCCGATTCCCACACCCCATTGTGCATTCAAGATACGAATGGCTTTCATGAGGTTTTGATAATTCGACAACGGTTCGCCCATCCCCATAAAAACGATATTATTGACCTTGTGCCCGCCATGCTCTTCCGCCGCGAGTATCTGACCGGTGATTTCGTCCGGGAGCAAATTGCGCTTCCAGCCATCGAGCCCGCTGGCGCAAAATTTACAACCGTAGGCACAGCCGACTTGGGAGGAGACACACAGTGTGTGACGGTCCGAGGTTTCCCCGTACAATGCGGGGTTTGCCGGGATCAAAACACTCTCGACCATCTGCCCGTCGGAGAGACGCCAGAGGAATTTCTGGGTGGTGTCCGCCGAACCCTGTTTACGAACGAGTTCCAACGGGGCAAAAGCAAATTGCGCGGCGAGCTTTTGCCGCAGGCCGGCGGGCAAATTACTCATCAGCTCGATTTTTTTGACTCGTTTTTTGTAAATCCAGTCGAGTATCTGCCCCGCCCGGTAATGCGGCTCAAATTGTTGCCCCACCCATTCCTGGAGTTCCGTGTCCAAAAGTGATTTTAAGTCAGTCATTTTCTAGTGCGTCCTGTATCAAGACTTATTCCAAAAGGGAAAAGTCCAGATTCTTATATTGGCTGAATCCTGCATCGAAACTGACCAATTGCAACCCTGATAGCATCGCAAAGGCCGCCAGATACGCATCCATCCACTTTTTCGGAGAGGGGGACTTTGATCCGGCGAGCTCCAGCCAGAGCCCGGCGATCCCCTCCGGCTCTTCCCTCCACGCAACCCGCTCATCAGACTCCAATGCCGCGAGAATTTTGCAGGCATCCCGGTTTGTGATCTCGTGGTTCTGAAAAACCGCAGGGGTCGTGATCAATCTAAGAAAGGACATTTGCACCATCCGACACATCACAGCTTGTTTGCCCGAATCAAGCGAATCAAACCATTCCAAAGCATTGCGGTGGTGAGTGTGACTATCGAAAGTGAGTGCCACCCAGACATTCGAATCAACGAGAACGGACATAATCCCCCGCGTCCAATGCCGCTTCGATGCGTGCAATCATATCCCCATTGAGCTTCATACTCCCCGGTTTCCCCGTTTTAACCAGTGGCAGGTTGATTCTTTTACCCTTTTTGATAACGGGCTTTGCCTCCAAGACCACAGACAATCCCTCCGCGACCATGTCCTTGATTTTCAGTCCTTCCGCCGCCGCTTTGATTTTAGCCCGGCGATAGAGTTCATCCGGTATTTCAACTGTTGCCTTCATAAAAACCATATTACCAGCTAACCAGCTTCCTGTCAAAGATTCCCGGCCCACCGCGCAAATTGCTCAATGAGGCGGTTGCTCTCGGGGGTGGCGGTGACGGTGGACAGGGCATTATCCACATTGATCCCCTCCTCTTTCAGGGCGGGCGCATCCTCCTCGATGTAGAGGCGCATGATTGTCTCGGTGAATTCCGGGTGGAACTGCACGCCCCACGCCCGCGGAGCAAATTGCACTACGTGATGGGGTTCGAATTCATTGCTCCCGAGAACCTTCGCCCCCGGCGGCAGGCGCAGGGCAGTCTGTGAATGGCTGGCATGAACTTTTATCACCAGCGGGAAATGCTTGAAAAGCGGGTCAGCTGCTGCTTCCGGCGCAAATTGCATCGGGAAAGTCCCCTCCTCCGTTCCTCGCGGGTGATACCCGACCTCACCCCCGAGGGCATGGGTGAGAAGTTGGTGCCCGTAACACACTCCTAAGACCGGCACATCCGCAGCGATCACCTCGGGCAACCACCGCGCAATTTGCTCACTCCAAGGCTGGCGTTCCGTCACCATACAATGCGCCCCGGAAATGATGACCGCGGCAATTTGCTCATGCGGCGGCAACGAATCCCCGTCATAAGCGGCGCACACCCTCGCCTGCGGCGCAAATGCCCCCAGCGCGTCGAGATACCATTTCTCCACGTCCCCGCAATTTACGCGGATGCGCGGAAAAGTCGTTCCCGCTTTGATGACCAGAATCGGTTTCATAAAACTCTTCCAGCAACACCAATGCCAGATTCAACAACCTTCAACAACCTTCAACAATCATTAACCAAAGATTCAAACAGATTTTCAGAGATTACTTTTTCCATCGCAACTTACGCCGATTATTTAGAAAATCTCACGAAGAGCGTCTAGCTCATCCACGGCGGGGATGGAAGCCCTAATTCAATCTGTAGCGCTACCCGCCGTTGGATGGAGCGTCTTGTTCGCTGTTGGTTATTAGTCGGTTCTGGCGGTAGGTTGTAGTCTTCTTCCTCCAAAATGGGGCAAACAGCAGGCCAGTGGTGCTGTCGCCAATCCACTGTCCACTCTCATCTCTACCTTCGACGATCCAAGAGCATTCTACATCCCCACGCCGGACCACCTTCAAGCGGCAATCCTCACTCAAACCGAAAGCAAATGCGGATAGCGCCTCGTCCTCATCATCAAATTCGTCGTGCCAGCCATCATAACCGACGGTGTATCCAGGCTTTTTCTCGGTCAACCAGACCGAGAAGCCATTGGAGTCGATCGCTTCAACCGTGATCGTGTCGCCATCGACCGAGTATCGCGCAATCGGATACTTCTTGAGCTTGCTTTCAATCTTCTCGATGGCTGTCATTTCTTCAGCGAACGGTTAAAGCTCAGCGATCGAGCGCTTTGGCGAGATTCGCTGGAGCGCGTGGTTAGGTGCAACATCGTCATTACACTATCTCCTCAAACAACTCACGCCAACTCTCCAAGTCGTCGTCATCGTGTATGTCCCAGACTCGCTTCGGCTCTACTCCTGTCTGGGAGAAAACATATCCAGTATAGCCGTGATAATGGCTGTATGTGTCACTCTCGTATATCAACACGTCTCCCATCTTGAAAGCATCCCGCAATGACTTGAAATCGCCCCGCACTCGGTAGCTGTGACCTACCGAGAATGGTGAAACTCTCCAAGGTCGAATCTCCTGTGGCATACGTGCGATGGCACCTAACATGTATTAGACAGAAATATTTCTGCCTATCTCCCTGACTTTCTGACTATCTAGAAAGCGGAGAATTGTTATTGATTGTTGATAGGGAATGGGCTGCGGCCTAAATTCTGTAAAATAATGAAAAAGCAAATACAGAAGATGAATTGAGCGAGCGAAAAGGGCGAGGCAAATGGTTCGAGAACCGGGGTGGGCGATGGGGTTCGGCACGCGAGGAATCAAAGCATTTTCTTTGTTCGGAGACAATCTCAAAAATGTGACATATTCATATCCCGTGAACAAAAGAAATCTGTGTGAATCGGTGAAATCTGTGTGAATCGGTGAAATCTGTGTGAATCGGTGAAATCTGTGGATCATTGATGCACTCACGCCTTGGCGACAAGCTGACGCAGGACATAGGGGAGGATGCCGCCGTGACGGTAATACTCGACCTCGATGGGGGTATCGATCCGGCATTTGACAGGGACATTTTCGACCGTCCCGTTTTTGTGCGTGATGCGGAGGGTCAACTCACTCTGCGGCTTCACGTCGTTGGTCAGTCCGACAATATCATATTTCTCCGTGCCATCCAGCCCGAGGGTTTGTGCCGAGACCCCGTCATGGAATTGCAGGGGAAGCACCCCCATCCCGACGAGATTCGAGCGGTGGATGCGCTCGAAACTCTGTGCCACGACGGCTTTCACCCCCAGCAGTGCGGTGCCTTTGGCCGCCCAATCGCGGGAGGAACCGGTTCCATACTCGTGCCCGGCAAAAATAATCAATGGCACACTCTTGGACTTGTAATGCTCGGATGCATCGTGGATAAAAATGTGTTCACCCTCGCCAAAAAGTTTGGTGACACCTCCTTCGATGCCCGGAACCATAAGGTTTTTGATGCGGACATTGGCGAAAGTGCCGCGGGTCATGATGCGGTCATTGCCCCGGCGTGAACCGTAACTGTTAAAATCCTCGAACGCCACGCCTTGTTCGTCGAGGTGTTTGCCCGCGGGCGAATTTTTCTTGATCGCGCCGGCGGGGGAAATGTGGTCGGTGGTCACGCTGTCACCGAAAATGCCCAGCGCGTGTGCGCCTTGGATCGGAGCAATTTGCCCGGGCTCGGTTTTGAACCCGATAAAAAAGGGCGGCTCTTGGCTATAGGTGCTTTTTTCATCCCACTTGAATACCTCGCCTGTCGTGGCGGGAATCTCATTCCATTTTGGATTCTGACTGACAAAATCACTGTACAATCTGCGAAAGACCTCGGGTTTCATCGCCGAGTGCATCAAGTCTGCGACTTCTTGAATGGTGGGCCAGATGTCCTTGAGATAAACGTCTTGACCATCTTTGCCTTTGCCAATGGGTTCTTTCGACATGTCGATGTCGACGCGTCCGGCGAGGGCAAATGCCACCACAAGCGGCGGACTCATCAGAAAATTCGCCTTCACATTTTGGTGAACCCGAGCCTCGAAATTGCGGTTGCCGCTCAAAACCGATGCGGCGACGAGGTCATTGTCCACGACGGCCTTTTCAATCGTGGGGTCGAGGGGGCCGGAGTTCCCGATGCAGGTGGTGCATCCGTATCCGACGAGGTTAAAGCCAAGCTGGTCGAAATAAGGCTGGAGTCCGGTCTGGGTCAGGTAATCGGTGACCACGCGCGAGCCCGGGCCGAGGGAGGATTTGACCGCCGGATGAGGTTTGAGCCCGGCAACGACAGCTTTTTTCGCGAGCAACCCGGCGGCGAGCATGACACTGGGATTCGACGTATTCGTGCAACTCGTGATCGCGGCAATGAGCACACTGCCGTGACCGATGGAGCCTTTGCCGTGGCCGTAACCATTGACCTCGGCCGCGACTGATTTGAAATTCTCCGCCTTGTGTCCGAACCCGCCGTCGGCGACAGGTTTACCAAAAGCAGTGACGAATTCCTCTTTGAGCTTGGGCAGCTCGATCCGGTCCTGCGGACGTTTCGGACCAGCGACCGAAGGAACCACACTGTCGAGATCAAGCTCAATGACTTGACTGTAATCGATCTCGCCTTTTTCAGGAATGCCAAAAAGCCCCTGAGCCTTGTAGTAATTTGCGTATGTGGTCAATGCCGCTTCATCGCGTCCAGTCGCGCGGAGGTAACTCACGCTTTCCTCGTCGATCGGGAAAAAGCCCATTGTCGCCCCGTATTCCGGAGCCATATTGGCAATGGTCGCGCGATCCACGACAGGGAGTGCTTTTGCGCCGGGACCGAAGAACTCGACGAATTTCCCGACGACCTTGGTCTTGCGAAGGAGCTGGGTGACTGTCAGAGCCAGGTCGGTGGCTGTCACGCCCTCGCGCAATTTGCCCGTGAGATGGACTCCGACGACATCCGGCGTCAGGAAATAGACCGGTTGCCCGAGCATGCCCGCCTCCGCCTCAATGCCGCCCACGCCCCAACCCACGATACCCAGACCATTGATCATGGTCGTGTGCGAGTCGGTGCCGACCAGTGTGTCGGGATAATAAATGCCGTCCTTGTCCAAGACCCCCTTGGCGAGGTATTCGAGGTTGACCTGGTGCACGATTCCGATGCCGGGAGGCACGACTTTGAAAGTTTCAAATGCCTGCATCCCCCATTTGAGGAATTCGTAACGCTCGCGGTTGCGCTTGAATTCCAGATCGAGATTTTTCTCGTAAGCATCTTTGTCCCCTGCGAAATCAACTTGCACCGAGTGGTCAACGACCAGATCGACAGGCACGAGGGGCTCGACCACCTTCGCATTTTTGCCCATTCGGGCAATGGCCGAGCGCATGGCGGCAAGGTCAACAAGGAGGGGTACCCCGGTAAAGTCCTGGAGAACGATTCGCGCCACGACAAAAGGGATTTCATTGACTCGTGCCTCAAAGGGTTTCCAAGAGGCAAGATTTTTCACGTCTTGCTCTGAGATTTTGAGCCCGTCACAATTTCTCAAGACCGACTCAAGCACGATCCGGATGGATACCGGTAAACGGGAGATTTTTCCGTAACCTTGAGCTTCCAGCTCGGGGAGAGAATAATATTTGCCCGGACGAGCGTTACCGGTTTCGAATGTTTTGAGGGAAAAATCAAGGGGATTGGCCATGTTTGAAATAGGGGGTAAAAGTTTGAACCACTCAGAATTACGAAAAAAGCCGGACTCTTCAAATAAAAAGTAAAAAGAACTTCCAGAGCCTTTGACACGCCCTAGTCTCTGCACAAAAGGCGGTACTATGGATTTCTGTTATTCTTTATTGATTTAACGCTTGCGATCGTTTGCTTTCTCCAAAGGAATTGACTTCATCTTGAGTGACTGAGTAATCTTTCCGGATGTCCAGACATTTTTATGTTCCGCTATTCCTGATCTCCCTCATTTTCTCCGGTTGCTCATCCACTACCATGACCAATACATGGAAAGCCCCCGATTATGCGGGGGGATACATCAATAACGTCTTGGTCATCTGCGGAGAGGGTAATGACTCGGCCTCCCGCAATTATGAAGATGTTTTTGTGAGCCGTCTGAATGCAATGGGCATCAAGGCGACTGCAGCTTATCAAGTCGTTGATCCCTCGCAAAAGGTCGATGAAAACTACATACGTTCCCTGGCAAATGCCCGACAGTATGATTTTGTCATGGTCTCCGAGCTCAAGAATATTCAAACCAAAACTGAAAATGTCCCCGGTGCCGTTTACATGCCTCTGTCCACCGGCTTTTACCCCTACGGCGGGAATGCACCATTTGCTCCGAATCAAACCCTTAAATTCACTGTGGGCTATCTGGAGACCAAAGTTTACCGCGTTCAAAATGAAGCGATGATCTGGTCGGGTGAATCCAAAGCTTTCGACCCTCACAACTCACAAAGCTTTGTCAATGATGTGGTCACGACCATCCTCAGTGGCATGTCAGAAGCAGGGCTCATCCCGCCCTCAAAATAAAATAATTCACTGGCAGCGCCAATGAAGGGGTGGAGCTGATACTCTCATGATCCGGCCCGGAAAGTCATTCGACTTTTTTTTACTCGCTTCTCTGTCTGACTTTTTCCTTTTTTTCCCCGGCTTCTTCCTCAAATTTTTTCCGTTCTCCGGCAAGTTGCTTTTTAAGCTCCTCAATCTCCGTGAAACCCCCTTTTCCAGCAGCTTTCGCGATCAAATCCTGCAGGTAGACCTCACGCTCGGCGATTTTGGATTTGTACAATGAATCAATCTCCGCAATTTGCTTTTTCTGCTCTTCGGTGAGTTTTGACGCGGGAGACTTTTGATTGAGCCTCTCCATCGCGAGTTCATAAGCTGATTTCATATCGATTTTCCCCTGTTGGATTCCTGAAAGGTGATAAGGCGTTACTTTTTTTAACCCCATTTGATTAAAACGTCCTCACCCTCGATTTTGATCTCATACGTTTTCAAATCCGCTCCCGGTGCCGTCAGGGATTTTCCTGTCTGGACATCAAATCTCCACATGTGCAGCGGGCACATGACCACACCGTCTTTGACATGCCCCTGACTCAAGGGTGCTCCTTGGTGAGGGCAAGTGTTTTCAACAGCACAATATTTCCCGTCAAGATTGTAGAGTCCGACATCCTCCCCCTTGATATTGAGCCCTTTGCATTTTCCGGGAGGAATGTCGTGAATCGTGCAGAGTTTGATAAATTCGCTCATACTTTTTTTGATCCGGGGTTAATTGTGAGAAATCCAACAGCTACAAAAATAGTTTTTTCAATTCCTGTTTCAATATTTTTCCCGTGGCGGTGCGGGGGAGTTTTTCCAGAATGCGGATTTCCCGCGGTTGTTTGTAATCAGCCATTTTCTCGCGCAAATACCGGCTGATCGCGGTGACATCCAAGGAGGCACCCTCTTGAGCCGAGATAAATGCGACGGGCACCTCCCCTTTTTTGTCGTCCACACGCCCGACCACAGCCGCCTCTTTGACCCCCTCATACTGGTAGAGGACTTCCTCGATCTCCCGGGGATATACATTCATTCCCCTCACGAGCAACATGTCCTTTTTACGGTCGACAATCGTGATGTACCCCTCCTCATCGATCAAGCCCAAGTCGCCGGTGTGCAACCATCCGTTTTTGAGAGTGGCCGCTGTTTCCGCCGGTTGATTCCAATATCCATCCATCAAATTCTCCCCCGCGACACAGATTTCGCCGACCTGTCCCGCAGACAAGAGTTGCCCCGCCTCGTCTTTGACGGCGACTCGCACATCCGGGATGGGCAACCCCACAGTCCCGGCTTTTTGCCGTCCTTTTTCAATGGGGTTAAAACTCACCACCGGTGCCGCCTCGGACAAACCGTAACCCTCCAATAGCGGGAACCGGAATCTCCGCGCAAATTGCGCGAGAG
Organism: uncultured Verrucomicrobiota bacterium; assembly: GCA_964435715.1. Lineage (GTDB taxonomy): Bacteria > Verrucomicrobiota > Verrucomicrobiia > JAWXBN01 > JAWXBN01 > JAWXBN01. The sequence continues at coordinate 70,049 of CAYTAI010000003.1, read as the reverse complement.
TCTCAGCGGGCAATGGCGCCGCCCCGGAGATCGCCATGCGGATCGGGAATATCCAATTAAAATAAAACGGCAGCTTCGCCTGTGACATCGCTTGGAAAAGCTGTGGAATCGCGGGGAGAATGGTCGCGCGGTATTTGATAATTTCTTTAAAAATATTTTTTGCCGGGGACAATGATTTCACGAGCAAAATGCTCCCCCCGATCGACAGCGGCAATGCCATGCAAACGGTCATCATGAAACTGTGGAACATCGGCAGCAAGAGCGCGAAACGATCCCCTTTGGACGCGCCCAGGATTTTCTCACAGCTTTTCACATTGGCAGCAATCGCCCGGTGCGTGAGCATGGCTCCCTTGGGCTTGCCGGTCGTTCCCGATGTGTAAATGATCACTGCCAAATCAGAGGAATAGACCTGCGGGAGCTCGAACTTGAGGGAACGTCCCACCTCCGAGAACTCGTGCTCGACCAAGTAAATCCCGGTCAATCCGGGCAATTTGCCCCGGAGCGCCTGGTGGATATCGCGAAAGTCGCCGGAGGAAACGAGCACCTTCACCTCGCAATCATTGAGGATGTATCCGACCTCATCGGCTTTGAGCATGTGGTTCACAGGCACCACCACTGCCCCGGCGCGCAAGGCTCCGTAGTAGGCGAAAACATAATCAGGAGAGTTCTTGAGCAATATCCCGACCCGATCCCCTTTGCGAATGCCCATCGCCGCCAGGGAACCGGCGAGCTTGCCCACGCGCCCGTCCAGATCGCGATAGACGATTTTTTGTCCGTCATAGATCAGTGCGATTTTTTCCGCGTGAGTCTGGATGCTTTGCTCCAATAAACGATTGAGTGTGACTTGTGAATCCATGAGATTGATGCAGAAAAGTCTAAACTCAAACCGGAGGCAATGACAAGGGTTTCGCGTCATCCCCGGAGATGAGGATGACGATCTCGCCTTTAATCGTCCGCCCCGCAAATTGCGCTTTGACCCGAGCGGGGGTGCCCCGCGCAAATTGCTCGTGGAGCTTGGTCAGCTCGCGGGCGAGAACAATTTGCCGCGCCGGAAAAACCGCCTCCAAATCGTCCAGACAGGAGGCGATCCGGTGTGGGGACTCGTAAAAACACAGGGTTTCCGTGCGCCCGGACAATTTGCTGAAAAGATTCCGCCTCTGCGCGGATTTAACCGGGAGGAATCCGCCAAAATAAAACTCGTCTGTGCCCAGCCCGCTGCCCACCAGCGCGGCAATCACCGCACTCGCGCCCGGAATCACCTCCAGCGGCAGGCCTGCGGCAATGACGGCACGAATGATGCGCGCTCCCGGATCGGAAATGCCGGGGGTTCCGGCATCCGAGATGAGAGCCACTTTCCGACCCTGAGCAATTTGCGCGGTGAGCTCCTGGGTGCGCCTCGCCTCGTTAAAATCATGGTAACTGACCAGCGGTTTGGAGATGTCGTAATGCCGGAGCAATTTGCCCGAGTGCCGCGTGTCCTCACAAGCCACGACATCCGCCTCGCGCAAAATGCGCAGAGCCCGGAGAGTAATATCCTCCAGATTCCCGATGGGGGTGGCGACGATGGAGAGTTTGCCTGACAGGGGTTCGCTCATTTTGCGCCGCCGCTTTCGAGTTCGCGAATCATGTCTTTTGGATAAACCGAACCCGCGCCAATGTTCCCTTCCTCGACCCCGTCGAGCCAGACTTTCAGGCGGGTGATGCGTTCACGCACCAGTTTTTCCTTCTCCAGATCGTAGGCCATCGGATAGGAGGAACCGTATTCCTGCGATGGGTCACGCCCTTTCTCGAGAGGGAAAAGCGCATCCATCTGGCTCTTGCAGTAAATCTCCCAGGCTCTCTGCGAGGCGACAAGCTTTTCGAGGAAAAGTTTTTCATCGCTGTAAATCGTGACGATTTTTTGCAGCGCGTCGCCCATCTCATTCTCAGCGGCGGAAAGCGAGTCCGCAGCGGTTTGATTCAACTCCATCTGGGACTGGGCGCGGAGCGGAAGGAAAGGCGACAATGTCACACAACTGAGGAAAACCGACAAAAAGAGTGGTCTCATGCAGGGAGAGCGTATGGGGAATCCGAATCCGAGTCGATTGAAAATGGAGCGGGTGATGAGAATCGAACTCACGTATGCAGCTTGGAAGGCTGCCGTTCTACCATTGAACTACACCCGCATGAACGGTAAAAATTATCTCTAGATAATTTTTCCCAACTTGTGAAGCACGAATTTCATCGAAATTATGTCCCAAAATGTTTTTGCACCTTGGGCATAACTCCTTTAGGTTGTCCGTCCTTATGAGTGGAAAGCATTATCTGGAATGGGACGCCGCGCAAATTGCCTCGACGAAACTCTCGAACGAGGAGATCAAACGTTATTCCCGGCATCTCATCATGCCCGAGGTCACGATGGAAGGGCAAAAGAAACTCAAGAACGCAAGCGTGCTGGCCATCGGCACGGGCGGGCTGGGTTCCCCCTTGCTCCTGTATCTGGCTGCTGCGGGTGTGGGGCGCCTCGGCATCGTGGATTATGATGTTGTCGATTTTTCCAATCTCCAAAGACAAATCATTCATGACACCAGCAAGATCGGCAAGTCGAAGGTGCAGTCCGCCAAGGAACGCATTCATGAGGTCAATCCCTATGTGCAGGTGGACACCTATGAACTCGCTCTGACGAGCGAAAATGCCCTCGACGTGATGAAAAATTATGATGTCATCATCGACGGCACAGACAATTTTCCCACCCGTTATCTGACTAATGACGCCTGTGTCCTGCTGGGCAAACCCAATGTCTATGGCAGCATCTTTCGTTTCGACGGGATGGTCAGCGTTTTCTGGGGCAAACACGGTCCCTGCTACCGGTGCATGTTCCCGGAACCTCCCCCGGTCGGTTCTGTCCCGAGTTGCGCTGAGGGCGGTGTGCTGGGGGTTCTGCCCGGTGTGATCGGTTGTTTGCAAGCCACCGAAACGATCAAGCTCATCATCGGCGAGGGTGACCCGCTCATCGGGCGGTTGCTGCTTTTCAACGCGCTGTCGATGAAATTCCGCGAGGTGAAAGTTCGCAAAGACCCCGCTTGCCCGGTTTGTGGCGAGAATCCCACGATCAAGGAACTCATTGATTACAAACAATTCTGCGGCATGAGCGAATACAGCGAGGATGACCACGGCGTCTATGACGTTCCCGAGATCATGGTCACCGATCTAAAAGCCAAAATCGATCAAGGCCAGAAAGTCGTCATTCTCGATGTGCGCGAACCCCATGAATACGAGATTTGCTCGATTCCAAACTCCGTCCGGATTCCCCTCGGCGATTTGCCCAAGCGGATGCATGAGCTCGACAGCACCGATGAAATCTATGCCTATTGCAAAAATGGCCCCCGCAGCGCGCAAGCCGTGAAAATGCTCCAGGACGCCGGATTCAAAAAGTCATGGAATATCTACAACGGCATCTGGGCCTGGGCCTCCAAAATCGACCCGACTATGCCTGTGTATTGAAATTAAACCCTCTGTCACTAGGCTTTAAGAGCACCTGTTAGAGACTTGGTTTTCTTATACACTTAATTTCGAGAGAATATGTTTCTTTTGAAGGTGACATCTCCGAAACTGTGACATGTGAGAACATCGGGGCATCCAGAATTTTCATTATATCATCTCTATATCTTTGAGTGCTTGGTTGAGTGCTGCGGCACCCAAATATTACTTGTCGTATTGATTTCGGAGATATTTTAATAAAATGTCCCTCTCGACACATCTTAACAGGAAACAGAAACCTTACTTCTTTCTCATATGACCATTCTTCAGACTTCGTCTTTACCACATTAATTACAGCCTCCCTAAAACTATCATCGTTATTGAGCTTATATCGAAATAAGGGCTTCTCGATCTTGGGAGAGTATTCTACTGGAATTGTGCGTACCTCACTAATGAAAAGTTCTTCACTAAAATCAAATTCGATCACTGCGCCAGAATGCTTCTCTGCATAATGTGACCACATTAGAATAGAATCACAACAACTCGATGTACTGAACAGTCTCCAGCATTCGTCAAAAATCTCAGCAAAGATAGATCGTGTATACTCAACATTCTCCGGGATTTTAGGCATTAACTCAGCAGCTCTTTGGGGAATTGTAGAAAGATAGTATCGTTTAAATTGTTTTCTGTTCGTATAGCCAAGTTTATGCCCCTCTTCATTATAGCAGCGATTTACCTCGCTATCACTTCTTAGAGCTTTCATTACACGTTCAACAGTTAGCTGGATATCCATGCGGGGTGAAAGCTCAAATGGGTCATTTAATTTGGTCGCCGCTGAGACATATATTTCTAGGTTGGCTAGTATATCAGGTCCATATTGGTTTACGTATTTGAATACACTCATGATGTTAAGATCAATGATTGAAAACTATCCACCCAATGTTTGATTTGTTTTAGTGCAAATCCGCTGTCTCAGACGAAGATTCCCATATCCTGCCACACTTGGTAAACTCGCCACAATGTCTGGATACTGATTCGAAACTGACTGCCAGATTTCCGGAGATGCATATGCTTTTAACATCCACAAACTGGCTCGACGACACTCTGGAACTTTCTCTATAGCAATCTGCAATTGATCGACAACTTGGGAAGCTTCCAATGCATGAACCCAAGCATTGAGATCATCCGGTGGAAATGATCGTACAATTACACCTTCTCGCATGTCCTGTTCAATCTGTGGAAGGATCGAATCCACCTTTTTTTGGACATGCTTCTCCTTACTGCATCCACAGAGTAACATAAGCATCAAGACTGGAATAATGATGTGCATATACTCAATACAGATTGACCGCTTAAAGCTGAAAAGTAGCAAGCTTGTTAACCAAACGAAAGGACTAAATCTGGTTCACTAGAGGACTCTATGAACCAAATGTGTAACCCATGTTCTGACTGCGCCCTGCACCCCCAAAATCCTTTTATCTTTAAACTTTTCCTTCTTCCCCCCTCCCCTATCCCAACGGGATTCCTATCATGCAGCCCAAGGCTGTCCCGGTGTTTCCGGGGCTACCTTGGGTTACACCCGCCATTCACCATCAACCCTGAAGGGGTTGAATCTCGGACGTTCCAGAGCAAATTGCGCGCCCCTTGGATACAACCCTTTTTCAGGGTAGATCGTTCGTTTGGGGTTTACCCCGGGGTAAATCGCGAGGAACACGAGCAACCCCAGGCTGTAAGATTGGAATCCCTTCAGGATGCCAAGGTCCCTGTCTCGAGAAAATTCAATCTATTCCAACTATTGCCTCAAAAAGTTTTGACATGGGCAAACCGGAGGGAGGGGAAACCTGTCATGCGATGGGATTTTTCCATTTGAGTCCCTTGAACCTTCCAAAATCGGAGTCTGAGGAATACAAGGTGGCATCGTATTCGATGGCGATGGCCGCTAGGTGGGCGTCACTGGAGAGATTTCCGAGGGCTTGGGACTGCAACAAAAGCCCGGAATAAATCTCCCAATGCCGGAACGAGGGCTCCAAAATCTTCACACAGGGCTGCTCGATCCAGCTT
>CAYTAI010000003.1:48129-64469 GCA_964435715.1 uncultured Verrucomicrobiota bacterium | reverse complement strand
CGAGGATTGGTCGTAATCCGAATAAATCCTGAAATGACCAGCCAACATAACCCCACCGTTTCAGAGCCAGAAAGTTTCTGATCCCACCAACAAACGGCTTTGGAGTGATGGGAGGATGAACTGTCCTCCGCGTAGAGAATGATATTGGTATCGACCAAAATCATCTAAAATTCTCACCTTCAGCTTGGGCTAATAATTCAGCAATATTGTCATAGGAAAATCCGGCTTTTAAAGTCATATCCTGGGGTTTGGTTTTATAAGGCCGGGCACGACTGGACTCATTCATTTTTTCCAACCCCAAACGAATGGCATCATTAATGACATCTTTGAAGTTCTCATGTCTGGAAATGGCTCTTTTCTTGGCCTGAACAATCAAATCATCTTGAATCGTCAATGTGGTTCTCATGCAAACATCATGATGCTTTTTAGTAAAAAATCAATAAATTATTTTTCTTTTACTCATGCCTCGTGATGAATATACGCTTGGATACAACCCCTTTCAGGGGAAATCGTTCGTTTGGGGTTTCCCCGGGGTAGATCGCGAGGAACACGAGTAACACCGGGCTATAAGATCAAAATCCCTTCAGGATACAGCGTATGTCAGTAGCGACCCGCCTAATTCGCTGTCTTAATCAATGAGCCTTTTGGTCAGGTCGCCATAGGCGTCGATGCGGCGGTCGCGGAGGAAGGGCCAGTGGGTGCGGACGGTGTCCACGGTGTCGAGGTCGAGTTCTTGAATCAGGATTTCTTCCTTGTCCACACTTCCCTTTTGAAGAATCTGGCCGCTGGTGTCCGTGATAAAGCTCTGCCCCCAGAATTCCAGCCCGTCGCCGCCAACGCCGTCGAGAATCTCATGGCCGACGCGGTTTGCCACGGCGACATAACAGCCATTGGCCACCGCATGGGAGCGTTGAATGGTTTCCCAAGAAGAATGATGGGCGCGTCCGTATTGCGCTTTTTCGGACGGGTGCCACCCGATGGCCGTCGGATAAAAAAGAATCTCCGCCCCCTGCATCGCCGTCAGCCGCGCCGCCTCGGGATACCATTGATCCCAGCAGATGAGCACGCCGATCCTCCCGAATTTTGTTTGCCACGCCCTAAACCCCAGATCGCCGGGGGTAAAATAAAATTTCTCATAAAAAAGCGGGTCATCGGGAATGTGCATCTTGCGGTATTTCCCGAGATATGAGCCGTCCGCGTCGATAATGGAGGCGGTATTGTGATAAACCCCCGGAGCGCGTTTCTCAAAAAGGGATGCCACAATGACCACCCCGTGTTTTTTGGCGAGCTCACAAAAACCCCGTGTGCTCGGACCGTCGGGAATCGCTTCCGCAAAATCGAAATACTTATGATTCTCCTCCTGACAAAAATACTGTGTCGTGAACATTTCCTGCGTACAGATGATCTGGGCTCCCGCTTCGGCGGCTTTTTGCGCCAGTGCAAGGTGGCGTTGCAAATTGTCCTCCGGGGAGGCGGAAGCGTGCGTCTGCATGACGGCGATTTTCACTTTGCGGGACATACGAAAAAACCTTTCTCGCTTGAAAGCATCTCAAGCGTAAATGCTTACTTGATTTGTCCAGTTTCTACCAGACGTTGCACCGAGGCGTAAACATCATATTCACAGTAAGGCAATTCTTCACTGAGTTGTTTCACAGTTTTGGGGGATATTTTTAATGTGGCGAAAACAGCTTCCTGGACTGCCCCGTATTTTTGATCCAAGACCGTGAGACTCTCTGCGACGGGAATGAAAGGTTGTTGCGAATCCTCATCCAAGGCACTCATCTCCTGGAATTCATCACGCATCTGGAGGGCATTCATCAGAATCTCGGTCGTGCTGTACTGCGACTCGATATTTGCTTCCGGATCCGTGGACGCATCCGTCACGTAAAAAGCAAAATTTCCCTCAAGCTCGGGAACCAGGAAAAACTGCCAGACCGCTTGAATCCCTTTGAGCCGCCCGAAACGGGCATGGGTTGGCGTGCCTTTATTAAAAAAGAATTTCCCCATTTCATTCGAGCTGGCATCAAAAATCTTGAGTTCACCGGTTTTTGAACTGTGTTCAATCGTTTGGAAAAGTGTGACCAGATCGAAATTCGCGAGGTTGCCGCTCAACTCCAGACAGTTACTATTCATCAGTGCCATGTGCGAGGTCTTGCGGAGGCGCTCTGCTAAAAGTGTGGACAGGTAATGGAAAAAACTCGGGACGACATCAATCATCTTGTAGAAATTTTCTTCGGAAAAGTACTGCATACTGCAGGCTTCACAGGTTCGGGCATTGCCGGAGCGGGGAGCACCTGTGAGTATGCCGATTTCCCCGAGACAATCCCCGCGCGAGAGGTACCCCAAGGACTGCTTGCGTTTGCCGTCCTGACTCTCGATGTACACTTCCACGACGCCTTTATTGATAATATAGAGAGCGTCACTGGGCTCTCCCTGTTTGAAAATCAGGACATTGGGGGGGAAATGAATAACTTTGGACAATTGCCCGAGCATCCGACGCTTATTGAGATCAAGCGATGTGCAAAAAGAGAAAAAATCGCGTCTATTGACAATGACTGACATACAGTTGAAAAGCTAAGCAAAAATCGGTAAACTGCCAAAGTTTTTTAATTGTTTTTGATAAATGCCCTTGTTTGCGCTTCTCTGGTCACGGAATAGCATTCATGGATACCGCCCAATTTTTCAAACTTTGCAGCAAAGTCAACCAGCAGCAAATGCGCCGCCGGATCAATGACCTTTTCCATGCATCCAAGCTGATGACGGCTGTCATCAGTGGATTTTGTCTGTGCTATTTATTGGGTGCGTATGGTCTTGGCTACTATGCCCTGAATTACCTCCACAAACAATTCCCGCTGGTCGGCGCAATTGTCCTGGAGAGAATGGTCTTCATCACCTTCGGCATCTTGACGGTCATGCTCATGATCAGCACGGCGGTGATTGGGTACACCACACTTTTTAAAAACAAGGAAACCCAGTGGCTTTATCCCCACCCTGTCTCGCCTGAGATTCTCTTCCGATGGAAATCTATGGAGGCGACTCTCCTGTCCTCATGGGCATTCATTTTCTTGCTCATCCCTTTGGCGATCGCTTATGGGAATGTATACAGTGCTCCCTGGGGATATTATCTGTGCCTGCCCTTTTTACTGGGTGCATTTGTCGTGCTCTGTGGTGTTTTTGGACTCGGATTACTCTTTTTCTTTCTCTGGCTGGCGCGTTACCGTTCCCTCTTCACAGCCTTGCTTGCGATTTGGTCGGGTCTCGGGATCTACCTGATTATCTCTGTTTTTCTCAAGCCTCCCCAGGACATTGACTCCCTGAAAACGACGAATATCATGAATCAGTTGCTTGATAATACCCGGTTCTTGACCCACCCGGTCTGGCCGAGCTACTGGCTCTCCCGGGGACTTTTGTCCGCTCTTGACGGAGCCTGGTCATCCGTTGTCTATTTTTTCCTGCTTCTTTTGAGTAATGCCCTCTTTTTCACGATGCTTTCATATACCTTCCTGTCCCGCTCCTACTCGACCGCATGGAATAGTGTCTATACCCGCACTCAAAGCCTGCGTCTCCTCTGGCGTCCGAGACAATTTGCACAGGGACAAGTCAAGGCGGGCTCCAGGGATCTCCTGCGACTCATTATGCGCCCTGTCATGGGGCGACCCGCGGCAGCGCTCCTCTGGAAGGATGCAAAAACATTTTTCCGCGATCCCCAGCAATGGCTGCAATTTGCCGTGTTTTTCGGAATCATGGGCGTGTACATCATTAACCTTCAAAAAATGCGGATTGATGTGCAGGCTGGTTTCTGGAGTAATTTCATCGCACACATGAATCTCGCCGCCTGCTCCATGACACTGGGCACCTTGACAACCCGGTTTGTCTTCCCGCAGTTCAGCCTCGAAGGCCGCAGACTCTGGCTCGTCGGGCTCTCCCCGATCGGACTCAAAGGCGTGGTGTGGCAGAAATTCTGGACGAGTGTTTCCTTCAGCGGGAGTATCGTGCTGACACTGACTTTGATCTCCTGCTTTGTGCTGGCTCTGCCCGCATGGCAGATTGCTCAATTCACCTTTGTCATCATCCTCATGACCGCCTCACTTTCGAGCCTGTCGGTCGGGCTCGGTGTGATCTACCCGAATTTCAAGGAGGACAATCCTGCAAAAATCGTTTCCGGGTTTGGTGGCACGCTCTGTCTGGTGCTGACATTCATCTATGTGGTCATTTGCATCGCCTGCCTGGCCGTCCCGTCTCAAATGGCGATCACGGACAAGTATGTGGAGATCGCAGGGGAATCATTTTTCACCGTGATCAGAGGGATCGGCATGATAATCGTCATACTCATCAGCGCGGTGACGATTTCCTTCCCCATGTCACTGGCTTTGAAAAAAGCCGCCAAGCTCGAGCTTTGAGGCGGATTTCAAGAATGTCTGTCTCTCATGCTTCAAACGAGCGCCCGCAGCCGCAACTTCTTTTCGCCTGGGGATTGTGTATTTTGAATCCCGTATCCGAGAGTGTGTCCAAGTAGTCCACCTGACAATCCTTGAGCAGTTCATGACTCGCGGGGTCGACAACAATTTGCACGCCGCCGTCCGAGAGAATAAAATCATCAGCTTGGGGTTCATCGATTTTCATCACATACTGGCGACCACTGCATCCCCCGTCCTCGACTGAGACGCGGAGTGCTTGATTCTGGGTCAGCCCCTTGTCTTGGAGCATGCTTTTGACTTGTTTGAAAGCTTGTGGTGTTGCTTGCATTGATTTAAAAAGATGAAACGTTTTGATTGATTTACAATCATTGCCGATGGTTAAACAAGATAAATATACTCTTGTTCGGGTTATTTTTCAATTTCCCCCCGCCCCGATTTTTGCTTAGGGTAGCGGTTTCCGTGGATTACCTCGCCCTGGGCTCACATGAAATCACGCGCGAGAGCGGTTCCAACCTCGCTTTCTGCTTTGCATTTCTGCCACCCCAACGGAAGCGGGGCATGACGGTTTATTACGCCTTCTGCCGTGTGGTCGATGACATTGCTGATGATCCCGCGACCACTTTGCAAGAGAAAAAAGCCCAGCTTGATGAATGCCGCCTGGAAATAGCAAATTGCTACGACGGTCGGGCTCAGACGGCTCTCGGCAAGGATATCCAGCTCATGCTTCAATATTTTCCGACGATTCCGCAGGATTATTTTGAGGAATTGATCAAAGGCGTCGAAATGGATTTAACGCTCCACCGATACAAAACATTCAAAGACCTGGAGGCATACTGTTACCGTGTCGCCTCTGTCGTGGGTCTGACCAGCATCGAGATTTTCGGCTACCAGGACAAACGCACGAAACAATACGCCATCGACCTCGGGATGGCTTTCCAACTCACGAATATCCTGCGCGATATCAAAAAAGATGCGGCGAATGGCCGTATTTACATTCCGCAGGATGAACTCGAGCAATTCGGTTACCCGGAATCCGATTTGTTGGCTGACAAGCATACACCCGCCTTTTTAAAGCTCGCCCGCCATCAATACGAGCGTGCCGAGGAATATTACGCGAAAGCCGCCGCAAACCTCGCCCCCGTGGACAAACGTTCCATGCTCGCCGCCGAGTCGATGCGCGCGGTCTACCACGAGTTGCTCGTCCGCCTCGAAAAAGAAAATTTTCCTGTTTTCCAAAAAGACATTTCCCTGGGCAAATGGCGCAAACTCTGGCTGATCACGCGGACTTTCCTTCTCAACCGCTAGGAAAATTACCGGATTTCGGACTGGATTTAATCGAATCTTCGGTTAATCTTTTGTGTTGATAATATCATGAAGCTCAAGCGTATTACATTTGCCATCATCGCACTGACAGCCGTGAATGTCTTTTTGGGATTCAAGCTCAATCTCATCAGCGCAGTGGAGGATCACTCCGCCCAGAAAGATGATAGCTATGCGAATATCCGCCTTTTCACACGCGTTCTGGAAACCGTCCGCCAAGGATACGTTGATGGGAACAAGGTCACTTACCAGGACTTAATCTACTCCGCCCTCCAGGGCATGCTCTCTTCGCTGGATCCCCATAGCCAATTCATGGCACCCGAGTCTTTCAGCGACATGCGAAACTCTGTCCAGGGAGAATTCGGCGGTGTGGGCATCGTCATCAGCGTCAAAGACAATGCCATTGTCATTGTCAGTCCCATGGAGGATTCACCCGGAGCTCGCGCAGGACTCATGCCCGGCGACCGGATTATCAAAATCGATGATAAAACCACCGAAAACATGCCTCTGGGAGATGTCGTCAAAAAGCTCCGGGGCAATCCCGGCGAAAAAGTCTCGATCACGGTTTTCCAGCCCAAATCCAAAGAGCTTAAAGAAGTCACCCTGACCCGTGAAATCATCAAAGTCGATAGTGTGAAGGATATTAACGGCAAAAAAGAATTTCCCTTGGCCGAAGACAAAATCGGTTACATCCGCATTACCCAATTCAATGACCCCACCGACAAGGAGTTTGTCAGTGCCTTGGGCAAACTCGAAAAACAAGGGCTCCAAGGTCTCGTCATCGATTTGAGGAATAATCCCGGCGGACTCCTGGACAAGGCCGTCGATATTTGCAGTCTCTTTATCCCGACGGAACAGACCGTCGTCTCCACCGAAGGCCGTGACGGCAGCAATAAACAGGTTTACAAGGCCAAAGGCGGGAAAAAGCATAATGATTACCCCATTGTCGTCCTCATCAATGGCGGCAGTGCCAGTGCCAGCGAGATTGTCGCGGGCTGCCTCCAGGATTTAAAACGTGCCGTGGTCGTCGGGGAGACAAGTTTCGGCAAAGGCTCCGTGCAGAGCGTATTGCCCAATGAAGACGGCTCAGCCATTCGCCTGACCACCGCAAAATATTATACTCCCAATCGCCGTATCATTCATGAAAACGGTGTGACCCCGGATATCCTCGTCCCTATCACCGAAAAAGAAGAACGCGAGTTGATTATCTCCCGGATGCCCTCCGTGGAGGAGGATGTGACCCCGGCTGTTCCCACATCGAAAAAACCGGTCACTGACAGCCAGCTCGAGCGCGCCAAGGATGTCATTCGGGGCATTCAGATTTTTGCCAAACGCACCCAGCCCGCTGCTCCTATCGCCACCGCTCCTGCCACGGCAAATAAATAATCAGAGTGGATGCTCTGCCATCATGAATGTCCTAGCGATCGAGTCTTCCTGTGATGAAACATCTGTCGCCATCGTCGATGCGGGCAAAAATGTATTAGCCAATCTTGTTTCCTCGCAAATTGCCGAGCATCGGCCCTACGGCGGGGTGGTTCCGGAAATCGCCGCCCGTGCCCACCTCGAAATCATTTCCCCCCTGGTCGACAGGGCTTTTGCTGAAGCAAAAATATCCCCGGAGCAAATTGCACTGGTCGCCGCCACACGCGGTCCCGGACTTGCCAGCTCCCTGCTCATCGGGCACTCATTTGCAAAAGGGCTGGCATTGTCGCTAGGGAAACCTTTTATCGGAATCAACCACCTCCACGGCCACCTCCTCTCCCCTCTCCTCTCCGGGCAAATGGCCGCCAGTGACCTTTTCCCGAATATCAGTCTGATTGTCAGTGGAGGGCACACACTTTTGCTCCATGTGCGGGCTGCGGATGATTTCGAGAAAATCGGCTCCACCCTTGATGATGCCGCGGGTGAGGCTTTTGACAAGACCGCCAAGCTCCTCGGACTGGATTATCCGGGCGGCCCCCTGATTGATCACCATGCCGGCACGGGTGACCCGACACTCTATGAGTTTCCCCGCGGACTCGCGCGCCATCCGAATTATGATTTCAGCTTTAGCGGTCTCAAAACTGCCGTACGCTACTTTCTGGAAAAACAACCCCCCGGTTTCATCGCAGGGAATCTCCCTGATTTGTGTGCGGGCATTCAAGAGTCCATCTGCTCCGTGCTCGTCGATAAAACCGTCCGGGCGGCAAAGGATTATCAGGTTAAAACCGTGACCGTATCCGGCGGGGTCTCCTGCAATAGCCGGTTACGCGGCCTTTTCGAAACAACTTGCTTTGAGCGGGGGCTCCAGCTGCATCTCTGCCCGCCCCTCTTTTCCACTGACAATGCCGCCATGATTGGATTGGTCGCCGCACATTTGAGTGAAAAAGGAATACCTGCCGATGCCAATGCAGACATTGCGCCCAACCTGGGTTTTTAGTGGCGATGGACTCGCTTATTTTTTCTTGCCCGCAACCGCATAAAAGAAAAAGCTCACCACACTGACGATGATGGAACCGAAAAACGCCGCCCAAAAGCCCTCCACCCGGAATCCGGGCAGATAGCCCAGCAGATAAAAAATCACTGTGTTGATCACCAGCAGGAATAATCCCAGTGTCAGAAAGATAACCGGCAACGTCAAAAGCATCAGCAGAGGCTTGAGCACGGCATTCAAAATGCCCAGAATCAATGCGGCAATAACCAGTGCTTGCACGGACTCATAGGATATCCCCGGCACGAGATAAGCCGCCACCCAGACACCGACAGATGTCACCAGCCAATGAAAGAGAACTCGAATCATGTCATCTGAGATAACAGGAACATCTCTAAAGTGGAATCTAAAAGCGTTGTCTGCCCGGGATATTTTATTTTATTGAATCATTCCGTCCGGAGGAGTCACTGTCCTGGATGGGGATTGTCCGTCTCTCAGGACGCTCATCGACAGGAATCACCTCCACATCAATAACGCCATCGCGGTCAGGACGCCCTGCGGGTGCCTGTCCTCTGTTCACCCGCGGCCTCCTGAAAAATGCGCGAATCATCATAAAGAGTCCAAACCCCAGAAGCGCGAGAACAAGTATCGGCCAAAGAAAAATGATCAAGAGACATCCGAGCGGGCCGTTAAGCTTGATGATTTTCCCGCCAAAAAGACGATTGTTGCTTTGCTGGAAAAACCCTGAAAATTTACCGGACTGTCGCACGAATTTTCTTTTAGAGGGAATTGTTTTGATTGAAAAGGGTTTGTCGTAACAATTTGCATTATCCGGCACATTATCTTTAACTAACCCTATTATGGATCGAGAAATCAAAACCACCCATCAGAAAGCACTCGACATTAATTTAGACCTCTCCAAATACGGCACCTTCGCAGAGATTGGTGCCGGCCAGGAGGTCGTTCGCTGGTTTTTCCAAGTCGGCGGTGCCGCCGGCACGGTCGCAAAGAGCATGTCCGCCTATGACATGACCGTCAGTGACGCCATCTACGGCAAAGCCCAGCGTTACGTCTGCCGCGAACGCCTCGAAAAAATGCTCGATCATGAGTATGAGCTCAATATCGAACGCTTGAAATCCAAACGCGGCGCAACCACCCAGTTTTTCGCCTTTGCCAACACCGTCGCCGCCAAAGGTTACAAAGGCAACAACGAGTGCCACGGCTGGATGGGCATCCGCTTCCAGCCCATCGCCTCCGCTCCCCCGAGCCAGATCATTGTCCATGTCCGGATGTGGGACAAAGACAACCGTGCCCAGCAACAAGCCCTCGGCATGGTCGGGGTCAATCTCATTTTTGCGGCTTTTTATTACACCATGAGCCCTGACACGATTCTCGAGTCTCTCTTGGACAATCTCTCCACCGAACGCATCGAAGTCGACATGATCGAGTTCGACGGTCCCATCTTTAACGGAATCGATCACCGTCTCATGGCACTCAAGCTTGTCCAGACCGGCTTGACCAATGCCGCGATGTTCGCCCCCGACGGCAAAGTCCTCCAGCCTTCCGAGGTTCTTTACAAAAAACCCGTGATTCTGGAGCGTGGCAGTTTCCGCCCGGTCACCTACACAAATCTTGATATCCTCCACTCGGCGCATGAACAATTCATCGTCGATCTCGCCGCTCACAATCAGGAGCAGGAGCTCGTCCTCATGGAGATCACCATGAAAAACCTCATGGCGACCGGTTCCATTGATTACCAGGATTTCCTCGCCCGCGCAGACATGCTCGCCGCCGTGGGCAAAACGGTCTTGATCTCGAATTATTTTGAGTACTTCCGCTTGGCGGGCTACCTCCGCCGGTTCACGAAAGAACCCATCGGGATCACCCTTGGGGCAATCAGTCTCAAAGAGCTTTTTGATGAGAAGTATTATGAGAATCTCGAGGGCGGGATTCTAGAAAGCTTTGGCCGCCTCCTCAAAAATGACATCCGAGTTTTTGTCTATCCTTATTTGCAAGCCGACGGCACGGTGATCACTGCGGAAAATTTCGACCCCGGTGGAGTTGTCACAGACCTTTACAAGCATTTGCTCAAACGCGGCAATATTATCCCCGTCGATAAATACAACCCCGAATATCTCAAGATCCTCTCGCGCAATTTGCTCAAGGACATTCAATCGGGTAAAGAAGGCTGGGAAGCCTCCGTCCCCCCCGAAGTCGCCACCATCATCAAGGAGCGCGGCTACCTCGGCTACCGCCCTCCAGAGTAATCCACAGATTCTCGCAGATTATTCGGGTAACCCTCCGACCGCTGGACAGAGGGGGCGTATCCCCCGCAGATGCACGCGGATTACCCAGAGAAGAATACTTTGGGAGGAAGCCACAAAAAGCACAGAATTCACATAGAATTCTTTTTTTGAGCTACTTGCGCTTTTTTCTTACCCCAAGTTTTTGAAACTTTTATATATATGGCTGCCAATGTGTAAGGTATAAAGTTTAATATCTTAAATAATAAATTCTTTGAACCCGATGAATATCCATAGATAAATATAAGAATAAGAGGATAGGAAAGCAAAAGAATCAAGATATTAATAAATGATGCCGCCCCATTATTCAGGTCTGATGCTGTTGCAATATACAAATTAATGGATAGTGATAATAAAAAAATAAAACTCGAAATAAGCATAAAAATTAATCCATTGTTTTTGCTTATCCCCATTATTGGTTTCCATAATGAAAAAAAATCATTTTTACATACCACTATTATGTAGATCATAACGAGTGAAAATAGGGTTATTCTAACAGTATCATAATATATATTTTCTAAAAATAAATAGGTGTTACACAGATTGAACACCACTAAAGAATTTACTAGAACGACACATGCAATTGATGTTGTATTCTTTAAAATCTTCATCATTTCTTGACTTTTACCATGCAAAAAACCTATTACAAGCCGAGTTTGAAAAACTGGTATGGTGTTTGTGGGAAATAGAGTGTGCCGTAGTGCTTCCTACACCCGGAACATCTCGCCCATTTTCTTGCCGAGGATTCTTGTCGCGAAAAAAGAATCGCATTATGTGTAGGCAAGCGATTTGCCTCAAAGAGACACCAACCATCAAGCAATTTTTCAGGATTCCACCAATACTTCTGGTTGATTCTTGGCAATGTAGAGGAGTTTAAGCGCGGCGCCGCTCGGTGAACGCTCTCCATTCTCCCATTTCTTTTCAGTGACGGGAGGAACATTCAAAAGCGCGGCAAAAACAGCCTGGCTCACATTCAATCGATTTCGGATGGCCTTGATCTCCGAGGGTTTGATCGGTTTGACTGGTTTGGGGAGGGTTGTCATTCGGAGGGTGATTTTTTTCTTCCCTGTGACATGATCACGGAAACCTTCGACACTGGACAGAAGATCATCGCCGTTGAACTCAATTTCTTTTTTGGCTTTCATGGACGGAACTCCTTTTTGATTTCGTTAACAGCTTCATGGAGGCGACGGAGTTGACTCTGGTTAAGGTTTTCACTCTGTGCCTTCGTATACAAATAAAAAAACACGATGACCTGATGGTGACGCAAATAAAGGTAGATCACACGGGCTCCTCCGCGTTTTCCCCTTCCCTCCAGCCTCATCCTCACTTTGCTCAAGCCGCCAGAATGAGGAATGATATCCCCCTTGTCGGGGTTAACCAGCAGCTCATTCTGAAAAGCACGGTAAACCTCATCATTGGCCACCTCAAACAACTGCTTTGTGAATAGGGGCAACTCGATGAATGTCAGGTTCACAGAAAAACAAAATAGGATACATGGTATACAAATATCAAGCTCGAATTCACATGATTAATCAGGCAAAGCCTCACACCTCATTTCAATTCCCCCACAGCCCCGGCTTGGATCAAGGCCGCTTCAGCGGTTTTGTTTTCCTTACTCCGCGCATGATCCAAGGCAGTCTTGCCTTGGTTATCCTTCTCGTTGATCAGCGCTCCCTCCTGAATATGCGCTTCGATTACATCGGAATTTTGATTGTATAGCGCCGAATACATCAGCGGAGTCATGCCCCCGCGATCTTTATGATTCACATCGGCTCCTGCCTTGAGAAGTGATTTGATGACAGCATGGGATTTTCTGCCATGTGCCGCCCATACGAGGGAATTCCAACCATCGGGGTTTTTAGCGTTCACGTCAGCTCCAGCATTGAGAAGCACTTCAATCACATCGGGGTTTCCATTCACCCATAACGCCACCATTAGAGGAGTCAATCCCCCTCTATCTTTGGCATTCACATCTGCCCCAGCTTTCAGGAATGCCTCAATCGCGGCAGGGTTTGGGTTATTTACTACCGCCTGCATCAGAGGTGTTCGGTTCATCGAGTCTTTGGCGTTCACATCCGCCCCGAATTTAACGAGCAACTCAATCAAATCAGGGTCTGAGATATTTTCTGCGACCCGCAGGAAGAGTTTTAAACCGCTGGAATCTTTTGCATTCACATTAGCCCCCGCCTTGAGAAGCGTCTCAATCACAGCCATATTTTTGTTATTCATTATCGCCAACCACAGTGCCGTTCGCCCATGGGAATCTTGGACATTGATATCGGCTCCGGCTTGAATGAGAGTTTCAATAACCTCGGGGTGAGCATTTTCATTTGCGGCGAACATTAAAGGTGTCATCCCTTGTTCACTCTTATCATTAATGCGTGCTCCGGCTTTGAGAAGAGTTTTAATCACAGCAGGGTTAGAATTGAATCGTGCCGCAGCCATTAAAAGAGTCACACCTCGTTGTTTGCCTTTCTCGTTGATTTGGGCACCAGCATTGAGCAGAAATTCAATCACTTCGGGATGGTAATTTTTTTGAGCTGCGCCCCGCAGCGGAGTGGCTCCGTAGGATGATTTGGCTTCAATATCAGCACCGGATTGGATGAGTAACTCAATGATATCAAGCTTCTGATTGTTATAGGCTGCTTTGATCAAAGGTGTTTCTTTATTATTATCTTTTGCATTCACATCCGCTCCGGCTGCCAATAGAGCCTTGATCACCTCCGGGTTTGGATTATATTCCGCCGCCCACATCAATGCTGTGTGACCACTTCTGTTTTTCGCGTTCACGTCAGCCCCAGCTCTGATGAGCATGTCTATGACGGCAGGGTTTTCATTCCGGCCAGCCGCACACATCAAAAGGGTAACATTACGGGCAGATTTTTGATTCACATCAGCGCCTGTATTGAGAAGCGTCTCGACGATGTCTGAGTATTCTTTCCACCCCACGGCAAGCATAAAAGGAGTGAAGCCGTTGGTGTTTGTGGCGTTCAAGTCTGCTCCAGCTTTGAGCAGGGCTGTGACGGATTCGACAGTGGCGGGAGGAACGTTGGTCTTGAATGCGGAGAACAAAGCCTCGGTCGCCTGCTCTTTGGTCATTGTCTCTTTCTTGGAGCAAGCGGCTGCGGTCAATATCAGAATCAGTGCCAAACACAAAAAAGCCAAGAATGAGAATACCTGACGAAGATGAGGAAATGCAGATAACTTGACTGTTTGCTTTTGCATCAAAATATTCATGTGCGCTTATATCCTCATCACATATTGATTCTCCAACCACTTCCAATGCAAGGAAAAATTCTGCTCTTTTCCCCGAACGATGCAAGCAACCCGCGGCAAATTGCCTTTCCCATTTCGTGGTCTTGGTGTGATTTCCAGATGAATTAGGACAAGCGGTGGTGAAATTTCCCTCTCACAAAGACACAGAGGCACGGAGAGAGCAGGTCATCGTGCGAAATCCGCAGCGCGGAGTTTTTTTTACAAATGGGTCATGCGGAAGCATGCCCCTCCATTAAAAAATCGGCCTCCATCGGCGAAATCTGCGGGCATACTCTGCACCGGATTTTCTACACGCGGAACATCTCGCCCATTTTCTTGCCGAGGAGGCGGGTGGCGATGAAAAGGCACAGGCCGAGGATGAGCATGCCGACGACCCCCATCGCGCTGGCGATGGCGGGAGCTTCGGGGTTGACCCGGCCCATGAGTGTGTAAATCGCCTTGGTGATCGGATAGGAATCACTGGTCATCGCCAGAATCA
The DNA here is from genome assembly GCA_964435715.1 of uncultured Verrucomicrobiota bacterium. Taxonomy (GTDB): domain Bacteria; phylum Verrucomicrobiota; class Verrucomicrobiia; order JAWXBN01; family JAWXBN01; genus JAWXBN01. Next base: position 50,261 of record CAYTAI010000003.1, on the reverse strand, counting down.
AACTGTCACTGACCTCCAGCATGGCAAATGAGAAGGTCAGGATCGTGCCCGCGATGAGATTGGCAAAAACCAGTGGAATCGTGATTTTGCGCAGGGTGGTCAGAACCCCGGCGCCGAGATTCCGCGAGGCTTCCTCCAGAGTGACACTGGTTTGTTGGAATCCCGCCACTGCCGCCCGGACAATGAAAGGCAGGCGGCGAACCGAATACGCCACGATCAGGAGGAGCATGGGGTTTTCGCGGGGATTGAGCCAGGGAATATCGACATTGAAGCTCATGACATAGCCGAAGGCCAGCACCAGCCCCGGCAGCGCCAGCGGCAGCATCGCCAACGCGTCGAGCCAGTCGCGTCCGGGGAATTGCTTGCGGGTGACCAGCCACGCGATGGACACGCCCAGGATGAGGTCGACAAAGGCGCTCAGCGAGGAATACAGAAGGCTGTTATGAATGCTTCCCATCGTCAGCGGCATGGTGAAAACCTCGCCATAGTGCGATGCGGTCCATTCCGTCGGGAGAATGGTGAAAAACCATTTGTCCGAGAACGAGAAGAGAACCACGATCAGGTGGGGCAGAATCGACAGGGTAATGACCCCAATGACAAACGTGTAAACCAGAAAGCCTTTGAAACCCGTGACAGGTTTTTCCTTGAAATGCACATGGCCCTTGCTCAGGGTGGCATTGCCCTTGCCTCCAAAAAGGCGTTTCGACACGACGAACATCAGCGCGGTCAAAACCAGCACCAAAATAATCAGGGCGTAACCGCTCGGATCCACCGCCGCATCTGAGACTTTGTCGAAAATCTGCACCGGAATCATCTGGCGGTAATTAAAAATCAGGGGAGTGCCCAGATCGGTGAAAGCGGAGATAAAAACGATGGTGGAACCCGCAAAAATCCCCGGTGTGACCAGTGGCAGGGTGACTTTGAGAAAAACGTCCCTCGACGTGGAGCCGAGATTCTCCGCCGCCTCGCGCAGGGTCGGGTCGAGATTTGCCATGACCGCGGCGACATTCAAATACAGAATCGGGTAGAGGTGGAGCACTTGCATGATGACGACTCCCCAGAATCCGCTGCCCCCGAGCCAATCAATCGAATTCTCCAATGGCATCAGCCCGATGTCGTCGAGCAAAATATTCAGTGAGCCAAACCGCGAAAAAACCTGTTTCAGCCCGATCGCGCCGACAAAGGGCGGCAGAATCAGGGGCACAAGCAGGAACATGCTCAAAACCTGTTTGCCCTTGAAATCGTAGCGGCTAAAAAAATACGCCAGCGGCAGGGAAATGAGAATCGTCAGGAATGTCGCGGTGAATGCCACCTTGAAAGTATTGATGATGCAGCCCATTTGGTAGGGGCTGGAGAAAAGACCCAGAAAAAAGCGGATGGTGAATTCCCCCTCGATCCAGAAGGCTTCCTTAAAAACGTAAACCAGAGGATAGCCCAGAAAGGCCGCCATAAAAATGAGAACCGTCAGGAGAACCGCCCCGCTGCCCACGGTCAAATCGCCGAAATATTTTTTCATGCGCCGTCCTCCCTAGCCACAATAATGGTGTCAGCCACAGATGCGTGGAGGTCGATGGCTTCGCCGGGCTTGGGCGGGTGAGCCACCTCGCGGGATTTGATTTTCCAGAGTGTGCCATCCGCCAGCGTGGCGCGAATCTGTTCATAGCCCCCGTGGAAATGGGACTCGGCGACCCGGGCCTTGAATTGATTCTCCCCGCCGGGACGCAGGCTGAGATTTTCAGGGCGAATCCCCAGCCAGACCTCGGGTCTCGCGGGCAAGTGTCCGCTGACATCCGCGTGGAAGGTTCCCTCCTTTGTTTCCACCTCGGCGATGCCATTGGCGGGCTGCCCCTTGACGCGGCCCTCGATCCAATTCATCTCGCCGAGGAATTCCGCGACAAATTTATGCACCGGATGACGATAGATGACCCGGGGCGGAGCCACTTGCAGGAGCACCCCGCCCTGCATCACCCCGATGCGGTCGGCGAGACTGATGGCCTCCTCCTGATCGTGTGTCACATAGAGCGCGGTATTGCCGGTCTCGCGCAAAATGCGCCGGATCTCGTCACGGAGTTCGATTCGCAGCAGTGCGTCGAGATTCGAGAGGGGTTCATCCAGCAAAAGAATGTCGGGAT
>CAYTAI010000003.1:41229-48039 GCA_964435715.1 uncultured Verrucomicrobiota bacterium | reverse complement strand
AGCCCTGTGCAACATTCTTTTTGATCTCGTCCTCGGGCCTTTTGCGCAGGCGCAGGCCGTAGGCGACATTGTCAAAGACGCTCATATGGGGGAAAAGAGCGTAGCTCTGGAAAACCATGCCGGTATTCCTCTGATGCGCGGGGAGTTGATTGACCTTTTTGCCGCCGAAAAGAATGTCCCCGCTGTCCGGGTCGCCGAATCCCGCCACCATGCGCAGAATGGTGGTCTTACCGCAACCCGACGGCCCGAGCAGGAAAAAGAGTTCCCCGTGTTCAATGGTCAGATCCACTCCCTTGACGACCTGTGTGTCGCCAAAGTTTTTTCGCACTTGGTTCAATGTCAGTTTCATTGTTTTTGCAGGCTCCTGTATTCTTTGACAGCGTCATTCTGCCATTTTTGCAACCATTGATTCCGTTTCGTCGGGTCATTCCAATCCTCGGCGGCGATCCGCGCGGCCTCCTCCTCGGTCATGGGCGGGCGCGCAAATTGCGCGAGCAATTCCTCCCGCCTTTGCGGGGAGAGCTTCGGATCATTGATTTTCTTCCACGCTTTGACCAGTTCATTGTGCAGGTCGATGACTGTCGAACCGATCACCGCCTGGACAACATCGCGGCGGCTTGCGGCGCGTTTGGCATCGTAACGCAGTTTCGTCGGCGTGGTGAAGGGGTTGATGAATCCCGTGTCCGGCGGGTAAAGGTCATACAAGGCGGGCAAAATGCTCATGCGCGGGATGTCGAATTTCTCCGGCCCTCCCGGAGCGCCTTTGGGCAGAACCCAGAGCTTCTGCCCCTCCGGCGAGAGCATAAAGTCCACGAATCGCCGCGCAATTTCCTCGTTGGGCGCCCCTTTGAGAATCGCCAGCGCGTCGGGATTGATGATCGTCAGTCCTTCCGGGTAGATGAATGTCATATTCTCCGGCCCGGCGGAACTGACCTGGTTGAGGCCGTGAACGTCGATGGCGAGGCAATAGGCGACATCGCCGAATGTCGCCTCTTTGGCGGCCATGCTGGAGTTTTTATTGAATGAACGGATATTGCCGGACATGCTTTTAATGATGCGCCAGCCCTCATCCCAGCCGTAGGCTTGCAGGATGATCTCATAGAGAGCCGCCGCACTGCCGCTGGCGCGGGGGTCGCCGGAGGAGATCCACGATTCCAACCGCGGGTCGGCGAGGTCTTCCCACGTTTTCACCTCGGGCAATTTCATGATGCCGGTCACCCGTTTATTCGTGAGAATGCCAAAGCCCGAGATGGCGGTGCCGAACCATTCAAAATCAGGGTCATACATGGGCAGCCCATTGATCTCGATGGGAATCCCCTCCATGATCGCGCCGTCGGGCTGATGCCGGGCAAGCAGCCCCAAATCTTTGAGCCTCATGTAAGGGTCGATGCCGCCACCGAAAAAAAGGTCGATGCCGATGCCTTGCGGGCGTTGGGTGAATTCCGACTGCACGAATTTGAGCATGTCACTGGTGCCGCCCACATCGCGCCAGTCGAAAACCACATCCGTGCCATATTTCTCGCGGTGCCATTTGCGGAAAGCCCTCTCGGTTTCCGTGCGGTATCCCTCCCAGTGCGAACTCAGCAGCACGAGTCTGTCCTGCGAAAAAAGCGATTGCCCGCCCAGAATCAGGGCGCAGATTGCAGCCAGTGTCATTCGCGCAAATTGCATAGGGGGTGGTGGGTAAAATTGCAGATTAGCCATGTTCATGAATTTGTCACAAGTGACATTTTGAAGTCATTTTTTCATCTTTTCCCTTTACAACAATTCCCCTCACCCTCCCCTCTTGTCAGTCCCCCGCTCATCTGATAGCGTTCATCCCCTATGGGCGAGAATGTGAACACGAGAAAAAAATGGGTCATTAAACTGGGCACAGGGATTTTGACGAATCCGCGTCAGCATCATGACCTGCCCCAGATCAAAAATCTGGTGAAGCAATTTGCGCGCCTGGCACGGCAACACAATATCGATCCGGTGATCGTCTCTTCGAGCGCGATTTGCGGCGGCATGACGGTGCTGGGAATGAAAACCCGGCCCACGGCGCTGGCGGAGAAACAAGCCTGCGCGGCCATCGGTCAGGTCAAGCTCATGTCTTATTATGAGGAGTTTTTCTCCGAGCACGGTCTGCATGTCGCCCAAGTCCTGCTCACCCACCCCGACATCGACAGCCGGAGCCGTTCGGCCAATGCCCGGAACACCATGGACCGCCTCATCAGCCACGGCATCGTCCCGATCATCAATGAAAATGACACGGTCGCTGTGGATGAAATCAAATTTGGCGACAATGACCGGCTCTCGGCGAGTGTCGCGTCTTTGATCGACGCGGATTTGCTCGTGATTCTGACCTCCGCCGACGGGCTGCTCACCAGCCTCGGCAAAAAGGGGGTTCTCATCAATGTGGTCGAGAAAATCACCCCCGCCATCCGTTCCCTGGCCAAAGGCACGGAGAGCGAGACGAGTGTCGGAGGCATGATCTCAAAAATTGACGCGGCGCAATTTGCGGTGGATCATGGCATACCCGTTGTCATCGCCAATGGCCGCGCCAAAGGGATTCTGGAGCAAATCGCCTCGGGCAAACCTGTCGGCACGAAATTCCTCACGCAAAAATAGGCTCACTCTTTATGGACACCAAAGAAACAATTCTCGACATCGGGCGCAAGGCGCGCACTGCCGCCCGTGCGGTGGCGCGTCTGGACACTGCGGCAAAAAACGCCTGCCTGTCCGCGATGGCGGACGCCCTGGAGCAAAATGCTCCGGCGATTGTCGCCGCCAATCTGATCGACATGGAAAAAGGCCGTGCGGCGGGGCTGTCCTCGGCGATGCTTGACCGTCTCATGCTCGATGACAAACGCATTGCGGCGATGGCGGGGGCGATTCGCACGCTGGTCGCGCTTGACGATCCTTGCGGACGCATTCTTTCCGAAAAAACCCGGCCCAATGGCTTGAGAATCCAGAAAGTCAGTGTTCCCATCGGGGTCGTGGGCATCATTTATGAGTCCCGCCCGAATGTCACCTCCGACGCGGCGACACTCTGCATCAAGGCGGGAAATTCCTGCATCCTGCGCGGGGGCAAGGAGGCTTTGAACTCGAATCTCGCGATTGCGAAGGCTCTGATGGAAGGCGGCAAAAAAGCGGGGCTGCCTGAGAACGCCATGCAGGTCATCCCCATCACGGACCGCGAGGCGATCAAAGACTTGGTGCGCATGGATCAATACCTCGATGTGATCGTCCCGCGCGGCGGGCATCAGTTGATCGAAATGATTCTGGAGCATGCCCGTGTTCCGGTGATCAAACACGCCCACGGTGTGTGCCATGTCTATATCGACCGCGCCGCTGATCTCAACGCTGCGGAGCAAATTGCGCTCAATGCAAAATGCCAACGCCCCGGTGTGTGCAACGCGATGGAAACCCTGCTCGTCCACCGCGATGTCGCGGCGGAGATTCTGCCCCGGCTGGGCGCTGCTTACGCCGCGAAAAATGTGGAACTCCGCGGCGACGAGGCCCCGCGCAAATTGCTCCCGGGCGCCTTGGCGGCAACCGAGGAAGATTGGCGCACGGAATACCTCGATTACATCCTGTCGATCCGTGTGGTGGACAGCCTCGACGCGGCGATTGAGCACATTGCCACATACGGCTCGGGACACTCGGACTCGATTGTCACTGCTGACTCTGGAGCGGCGGAGCGTTTCCTCCGCGAGGTGGACTCGGCGGCGGTGTATGTGAATGCCTCCACCCGGTTCACCGACGGGGGGGAATTCGGGCTCGGCGCCGAGATCGGCATCAGCACCGACAAACTCCACGCCCGCGGCCCGATGGGTCTTGAGGAATTGAACACCTACAAATACGTCATCCGGGGCGAAGGACAGATCAGGTAGGTGGGGGGAATTCGTAATTCCAAATGCCTCATTTCCAATGCCTCATTTCCAATGCCTCATGGAGGGACGCGCTCCCGCTCGTCCCATTTTTTCATAAACTTCGCACCATTCTTTGGTAGGGACGTTTCGCCGAGACGTCCGTTTCCCCAGCAGCAAAATAAACTTTTCTACATGGTTCCCCCACCCCACCCTCTGACAAAACTCTGAAAATTTACAACTTGCTCCTGTGGCACAAACAGACTACATTCGGGCATGGACTTAAAAGAAACTTATGTCCGGGCCAGAGTGGATTATCGCCTGAAACGGGACTCGGAAAAAATCCTCAATTCCCTCGGACTCACCACCACCGAAGCAATTCGCATCTTTTTGCATCAGGTCAGATTGCACAAGGGCATGCCCTTTGATTTGAAGCTCAAGGAGGATAATTCCGATATTTTACTGCCGGCAGCCAAAAGACAAGCGGCCTTGGACTCTGTCTATGACGACTGAACCCGGCGAAGTTTATCTGGTCGATCTGGGCATGGCGGCAAAAACAAGACCCATGCTCATTGTCTCACGCAAAGACGTGGATGCTCCCCGCGCCTTGAGCATTTGCGCACCGATCACCACAGCCAGCCGGGGGAGCCGATATGAAATTGCCATTGCTCGGCAGAGATTTCTCCATGAGAATAGCTTTGTGAACGTGCAAGGGCTTCAGGCGATTCAGCATCATGAACTCAAAAGACTGATCGGACGACTGCCGGAAAACATGATGCATGAAATCCGAGAGGCAATGGCTTGGATGCTTCTCCTTGGGGAATAATCTCACGCATGCAAAACACGCTAGGCGGACTTTTTCAAAATTGACTCAACTCAGTGGGTATGCTTTGATAATTCAATAATCATCGCCTGAAAGACGATGAACCAAAACGAGCTATGAGCCTCCTTCATTTAATTCCCAACCACTCCCGCTCACTCAATTTACAAACTTTCCCCTATCATCTATCTCAACCAACTCCCCTTTGTTCTGGATAGGCAGAAACACTGGGAGATAGACAGAATGATTTCCGTCTTATACATGTTAGTTCACTTCAAACCATGAACACGGTACCGAAAGTAGCCGGGAGCATTGAAGCTTACGAGTTTTATGTGGAGATGGAGCTACATTTCCGCTGTGATGATTGCGACAAACGGTTGAATTGCAGCGTGTCGGAGTCAGACATAGAGGCTCCGTTCCAACCGTGGTCCACCAGTCAGGGCAGGCGCGCTATGTCGCTCGGCTGGTATGTTCCTCCACTCTTACCGGACGGCTCTCTACATTGGGTGTGCTTTTGCCCAAGCTGCGCTCAGAAGCGAAGTTTGGCAGTTAATGTTTCGGATAACACAATCGACTAATCATGTGCTACAGTGAATCTCGCCATAGTAATTGATCGCTGAGCTTTAACCGATAGGCAAAAAGTATGGGACAACGCCTGCCTCCAGATCAGATGCAACTTTACCGCCGTATTGATGAGATACTATTCTATATTTGGGATCCAATCGGGATTAGTCATACTGATTGGCCACGCGATGAATATCAATCATATTTGCCTAGAGTGTTCCGCATGGTTCTCAATAAAAATCCAAAAGAAGAAATTCGGGAGTATTTGATCTCCATCGAGGCAGATCACATGGGGCTTGGCAGAAGACTTGGTATTCAAAGCCGAATAGAGGATGTAGTTTCGTTGCTTTTTCAAGTTAGAGAATCACTATTGGACAAGCCCGAGTAATGGCCCCCCCGAAAACTCATACTCACCTTGTTGCTCATTTTTCCTCTCTTTCTAGGATTCCTATATCTCCGCGAGTTTTTGGCTGTTGATGCCGCCTTAGATAGCGGAGCGAGTTACGATTATTCCAGAGGTGTGGCTGATTATTCTCAGAACCACCCCCGCATCCCTTTCTACGAAAGGCATTCTTTCCTTATCGGAATATCGATTGCCTCATTTGGGACTGCCTGTGTGTTATTGCTTAAGCCAAGAACAAGAATTAGACGATGAAAAGGAGCTTCATGCGGCTTGGCTGAAAAGTTTTTTCTCCCTGTCCGCCGCAAACTCCAGACAGGCCTTTGACACAGGTGAAATTCTGGAGGGTTGAGTTCCTACGAAACCATTGCCTATCCCAACATGGCGTCGCGGGAGCTTCGCCCTCCATTTGACTTTGCACTTTTTCCGGCTCGGCCTGTGGTGACACTGGCCCTACAAAATTTCAAATCTGTGCTAATCTGCGTTAATCTGTGGATAAAAAATCTGTCTTCTATGGCTTTAGACACCCCTGATTCGGTCCTTGGAGAGCAAGCCTCTGCAACGTTCGCCTCAAGGCTCGACCACGCTGTCGAATTCGCCGTCGGCGAGGCGGGTGCGGATTTTTTGGCCGGGGGCGATTTGCTTCACGGAGCGGAGCAATTTGCCCTCCCCGGTGTGAATCAATGCGTAGCCGCGTGACAGGGCATTGAGTGGGCTCAAAAGCCCGAGCTTGGCTGACAGTGTCGAGACCCGCGTGTGCCAGTCGCGCAATTTGCCCTGCGTGTGGCGCGGGAGCATTCCCGCCGCTATGTCCAGACGCGCGCGCAATTTGCCCAGACGCGCCGCCGGACTGCGGAGCTGGAGCGATTCCCTCAACACTCGCACACGATCCCGGCGGTCACGGAGCGCAGTGCGGGCATTCGCCTCCAGCGCCTCGCCCAGATCATCGACCCGCTGCTGGCAGGCGCCGATCAGCCGTGAGGGTTCGCGAAAGACCGCATGTTGTCCCAGGGCTTTCACCCGCAGCCGCCACATCCCGAGAATGCCCGTGACACGGCGTTCCATCCGGGCGGACAAATGATTCACATGCCCCGTGATCCCGGCGGCGTCCGGCACGATCATCTCGGCGGCGGCGCTGGGTGTGGGTGCGCGCAGGTCAGCGGCAAAATCGCAAA
>CAYTAI010000003.1:38121-41127 GCA_964435715.1 uncultured Verrucomicrobiota bacterium | reverse complement strand
CCCCCCGCCCCGCGCCACGACAATGACATCGACTTGATCCATGCGGTTGAACTCCCCAATCGCCGCCGCCACCTCGTCGCCCGCGCCCACACCCTGCACTTTCACCGGGCAAACGATGATTTTCTGACCGGGGTAACGCCGCCGTGTGACATGGATAAAGTCCTGGAGCACCGCGCCCGTCGGCGAGGTCACCAGCCCGATGGCTCGAGGGAAAGCCGGCACAGGCCGTTTCCGTGCCGCATCAAAGAGTCCCTCGGCCTGAAGGCGCGCCTTGAGTTCCTCGAAAAGCCTTTGCAATTCCCCCACGCCGGACTCCCGCAGTGAGCGAACGATAATCTGGTATTGCCCGCGCAGCTCATAAACGCTCAAGTCCCCCGACACGCGCACTTTCATGCCGTCCGCCGGGCGGAATGAGAGCTTTGCCGCCGCGCCCCGGAACATCACCGCCGCAATTTGCGCGGAGGCGTCCTTGAGCGTGAAATAGAGATGGCCCGAACTCTGGGATTTGAAATTGGAGATTTCCCCTTCGACATCCACATCCCCGATATTTTTCTCCAGCAAAGTCTTGATCGAGCGGGTCAGCTCGGAAACCGTGACCGCTTTGCCGGGGGAAGCCATCATCACAGGGAAAAGGTTTTCGCGAAAGCGTCGGCGACATCGCCGCCGGTTCCATTGAATGGCACGGAGAGGCGCTCAATCGTGGTCGCCTTGCCCGTCGAGTCATCGATTGCAATCAAAACCCCGTGGAGCTTCAAATCACCATTGGCAACAGGGAAACGCTGAGGCATACCGGTGAGAAAACGTTTGGTGACAGGTTCAATCTCGCGGCCAAGGCTGCCATTATGCGGTCCCGTCATCCCGGCATCGCAGAGAAAGGCCGTGCCATTGGGAAAGATTTGCTCGTCCGCTGTCTGCACATGGGTGTGCGTGCCGACGACCGCGGAGACAAGCCCGTCGAGGTAACGACCCAGCACGATTTTCTCCGAGGTGGTCTCCGCATGAAAGTCTACAAAAATGCATTTTGTCTGGAGACGCAATTTCAACGCCTCGGTTTTTCCCGCCGAGAAAGGATTCTCCAGCGCCTGTGCCATGAATGTGCGTCCCTGGAGATTGATCACGCCGAGGCTTCTCCCCCCTTTTTCCAGCACGGTCACACCTTTCCCGTTGACTCCTGAGGGGTAATTGTGCGGCCGGAGCAAATTGCTCTCGCTGTCGAGGAAAGGAATGATATCGCGCTGATCCCAGACATGGTCTCCACTGGTAAAGCAGTCCACACCCGCCTCCATCATTTCCTTGAGCTTGGGCATTTCCATGCCCCCGCCTTTATTGGCGCTATTCTCCGCATTGGCAACGACAAAATCGATCCGGTGCTTTTGAATGAGTCCGGGCAAAAGGGATTTGACCGTCAGCCGACCGGGCTCCCCGACGATATCTCCAATGAATAAGACGCGCATGAAAGAAGTAAATACCTCAAATCCCGCCTGAACGAAAATCATTTATGCGGGAAAAATTCAACCGCAAACTTTGCCCAAGATACGGAAGGCGAGATTACCGAAAGTCATCATGCCGATTGTCTTGCCTGCGGCATTCCTGACAAAAGCGACCGGTTGACGTGAACGTCCCAGCTTTTGCAGGACACTATCGGCACTTTCATTCTGTTCCACAAAAAGAGGGCGATGGATATAGTCCTTGAGCGATTTATGGTGACTCCCGTAGGGGTCGTAAAGAATATCATAAACGGAAACGACCCCGAGCACTTCACCGGAATCATCCATGACAGGAAGTCGCGAGAGATTTTGACGAACGGAACGTGCGACAAACTCCGCTGGTGTGATATAGGGATTTGTGACCACAGCATCGGCCATGGGGATCATGACATCAGCGGCTTTCACATTTTGAAAGTCAAAGACCCCGCCGATCATTTGTTTTTCCTCCTGGCTGATGTCCGAGGAGGATACATTGTCCTGTGCCATCAAACGGATCTCCTCGCGAGCGGCGAAAAGGGAGCGTTTCGGCTGTTCCGCATCAGAAAACCGCATGACCAACCCCGTGAGTTTCTTGACGACCCAGACAAACGGATAGAGTGCGTAAGTCACCCACAGCATCGGGCGCGCCAGAAAAAGACATCCTTGCAAGGCGTAATCCCGGAAAAGACTTTTGGGCAACATTTTAACCAGCACAATAAAAAGACACATGTAGATGACCAGACCGAGCAAGATCAGTCCCAATTCCGCTGGAAGATCCATTCACTGAAAAAAAGTGCCGCACCGACTTGCATCAGTGTATTGAGCACAAAGATCACGGAGAGCTGATTTTCCGGGTGCTCGATGACCTGATTGAGGATCAGGGCGGAGGGTTGGCCGCGGCGAACCCTGTCGCGCAAGCGCAAACGGTCCAGTGACATGATGCCTGTCTCCATGCCTGTGCAAATAAAGGTCATCATCCAGCAGAGCCCGCAGTAGAAAAGATATTCAATCCCCATATTGCTCCTCACCGCCGGGTGTCACTGCGACCTCGACTCCTTCGATCATCGCCCGGAGGACACGGTTGCGGGCGACCTTCAACGCGGTAATGCGGACTCCGTTTTTCTCAAACATGTCGCCGACTTTGACATTATTCTCGAAATGCACCTGTAAAAGCCCCCCGATCGTATCAATGCCTTCCTCATACAAATCAAAACCGCTCTCGTCCGCGATTTCATCGAGCCGCGTCGTGCCATCGACCAGATAGCGGTTATCCGCGATTTTTTCAATCAGCCACTCCGTCCGGTTGAAATCCGGCTCGACATCTCCGAATATCTCCTCGTGGATGTCCCCTTCGGTGACCAATCCGGAGTTACTGCCGAACTCATCGACGACTATAGCGACACGTTCCCGCCGTGTAATAAAATGTTTCAGCAAAGACAAGGTTTTCATTGTTTCGGGAACGAAGACAGGAGGTTCCATCGCAGAAACCAGGTCATGTTCGCGGTCTGCAAGGAACTTTTTGACATTGAGCATTCCAATG
>CAYTAI010000003.1:30625-38104 GCA_964435715.1 uncultured Verrucomicrobiota bacterium | reverse complement strand
TGGCTTTCGCTGTATACGGGTATGCTCCGGTGCTTGGCCTTGCGGAGTGTTAATGTGATTTTCTCCGCCAACCACTCACTGCACACCCCTTCGACATCCACCATCGGGGTCATCAGGTCTTTGACCATTTTATCCCCGGCGCGGACGATGCCGTGGATCATGAGGCTCTCGCTTTCCTTGATCAAACCTTCGGATTTGCCTTCTTCGATCATGGTTTCGAATTCATTTTGCGAGAGCTCGGAAGCAGGCTTTTTCTTGTCAGGAACCAGGACACGCCTGATGAGGAATGTAATCGTCTCAAGCAATCGGCGCAGCGGTCTGAGGACAACGAGCAAACGCCGGGTCGATGAGGCGACTTTGCGGGAAATGGAAATGGGTTGTTGCAAGGCGATGGTCTTTGGAATGATCTCCATCACGATCATCAGGACAATCGAAATCGTGATAAAGACCACCCAACGCGGGACTGCCGGCCATAAATCGCGCAAAAGCACCCACGCACAGAGGGTTCCCATAAAATACGAAAAGGTCGTCCCGATCACGATGATACTGATGAGTCGCTGGGGTTTCTCCAGCAGAACCGCCAAAGGCTGTCCAATCCGCGGATTTTTCAGACTCAGACGGCTGATTTGACCGGGTTTCAATGACAAAAGAGACGCCTCCACCAAGGCCATAAAGACCCCGATAGCCATACTGGCAATCAAGCCTGATAAAATGGTCAAATGTAACAAATCAAATGGCATTGTCGCCTTGCTCCCCCATAGGTTTTTAACTATAAAGACAGAAGACGTGAGTAAAAAAAGCCCAAAAATCGCTGAATTAATCAAAGATTGCCAGGGCAATCACGACCCGCGCTATCTCGGCTACTTCAAATGCTTTCAAAACCAGCTCTACTACGATGCCCATGACGTGCTCGAAGACCTCTGGCTTGAGGACAAGAAAAGCCCCGACCAACTCTATTATAAAGGTCTGATTCAAGCCGCAGGGGCTTTTGTCCATCTCAAGCTTCATTACGAATACCCGCACCATTCCGTACATGGAGCCCGGCTGCACCCGGCCGGCAGGCTTCTGACACTCGCCCGGAAAAACCTGGAGGGCTACGCACCTCATCATCTTGATTTCTGGGTGGATGAGTTCATCCTTCTTTTGGACTCTTACGCCTGCCGTTTGAAACAAGGGCACTACAAGCTCAACCCTTGGTCTCCCGAAAATCCACCACAAATTGCTCCGCCGGGGACATGCTGACATTTTTACCTCCGGCAGGTGGAAGTTGGTTCTTGTCTTGCAGGGAGATTTCTCTAAATGAAAATCCATGACTGACCGCCCTTCCCCCCTTGACCCGCGATTGGAATGGTTCACCAAAGCGCGTTACGGGCTTTTTATCCATTATGGTCTCTACAGCCTCCTTCAGCGGGGGGAATGGGTGATGAACCGCGAGCAAATTGCTCCGGATGAATACGCCCGGCTGGCGGGGCAATTCCGCGCGGAGAATTTCAACGCAGAGCAAATTGCACAACTGGCTGTCGATGCCGGAATGAAATATGTCATCCTGACGACCATGCATCATGAGGGGTTCCGCCTTTATGACACGGCACTGTCGGATTTCAATAGCGTTAAATCCCCCTGCGGACGCGATCTGGTGCGTGAACTCGTCACGGCTTGTCGCAAGCGCAATTTGCGTGTCGGACTCTATCACAGCCTGAATAACTGGCATGACCAGCCCGACAGCGTGGACGCGCTCGAAAGCACCGCCGCTTACGAGACATTCATCTCGAATACTTTCGCCCGGCTCAAGGAACTCGTCACCCTCTTTAACCCCATCGACATCATGTGGTATGACGGGTGGTGGCCTTTTAATGCCGAGAAGTGGCGGGCCGAGGAAATGAACCGGATGATCTTGGAAATTCAGCCGAATATCATTTTCAACGGGCGCAACGGGCTCCCCGGCGACATGGGCACCCCTGAGGGGCACGTCAGCTCCCCTGTGCCTTGGCGGCCTTGGGAAGCCTGCATCACCCACAATAATAGCTGGGGCTGGCACGCCGGGGATCATGACTGGAAATCCCCCCGCGACATCGTGGACATGCTCATCAAGTGCGCCGCCCAGAAAGGCAATTTGCTTTTTAATGTCGGCCCGAAACCGGATGGCTCCTTGCCCGAGCCCGCCGTCAAAGCACTGCGCGATGTCGGCGCGTGGCTCGAAAAAACCGGGGAAGCCATCTATGACACCGACTTTTTCTCCTACAATCTCATGGAGCAAAATGCGCGGCCCGGCTCGGAATTCAACCACCACGGCTCTTTCACCGCCAAAGGTCACTCAATGTATTTTTTTGTGCGCCGCTGGGTCGCACCAGAGCTCACCCTCTGCGGTGTCTGTGGACAAATCAAAAATGTCACTTTGCTAAATACGGGTGAAAAACTCGCCTTCACTCAAAAAGACGGCATAGTCGTCATCACCGGGTTGCCCGCGCAATCCCCGGACCCGATCTGCCCGGTCATCAAATATGAATTCGACGGCACTCCCGGCATGTATCTGTGCGGAGGCATGAGAACACCATCGGTTACCCATCCGCACTACGACCCCTGCCCCTCGGACATCGGGCATTGACGGGTTTCTTAATTGACTTGCTCAATTAATGATTCATGAAATATTAAAGATAACATTTATCTTGTTTTGACCGCGCAAGTTGCCCGGGCACAGTGATAAATCACAATTTAACAAAAACAAAAAAAACGGAGCCACACAACATGCCCTTCACATTACCCGAACTCCCCTACGCGAAAGACGCGCTCGAACCCCACATTGACACCGCCACAATGGAAATCCATCACGGCAAACACCACAATGCCTATGTGACCAACCTGAATAACGCGGTCAAAGGAACTGAGTGGGAAAATAAATCCATCGACGAGATCGTCGTCAATATCTCCTCGGTCCCCGAAAATATCCGTGGTGCCGTCCGCAATAACGGCGGCGGACATTGGAACCACAGCCTTTTCTGGACTGTGCTGGCTCCGGCGAGCAAAGGCGGCGGTGGCGAGCCCGCTGGCGCCCTCGCAGACGCAATCAAAAGCACTTTCGGCAGTCTCGATGAGCTCAAAGCCAAACTCGAAACCGCCGGTGCCACACGTTTCGGTAGCGGCTGGTCATGGCTCGTCGTCAATGGCGGCAATCTCGAGGTCGTCTCGACTCCAAACCAGGACAATCCCCTCATGGGCAAAGCCGTCGCGGGTGTCGAAGGCACGCCGATTTTCGGAATCGACGTCTGGGAACATGCTTATTACCTCAAATACCAGAACCGCCGTCCCGACTATCTCAAAGCCATCTGGAATGTCGTTAACTGGTCACAAGTGGAAAAGAACTACGCTGCTGCGAAGTAACGATCCACACGCAAAAGTCGATTATCCCTTCTCAAAAGGCGGAGCAAATTGCTCCGCCTTTTTTATTGCCCTCATGAAAATCACTTTTTGGATTTATCCCCGTCCGTCGACAAAGCGGCTGTCGCGGTCATGCTGAGATAATGGCGGGTGATGCCTGACTGGATTGCGGTAATCTCGAGGTGGTACGGGATTTCTTGTTTCGCGAGACGCACTGCCCCGTGATTATTGATTTCCAAGGGCAATTTGATCCGGGTCATGCGGCTGTGGGGCAAGGTGAATTTCGGATGGATCGTGACATGTCCAAACCCCGGAATCCTCAAGCGCGCAGTCAGGGCAACGTCTTTTTGTTCATCCATCATAATCGCGATAATGGGCAGGGTCGGGTCATCGGTATTCAAGACAAATGCCCCATTCAAGACAGCCTGTGTCGGGGCAAATTGCACGGCGACGGGATTCGGATCGACCCGGGCTTTGCCCTCATCTTTTGGTTTGCCCAGCTCGACGGCGAGCCCGAGTTGTCCCTGGACCTGGACGACACCGGTGGCGTGATAGCGGATGATTTCATTTTCCTCGGTCGAGACGACGGCTGACATTGTGTCGATTTGCATCGTCCCGTGCAGCGCGGGGGGATTCTCCAGCCAGACTTGGTAGTAGAAAGGTCCCGCATTGCCATGAAAGAGGTCGCCATAACGGTCTTTGCCCCGGAATGTGATGAGTTTATTCGCCAATGGCATCTCATTGACGCGGGCGACGGCAAAAGCAAAAACCCGTTTCGAGACGCGCACACCGATATCTTTTCCTCCGAAGCCCAATGCGGAAATTTTTTCCGGCACGGACAATTTGCTCCACTCCGCGGATGGCTCGGGCAAATGATCTTTTTCTTTTCCGGCCTTTTCCAGATTCGCAAAAAGACTCACGCCCTCCGAGGTAAACAGGAGTCCCTCGTACACGATTTTCAAGTCGGTATCCAGAGCCGGAAACTCGAACTCTGTCCCGATGTAAGGATCGCCGGCTTTACCGCCGATTTTGATAACCACAGGCTGCGCGATCGATGGCACACGGACGGGCAAGAATCTCTCAAAAGGCAATTTCACCCCAGGCCATGAGCCGGCATAATCCCTGACGACAGCCTCGGACACACTCCCGACCATTCCACTGAGGACAAATCTCACGCCCGCAAAGCCGAGCGAAGGCTGTATCGAGACAGGACGGATACGAAAAAAGAATCCCTCCTCCTGCTTTTCCAGGGAGAGGTATGCCGCGGCCCTGCCTCCAAATGACAAACCCGTCTTTGTATCCTTGTATTCACCCCCGATCGTCACGAGGGGAAATCCGGTTCTCATATCCAACGAGAGCGAGTCAATGCTGAGTGTCGTCGAGTCATTGAACTGGACAACCCGTCCTTGTAAAGTCTGGACAATCTTTTCCAGCACACCTGAAGACATGAAAAACTGGACATCGTAGGTATCGCGGGGATCATCCTCCCGCGACAACCAGTTTTTCATCGTTTCGAGATAATCTTTTTCGGCGGCTCCTATTTTATGGATATAATCATTTTGACTCTCACTGAGGAGATGGCGCGCCCACAATAACAGTCCCGAGACGAGCACAGTCACCACAATGATGAGCAACCCTCCCCATTTGATGACTTTGTTTGCATTCATTTTTTGCATGGGAAAAAGCATTAACACAGATTTCCGGCATCACCCAGAGCAAATTGCCCTCCCGCTGTGAGCCCTGCCGCGCAATTTGCTTTTTTATTCCCGGAGTCTGCTCGCCTCTTGCCACGGGAATAGGTTTCAGTTACACCTTGTCCCCTATGAAAATTTGCGTCACAGGAGCCGCCGGATTCATCGGCTCGAATCTCACCGATAAACTCATAGCGGACGGCCACGAAGTCGTCGGGATTGATTCTTTCAATACTTTCTACCCTCCCGGGATCAAACGGAACAATTTGCGCGGCGCACTCGCCTCGGGGAAATTCACTTTGCTGGAAGTCGAGATCACCGATTCTGCCGCACTCAAAGAGGCATTCGCCAAACACCCGGTCGAAGCGATCAGCCATCTCGCCGCCCGCGCGGGGGTGCGTCCCTCCATTGAGGAGCCCGCACTCTATAATGATGTGAATATCCAAGGCACCCTGCATCTACTTGAAATCGCCCGGCATCAGGGCATCAAAAAATTCGTCTTTGGTTCTTCCTCCTCTGTTTACGGGACAAATGCCAAGGTTCCATTCAACGAAGCCGACCCGATTTTTAATGCGATCTCGCCTTATGCGGCCACCAAACTCGCCGGTGAAGCCCTCTGCCACGTCTACCATCATCTCTACGGCATCGACATTCCCTGCCTGCGTTTTTTCACCGTTTACGGCCCGCGCCAAAGACCCGATCTGGCGATTCATAAATTTACCAAAGCGATCCACGAAGGCCGCCCGATCCAGCAATTCGGCGATGGCTCGACCAAACGCGATTACACTTTTGTCACCGACATCGTCGAGGGCATTTGCGCCGCGACATTCCGACCCGTCGGCTATGAGATTATCAATCTCGGCAATAGCCACCCCACCCCGCTGCTGGATTTGATCGGACTCATCGAACGCAATCTGGGCAAAGTCGCCAAAATCGAATACCTGCCCGACCAGCCCGGCGACGTTCCCATCACCTACGCCGATGTGACCAAGGCGCGCAATTTGCTCGGGTATGAACCCCAAGTCCTCATCGAGGAGGGCATCGCCCGGTTCACCGACTGGTTCCAAGAGCAGAACGGCTAAGTCTCTCTCCCGCCTCCCCCCCGCGCAAATTGCTCTGGGAAAAATGCTGGAGGGCATTTGCTTTTTTTGGAATTGTATCCGCGCAGTGCCTTGATTAAATTTCAAGTGGCATGTCGATTACAACCTCCTACAAACAAGCTTTTTTTGCGACCTGGGTCGGGATTGTTGTCAATTTATTCATCTCGGTATTAAAACTCATCGGCGGCATCATCGGTCAAAGCTCGGCATTGATAGCCGACGGACTGGAGTCCCTCTCGGACATTGGCACGTCACTGGTTTTGCTCGTCGCGCTCAAAATCGCCCAGCGCCCGGCGGATCCGAACCATCCCTACGGACATGGCAAAGCTGAAAGTCTGGGCTCCGTCGTCGTGGCGATGACCTTGATCATTGTCGCAGTCCTGATCATCTGGAACGGGATCGGTCAACTCATCACAAAAAATTACAGAGTCCCCACAGACATCGCCCTGTGGATCGCCATCATCTCCATCATCGGTAAAGAAACCCTTTACCAATACAAATCGCGTCTCGCCCGCCGCATCAATAGCTCCTCCCTCCTCGCGGATGCGTGGCATCACCGTTCCGATGCCTTTTCCTCCATTGCCACCGTCGCCGCTATTGCCGCCGCCATGTATTGGGGCGAGTCATTTGCATGGATTGATCCGGCGGCAGCGATTTTAATCGGTTTGATCATCGCTTTCATCGGAGTCAAAACCTTTATCACCACATCCAGCGAACTCATGGATGAGCAGGGCTCCCCCGAGCTGATTGATCGCATCCGCCAAATCTCATCGGAAGAAAATGGAGTCTTGGCGGTCGAAAAAATCCGGGTGCGTAAATCCGGAGTCACCTATCAAATCGATCTGCATCTGGAAGTCGCCCCCGAAATGCCCGTCATTGAAAGCCACGCAATCGGTCATCAGGTCCAGCGCAAACTCGTCGCACAACTCGACGGGGTCACCTCTGTCCTCGTCCATGTGGAGCCTTTCCGCCCCGGTCACCAGTCCATGGAGCCATTTTAACCTCATGCCTTCCCCAAAACATAAAATTGAAGAATTATCCTTCCGGCACAACGTTGCCGCAGTGATCCGCAATCAAAAGGGTAAAATATTTATCGCTGCCCGACTCGACTACCCCGATAGCTGGCAATTTCCCCAGGGTGGCGTGGATAAAGGGGAAACCGAAGAAGAAGCTGTGATGCGCGAGGTCAGTGAGGAAACCGGCATTCACAGTGCATCCATCGTTCAAAAAAGCCGGAAACTCCATGAATACCTTTTTGATGGCAAAACCCATTTCAAAAAAGTATGCGGTCAAAGACAACGCTATTTCCTCAT
>CAYTAI010000003.1:27270-30593 GCA_964435715.1 uncultured Verrucomicrobiota bacterium | reverse complement strand
CGAGGAGATTTCACTCGTCAACGGCAAACATCATGAGTTTTGTGATTGGAAGTGGATCCAACCAGCGGAGTTCCCCTTGCAGACCGTTTACAAACCCAGACAGACCATTTACAAAGAAGTTCTGGAAGAATTTTTTGGAATTCCTATACGTCTGTAACTTGTCGCCCATAACCTTATCCATTCGAATGAATCATCCCTTTTGTTGCCTCTTCCTCTTGGCTGGTATTATCATACCCTTGATTCCGTGTTTTTTGGTCGCGCAGGCCTCCTCCCCTCCGGAGACGACGGTCAAACCAAGGTTTGAAGATTTTCATCCTGTCTCAAAACCAGAACCGGTCAAACCCAAGACAACTCCTCCTCCAGTTCCCAAGCCTACCCCTCCCTCATCCCCTGTGCCGCCCAAAAAAACCGTTCCTGTATCATCGGCTCCCGCAATCCCCTCTGCGCCACGCCATGATCCTCCGAAACCACGCGCCGCACCCACGATTGAGGAACTCCCCCTTCCCCCCGCCAGTCCCGCACCGAAATTCATGGAGGTCATGGCGGCTCAAATCCTGCTGGACCGTCACTTGATCTCACCGGGTTGCATTGACGGGGTCATCGGACGACAAACCCGTCAAGCCATTGCCGCTTTTCAACTCATGCAAGGACTGCCTGTGACAGGGTTGATGGATGAAAAAACGAAAAACGCCCTTGGACCTTTGGTTGATTTGTCGACGGAACATATCATCGCCCAGGAAGAGTTAGACAGTCTCCGGCCCCTGCCCCACACCTGGCGCGAAAAATCGCGGGAACCCTCACTCGCATACGAGACCATCCTCGAGCTGATCGCTGAAAAATACCACGCCAGCCAGAATGGTATCCGGAAACTCAATCCCCACATCGACTGGGATTATGTCACGGCAGGCACAGTCGTTTCTGTTCCAAAAGTCAACAAGACGAAACTTCCCAAAGCCGCTTTTATTCAAATTTCCCTGAGCCAAAAACTCATCCGTGTCTTTGCAAGTGACAATCGTCTCATTGCCCAATTTCCCTGCTCCATCGCTCAAAAGGAGGAGAAACGTCCGGTTGGCCGCCTGGAGGTCATCAATTACGCGCCAAACCCGACCTATCTTTTCAACCCTGATTTATTCAAAGAAGATGCGCGCAAAGAAGGAATCAAAGGAAAACTCGTCATCCCCTCCGGTCCAAATAACCCTGTCGGGGTTGCTTGGATCGGGCTCAATCGCAGCGGTTATGGCATTCATGGCACTCCGCGCCCTGAGGATATCGGATTGACCGAATCCCGCGGGTGTTTCCGTCTGACGAATTGGAATGCCCAACGGCTCATGGGGGCAATCACCATCGGGGTCCCTGTCTATGTCGAAATGGACTTTTTGAAATAATCCCTCTCTCCAGCGGTCAAACAATTTGCCAAGAAAAAACATTTCTCAAACTTTCATTTTTTTCTGAAAATTGAATAATTTTCCTGTTGAACCGCGCAAATTGCTCCCGTAGATTGTCGGCGTGATACAAGCACTCACAGACTCCCGGCTCCAAGACAAAATCCTCTCCGGACAACGCATCACGCGCGATGAGGCATACGAGCTCTATCACCTGCCCCTCCATGTGCTCGGTGCGCTCGCCGATGACCGTCGCCGTGTTAAAAAGCAAAATGCCTACAGTGGACACGGTGAGGGGATCGTGACTTATATCATCGACCGGAATATTAATTATACGAATATCTGCAATGTTTATTGTAAATTCTGCGGGTTCTACCGGACAGAAAAAGATGCTGATGGTTACGTCATCAGCTTTGATCAGTTGGACTCAAAAATCGGTGAGCTCCTTGAAGCCGGAGGGACACAGATACTCATGCAGGGCGGACACCACCCGAAATTGAAAATCGACTGGTATCTCGCACTGCTCAATCACATCAAAACAAAATTTCCCACGATAAATATTCATGGGTTTTCCCCGCCCGAATTCAATCATTTCTCAGAAGTTTTCGAAATGCCTCTGCGCGAGGTCATCCGTGAGTTCAAGGCGGCGGGGCTGGGTTCAATACCCGGCGGGGGCGGGGAAATCCTCGTCGACACAATCCGCAACCGCATTTCGCCGCTGAAATGCAACTCAGACCAATGGCTCGAGGTGATGCAAATTGCACACGAAGAGGGGTTGAACTCCTCGGCAACCATGATGTTCGGACACGTCGAGACACTCGATGACCGCCTGGCACATTTGGATCGGCTCCGCGTCCAACAAGACAGCACGGGCGGATTTACCGCTTTTATTTGTTGGACATTCCAAAGGGATGCCCGTGTCCCGCTGAGAGCTGAGACGGTGGGTTCCCATGAATATCTCCGGATGCAGGCACTGAGCCGCATTTATCTGGATAATTTCGAGAATGTACAGGCCTCGTGGGTCACACAAGGGCCAAAAATCGGACAACTTGCCCTTAAATTCGGAGCCAATGATTTTGGCAGCCTCATGATGGAGGAAAATGTTGTCTCCTCCGTGGGGACAACATTCCGCATGACGGTGGATGAAATGCGGCGTTTGATTTCAGAAGCCGGTTACTCTCCTCATCAAAGGAACAACTGGTACGAGCTGTTGAATTGATCCCGAATGCTGACTCCTGAATTTTCTTTTCAACAGGAGAAACCTTCGTCATATTCTTTTGTCACATACCCCTATGAAATACAAAACGTTTCTCCTCTTCGGCTCTCCGGGCAGTGGCAAAGGCACTCAAGGAATGGTCTTGGGTCGCGTTCCCGGATATTTTCATTGCGCCTGTGGTGATGTCTTCCGTTCTGTGGATCTGACGAGTGATATTGGAAAATCTTTTTTGGAATACTCCAGCAAAGGGGAATTAGTTCCTGATGAATTAACAATCCGGCTCTGGCAAAACTCCATCAAAGGAAAAGAATTGACGCGCAATTTCAAAGTCGAAGCTGACTTTTTGATATTGGACGGGATTCCCCGCAATATCGGTCAAGCAAAATATTTGGAGGCCGAGCTGGACGTTCTTTTGGTTTTTCATTTGGTCTGTCCTGACCGGGAAAAACTCATCAGCCGCCTCAAAAAACGCGCCATCAAGGATAACCGTCATGATGATGCCAATGACGATGTCATCAAAAACCGTTTGCTCGTCTACGAGGAGGAGTCCAAACCTGTTCTGGACTATTACGGCCGTGACAAAGTGATTAATATCAATGCCGAGCAGAGACCGGATCAAGTCTTGCATGACATTTTGCACTACACGACAAAACTTTCTCCAAAAATCGGGGTTTAACCCGTCTATCGTCCGGGGTCAGCGACCACCGTCTGAAAATATGACTCTG
>CAYTAI010000003.1:21720-27243 GCA_964435715.1 uncultured Verrucomicrobiota bacterium | reverse complement strand
ACGGAAAATAAAAGTCGAATTTTGCATGCCATTTGCCCGAACTCATTCCTGATGCAAAAAATTTCCCAGCATGAAAATACTTTTTATCGGAACATCCACATTCGCCTGTCCTGCTTTGGAGAGACTCTCCGAACAAAAAGATTTTGATGTCGTGGGAGTGATCACCCAGCCGGACCGGCCGGCGGGGCGACGCTTGGAGCTGACCCCTTCCCCGGTCAAGGAATTGGCGATGCGTCTGCATTTACCCGTCTTCCAACCCGAAGACATCAAATCCCCGGTCGTCATGGAGCAAGTCCGCTATCTCCATCCCGACCTCATTATTGTCGCCGCCTACGGTCAATTGCTCCCTTCCTCATTACTGGCACTTCCCCGTTTGGGTTGTATGAATATTCACGGCTCGCTCCTGCCTAAATACCGGGGAGCTGCTCCTGTCCACTGGGCTCTGCTTGATGGAGAATCCAAAACAGGGGTGACCATCATGATGGTCTCCGAAAAACTCGATTGCGGGGGTATCCTCACGCAACAAGAAATAACAATCCAGCGCCGTGACAATTCCAAAACGATTCATGACAAACTCGCCCTCATCGGAGCAAAACTTTTAATTAAAACGATCCATGATGTCGCCGCAGGAAAAATCACGCCCACCCCGCAGCCACCGAGTCCGACGCCTTACGCCCGTAAATTCAAAAAAGAAGAAATGAAACTCGACTGGGGAAAATCCCCGCTGGAACTCTGGCTCAAAATCAGGGCTTTTGCCCCCTCCCCCGGTGCATTTACATACATCATGGATGGAAATCAGAAAAAAATCCTGAAAATCTTCGATGTGATCATGTCCCGTGATAAAACCTGTCCCCCGGCACAAATCGGTAAAATGGATAAACACGGTGTTCTGGTGGGGACAAAAAATGGAGCCCTCCTCCTGCGCGAGATCCAGCTCGAAGGCCGCAAACGCATGTCTGCCCGTGATCTTGCCAATAGCGGGATTTTTAAAACCGGCGACTCTCTGGGTTAACCCCTCTTTTTCCCGGACATCCGGAGCAATTTGCTCCGGCTGGGACAGAGATTTCCCAGCTCGCAATTTGCACAGTCCGGACGGCGCGCGTCGCAGCGGTGACGGCCATGCCAGATGAGGTAATGGGATAACTGACACCAATCCTCGCGGGAAAAGAGTTTCATGAGCACTTGCTCGATTTTTTCCGGTGTTTTTTGCCGCGTCAGTCCCATTCTTTGGGACAACCGCGCAACATGCGTATCGACGACGACCCCGGCATTGATGCCAAAAGCATTGCCCAGCAAGACATTGGCTGTTTTTCGCCCGACACCGGGCAAGTCGGCGAGTTCTTCAATCGTTTGAGGCAATTTGCCCCCGTGCTGGTCGCGCAATTTGCGCGCGCAAGCAATGATATTCCTGGCTTTATTCCGGTAAAATCCCGTTGTCCGGACAAGTTGCTCCACTTCCTCGGCCTCGGCATCGGCAAAATCATCAACTGAGCGGTAACGGGCAAAGAGCGCGGGTGTGACCATATTGACCCTTTTGTCCGTGCATTGCGCCGAAAGAATGGTTGCAATCAGAAGTTCAAGGGGATTTGAGTGGTTGAGCTCACAATGGGCATGCGGGTAAACCTCTTTGAGACGGTCGAGTATTTTTTGAGCCCTGACTTTGACGGTCATGGATTGATCAGGGGGCTTGTTTAGCCCAAGGGCTGTTGGGATAACGGGTTTTGAGCTGTTGATAAAGTTTTTTGGCTTCCTCCGCCTTTCCGATTTTTTCATTCATCTGAGCGGATTTAAAAAAAGCTTCCGGTGCGACATCCTGGAGAGCCTCATAAAAGAGCGTGACTTTCACATAGTTCCCCAAGGCTTTATTAAAATCTTTTTTGGCTGCTTCCGCATCCCCGGCTCCAATGAGAGCCCGCGCTTTGGCTTCATTTGATCCGCCGCGGGAACCCGCCACACTTTCAAAAATCTTGATCGCTTCATCAAACTTCCCGAGCTTGAGCTTGACCATGCCGGAGTAATAGATCGCGTCCCCCATCAAAGGACTCCAACGATAGTTTGTTTTCATCTCCTCGAATTGTTTGTCCGCCAAATCATATTTTTCCTGGGTGAAATATACCAATCCAATTCCAAAAACCCCTTTGTCCAAGGAACGCGGACTGTTGGCAAACCCGGTCATGATCCCCTCGTACACTTTGAGAGCCTCATCGACTTTTCCTTCCGCAAGCAAAGCCCGCCCATAACGATCCAGATTATCCGCGCTCAATGGCACATCGGGGTTTTCTGTGAGGATTTTTTCAAAGATGGCGAGAGCCTCCTTTTGTTTGCCCTCTTGCTGCAAGAGTCCTGCCTGGGTAAAGAGAATCTGCGCCTTGAGATTCGGTTTCGCAGCAAATTGCGTGGCGAGTGCCTCCAAATAAGCATTCACATCCTGTCCATCATCGAGCTTGCCGGCTGTGAGGGTTTGTTTCGCGCGGATGATATTTGCCAGAGCATCCCCGGTGCGGGGGCTGTCTGGGAAAAGCTCCAAAAGCTTCTCTGCCGTTGCGATTCCCTCCTCGATGATTTTTTTGTAAACCAGCCTTTGATCGGGAGTCATCGTAATGATATTTCCCATCGCCTGTGCTTTTGAAAAGTAGGTGAAAAAAATCCGTTCTTGAGCATCCGCACCCAGAGGAATTCCTTTATATTTTTCAACCATCTCTGAATATTTCGCCCTTGCCTCGTCATATTTTTTTTCATTTTCCAAATGACGGGCGATCGCCATTTCTGCCGGCGGAGTCAGATCGCTATCGGGATATTTTTTGATCAATTCCTCGAAAGCTGCAATCATCTCGGGATACTTTTTGGCTTTTTGATAGACCAATGCGATTTGATAGGCTGAAATCTGGCTGGTTCTTTCCTCGGGATATTTCGCGACATTCTCGCTGTATGCTTTGACAGATTCCTCTGTTTTCCCGGCTTTTTCGTAGGTCTGACCAATGAAATAATAGGCCAGAGAACCCGTCTTGGGCGGAGGATTTTTTGTCAGTAAATCCCGGAGCTCCTTGATCGCTTCCTCTCCTGTTGCGGGGTCATTGGGAGCTTTCTCCAAAAGGCAACGGGCAATTTGCAACTGGGCGTCAAACCGATACTGCCCTTCCGGATATTTCTGGAGATACTCACGGTAGTTTTTAATGGCATTGTCATATTCTTTGAGCTCCATTTCGGTGGTGCCGAGTTGGAACATCACCGTTTCCGCCATGGGTGAAGTCGCATTTTTTGTGAGAAAATCGCGAAAAACATCCGCCGCCTCCTTGAGTTTGCCCTGGGTGCGAAAGACCATTGCTTGCCCGGCGAGCATCTCGGCAAAGGAGCGATGCTTCTCCCCGTAAGTCTCCAGACTTTCCTTGAAAGCGGCTGCCGCCTTGTCAAACTCCCCTTGGTTGAGATAGGCGTAACCAAAAACCAGGCCAAACTGGTCACCCTCGGGTACCGTGCCGAATTTTTCGAAGAAATCTTTTTTTGCTTTTTCAGCCTGGGGCATGAGCCCTTGTTGCGAATAACTGAGCACCAGCTGGTATTGGGCACTCTGAATCTGGCTGCCAGTGAAATAGGGCATGTAATGATTCAGTATGATGCGCGCCTCGTCGGGTTTTTGTTTGAGATTATAGATGGTCGCTGATTTCAAGGCGGCATCAATGTATTGGTCGGACTTTGCCCCCATCTGCGAGCGTTTAATCTGCTCGTTGCGCAAATACCTTTGGATCGCCTTGAATTTATTTTGATCTCCCACAGAGGCGCGCAACTCACCCATGACGATGGATATTTTGCTGTCTTGGAGTTTGATAACCTCCTCTTTGGGCAGGATTTCCCGGAAATCACGCAAGGCTTCGTCGTATTTGCCCTGGTTATAGAGGATTTCCGCCATCTGAAAAAGAGCTTCATTTTTTAACGGGATATCCGTGCCGGCATTCACGACTTCTTGAAAAAGCTTGGTCGCTTCACCAAAACGGGCTTTTGCCTCGTCCTCTTTTTTAGCTTGTTCAGCCAGGACAGCTTGTGTGGCTTTGACCAATCCCAAGAGATAAACCGTGTCGAGCCGGCCTTTGCTCTGGGGAAATTCCTTTAAAGCCATTTCCAAGTCTTTGACCGCATCATCATACTTTTCCAAAAAGAAATAGGCGAGTGCCCGGCCGTTGAGCGCATCTTCGCGAAAAACGCTTTGGGGGAATTTCTCCAGGAATGAAGTGTATTGCTCCGCCGCTTTACTGAAAAACTCTTTCTTTTCAGCGGCTGATTCCTTTCTCGATGTCAGACCGGCATAACACTGTGCCAGGAGAATACTGCCCTGCTCTTGCAAGACCGGGTCAAGATTCGGCGTCTTGAGCAACTCATCCAAAGTGGTGACCGCCCCCTGGTATTCCCCCGTGATGACATAGGCATAAGCCAGGAGGTAGCGTGCGCTGGGAATAATCGGTGAGGCTTTGTATTTGGTGACTAACTCGTCGAGCCCGATAATCGCATCGCCCGTGCGCCCTTCATCAATGGCTTTTTGGGCTTCATTAAAAATGTCATCGGCGCGAACCGCCTGTGCAGACGACTGCGCCGTTGAGAAAGAAAAGACGAGGACAAATACCGCCAACACGACCCAAACATTTTTCAGGATTGTTTGTGGCGGATTCGTCATCGTGATTGATCGTTGTCAGGAGTTCACAGGTTGCTCTGACTTTTCAGCCATTGCCTGTTTACGACTAAGCCGTATTTTTCCGCGTTCGTCAATGCCAAGAACCTTCACCCACACACGGTCGCCCATTTTCACGACATCTTCGGTCTGGCGCACTCGCACGTCAGCAAGCTCGCTGATGTGACAAAGCCCTTCTTGACCGGGCAGGACTTCCACAAAAGCGCCAAACTCTTTGGTTCCGGTGACAGTGCCATGATATATTTTGCCGACTTCGACCTCTTCAGTCATCGAGCGGATGATCTCCATCGCGCGATCCGCTGCTTCGCTATTGGTCGAGAAGATTTTGACCAGTCCGTGATCGCCTTTGTCATCAATATTGATATCACAACCCGTCTCCGCCGTGATGGATTTGATCATCTTGCCGCCCGGTCCGATAATCAGACCGATTTTGTTGGAAGCAACACGCAGTGAGTGAATCCGAGGGGCATTTGCTGAAAGCTCCTTGCGCGGCGCGGAAATCGCTGCCTCCATATTGTCGAGGATGCGTAAACGGATGACACGGGCGCGTTCGAGAGCTTCTTTGGCGAGGTCAAATTTCAAACCGCGGATTTTCAAATCAAGCTGGAAACCGGTGAGCCCGGCACGGGTTCCCGTCACCTTGAAGTCCATGTCACCATAGTGGTCTTCACTGCCGATGATGTCGGTCAGCAGGACTTCACTCTTGCTATTGCCCTGCTCGTCAAATTCCGTGCAAAGACCGATGGAGATACCTGCCACAGGAGCTTTGATCGGGACACCGGCATCCATCAGTGCCAGAGTGCCACCGCACACAGATGCCATGGATGTCGAGCCGTTGGACT
>CAYTAI010000003.1:17521-21672 GCA_964435715.1 uncultured Verrucomicrobiota bacterium | reverse complement strand
TGGGAATCACAGGCTCCAGCGAGCGCTCTGCGAGGTTCCCGTGTCCGACTTCACGGCGGTTTGTTCCGCCGAAACGTCCGGTTTCACCCACGCTGAAAGGAGGGAAGTTATAATGGAGAATGAATTTTTTTTCAGAAATGCCGCCGGAGAGGGCGTCGAATTCCTGGATGTCACGATCTGTGCCGAGGGTCGCAAAAACGACTGCTTGCGTTTCTCCCCGTTGAAAAAGGGAGGAACCGTGGACACGCGGGAAAAGTCCGACTTCCGATGAAATCGGGCGCAAATCCTGGAGTCCGCGTCCATCCATCCGTTTCCCCGCCAAAAGACGGGCACGGACGGCATCATTTTCGATTTTGTGATAAGCCTCACGGAGCTCGAAATCGGTGGCGTCAGCATGGTGCTCTTTGATCGCGGCTTTGGCTTCAGCGGCCAGTGCAGCGGACGCGGATTGACGCTCGAGTTTGCCGGGAATGGAAATGGCTGCATCGACTTTTGCGCCGACAGCCGCTTTTGCTGTCGCCATGACTTCGGGGCGGACAACGGACAACGGATAAACGCGTTTGGTTTTTCCGGCGGCTTGCGCGAGCTCACGCTGGAGGGAAATCACTTCATTGGCTTGTTTCTGTGCAAATTGCAGCGCGGCGAAAAAGTCCGCCTCGCTGAGCTCCCGACAATCGCCTTCGATCATCATGATCTTGTCTTCCGTCCCGACATAAATCAAATCCAAGTCGGAGTCTTCACGGTCGGAATGTGTTGGATTGGCGACAAATTGGCCATTGATACGCCCCACGCGCACCGCACCGACAGGTCCGTCGAAAGGAATATCCGAAACCATCAAAGCGGCAGAGGCTCCGTTGATACTCAAAATATCGGGTTCATTCTCGCCGTCCAATGCAAAAGTCATCGCGATAATCTGCACTTCATTAAAAAATCCTTCAGGAAACAAAGGACGCAGGGGACGATCCGTCATCCGGCAGGTCAGGATTTCTTTTTCTGTGGGACGCCCTTCACGCTTGAAATAACCACCGGGAAATTTACCTGCGGCAGAAGATTTTTCCTTGTACTCCACTGTTAATGGAAAAAAGTCCTGGCCATCTTTGACTGAATCAGCTGCGGTTGCAGCGACAAAGACTACAGTTTCGCCATAGGTGACCGTGACGGCACCATTGGCTTGTTTGGCGAGTTTTCCTGTTTCAATGATCAGTTCTTCATGTCCGATCTTGCGGGAGAGTTTTACATGCGACATATTTTTCTTGCCTCTTTTTATTGACTTTTTTGTGCGATCCAACGCCGCTCCAATCACTTTGCCGGCAACCTCTGCGAAGAATTGAGGTGAAAGCTTAGATTACAGAATAAAACCCATTTTCCCTGCGGAGCAATTTGCTTTATTCTAGAATCTAGTCTTTCAACCGGCAACCCTGCCTCATTAAAAGAGCCGGATCAGAATATTGTTTGGAGTGAGACCGCTTTTTGTTTGTGTGTGTGTTTTCAAATCAGATACAAGCCGCGTAAATAAAATTATTTACGCAAATCAAGTCTCTTGATCAAATCCTGGTAACGCGCTTGGTCATTGCGTTTAATATATTCCAAAAGACGGCGGCGGCGATTCACCATCATCAAAAGTCCGCGGCGGGAGCTGTGATCTTTGCGGTGATCTTTAAAATGATGAGTTAACTCATTAATGCGCTTTGTCAAAAGTGCTACTTGCACGTCGGCAGAACCGGTGTCTTTATCTTGTTTTTTAAATTCTTTGATTACTTCCGCTTTGTTTACCATGTCACAAATCCTTTTTGATTGAACGCTGGGTTATACAGGAAGAAATCTGAGGACGCAAGCAGTTTTCTTTCGATCCTCTTTCTTTTTTGTAGCTTGAAGAAAAACCTGAGGTTCCCCTTCTTTTCGTCCCCGTACCCTGCCCGCCCTAACCCTCCTGATCTTCTTCCGAAAGAATCCGTAACTTCTGGAGACCTTCAGGCTCAAGGGTATTGATCCAATACAGGAAATCCCCCAGCTTTTCATTCGCCGCCGAGAGTCGGAAACAGGCGGATTTGAGAATTTCAAGCAAGATTTTGACCCCGGCTTCGGGGCGGTCATGGATATAATCTAAAAGCGCATTGTGTTTGATATAATTGATACATGTATCCTGTACCGCGACCACTGTCGCTGTCGCATACGCTGAATGAAACAAGGATGCCTCCCCAAAGAACCCCCGCGGCCCGATGTGTGCGAGGAGGATTTCCTTGTCATCCTGGATTTTCACCACATCCACACTCCCATTTTGCACCAGATACAAGGCATCATTGGCCATCCCCTCTTCCAGAATAATTTCTTTCTCCTTGTAATAAGCCGTCTTGAAATTATCCAGAAGAGCCTGCCCGTCGACTTCATCAAGCTTACTAAAAAAACCGAAATCTTTCAGGAATCCTGCACTCATGATGACAGTTTAAGCCTTCCCCACTCTTATTGTCTATCAGAAATCATAAAAACATCCCTCTTCTCCCCTGCTGGAACAGGGCAATTTGCGCGGAGTAAAAAATGTATTCATCTCATGAAATACCTTACTCCACTTCGTCTTTCCAGCGGCGGGCAATCGAGTGGGACACACCCATATGATCAAGAATGCGTGCGACGACGGTGTCAGCCAATGCCTCAATCGACCCGGGATTGTGATAATAGGAAGGCATGGCCGGAATGACAACCGCTCCGGCCTCCATTGCGCTCACGATATTTTTTGCGTGGATGAGATTAAAAGGTGTTTCGCGCGGAACCAAAATGAGTTTGCGCTTTTCCTTGAGAAAAACATCCGCCGCCCGGAGTAATGTGGACTCGGATGTCCCATACACAATCCGTCCCACCGTGCCCATCGAGCACGGGACAATGACCATGCAATCAAAAATCGAGGACCCGCTCACAAAAGGAACATTCATCGTTGCATCACGGTGATGACGCACTCCTTCTTTGAGTTTGAGTTCCCCGATTTCCTCGGCGACGACTTGATGGGCATATTTACTCATGACCACATGGATCTCATGCTCCACCGGGTCGAGCCGGTCGAGGAGGCGCTGGGCATAGATTGCCCCGCTGGCTCCTGTGAGGCCGATAACAAATCTCATAATCCGGGAATCCCCCTGATCATGGCGTCCACCCTGGACTTTACTTCCGCAGACATCTCGACCTTGTCCGGCCAGACCCGCTTGTCATAACCCTCCCCGGGCAATTTGCGCGTGGCATCTATCCCGACTTTGGTGCCGATATTGGGATAGGTCGAGGCGTGGTCGAGGGAATCTGTCGGTCCCTTGGTAAAGATCATGTCGCGTTGCGGGTCGATATTCCCGCACATCCACCAGAGCCACTCGCTGTTATTGTGGACATTGACATCATGATCAATGACGACCATGACTTTGGTGAACATCATTTGCCCCATGCCCCAAAGCCCGTGCATGATTTTGAATGCCTGCCAAGGATATTGTTTTTTGATCGAGACAATGACGAGGTTATGGAACACCCCTTCCGGCGGGAGATGAATGTCCACAATTTCCGGGTGCAGCATTTTCATCATCGGGAAAAAGATGCGCACACTCACGTCCCCCATATAATAATCTTCCATCGGCGGAATCCCCACAACCGTCGCCGGATAAACTGCATCCTTGCGATGGGTGATCGCGGTCACATGGAAAACGGGGTATGCATCCTCGGGCGTGTAAAATCCGGTGTGGTCGCCAAAGGGTCCTTCAATCCGCGATTCCCCCGGCTCGACATAACCCTCGATGACAAAGTCCGAATTCGACGGCACCATGAGATCATTCGTTTCACATTTAACCAGCGGCACGGACTTGCGCCGGAGGAATCCCGCCAGCAAAATCTCATCCAGCCCGTCCGGCATCGGCGCAGTCGCCGCAAAAGTGAGCACCGGATCCCCGCCGAGACAAACGGCGACGGGCATCCTCTTGGCCTCCTCGTAATACCTTCGCCCGTGCCTCGCCCCGACCTTGTGCACCTGCCAATGCATGCCGGTGGTTTTTCCGTCATAGACCTGCATCCGGTACATCCCGATATTGCGTTCCCCGGTGTCCGGGTCTTGAGTGTGGACATTTGGAAAAGTGACAAACCGCCCGCCATCGTGTGGCCAACATTTGATCACGGGCAAATCG
>CAYTAI010000003.1:0-17495 GCA_964435715.1 uncultured Verrucomicrobiota bacterium | reverse complement strand
GCCGGGTCATCCATGAGATGAATCACGTCCTTGCACGCGCCGGAAGAAACTCTGGAAGGCTTCGCATGCAACATCACCCCGAGCCCGAGCTTGAGCAGGGGCACCGCCTCGCCAAATGAGGTGGGCGGCTTTGCCTTGAGCAGTGAGGCGATCTCATCGGCAATTTGCGCCACGGGTCGATCCCCGAAACACAGCTCCATCCGGCGTTCCGACCCCATGGAATTGATCAGGAGCGGAAAAGCCGACACTTTCCCGTTGATCACCGGCTTTTCAAAAAGCAACGCCTTGCCGCCGCCGGGCTTCTTCATTTCACGGTCGGCGATTTCAGCAATTTCCAACTCTGTATCCACCGGGATTTGAATCCGGACAACTTGCCCTTGCTCTTCCAGGGTTTGAATAAAATCTTTTTGCGAATCGTAAGCCATATTCTGCGGTTAAACTATCACACCCCGCACGAAGTGCAATCCCCGATGCCCCCTCCAAAATCTTTTTTTGCCACACCGCGCCCCGCGCCACCACAAAAGCCGTGATTGCAAAGAAAACAAAATAACCTTATACAAACAGCCTTCATCCCGTCATCCATCCGCCACATTGAATGAGCACCATCACCTATTACCCGCGTTCACTGAATGAATACTCCCTGCGTTTTAGCCGGGACGTATCGAAAAAACGCGGCTCGGCCAAGCTCCCCCAAGTCTATCGCGCGGGCAATATGCAGACGATTTACCCGCTCGACAAAATCTCCAACGGACCCTGGATCGCCATTCAAGCCGACGGCACCGCTTACGCGGTTCTCAACCGGCCCCGCCTCGAAAAAAAAATGGGGGAACGCAGCCGTGACCGCATCATCAGCAAGCTCCTTGGTGCCATGAGCGAGAGTGAAATCCGCTCGAAAGTCCAGAATCTTGATCTGAAATCCTATTCTCCATTCGGTCTCATCTGCATCGTGCGGCATCCCGATGAGGGATTCAAAATCCTGAATTGGGAATGGGACGGGCGAATCCTGACCTCCATCAATAAAACAAACACCTCTCAGCTCTGGGCGACCGCCGCCCGCGAGGAAATTTCGGCAAAACGTTTTCGCCAGCACCAGTGGGAAAAACTGCTCGCCGCTCATGGCGAGGATACTCCGGAGGAAGCACTCCACCATTTCCATTTTGATTGCCAAGCCTGCAACGAGCTGACCGTCGCCTGCCGTGGCTCACGCGAGCAAACCGTGAGCATATCCGAAATCCTCGTCTCCGCGGGGCAAATTGCTTTTCATTACCATGACGCGGCCCCCTGGGTGGACATGCCCCCACTCGTCCTTGGCATCCCCCGCATTTTCAATGGACCGGAGGAAGGCAAACCAATCCGTCAAGGAGTTGAAATAAACCCTTCGAATCGTTTGCACTCGTGAGCACCCCCGCTGGATTGACAAACCCGAAACCCTCTCCCCATGCCGGGCCATTGAGCACACAACCATCCGTCCCGGCGTGTGCCATTTGCTCGACCCCTTTTTGAAGCAACTCCGCACGCCCGCCGTCCGTCTCGTATTTCCATCCGACAATGCGCGCCGCAGGATATAGCCCGCGCAATTTGCCCAGGACTTTGACGGTGGGGATTAATTCCAGAAAAAGTTTATCATGGGATGTCGGGATTTTCCCCGCTGTGAGCATCTGCCCCGCGCCGTCACGAATCACCTCCACCCTCCAATCGCCCACAGCCGCCGCGTGGAATATCACCTCCGCCCCGCCCGCTCTCCGCGCAAATTGCGCGAGCAAATCCTCCGCTGTGTGAAACGGAACCACTTCGATATTTTCAAACTCCGGAGCAAATGTCGCCAGTTCCCCCCTCAACAAGATCACTTCATGGCCTTTGTCCGCCAGGAAAGCAGCCAGCTCCGTGCCGAGCCTGCCCGTGGAGAAATTCGTCAATCGCCTGACAGTATCGACAGGTTCGTAGCTTGGACCAGCGGTGACAATAATTTTCATGGATGAGAGGGCGGATGTTTGATAATCCTTTAAACCCGTGAGAAATTCAAAGACGAAATTCAAAAGAATCGGCCTTTTCGGAGGAACCTTCGATCCCTTCCACAATGGACATCTCCTTCTCGCCATGGACGCTCTGGAGCAATGCACACTCGACCACCTGTTTGTCATCCCGAGTGCAAATCCCCCTCATAAGTGGGAGGTTTTTTTGCCCGCCCGGAAACGTCTCGCTCTTGTCAAAGCCGCTCTGGCAGGTATCCCCGGCATGTCCGCCTCTGATATCGAGATCAAACGTCAGGGCAAATCTTTCACCTACCTGACTTTGCAGGCGATGAAAAAGAAATTCCCCGGTGCCGAGCTTTTCTGGCTGATCGGCGCGGATAACGTCAAAGAAATCGGCGGCTGGCGATACCCCGGGCAAATTGCGCGGGATTGCACGCTCGTCATCGCCGCCCGCCCCGGCTCCCGCATCGATACCCGAAAACTCGCCGGATTCACCTATCATCGCCTTCAAGCGCGCGCCATTGACATTTCCTCGACGGAAATCCGTGCCCGCCTCGCCAAAAAATTATCCATCCACGGGCTTGTGCCCGATGGCGTGGAAGGTTTAATATCCCGTTGGAATGCCTATGCCCCCCAAAAAACAAAATAAACCCGTCCCGGTCAAAACGACAAAAAAAGCGCCTGTGAAAGCCGCTGCCAAAAAAGCTCCGGCGAAAAAAAATCTCACGCGTGTCAAAAAAACCGTTTTAAAAAAAACCGCATCCAAAAAGCTCCCTGCGAAAAAAGTAGCGGCTCCCGCCCGTGTGTCCGGCCCGCCCTCACCGGGTCTCCAGCTCGCCCGCAAATTGCGCGCGATCATCGAAGATAAAAAGGGGGAGAATCCCGTGATTATCAATGTCGAGGGACTGACCTCATTCACCGATTATTTTCTGATTTGCTCCGGACTCTCAGACCCCCAGATTAAAGCGATTGCCGAGGAACTTGAGTTTCAGATGAAAAACACACCCACACCTTGCCTCCTGCGCGATGGCACGGTCGAAAGCAAATGGATCATCCTGAATTTCGGGGATGTCTATGTCCATATCTTCCATCCGGACACGCGCCGCTACTACGCCCTTGAGGAACTCTGGAAAGACGGCCGGATTGAGTCTTGATTAAAGCGTTGCAATGTGTCACATTAGACACATGAAGGCAATTAGCATAAGACAACTTCACGAATCCACAGGGAAATTCGTCCGTGAATCAAGCAGACATCCTCTGATGATTCTTGAAAGAGGCCAACCGGTGGCCGTTCTCAAAAAAATCGAGGAAACAGTTGTTCACGGGGTCGGTCTACCAAATCGTGAGGAGATCATTTCCCGATTCCCCCTTATCAGCGCTGATTCAACAGCAAGCATTTCAGAGGATAGGGAAAGATGATGGTTTATTTTGACACCAGCTACATTCTCAAATGTTACCTCAATGAACCGGGTGCTGAAAAAGTTCGCATGATCGCATCCAAGCATGCCGACAAATTTTCCAGCGTATGGGGAAAAACCGAATTTATATCTGGAATCAAGAGACAGACGCGTGAGGGGAAAATTCCGCCTCCCATCGAAAAGACCATTTTCAAATTTTTTGACGATGATGAAAAATCTGGAGTCTGGAAATGGTTCGACTGTGACCAGAGTTTCATGGAGGAATTTCATGACTTTCTACGCCATCTTCCATCATCACTCCACCTGAGATCGGGGGACGCGCTGCATCTTTACACAGCAAAATACCATGGTTTTAAGGCGATTTATAGCCACGACAGACACCTGCTCAATGCAGCCTCTTCATTTGGTCTCAAAGCTCTTGATGTGATTTGATTGTCCCCTCCTCGCCTGAATTCATTCCGTTTGTTCGCCGATTTTTTTGCACCCGGCGAGGTCGAGCTTGCCGGTGGGGAGCACGGGGATGGTGACTGGCTATTTCTTCTCAGAAGAAGATTCCAAGAGTTTGACCAGTTTTGTATTTTGCCTTTTCTGCGCAATTTGCAGCGGGGTATTGCCTTTTTGGTCATGAACCTCCACAGATGCCCCTTTTTCAAGCAATTTGCGCGCAATCCCTATATTGTCATCGTTGACTGCCATGATGAGGGGTGCACCATGCGCACCTCGCGGAAAATCAGTCAGGGACAAAGTGTTTTTATCCGGATTCCAAGACCAGAATAGTCCATAATCAGAAATGATCTTCTGAATTGCCTCCTGCGGGCTGGCTGCCGTAAAGGAAACCGCTACATCACCATTTCCGATAAAAAGAATATTTATCCCGCTCCGCCGGGCGAGATTGAGCAAGACAGAACTCAGATTCTCTTTCGCAAAATGAATCGTTTCTTCTCCAGACGAATTTTTCAGCCGAGCCGAAACCGATTTGTTTTTCGGATTCGGTGAATCAATCCCGTCGGGATTCGCCCCCCTTTTTAAGAAATAATCGACTCCCGAGACATATCCCGATTTCACAGCGAAATACAGGGGCGTGAGCTGATCTGGTGTTCTGGAATCTACGGAGACCCCTTTGTCGAGAAGCAGAACGATATTCTCCAGACTTCTGGCCTGCGCCGCCAAATGGAGAGGACTCAGACCTTGGTAATTCTTTTCATTGAGTGAGACGCCCTTATCGATCAAGAGTTCAACCATTTGTTTTGAACATGATTTTTGGAGCGCAAGATGCAGGAGGGTATTGCCCTCCGCATCGCGGATATGAATATCATCACTTTTATCAAGGAGGGCTTTCACCTTTTGTATTTCCCCTTTTTGAACAGCCAGTTGCAGGGGTGTAAAAGAAAGATTCTCCATCACATATTCTTTTGTCCTCACAAACCAAACATTCAACATCGCATCTTGGACAAGTTTGTGATCTGAATCTTGAATGACAGCTTTGAGCGCCTCAGTGTAATCCATATAATGTCCATAAAGGGTAATCTTTCCTTTTACCCCCGGAGCAATGATCAAACTAATAGAAGCTTGCCGAGCCAACCCTCTCAAAACGGTCGTCAAATCTTCATCGTTGTAAGATAACGTCACGGATTGTGAAGAGTTTGTTTTCCCAGTATTGATTAAAAGCGGAGGCAAACTCTGTTGATGACTCGACCAAGCCAGTGGAAAATAGATAACAACCGGAGGAGGAGTGGATGAAGATTCCATCGATGTTTCCATCTCCTCTGATTTTTCTTTTTTTGTTTGGTCAAGATGTTTTCCCTGTCCGCCCACACGAAAAACAATATCTAATCCTTTCAGAGGATAAATTTCGGGATGGTAATCGTAAAGGTTTTGCCCTTTTTCATTCCGTTCCATTCCACCGTCATCGGTCAGATCCGGGCCAACACTGTAAACATAAAAACCCCCGTTTTCTTGACCGTATTGGAGAGGTTTCCCATTGAATGGATCGGTTGGAATCTCAGGGATGAAGGCCGGAACAAGTTGCGCGAGGGAGTCGGGAAGTTTCCCGTGGGCAAGCTGATATCGTTTAATGGCAATGGCGATTTGCGCGCACTCTCTGAATGTGTTTGCCCTTGCTCCAAGTATGACAGGTTCTGTTGCACGATAAAAAGCACGACGACCGCCATGTAGAATCATTATCCTCATGATGTATGGAGAAAAAATACCCATTGTTCTGCCCTCGTCTTTCTCAGATAAGACAAGCTCCACTCTTTGCGGCAATGGCATCTTGGCAATTTCGATAATGCGATCAAAACGATGAAGACCCCATAAAGTGAATAAATCCCTGAGCCCGATCCAATCATAGAAATGCATGAGATAAGGGTTATTGAACCAAGGCATTTTTGCGCCAAAGCCTTTGTATTCATCTTTTAAATTCTGCATGTAAACGCCTAAAGGCTGGCGAATTTCATCAAGCCACATGGCTCTTTCGCCCTCGTAACTCCGCGCCATATTGATAGGCCAGTCATTTTTCTGGAGTTGAATTAATTCATCATCAGCAAATGATATCCGGTTTAATGCCCTCTCGACACTTTGAATTGCCTCTCTCTCAGTGTGCAGCTTAAGAAAATACGATAAAGTTAACGGCCGAGAATCCAGCACGAGGACGAGTTTCTGCAAAATGTTGATTGATGAGTTTAGATATCCCAGCGCATCCTTTTCTGCTATGGATAATTCAGAAGAAACCAACAAAAGAATAATGCCTTTCCTCCAAGGCCAGATTGGCTCCCAAAGTTCTGTAATTGGAACAAAAGCCTGATTGAGTTTTGCTCCCTCATCCAAGAGTGCCAAAGCTTCTCGATTCCCCTCCACGATCTCTCTCAACGCAGAGATTGTTTCTGCATCATAAGGCGCTGAGGGGTCATTGCCCTCATCTGTCTTGAATACAAACGTTTTATTCAAGGCCTCTTGGTCATTCAAGTCGATCAACTCATACGCCCGTGAAAAAATATTCGCCGCATTTTGCGTCGCTGGCGGCTCTTCACCACGCCACTGATTCCACTCCGCCCGATTCGTGGGCAATCCCTCGGCTCTGATGGAATTGAGTTTTACGGCGATTGCGGCCTTCAAGAATATCCGATATCCCAGAAAACAGACGAGTAAAATGAGAATGACAGCCAATATTTTGCGCTCTCGAAAAAATTTCCCCAGTGCAACAAATGCTCTCATTGACTTTAATGATGCCAGTTGGCAAACGCTCCTTCAATCCAATTTTTGCACATTCATTCACTGATTATTTTCTGATTTGCTCCGGGATGTCCGATCCGCAGATCAAGGCCATTGCCGAGGAACTTGAGTTTCAGATGAAAAACACACCCACACCTTGCCTCCTGCGCGATGGCACGGTCGAAAGCAAATGGATCATCCTGAATTTCGGGGATGTCTATGTCCATATCTTCCATCCGGACACGCGCCATTACTACGCCCTTGAGGAACTCTGGAAAGACGGCCGGATCGAAGAGTAGCCAGAAAAAGAGTCCGCCTGCATACCGGTATTATAAAATGCGGAGCCTTTTGTGATACCGCGCAAATTGCGCGGGCAGCCCGAGGGAGAGTATCTGCTCAAAAGTTTCTTTGTGCCAGGCTCCGGTTTGCCCGGGGGCATGAGCATCGGAATTAATCATGAGGGGAATGCCGCGCTCAAGAGCCTTTCGGATAATCCATGTGGACGGAAAGGGTTGAGCGTTCCCGTAACGCCGCCCGCTGGTATTGACCTCCATCGTCATTTCCGCACCGGCAATGTCATCCAGCGCGATGCAAATGGCTTTTTCGATTTTCCCGGACGGGTCATCCGCCCAGCCGATATGCCGGACAATCACGTCGAAATGCCCGACGATATCATAACATTTTGTCCGCGCCATTTCCCCGACCAGACCAAAATAACGCACGAGCAACTCCTCCTGCTCGACCCCGTCGACTTGATCGATGACGTCCCAGACGGCACCGCGGATGCCCTGCCCGTCGCGCCCGTTGAAAAAATGAACGGAGCCAATGACGTAATCAAAATTTTCTTCGCCAAAAATCGCAACACACTCGCGCAAAGTCTGAGGATCCTCGTCGTACTCCGCCTCAATGCCGTAGAGCACCTCGATCTGCCCTCGCAATTTGCTCCGGGTCATGGCGACGCTCTCGCGGTATTCAGGCAAGGTATCGCGTTTCATCCGGTAGCCCTGGTAATGCGGTTTTGACACCGGGATATGAGCGGAGGCACCGATCTGCGTGAATCCGAGCGCGAGGGCTTCGCCCGCGTAATCGGCAATATCGCCGTCCGCGTGAAAGCAACGGAAATTGTGTGTGTGATAGTCGGTCAAGGGGGCATTTTGTTTCAAATCAGTGGTCATGGCTGGATGCGTCCAAATTTCTTTTCGAGTTCGGATTGTGTCATGAGAATCATGGTGGGTCGCCCATGCGGACAGGTGTAGGGGAGTTCACAAGCGAGCAAATCGCGCACGAGCCGCTCAACCTCGGTCATGGTCAGAAAATCATTCGCCTTGACTGAAGCGCGGCAGGCGGCACGGATGACCTTCTCCTCGCGGTAACGGCGATCGCGCGCGGTTTTGCCGCCCTCCTGCTGGAGAGAGTCGATCAGGTCGCGAATGATCTCTCCCGCACCGCGTTTGCCCATCCACACCGGCAAGGCATCGACGAGGAAGGTGTTGTGACCGAACTCACTGACACCGACGCCGGTGCGGTTGATCTCTTCGAGATGATCCGCGAGGATCGCGGCATCCCGGGGGTCGAGCTGGATCGTCTCCGGGGCAAGCAATTGCTGGCTCTCGACGGCGGCCTGGGCAAATTGCGCGAGGAGCTTCTCAAACATGACCCTTTCATGTGCCGCATGTTGGTCGATGAGGACGAGGCCATCCACGCTCTCGGCGAGGATGTACGTTTTGTTCAAAATGCCGATGATACGGAAAAGATTATCAGCAGAGACACTTTTTTGCGGAGCCGCCCATTCAGGCCGGACAGGAGGGCTGCCCGTGAGAGTTTGCCCCTTGATCAAAGGCAATTGATTCTGGGGTGTTTTTTCTCCCGGAGCAACTTGCTCGAGCGGGGGTGCCAGCCGGGCAAATGCGTCCACAGCCGCCCGGACTTCCCCGGCGGAAGGAGGGCGATCCGCATCAAGTCGTCGATGCGGCGGCGGAACGGGAAACCCTGCGGTCACGGGAGCCGGCAAGCTTGAAGAAAGCACCGAGTGATTGGTCACCAGAGACGCGCGCACCGCCTCGACGACAGCCTCGCGGATCGCGGGATCATCACGGAAACGAACCTCCTTTTTGGAGGGATGGACATTCACATCGACCAAAGCCGGATCCATTGAGAGAAAAAGAGTCGCGACGGGATAACGCCCTTTCATCAAGGCATTGTGATAACCTTCCATCAGCGCAAAACTAATGGCCCGTGAATCGACCGGGCGGCGGTTGACATAAACAATTTGCTCCGCGCGACTGGACCGGCTCACGCCCGGTTGACCGATGAATCCGGCAATTTGCACGCCCCGGCTGGAATGGCTGACCTCGAGAAGCTCCTTGCAAAAATCCATTCCCTTGAGCTGCCTGATGCGCTCGAGCAAATGGCTCGTCGAGGCGAGTTGCCAAATGGTTTTCTCATCCTGGATATAGGTGAATGCCACATCGGGATGGGCGAGTGCCTGATAAAGAACGGTTTGCTGGACATGCGCCGTTTCCGTCTGGTCGGATTTCAGGAATTTTTTGCGGGCAGGAACATTAAAAAAAAGCGAACGTATCTCAATTTCCGTGCCCACAGCACACCCGTGGGTCTTGACCTGGGTGATTTTCCCGCCATCGACTTGGATCTCCGTTCCCTCCTCCTCGCCATAAGCGCATGTCGTCAGCCGTAAACGCGACACACTGGCGATGCTCGGGACCGCCTCGCCGCGGAACCCGAAAGAGCCGATACTCAAGAGGTCATGGGCGCTTTTTATCTTGCTGGTGGCGTGCCGCTCCAGACACAAAAGGGCATCATCACGATCCATTCCGCAACCATCATCCTGGACACGGATGAGACTGCGCCCGCCGGATTTGATTTCGACCCGGATGCGTTTCGCCCCGGCATCGAGGGAATTCTCCAGTAATTCCTTGAGCACGGAAGCCGGACGCTCGACCACCTCGCCTGCAGCGATCTGGTTAGCAACGATTTCCGAGAGAATATTTATGCGGCCCATGTGAAAAAAATGATCGGTTGATGTTCTGCCAAAAATTTTCCTTAGTCAAATGATTCCTCCTGCGCTATGATCCCCGGCATGCACAAAATATCCTTTTTGATGTTGATCCTGCTTTCTTTTTTGACATTCGCACACTCACAAACAGCCCCGGAAAAAAAACCTCATGAAACCCTTGCCGAAGAAACCGTCACATTGATCAATCTTGAAAGGCAAAAAAAGGGTCTCACCCCCCTGACAGTCGATCCTCACCTCAGGGATTACGCCGTCGAATGGGCGGAACACATGGCTCAAGAAGAAAAAATGTCACATCGCACGAACCGGGACATGCTCGCCTTTATCGATCAATATGGCATGAACGGGATCACAGAAAATGTCGCCTGCACAACAAAACCCTGGACGGCGGAAAATGTTGTGAGCTTGTGGATGAAAAGCCCCGGACACCGCGCCAATCTTCTGAGAAAGGACTCGCGCATATGTGGTGTGGGATTCTCCTGGAAAAACGGACGGGGTTACGCGGTTTTCAACGGGGCACGGCAGGAAATGCCCGCCAAGGGCAATTGAACCGTGAAAGTGGTGCCCCGCCCCTCCTGGCTCTCGACAGAGATGAGTCCCCCGTGAGCCTCGATAATGCGTTTGCAAATGGAGAGCCCCAGACCGGTGCCCTGCTGTTTGCCCTCAGTGAAAAAGGGTTCGAAAATCTTGCCCAGATTTCGCGCAGGGATTCCCTTTCCCGTATCCGCGACACTGATCGAAATCGAGTCCAGGGTGCCATTCGAACGAATGAAAACCCTGCCCCCCTTGGGCATCGCATCAAATGCGTTTGTAACGAGATTTTGGATAACACGTTCAAGCTTGCCCGCGTCGGCATTGATCATCGGCAGTGTTTCTAGAACCGTTTCAAATTGAATATGCCGCTTGGCGGCTTCCGCTGAATAGAGCTCGACCGTCTTGACGAGAATCATCTCCAGGGAAACGGGTTTCACATCGAGCCGGGTTTCACCGCGGCAAAAATCAAGAAGCTCGTGGGACATCGTATTCATCCGGCTGATTTGATCAATCATCATACGGGCGAGTTTTTTCATGTCTTCGGTCGGACTTCTCTCCTCAAAAATCTGAGCCGCCATTAAAATCGAAGCCATCGGATTTTTAAAGTCATGGATGATGCCCCCGGTCATCTGTCCCACAAGCTGGAGACGCTCGGATTTCATCATCTCATCAATAAAAAGCCGGTCAAGGGAGCGGATACGGTCAATGATGATCCGGATCAGGTTAATGGCGATCTCAGGGTAACGATTGACGATGATGGCTTGAAATTGTGACTGGGTAATCTGCCACAGAGCCGTCTGTCCGACAGTGATGGCAGAAGCCGAGCGCGGCTTTTCGTCCAAGACTGCCATCTCCCCGAAAAAATCGTCCGCCTGCAAAATGCTCAAGACCTGTTCATTGCTGCCATTGGTGTTTTTCGTGATTTTGACCTGGCCTTCCGCGATCAGATAGAGACAATTCCCGGGATCACCCTCGCGGAAGATGACTTCATTGGGAGCCAGATGAAGCGGCTGAAATCCTCCTTCAATATTATTTAAAAATTCTTCTGAAACTCCTGTGAAGAGCTTATTGTTTGTAAAACTCACGATTTTGAGTTTAATTTAAATTGAGCCAACAAGTCAAATGACTTAGGTTATAATTTCCATAATCAATCATGAATCCTAACACCCCCGAAACGTCTGATTCCTCGCCAACAACCGAAACGGATTCCCATATCCCACCGCCCTCGAAAAGCAAAAAGAAAGAATGGATCGGATACATATCTGTCATTGTCATTCTCTTGGGAACCGTTCTGGCGATCAACCTCATGGGTGAAGTCAAAACCTCAGACACCCTGCCTTTGAAACTTCCCCTGCCGACTTTTGTCGGGTCGTGGTGGGGGCAGACTGTTCCTGTCAGTGATATGGAACGCAACGTCCTGCCCTCGGACACTGTGATATCCAAAATGCTTTACCGCAACCCCTCCGGATTTGAGATTTTCTCGACGATACTGGTCAGCGGGCGGGAAGGCCGGAGCATCCATCGCCCGGAGTATTGTCTGCCCGGACAAGGCTGGGTCATTACCGGCTCGGAAAAAGTCCTGCTCGACAGCAAAGCCGCTGCCACACCCGTGGAGGCGACCAAGCTTTTACTGGAACGCACTGATAAACTCCCCGATGGCCGCGAGATCAAACGTAAAATGATCAATCTCTACTGGTTCGAGGGTAACCACCGTCAAACCCCCCACCATTGGCAACGTGTCCTCTGGAGCACCACAGACAAGCTTTTTGACCGTGTCAATCATCGCTGGGCGTTTGTGACTTTTTTTTCAGAGATTACCGGACTCCATCATCCCCAAGGTCTCAATGAAAAACAAACCCTGGAAATGATGAAT
This sequence comes from uncultured Verrucomicrobiota bacterium, assembly GCA_964435715.1. Taxonomy (GTDB): domain Bacteria; phylum Verrucomicrobiota; class Verrucomicrobiia; order JAWXBN01; family JAWXBN01; genus JAWXBN01. The sequence goes on along the minus strand of CAYTAI010000003.1, from coordinate 5,456 downwards.
GGATTCACCGGACAGCTTCGTTCCATCATTGAGATTCCCAAGTCTCTTGATTCAGCAAAATAAAAACGGCCGGGTTCCAAAAGTGAAAAAAACTAATCCGCGAGGGCTTTTTCAATGGCGGTCGTTATTTCAGGTGAATCCGGGGCGACAGCCGGCTCAAAACGGGCGAGGATTTTTCCATCCTTGCCGATCAAGAATTTGCCGAAGTTCCATTTGATGTCTCCCGGAAAGGGGGAGTTCTCACCGGCGAGAATTGTGTAAAGAGGCGCGCGTCCGGAGCCATTGACCTCGATTTTTTCAAAGAGAGGGAAGCTTACACCATAGTTTTTCTCGCAGAAAGTTTTGATTTCATCGGCAGAGCCGGGTTCTTGCCCGCCGAATTGATTGCACGGGAACCCGAGAATGACGAGTCCTTTGTCTTTGTCCTTTTGGTAAAGGGCTTCGAGAGCTTTGTATTGAGGGGTCAGACCGCACTGGCTGGCGACATTGACGACGAGGAGAACTTTTCCTTTGTAATCGGAAAGCGCGACTGGTCTACCATCGATGGAATTGACAGTCAGGTCGTAGAGGGATTCAGCAGGAGAAAGGGCTGTTGACATAAGAAAAATCATGATGAGGGTTTGAATTCTTTTGATCACGAGGGACAATAAACGGGTGAAACCCCTTTTTGTCAAACGTGGAGGGCTTTGAACTGGACTTTTGAAGAATGGTTTTATAATCTTCACATGTGCCTTTATCATTAAATCCTTTACAGGACGATTTGGCTTTTTTGGCTCGGGGCACACATTTGTCAGAAGGAAAAAGGGACGATTCCCTGCGCGTCATCTGCCTCTCTGCAGCCAAAGCACTGCAAATCAGCAGGGTCAATGTCTGGCTCTTCGACGAGAAACACACGAGCATCACATGCGTGCACTCCATCCAGCCGGATGATCAACCGGACATGAAAGGAGAGACTCTCGATTCAAAAGATTATCCCCTCTATTTTGATTCTCTGGAAAGGTTGCGCGTCGTGAGTGTTTTGAATTTTTCAGATGACCCGATCCGGCAAGAGCTCGAAGACTCATACCTCAAAAAATACGGGGTCGAGACCATGCTCGATGCCCCTGTCTATTCTGAAGGGAAAGTCATCGGGGTCGTCTGCCACGAGCAAACGCACGGCTCCCGCCCGTGGACGGAAGACGAGATGGCGTTTGCCGGATCGATTGCCGATTTTATTTCCATCGCCCTGGAGACAAGCCGGCGCATTGAAAGTGAAAAAGAAAATCTGGCGATGCAACTCAAGCTCCTCCGGGCGGAGAGACTCCAGACCTTGGGAGTGGTCACTGGCGGGATCATCCACGATTTCAAAAATTTTCTCGCCCTGATCCATTCCCACGCACAGCTGGCGCAACTGGCGCCGGACTGTCCACCGGAAATCCACACCCGGCTCGAGAATATACTCAAAGCGTCCGCGGACGCCGCCGCGCTTTGCCGGGAATTACTCCGGGGCACCTCCTCTGAAAAAACCATTCCCCTTGATTTCGACATGCGCCTCCCGGTTTCCGAGATCACCGGGATTCTCGGGAAAAGCATGGTTTCCGGTGTGCATTTTTCGTTTCAAAACGCGCCATCACCTTTGGTGATCCGTGCCATCCCTATGAAGATCAAACAAATCGTGATGAATCTGGTGATGAATGCCGTTGAATCCCTGATTGAGGATAAAGGAAATGTGACCGTGATTTTGAAGGATGGACATCACCCCGATACTCATTCACCGTGCGCGATTTTAACTGTCGTGGATGACGGCAGCGGTATGCCCGACGAAATCAAAAAAAATTTATTCGAACCTTTTGTCACAACCAAAAATATGGGAAGCGGACTGGGTATGACCAGTGTCGCGGTTTACCTCAAAGAATTCGGTGCGGCAGCCGTCGTCGATAGCTCAACCGGTAAAGGAACCAGGATCGAAGTATTTTTTCCCCTTGTCTCGACCTGAGGACTTGCAAGTTTTTTCCAGCCGGTGCATTTTCTTTTCATGACTTCCGTCCGCTCGCTTTTTGTGGATTTGAATTCCTATTTCGCCTCGGTGGAACAGGATTTTCGCCCGGAATTGCGCGGGAAACCTGTCGGGGTCGTGCCCTCGATGGTGGAAACGACCTGTTGCATCGCCGCCAGTGTCGAGGCGAAACGATACGGCGTGAAAACAGGCACCATCGTTCGGGACGCCCGGCGGCTCTGTCCGGGCATCATTCTGGTGGAGTCACGGGCGGCCCTGTATGTGCAATATCACAATGCCATTGTCGCGGCGGTAAATTCTGTTCTCCCGGTTTCAGAGGTGCTGTCGATTGACGAGATGGCCTGTGATTTGACGGGTTCACAGACGGCTGAGGAAAAAGCCCGCGCTCTGGCGGGGGCGGTGAAGGTCGCCATTCGGGAGCAGGCGGGGGAAACTCTTCGTTGTTCCATCGGAATCGGCCCGAATCGCCTCCTCGCCAAACTCGCCAGTGACATGCAAAAACCCGACGGACTGGTGGTGATTCGGCGGGAGGAACTTCCCCAGTGCATGTTCGGGCTGGAATTGCGCGATTTCAAGGGGATCGGGCCGAATATGGAAAATCGGTTCCACCGCGCCGGGATTTTTTCGGTGGAGCAAATGTATGCGCTCGACCGGCGGCAAATGCGCCACATCTGGGGCGGAGTCAATGGAGAGCGTTGGTATTACCAGATTCGCGGGGACATTGTGCCGGAGGAACCCGTTCAGCACCGCACCATCGGGCATTCCCATGTGCTGGAGCCGGCTCTGCGCCACGAGGCGGGGGCGCGGGCGGTTTTGGAACGCCTGCTTTTTAAGGCCGCCGCCCGGCTCCGGGACAAACGGTTTTTTGCCGGACGCATGGTCGTCTGGGTCAAAAGCCTGCGCGACCGGAGCAAATCGCTCTGGACACAGGAGGTGCGGTTCGCCCCCTGCGCCGACACGCCGACATTCATCACAGCCTTCAAAAAAGCTTGGGACAAAAGACCGGACGGGCTTTGCCCCTACACGGTCGGGGTGTCTTTCTACGACCTGACGGAAGAAACTAAAGAGACACTCCCCGTTTTCGCCCAGGAGAGCAAATTGCTCACGCTCTCACGCGCTGTGGACCAGCTCAATCTCTCGCTGGGCAAACACAAGGTCTATTTCGCCGGTGCCCACTCTGCCCTCGACAGCGCCCCGCTCCGCATCGCCTTCCGCAAGATTCCCGAGCTGGACAAGGAGGAGAAATTGTAGGTTTTTTGAGGTGCGAGGAGCATAATGATGTAATAAGAATATGGTAAGTTAAGCATTTTTTATATAAACGGTACAAAATTTGATTATGGGCACAGAAGACATCAGGTGGTTGCAAAGATTTCAAAGTTTTCAAAAAGCATTCCTTCTTTTGGAGAGGGCAGTTAGAGAGACGGATCAACGGGAGTTAAATGAACTCGAAAAGCAGGGGTTGATCCAAAGATTTGAATTCACTCATGATCTCGCGTGGAATGTTTTGCGCGACTATTTTGCCTACCAAGGAAATCCTGACATCACGGGTTCCCGTGATGCAACCCGCGAGGCATTCAATAAAGGTCTCGTTACCGACGGGGAAGGGTGGATGGAAATGATCCAAAGCCGTAATCAATCATCCCACACATACAACGAGGAAATCGCCCAAGAGATTCTCTCAAAAATCGTTCAGCGTTATTATCCTCTATTTTGGGAATTCAACGACAAGATGAATACCTTGGCGGGACGTTAAAAAAATGTTTGGATTAAAACCATCTGATATTGAGGCGATCAATTCTTGTTTTTCGAAATGGCCAAGCATTGAACGGGTCATCTTATATGGTTCAAGAGCCAAGGGCACCCATCGGGAAGGTTCGGACATTGATCTGGTTATAGAGTCAAATCACTTTTCAGGAAATGATTTGACGAGTTTGAGCCATGATTTGGATGAATTAAATCTTCCTTACAAAATCGACTTGGGACTAAAAACTCAAATGACTAACTCCGATTTATTGGAGCATATTCAAAGGGTGGGAAAGATATTTTACCCGATCAATGTTTGATGTGTAGTCGATCAACAAGTGTGGAATCTCAAGAAAACTATTCTCCCCACTGGCACAGTGAGTCCGCGTAGTCGGCGGAGCCGTCGCGGAGCATGTCTGAATTCTTGACATGCTGGTCTTGATGTGGCATTTTGCCATCATGGTAAAAACACAGGTTCAAATCCCCGATCATCTTTTCAAGGAAGCCAAGCGGATTGCGGCGGAAAGCGAAATGAGCTTTGCCCAAGTGGTTCGGTTGGGGTTGGAAATGGTGCTCAAAGCACGGCCTGCAGGGCGGTTGCCCGCGCGGCAGTGGCGAGTTCCCAAAGGGAAAAATATGGGGCTGCCATTAGTGCCGGTGGAAAAATGGACAGAGATCGCCCATGAAGATTAGCTTCGATACAAATATCGCTGTTTACGCTTGCAATGAAGCTTGCCCGGAACAGCCCCTTGCGGTTCGGTTTCTTCAATCGCTCGCACTGAGAAAGGATGTTGTGGTCTCCGAGTTTATGCTCGTGGAGCTTTATCTGAAATTGCGAAATGCAAAAATTTTTCAGGAACCCATGACAGCGAAGGAAGCGGCAGATGTCTGTCAAGGGTTCCGATCCAATACGAACTGGGAACTCAGCAGCACAGGGCCGGATATGGATGAAATATGGAAACAAGCGGCTAAAAGAGATTTTGCGACTCGCAGAATTGTGGATTTACGCCTTGGATTATCCCTCGTGCAGCAAGGAGTGTCGGAATTTGCCACAGCTAATACCAAAGACTTTCAAGGAATGGGCTTTGCACGAGTTTGGAACCCATTAAAGGGGTGATTCCGGTTTTTTTTCAACATCAACCCATCATTCTGTTGCACTTGCTACTTGATAGCGCGAAATAATGAATAAGTTTTGTCCATTGTTTTCTTCACTCCCACTGGCACAGTGAGTCCACGTAATCGGCGGAGCCGTCGCGGAGCCAGCCGTCGAGTTGGGCTTGGTCTTTGAGTTGCTGGCCGCGGAGGCGGGAAACGACGAGGAAAGAGGAATTCATCTCCGCCAAGGCGGACATGTCGCCCCAGAGTTTTTCAAATTGCGCCACGGGAAAAATGTCCTCCTGGCCGTGGCCCCAGCGTTTTTTAACATCTTTGAGTGACAGATAGGTGGGAATGCGCGCGCTGAATTCCCTCACGGCACGGATGCACGTGTCGGGTTCGGACAAGGCGGCGCGGTTCAGCCCAAAGGCCGCCAGCAAGGGGTCGATCTCGATCCATGTCGTGAGAGTGTTATAGTAGCGAAGGCCGAATTCATCCTCCTCACGGGGCAGGGCCAGACCCTCGACCAAACGGGGGGAGCCATCGACCCGCGCCAGCCCGCCGCCACGGTCGTCGATCCGGCGGCTGATGACCTCAAAGCTCAGGACACCGCCGCGTTGCT
>CAYTAI010000002.1:99748-131351 GCA_964435715.1 uncultured Verrucomicrobiota bacterium | reverse complement strand
GGGCATTCGCCAATGCCACCCAAATCTCCCGTGTTTCCAAGGTGGAACCCTCTTTCAAAGGTAATGGAGAAAGTGTATTCATGTATAAAAAAGTGTAATTTTTTAACATATCAGCCGCTACATGTAAAGAAAAATGCATTTTTTATACATAACCAGGCGAACATGTTTACTTTTCCCCCATTTTTTGACATGTGTCATCTCTCATTTTACAACCCGTGATTTTTACAGTTCCACCTTGTTGAACCCCAGTAGAAAGGCTTGAATCACTGGCACGAATCTATCACGCCGGAGGCAGAGGATATTATGGAGCAAATTGTTTGGAATACTTTCAGGGCTGGTTGGTTGATGGGGATCATTTTCATGGGCGGACTTGTTTTTCCCAGAGCAATTTGCGCAGGCTTGCCGGGATACAAAGACCTCGGCGGCGGGGTGCAATACCAGGACGCGGGGGAATTCTCCCTTGAGCGGTTGAATAAAATTCTGACAACCGAGCTGGCGGAATTCAGCAATTTCAAAGTCAAATATCCAGCACCAAAAAACGCGGTGAGACTCTACCGTGTGATCTACACGACCGTGATTCCCGAACGCGACAATCAGCCCGTGACCGTCTCGGGACTCATCGCGGTTCCTAAAGGTGCCACGGGCAATTTGCCCGTTGTTTCTTACCAGCACGGGACGGTTTTTTCGCGGACGGAGGTGCCCTCGATGATTGAGCAGTCCCCGGAGACACGGCTGATGATTGCGAATTTTGCGGCGCACGGGTACGTCATGATCGCGGCGGATTACATCGGCAAAGGAGTGTCCACCGGGACGGAGGCATATATCGTTCCGGAGGTCACAGCTCAAGCTTGTGCTGATATGCTCCGGGCATCCCGTGCGATTCTGGCGGACTTGGGGATCCAGCCCGGCGGCCTTTTCCTCAGCGGCTGGTCGCAGGGTTCCTATAACACCCTCGTTTTCCTCCAAAAACTCGAGGCTCAAGGTGTCGCGGTCACAGCCGCCGCAATGGCGAGCACGCCCAATGACATTTATCTGCTTTTGAACCGCTGGATGAATGTCAGCTCCAAACTCGATGTGCAATGGCTTTTGGGCACAGTATGCCTTTTGATCCATTCTTATGAGGAATACTACGGGCTGTCGGGGCTTTCCAAGGCAGCCATCAAACCGGAGTATTGGCAGGTGAGCCGCGACCTTTACACGAATAAAATCACTTGGGAGGAAGCCGCCAAGACCCTCCCTCAGAAAACCGCTGATTTGGTTCAAGAGGAGTTCCGCAACCAGGCGGCATTCGCCCACCAACCCTTTTTCCGCCAGCTCCATGATAATGCCGACTACCATTGGCGTGCCAAAACCCCGACCCGGTTTTATTACGGGGAAATCGACGAGGTCATTCCCCCCTATGTGGCGGCCCTGCCTGTGAAATATCAGGAAGTCATGGATGCTGCCAAGAGCGAGGCTGTCTTCGCCGGGAGCAAGGCCGATCACCGCGGCACATTCCTTTTTGGCATCAATGACCAGAAAAAATGGTTCGATCATCTGCTCAAAAAAGTAACAAAATAGCCATCGTCTGAACCGTTTAATGAGCTTGATTCTGGAAAGTTAACCATTATTCTCAAGAGCATTATGGGAATTGGAATTATTCTTTTGGCCATATTGGGTGTGGTGATCTTTGTCCTGATCATCATCTCGCTGTGGGTTGTCTCCATCTACAATAATCTCGTGACCTTGCGGAATCGCTATAAAAACGCTTTTTCGCAAATCGACGTGCAGCTCAAGCGGCGTTATGACCTGATTCCCAACCTCGTGGAAACGGCAAAAGCCTATCTGAAACACGAGAGCGGCACCCTCGAAGCCGTTACCCAGGCGCGGAATATCGCCGCCGGTGCCCGCGAAAAAGCGGCGGCAAACCCCACCGACCCCGGTGCGATCCAGAATCTGATGAATGCCGAAGCGGGGCTGGGCGGTGTCCTCGGGCGTCTCTTTGCCGTTTCCGAGGCATACCCTGACCTGAAGGCGAATCAAAACATGATGCAACTGACCGAGGAGCTCACCTCGACGGAAAACAAAATCTCTTTTGCCCGCCAAGCTTACAATGACTCGGTCATGGGCTACAATACCCAGCGAGAGATATTCCCGAATAATATTTTCGCCGGCATCTTTAACTTTGGTGCCGCCCAGCTTTTCGAGGTCACTAACCCGCAAGAAAAAGAAGCACCGAAAGTCTCATTTTAATTCATTTGATCAACGGCGCGCCCCGTGACCATTTGCTCCCGGTTGCGCGCTCTAGGGAATCCGGCACCCGCATGGACTTTTTCGAACACCAGGATAGAGCCCGAAAAAAAACCGGGCTCTACCTTTTCCTTTTTGGCATCGCCATCTTCCTCATCGCGGTCGTCATTTATTTCCTGTTGATCTGGGGAATGAAAATGGGGACGAGCGACCCCGCTGCCGCCGCGCAAATTGCGTGGGTGAATCCCGCGCTGTTTTCCGGGACTCTTTTGGGTGTCGTCGTCATTGTCTTGCTGGGGAGCGTGTATAAAATACACTTGCTCTCCTCCGGTGGCGGCAAGGCGGTCGCCGAGATGCTCGGCGGTCATCTCATCCCCCGGCATTCGACACAACGCGATGAACGCAAATTGCTCAATGTGGTCGAGGAAATGGCGATTGCGTCCGGGGTGCCTGTCCCTGAGGTTTATCTCCTCGAAGACCAGGCGATCAATGCCTTTGCGGCGGGAAATACCACCAGCGACGCGGTCGTCGGCGTCACACGGGGTTGCATGGAGCAGCTCTCCCGTGACGAGCTCCAAGGCGTCGTCGCGCATGAGTTCTCCCACATCCTCAACGGGGACATGCGTCTGAATATCCGGCTCATGGGCCTGCTCCACGGCATTCTGGTCATTGCCCTGATCGGTTACGTTTTTTTCCGGTTCTCCGGATCTATCGCCCGGAGCACCAGCCGCAGCCGCGACAAGGGTGCGGGCATGGGACTGGCCGGTGCGGTTTTTATCACGGGTCTTGCCCTTTATGTCGTCGGATATATCGGTGTTTTTTTTGCCAACCTGATCAAATCCGCCGTCTCGCGCCAGCGTGAGTTTCTCGCCGACGCTTCCGCCGTGCAATTCACCCGCAATCCCGAAGGCATCGCCGGTGCCTTGAAAAAAATCGGGCAGAGTTACGGTTCCAAAATCTCTGATGCCCATGCTTCGGAGGCGAGCCACCTTTTTTTTGCAAGCAGCTTGAGCGGATTCTGGGCGGGGCTTTTTGCGACACATCCTCCGCTGCCCGAACGCATCCGCGCGATTGAGGGGCTCCGCGCGGGCATGCCCTCTGAACCGCCGAAAAAATATACAGCTGCCAGTGCCGCCCGGGAAAACCAGCAAAAAGCGGATGCTGCCAAATCAAAACCGCCCCTTTCACCTCTTCCCGGCGTGGTCATTCCCGGGATGCCCGGCGTGATTCCCGGTGACAATGCCCTGCGAGATGCTCTGGGAGTCTCCATGCTTGCCGCGGGAGCGGGTCATGAGCAACGCCGCGGAGCACTGGAGCAAATTGCTGCGACGGCGCCGGAGCCTCAAAATCATCATTTGCAATTTGCCGCGGCGTATCTGGATTCATTACCCGGGAGTATCCAGACAGCCACCACCGATCCTTTTGCCGCCCGCGCAGTCATTCTCCACCTGCTTTTGACCGGACAAAACCATTCCCCCGCCGATCGGGACGCTCTTGCCGCGCAAGTTGCGGATGAGCCCCTCTTGCGGGAATTTCGCACACTTGCCCCGGACTTTGAATCCATCGCGCTCACCAGCCGGTTGACCCTTCTGGACATGTGTGTCCCCGCTCTCAAACAACTCAGTCCCGCTCAATATAAAGAATTCCGCTCCGGCGTGCTCAAGCTCATTTCGATCGACGGTCAGGTGGACTTTTTGGAGTTCTGCCTGGAGCGGACACTGGTGGGGCATCTGGACATTTTTTTCCAACTCACACCTCCACCGCGTGTGGAGTTTTATACCTTGGAGGCAGTGGGCAAGGACTGCCAGGTATTACTCTCCTGTCTGGCTCATGTCGGAGCAGGGAATGTCGAAGGCGCACTCGCGGCTTATAACGACGGCTGGAAAGCACTCAAAATCTCCACGGGCGGCGGGCTCCTTGCCCTCGATCAATGTACGATCGAAGCCCTGGGCAATGCATTGGACAAACTCCAGCGACTCTCGCCCCCGCTGAAAATGCAATTTCTCTCCTCGTGCTCGAAAGTCGTTTTGTCGAATAATCAAATCAACGATTCAGAGGGGGAACTCATCCGGGCTTACGCCGAAAATCTCGGCGTGCCTCTGCCGCCGATGAATGTTCCACCCGTGGTCTAGCCCGGTCTTGTTTTTTAACTCCCCAGTTTCTCGTGGCGGAGTCCATACACCAAAAACCGCGCAAGGAATCCCCGGAAAAACCGGAAGCTTAATAAGATCCTCAAGGGGAGCGGCGGGGTGAATCCTCCCCGCGAGTCGAGAGCTTGGGAAATGATTTGGGATTGCACGATCTCCTGGAATTTCTGGATGGCACGCACGGAGGGAAACCTTTTTTCACGGACGCTCGCCAGAGCCTTGTCCAAGGATGCATCCGAGATTTCTCCCGCATTCATTTTGAGTGCCGGACCCAGGACATTGGCGGCGCAAATGGCATCCTGCACCGCGTAATTGATGCCGACTCCGCCGACAGGGGACATGATATGGGCGGCATCACCGATGGCGAGAAAACCGGGGAGAGACCATTGAGTCAAATAACCGGTCTGCACCGCCAGCAGCGATGTCTGGTTCCACTCTTTGAGGTCGTCCAAGCGTCCATCGGAGAGAAAGGGGAGGACTCCCGTCAAAATTGCTTTGAAAGCATCAAGACCTTTTTCTTTAAGCTCTTTGAATCCTCCTTTGAGGATGACGTATCCCATCTGCCAGTAGTCTCCACGATCAATGATGACCACTAAACTCCCGGCTGAAATAATGAGGCCTGAACCGCCCGCGACCTGATCGCCGGATTTCCGCGGGAGGCGGAACCACAGCACATCCATTGGAGGGGCTGTCTTGATCATTTCCAGCCCGGATTTGGCGCGCAAGGCGGAGTTCCGCCCGTCAGCGGCGACCACCACGCGGGAGTGAATGTCGAAGGGTTCATCCCCGATTTTCTCGCATTTAATTCCCGTGACACGCCCGTTGTTATCCCGGAGCAAGTCCGCCGCGCGCGTCTGCATGATGAGACGGGCCTGCGGCAATGCGCGCAATTTGTCCGCCAGCAAATCCAGAAAGTCCTCCTGCGAAATCATCGCGATAAACGGGAAACGGGTCTTGAGGCGGCAGAAGTCCGCCATGACAAAGCGGTGTCCGCCCGCTGTCATGGAGAATTCCTGGATACGCGCCCGGGCGAGCTTCATGACTTCACCGGCGAGACCGATTTGGTCGAGAGCATCGAGGGTGGCGGGGTGAACCGTGTCGCCGCGGAAGTCGCGGTCGAAATTTCCGTGTGACTCGACCAGAGTCACATCGATGCCTTGGCGAGCGAGCAGGAGGGCGAGCATCATCCCGGCTGGTCCGGCACCCGCGATGACACAACCGGTTTGGATGTCTTTGCCCATGATTTTTTCTAACACGACCCGGCGCCCTCGGGCGAGAGAAAAAAATGCAACGGCTTGCAGATTGGACTGGATGGGATTATGGTTTTAACTTGTTTTGACGACAAGCCACAATCATACACCCAAGAAAAAAAAATGGCATGAGCGGAATTTTGTCACCGAGGTCATGCTCCCATCGCTCTTTGTCAAGCGACTCGGACAACAGCGCAAATTGCGCGAACTCAAGCTCGGTCCCAAGGACATTGCCATCACCTGGATCGGGCACGCTTCTTTCCTGATTCAGACCCGCACGGATAATATTTTGATCGACCCGATCTATGCAAATTGGATCATGGGCGTCAAACGCCTCCAAAAGCCCGGGATCGCCATCCGTGATCTGCCACCGGCGAGTCTTGTGCTCGTGACCCACGCGCACTTCGACCATTTACACCCCCGGACACTCAAACGTGTCGCTGCGGGGCAACCCATCATTGTCCCTGAACATTGCGGCAGTCTTGTTTCCCGCATGAAATTTGGAGAGGTCATTGAGATGAACTGGTGGCAGTCAAAGACGATCGGGGACATAAAAATCACATTCACCCCCGCAAAACACTGGGGTGCCCGCACGCTCGTCGATGGGCACCGTGCCTATGGAGGATTTGTGATTGAATATCACGGGCGCCGCATTTTCCACAGCGGGGACTCGACCTATTTTGCCGGATACAAGGAGATCGGGGACAGACTCAAACCCGATATTGCGCTCATGCCCATCGGCGCCTACGAGACGCTCAGTGGCAAGGACAACCACATTGACCCGGAGAATGCAGTCAAGGCGTTTGAAGATACCGGAGCGGAATGGTTCATCCCCATGTACTACGGCACTTTCCGTATCAGCCATGAACCCTTTGAGGAACCGCTCCAACGCCTTTTCAAAGCCGCCCTCCGCCACGCCGTCGCCAGCCGCATCCGCATCCTCGACCCCGGCAAGGCGGAGATATTTTAACGCGCCGGATTTTGTCGCACGGCTTTCGCCCTCGCCGGGGGAGGAGGCGGATGCGGCTGGCGACGGACAAGGCACTGTCCAAAAAGTGGAAAACCTATCCACGGTTGGGAAAATCGGAATCCGCCTCATTCGCTGCTGATGTGGAATTATTGAGATCAAATGCGGTATTGCCAAGGGATCCATGGGCATAGTCATCGACACATCGATTTTGCTCTCCGCTGAAAAAGGGGAATTTTACTACTCCAACTTTCTTGATTCTTTGGGTGAACAGGATGTCTGTATCAGTGCCATGACTGTTTCGGAGTTACTTCATGGTGTGGAGCGTGCAAAAGGAAAAATCCAGCATGACAAACGAGCCCGTTTTGTTCGGGCGATCATCGGGGATTATCCTGTCGCACATTTCGGATTGCATGAGGCCGAAATCCACGCACGGCTCTGGGCAGGGCTGGCTGCGCGGGGAATGCTCATCGGGGCACATGATCTCATCATTGCCGCCACCGCAGTCTCCTTGGAATATTCACTTGGGACAATTAACCATGATGAATTCAGCCGAGTTCCTGGATTGAGACTCTCGGATATCTCCCCCTACCGCAGGGGATGATTTTTCACGCGGCCAGGCCGTCCGGGGGGACGACCTTTTCGCAATTCGTGATTGAGCCGGTGTTTATCTCCAGCAGTCCGTCGCGCAATTCGCGCGCGCGGGTCAGGGAGGCGGTCCGGAGCGATTTGCGGACGCGTTTTTTCGTGTAATCGGGCAGGTGCAGGGTGTAGTGCAGCCACCATGTGCCGTTATTATTCCACAAATGATGATTTTCATTTGTGTCCCGAACCCTGAGCGAGAGGGTTCCGGTTTCCGCCGGTGCAATTTGCGCGGGTGAACCGGGGGTTCCCGTGGCAGGGGTGGTGGTGGTCGTTGTCGTTTTGGTTGTTGCTGTTTTTTTCGTGTTTGTACTCATGGTGCGTCCTTATTTGTTTGGTTGATTTGACGCAGCAGGATTTTTCTTTTTTTCTCGAATCCACAAAAAACCGCTGTTCCCGGGACATTGTCCCGAAGCATCAGCGGTTATCACTCTTGTGTATTCGTGGAGAATTTTTGTGTTTCGGCGTTTTTGCGCCGCACATCGAGCAAGGTCGAGCTTTCGCTGCTTCCCTACTCATGGCACCGTGCGTTTCTCCTGCCTCGGTTGCCGGGTTCGTTTTGATTGCACGAACCTCTCCTGATGCTTTCAAGGAGACTAACACATGTTCGTGCAATTTGCAAAGGCGAAGTTGTGTCATAGTCAAAACCGGAGGACTGCTTTTCCCCCCTGTGCCGGACACAAGTAACCCTCACCATGCTCTATACAGAATGTTTGCCAGAGGTCAGGAATCTGTCTACAAATAAGCCTGTGTCACAAAAAGCATTTATCACCGGGATCACCGGACAGGACGGCTCTTACCTGACCGAGTTTCTCCTGGAAAAGGGCTATGAAGTCCACGGGTTGATCCACCGCGCCGACACCCTGCGCTCCAGTCACATCAGCGCGTTGATAGATGACCCGTCGGTTTATCAAAAAAAGTTATTTTTGCATAATGGCTCATTTCATGACGCGACACATCTGCGCCGGATAATTTTTAAGGTGCAACCGGACGAGTTTTATCATCTGGCAGGGCAGTCGAGTCCGCGGTTGAGCTTGGAGATTCCAGAAACCACGGTTGAAAGCATCGGCATGGGAACCCTCCGCATTTTGGAGATCCTGCGCGATTTGCCCGGGGCACCCAAATTCCTTTTTGCGGCGAGCAGCGAGATTTTCGGTGACCCGCCCCATTCGCCGCAGGATGAGTCCACCCCGGTCAATCCCACCACGCCGTACGGTGCTGCCAAAGCAATGGGACATCACATGGCACGGATTTACCGGAAAGCCTACGGCATGCCGACATGCTCGGCGATTTTGTACAATCACGAGTCCCCCCGGCGCAGTGTGAATTTTGTCACGATGAAAATCGCTCACGCCGCCGCCATGATCAAGGCGGGCAAACAAAAGGAACTCATCCTCGGCAGCTTGAGCGGCAAACGCGATTGGGGCTGGGCACCCGATTATGTGCGGGGCATGTGGCTGATGCTCCAGCAAGAGAGCGTGGATGATTATGTCCTGGCGACAGGCAAATTGCACTCCGTCGAAGACCTCGTGCAATTTGCTTTCGACCATGTCGGGCTGGACTGGCGGGATCATGTCAAATATGATGCCGGACTGACGACGACGGTCGAGCCCGTCGCATCGTGCGGGAATCCCGCTAAGGCACGGGAGCAACTCGGCTGGCAATGCAGCAAAGACCTGCGTGCGATTATTGCCGCGATGATCGGCTCGGTAAAACTTTAAAATCACCAATCAAGATTCATTCACCAAAAAATATTATTCTCACATGAAAAAAGCACTCATCACCGGGATCACCGGACAAGACGGCTCTTATCTGGCAGAGCTCCTTCTCGAAAAAGGTTACGAAGTCCACGGCATTGTCCGGAGGAGCAGCTCCGTGCAGCGCACACGCATCGACCATCTCCTGCAATATGAACAAGGTGCGGATAAACGTCTTTTTCTTCATTACGGCGATCTGGCGGACAGTGTTGCTCTGGTAAAACTTCTTTATGATTTGACCCCTGATGAAATCTATAATCTCGCGGCACAGAGCCATGTTCGCGTGAGCTTTGACATTCCTGAATACACCCTCGATGTCACCGGGGTCGGTGCCGGGCGCATTCTGGAAGCCATTAAAGAGGCCGGGATCGCCAAAAAAACAAAATTTTATCAAGCCTCCTCCTCGGAGATGTTCGGCAAAGTCCAGGAGGTTCCCCAGAAAGAGACGACCCCTTTCTGGCCGCGTTCCCCCTACGCTTGTGCCAAGGTCATGGCTCACTGGCTCACGGTTAATTACCGCGAAGCTTACGGCATCCATGCTTGCAGCGGGATTCTTTTTAACCACGAATCCCCGCGCCGCGGGGAGAATTTTGTGACGCGCAAGATCACCATCGCCGCCGCCCGCATCAAAAAAGGACTCCAGAAAAAACTTTATCTTGGGAATCTCAAATCCAAACGCGATTGGGGTTACGCCAAAGAATATGTGGAGGGCATGTGGCGCATGTTGCAGCAAGAGCAACCCGATGACTATGTGCTCGCCACGGGCGAGACCCATACGATTGAGGAATTCCTCGACGCTTCATTTGGTGCGGTCGGTCTGGACTGGCACGATCATGTGGAGTTTGACGCCCGTTTTGAGCGTCCTTCGGAAGTCGATCTCCTCGTCGGGGACTATTCCAAGGCAAAGGCAAAGCTTGGCTGGGAACCGCAGACGCGAATGAAAGCACTGGCGGAACTCATGGTGCAGTCGGATTTAACACAGTTGGACTAAACACTGTTCCACCCGCGGTTACTCTGAGGGGAGCGGCGGGACATGACTGCCCGCAATTTGCTTTTCCAGCCTCAGCTCATCAGCGGCTGCCCGCTCGACTTCTTTGATTTTGCGGTCAATGGGGATCATTTTGGCGATGAGAATGACCAGGCTCACAGCAGAGAGGAAAGCAAAAGCAACCAAGGCGGTATCCGCATTATAACCCCGCCGGTCAAATATGATTTGTGCCAAGCTGGCATGAGGGAGAATTACATTCACGAGACCACGCCCGAGATTAAAAATCTCAGTCAGGACAAAGAGTCCATACGATGCGGCGATCAACCCGATCTGGAGGGGAAAATAACCGATTCGCTGTGTTCCCTCCGCATTGAGCGGGATCAGCTTCACAATCGCCAGCGGACCCAAAAGCGAAGCAAACAAGGCGAGGGTAAAAACCAAAGCCTGCTCGTTTAATTTGACTGAAAAAGCCAGGGCACAGAGCAAAAGGGCGGTCACTACAAATGTGAACCGCACCCCGGATGGCCACCCTGGATAAAAAAAGCGTCCTGCCAGGCGGCCGCACCAGCCGTATCGCACAAAAGGCTTGCAGACAGAGACCAGATAACGGGGCTCCTCACCCAAGGCAAAAAAACAAATAAAAAACGTGAGAAAGCAGGCGGCTGCCAAGGATAACTCAACGGCAATATTAAAAAAGATGAAACAAACGGAAATAGCGAGTGTCAGCAAAGCCATGATTCTTTTCCAGCGCGAAAAATTTTCCGCTTGGGGTGCGATTTTTGACGCGCCCACAAGCATCATTGTGATGAGAAATAATATTCCCAGTGAAAAAAAGATCATGTAGAACTCGAACCCCACTGAGGTGCCGCTGCGCCGCCCCAGGGTTGAGACATAGACACCAAAGGTCGCTGCAAAAATAATCCCGCTGAAACTGAAAAAAGCCGCAGCGACTTTTGAGTTGAAGGCGGAAACAGCCACCGTGAATGAGGTGAGGCACGCGGAGGCGATGAACATGATCAAAAGCCGTTGTAAATCTTCAATCAGATTGATGCCGCCGACGAAATACCGAAGCAGCATGTAGGGGAGCACGGCACAGACAAAAAGAAAGGTTTGAGCCATGAGTGATGCCCATTTGCCGGTGATGATCCGCCATGCGGTGAGCCGTGAGAGGAAAATCAGCTCCAGGGTATTCGACTTGATCTCACTGCTGATCGCGCCGAATCCGCGTATCGGCAAAAAATAGAGAAGGGCGGCACCGATAAAAAACCAGAAGATTTCTTCGGCACCGGATCTCCCCCGCCGGGCACTGGCATCCATCGCTTGCCCCAAGTCGCCAAAAACCGTCAGGATGAGCAGTGCCTGCAATATCAGAAAAAACGCGATGAATGAGCGTGTACGCAGGCCGTGCCGCAGGTCTTTGACAAGAACCGGACTGAGCTGGTCGGATAATTCTGAGAGGGAAAGTTTCATGCTTTTTGTTCCGGAGGGAGTGCGGGAGGTTTGGGCAGAGTGTCCTCGGCAGGCAGGGGGGGCGGGAGCGAGGCCTGTGCATTGGATTCTTTGAGCATTTCGACAAAGACATCCTCCAGACGTCTTTCCAAACGGTGATAGTCCATGACTTTCAGTCCGTCCTTGACCATCTGGCGGAGTGTCCGCGCGGCAAATTCATCATCATTATTTTCAAAAGCCAGGCGCGCGCCATTGAGCAGGGTCTCATAGATTTTGATCCCGGGATTCATCCCGACCCAATCCAAGAGTGGTTCGACCGGACCCATGAGCTTGACTTCGACGAGCATTTTTTGACCGCCGGACTTGAGCGTCTGTGCGTCCCCGTGATGGACCAGGCGGCCTTGATCGATAAAAAGCAGGGAGTCACACATCTCTCCCAGTTCGGAAAGGATATGCGAGCTGATAAAAACGGTTTTTCCCCGGCGCGAAAGGAGATTGACGAGTTGTTTGAACTCAATCCGCGCCTTGGGATCGAGCCCGGCGGCGGGTTCATCCAAAACCAGGATCTCCGGGTCGTGAATGAGAGTGCGTGCCAGACAGAGTCTCTGGGTCTGACCCTTGGACAATTTGCTCATGTCCCGGGAGGAGAGCGGTTCGAGCTCGGTGAAGTCCATCACCTCTGCCAGGCGTTTACGGCGGTCACCGGTTTTGTATCCGAAAGCACGCGCAAAGAAATCGAGATATTCCCGCACGGTCACATTGTCATATGTGCCGAAGGCATCGGGCATCCACCCCACTCGCTGACGGACTTGATTAGGGAAATTCACCGTGTCAAAGCCGCAAATCCTGACCATGCCGCCGGTGGGATAATCCAGTGTGGTCATGATCCGCATTGTTGTTGTCTTTCCGGCTCCATTGGCTCCGATGAATCCAACCACGCTGCCGCGCTTGATCGAGAAGGAAATGCCATTGACCGCCATGACAAAACCGAATCGGCGATAGAGATCGTGGACTTCGATGACATTGTCCTGGCTCATGGCGTTTGAGTTCCGGTTTCTTTTGTGGTGGTGGCGGAATCAGTGGCGGTCTCCGCGGGAAGAGAAGTGTTCGAAGGAAACGGGATGGACTCAAGCGTGTCCGCTCCCGCCACCGCGCCGACAAAATAGGCATCCGCGGACTTCCAACGGATGGAGCTCAAAGTGGGAATCAGTTCTTTTTGAGGTTGCACCGGGCGCGCATAAAAATGGTTTTTGACCCCGGCTTGAAAGTGGTGATGAATCAATGATTTAATCCGCGACCCGCTTTTTTCATTCAAGACTTGGATGAATGCCTGGAAATTTTCTTTGGTTGCAGGAGAGAGTTTGATTTTTTGTCCGGCAGTCACACCCGGGGCATTCCAAAAATTTCCTTGTGAATCCACAAAATAAATCTCTTGCATGGGGGTTTCCAAGGATGAAACAATTTGCGGTGGATTCCCGGTGCCGAAAGGAGGGCGGTTAACCACCTCGACGCGGGCGCGGGTCGGCTCTGATTTGATAAATAAAAGAGCGTTGACGGAACGGCTGGCAAACCAGTCTCCGGAATATTGTCCCCCGCCATGAATGTCCATCGTGAGTTTTTTGCGGGAGTCATCCACCCGGGGCGCGGCGAGAAAAACGGGTTGCTGCAGGGTGAAATTCCTCTTCACGAGCAATCCGCTGAGTGTGCATTGCTCCTGTATCCGCACCTGACGGTTCTCCTCCGGCGCCAGATAGACCAGTGTCAGTGCCTGCCCTGACGCGCCCACGCCGTCTTTGAGCAGGATCAGGATGAATAATAGAACGCTCGTGACGATTGAAATCAAAGGTGTCGTCCAGAAAAGGCGGTAACGAAAGGGGTCTTTGGCAAAAACAAACAGATTGACCGGTCCGACCACGATCGCAAATAACACCATGAAAATCATGATAAAGACCCCGACAGCGCGCGCATCGGGCATCTCCATGAGCAAGGGCCAGAATCCGGGCGGTTGACCCTGCGCCTGATACCCCCTGGCAATTTGCAAATTGAGCTGGTGAGCCATCAGGCGTGTCTTGATTTCCGGATTTTCCAGGCATGCCTGGAGCAAATTGCTTGTGCCGTCCCAAGGCAGAACCGTCACAGAGCCGAGCCATTTGTCCAGTGTCTTTCCGGGCATTGTCGCGCCGGATATATTCAAGTCTTCATTGCGATAGGCTGCCGGATCGGGTGTCGCCAGGAAAAGATGCCCGCCTTGCATCACCCATTCTTTCACAGCCTCACGGGACTCGGGGGAGAGCTTTGCCCAATTCTGAGCCGATAACCAAAATAAATTCACACCGATCAACCCGGTCATATCACGGGGAACCGACTCGGGGGTGATGGCACTGCCCCAGAGTTGTTGTCCGGTGGAATCAAGCCATTGGCGTGTGGGCTCCCATGAAACCACCGAAATGTCTTTGTCCACCAGGATATAACCCGTGCGTGTCTTTCCGCTGGTCGAACCGAGGAGATTTGGCATGGGGATGCTGCTCCCCGGTGTGATGGCGAAACCCTCCAGGGAAAGCATTTGAGGGTAATAATAGGTGTGATCATCGAGATTGGAAACGGGAACGTATATGGAGAATACTTTTGTCGTCTGATTGTCCACGCGCAATTTGCTGCTGAAAGCGATCTGGTAGTCGGCCATGCCGTAATACTCGGGTTGCGTGGACAAAAGATATTCCCGTGCGCGCCCCGAGTGGTTCGAGATGCGGATCTGGACAGGCATGAATCCTGTCGGCACATTATTCTCGTACGCCGCTGTCATCTCGATTTCGACACCGCGGGATTTGTCATAATCCACATGCAGGGAAATGTCATAAGCTCCCGCCAGACATGTCGTCAAAAAAATGACGAATCCCGTGATGACCCTTTGAAGAGTGCCGGGACAGGGAAAAGAAGGTAAAGACATGCGGGATTTCAGAGTTTGGCGGAGCTCAGTGTTTTTGGTGATGAAAGGGGCTGGGCGGGGATTTCCTCCAGGATTTTTTCAATCACCTTTGCCGGGGTCAACCCCTCCAGCTTGGCGGTGTATTCCAAAATGATCCGGTGCTGCAAGACCGCCCGCGCCAGGGCGCGGACATCCTCGCACTCAACCGCCCCTCCAACAGTGCCCGGGATTTTGAGGCGGCGGCGAGTGCCAGCGCCGCGCGCGGGCTGGCTCCGTATTTGATTCCGGCTCCTGCCGCCACTTGTCCGGGATGCGTGGCATCGACAATCCGTGCGATGTAATGGGCGACGACTTCGGGCATGAATATCTGGCGTGCGGAGTTGATCAAGTCGACGAGCTCGTCCCGGGACAGGGCCGGAGCAATTTGCGGGTCGATTCCGATCTCACGGTTGAGGATGATTTTTTGGAGCACACCGACATTGCCGCGGCCGACGTCGAGCTTGAAAAGGAAACGGTCGAGCTGCGCTTCCGGCAGGGGATAGGTGCCTTCGAGCTCAATCGGGTTCTGTGTCGCCAGCACAAAAAAGGGAACAGGAAGCGAATGGGTTTCCCCCATGACCGTCACACGGGCTTCCTGCATCGCCTCAAGCAATGCGGACTGTGTCTTGGGTGAAGCGCGGTTGATCTCGTCGGCGAGGACAAGATTCGCAAAAAGCGGGCCGGGCTGGAAAACAAATTGCCGCCGCCCGTCGAGTTCCTGGAGAATGGGATTTCCCGTGATGTCTCCGGGTAAAAGGTCGGGGGTGAATTGAATCCGTTTCGAGTTCAGACCGAGAGCCGCGCTGAGTCCTTTGACCAGTTGCGTCTTGCCCAGACCGGGCAACCCTTCGAGCAGGATGTGCCCCCGGGCGAGGAGTCCGATGATGACCGAGTCGATGAGCTCCTCTTGACCGAAAAGAACGGTATTCAATGAATCCCGGAGGCGTTGGAGCTTTTCCTTGTCCCCGGCAAGTTGCGCTTCATCCATATTCACAATGCTTCTACCAGAGCCATTTGCGCGGTGCCAGAAAAAAACAAGTTTCCAGCGAAGTGCCGCAAAGCAAGAGTCAACCGCTGATGACACAGAAAAATGCGGGGCATGCTTTGATTTTGACTTGAAAGATAATCACGAGTAAAAACTTTTTTAAAATAGCAAGTTGTTTTACCTTAAGAAAATGACCCTGCTCGCCTTCATCAGTTTTTTTGCCATCATGTTGACGCTTGCCGCAATGCCGAGTGCCAGCGTGGCACTGGTTATTGCCCGATCATCCAGTTGCGGATTATCAAATGGAATCGCGGCCATAACCGGCATTCTCGCAGGCGATCTTATTTTTATCGCTATCACGATCATGGGCATGAGCGCTCTCGCCGTTACGATGGGGTCGGTGTTCTCTGTGCTGAAGTATATCGGGGCGGCATACCTGATATGGCTTGGGTTAAAACTTTTCCGGTCAAAAGAATCGGTAAATCTGTCAGCTACAAATCCAGGGGGTTCGACGACTCTGGCTTCCAGCTTTACCGCAGGACTCCTGCTCACGCTCGGTGACGTGAAG
Organism: uncultured Verrucomicrobiota bacterium; assembly: GCA_964435715.1. Classification (GTDB taxonomy): domain Bacteria; phylum Verrucomicrobiota; class Verrucomicrobiia; order JAWXBN01; family JAWXBN01; genus JAWXBN01. The sequence goes on along the minus strand of CAYTAI010000002.1, from coordinate 115,404 downwards.
GCCATATTATTCTATGCGAGTCTTTTTCCAGCTCTCCTTGATCTGACGGCATTGTCCGCATCCCGCATCGCCATCATTGTATCAGTGACAATTTTCACTGTGGGAGGAGTCAAGCTGATATACGCGACTGCGGCTCACGTCATCATGGACAATTTGCGAACAAGCCGCTTTTCAAGTCATGCCAGAAAAGTCGCGGGAGGATTCATGATCGGGACAGGAAGCTATCTTATGATAAAAGCCTAGCAGGGCAATGTGATCAACCCGCTTGTGCGCTTCATATTTTTCTCTGTCGCGAGTTTTCAGGTTTGGATTTAGATTAAGCAAATGATGCAGGAAAAAAAATCCTGCTCTCTACATGTCCTCGAGCTCTTTTCCTTTGGTTTCGGCGACATATTTCCAGACAAAGAAAAAGGAGAGAACCGCCATCCCGCCGTAGATGATGTAGGAAGGGCCCAGGCCGATGCCCTTGAGCATGGGAGGGAATGTCGTGCTCACGGTGAAATTTGCCACCCATCCGATACAAGCACCCACAGCCAGGCCCGCCGCGCGGATGCGGTTCGGGAACATCTCTCCGAGCAGCACCCACACAATCGGCCCCCAGGACGCGCCAAAGAAAAAGACATAGGCATTTGCCGCAAACAAGGCCGTCCATCCGAGCGAACCGGAGAGCGACGGGGCTCCGTCCGCGCCTTTCACCGCAAAGGCGAAACAAAATGCCATCGTAAAGAGTGCCAGTGCCATGCCGATGCTGCCGGTGAGCAAAAGGGGTTTGCGCCCGAGCTTGTCAATAAAAGCGATGGCGATCAGGGTCGTCAGGATATTCACCGCCCCGGTGATGACCGTGATTTTCAGGGCGTCGTCTTCGCCAAATCCCGCGGCTTGCCAGAGGGTGCTGCTATAATAAAAAATGACATTGATGCCGACGAGCTGCTGGAATGCCGCCAGCGCGATGCCGATCCAGACAATCGGGAGGAACCCGGCTGCGGAGCCTTTGAGATCGCTCATCCGGGGTTTATACTCCGTGGACAAGGTCTTCTGGATTTCCGCGACTTTTTCCCGCGCAATTTGCACCGCGCCGAAAAGTTTCGTAAAGACCCGTTCCGCATCCTGTGTGCGCCCGACCGCTGTGAGATAACGGGGAGACTCCGGGATCAGTGCCACGGCGACTCCAAAAATAATCGCGGGGGGCAACTCGCTCAAAAACATCCATTTCCACGCGGGCAGTCCGAGCCACCAGGGGTTTGCCGCGGAACCACCCGCCGCCTCGGCGATGACAAAATTCATCAAGAGCGCGATGAATATTCCGACGACAATGGCGAGCTGTTGCATGCTGCCCAGGCGTCCGCGCATATCCGCGGGGGCGACCTCGGCGATGTAAGCCGGGGCGAGCACACTGGCGGCTCCCACTGCCACGCCGCCGAGCACACGCCAAAAAATAAAATCGTAAATCGTGAATGGCAGACCTGAGCCGATTGCACTCGCTGCAAAAAGTCCGGAACACACCATCATCGAGCGCACCCGCCCGATTTTGTCTGCGAGTGGTCCCGCGCTGAATGCGCCAATCGCCGATCCCAGCAATGCCAGCGATACTGCCAGACCCGTCGCCCAGGGACCGATCTCGAAATAATGTTGCAGGGCGAGAACCGCTCCATTGATGACAGCCGTGTCGTACCCGAATAAAAATCCGCCGAGCGCGGCGGAGATGACAATCATCAGGATGTAGGCTGTTTGTGGCTTGGCGTGTGATTCGATGTCCGCAGTCATATCGGAGTGGGAAGAGTTATTTTTACCTTTTTAGTTTACATGGCGGCCACGCTTTGACCAGCATATAATTGTGATGAGTCCGGATGAGCAAATTGCTCCGGGAAAAAGAATTTATGACTTCAGCAAGGCGAGTGCTTTTTGGACAATGCCGTCGGTCTCCCACAGGCGTCCGATGCCTTCATAACCGCAAGCGAGCATGCCCGATTCCGGCCCGATGAATGTGAACCCGCGTTTTTTGAGTGTTCTGACATTGTCCTGCGTGGCGGGATTCAGCCACATTTTGCCATTCATCGCGGGAGCCATGAGTTTCCTGGCTTCGGAAGCGAGGACGATGCAGCCCAGTGCGTCGTCAGCGAGTCCGTGGGTGAATTTGGCGAGGGCATTTGCCGTGGCGGGCGCGACGAGAATCAAGTCCGCCTCGTCAGCCAGCGCAACATGCCCGGGTTGCCAGGTCGTTTCCTCAAAAAGATTGGTCAGCACGGGATTGCGCGAGAGGGTTTGCAAGGTCAGCGCGGTGATGAATTGTTCCGCGCCCGGGGTCATGACGCAATGGACGGCGCACCCTGCTTTACGCAATTTGCCCGCGATGTCCGCGGCTTTGTAGGCGGCAATGGAGGCGGTGACTCCGAGGACGACCACAGGCGGGCGGGGCAATTTGCGCGGGGCGGTTTGATTAGAGTTTTTTTTCATCAAAAATAATCCGGTGCGATTTGTAGCGTTCCGCTTTCATAATGGCGCGGAATTTGTCGAGGTCTTCTTCGACGGACTCACTGAGAATGATGTATTGATAATCGCGGCAGCGGGGAATCTCCAAGCGCGCGGTCTCCAGCCGCAGGGCAATTTGCTCGTCGGTCTCCGTCTTGCGCTTGCGCAGCCGCCGCTCGAGCTCCGCCATCGTCGGGGGCATCATGAAAATATCGACAAAAGCCTCGCGGATGCGGGGGTCGACGGAATTCCTGATTTTTTCCGCGCCTTGCACATCGATATCGAGCAGGACATCCTTTCCCTGGTCGAGAATGTCGAAAACGGTTTGTTTGAGTGTGCCATAATAATGGCTCGTGTGGACTTGGGCATACTCGAGGAATTCCCCACGCGCGATTTTTGCTTCAAAATCTTCTGTGGTCAGAAAAAAATAATCCTCCCCGTGTTCCTCATTGCCGCGGGGCGGGCGGGTCGTGCAGGAAATGGAGTATAAGAGGTCTTCGCGGTGGCGGAGGCTGTTGCAGAGCGTTGACTTTCCCGCGCCTGAGGGGGCGGAGACAACGAAGATGATTCCCTTGCGATCAATCATGCCGATATTAGCCACAAGACAGGGGCGGTTGCCAAGCCAATTAATTCGTCAAAGTCGGAGGCAAAAGCTTTGACACGGTGACAAGGAAAAAGTAGCTTTTAAAACTTAACCCTGCACACTTTGGATTGAATTGTGAATGATGAGCTCGTCATAGAAGTTTTGCGCGAAGTCGGGATGGTCGATCAAGGACAAATCGATACGGCCCGCGAGGTCGCCGCCGAAAAATCCATCTCCCTGGCGGATTCCCTCGTGGACATGCAGATAATGACGCACCAAGACATTCTCCAGGCTGTCGCCGGGTATTACGGCATGGAGATGGTCACGCTGACCAATTATAAATTTGCCCCGGAGGCGGTGGACTCGATTCCTGCGGACGTTGCCAAAAAATACGGGGTCATGCCGATTAAAATCACGGATGACACATTGCAAATTGCGGTCAGCGATCCCTCGGATATTTCGCTGGTGGACACACTGCGCGTGCTGCTCCACAAAAATGTCGAGCCGGTTGTTGCGGCACAGCCGGAGATCGACACCGCCATTACCCAGTATTACGGTTCGCTTGCCGAGCTCGGCGCCATTGCCAAGGAAGATGTCGACCTCGACACGCGTGAGACCGGTGACCGTGAGGAAGCCACGGACGATGATGCGCCGGTGATCCGGCTGGTGACAAAAATCATTGTCGACGCCCACCGCCGCCGCGCCAGTGACATTCATCTGGAGCCTTTGGAGAAAAGCTTCCGTGTGCGTTACCGGATCGACGGGGTTCTGCAAATGGTGGACAACCCCCACAAGCGCCTCCAAGCCTCGATCTTGAGCCGTCTGAAAATCATGTCCAAAATGAGCATCGCCGAAAAGCGCATTCCCCAGGACGGCCGCATCCAGCTCAATGTCGACGGCAAACAAATCGATTTGCGCGTGTCATCCGTGCCCACGATCCACGGGGAAAGCATCGTCATGCGTATTCTGGACAAATCCGCCCTGATGCTCGGGCTTCCCGAGCTGGGATTTCTTTCCGATGACCAGGCGCTTTTTGAGAAATTGATTTCGTTGCCCGACGGCATTCTCCTGGTCACGGGCCCGACGGGTTCGGGAAAAACCACGACGCTCTACGGGTGTTTGAATTACATCAATAAACCCTCTGTCAAAATCATCACTGTCGAGGATCCGGTCGAGTACGAGCTGGCGGGCATTAATCAAGTCCATGTCAATGAGGAGATCGGGATGTCCTTTGCCTCCGCCCTGCGCTCCATGCTCCGTCAGGCGCCCAATGTGATCATGGTCGGTGAGATCCGCGACGTGGAGACGGCGAATATCGCCATCAATGCCTCTATGACGGGGCACCTGGTTTTCAGCACTCTCCACACCAATGACGCACCGGGTGCCATCACCCGTCTGATCGATATCGGGGTCAAGCCCTTCCTCTGCGCTTCCGCCATCCGCGCTGTCATGGCTCAACGTCTGGTACGGAAAATCTGCCCGAAATGCAAAACGCCTTATTCCCCGACCGAGCAGGAATTGCGCGCCTTGCGGATTCCGGAGTCACAGGCCGCGTCCGCGACTTTCATGAAAGGTGCCGGGTGCGAGAATTGTAATGGCACGGGTTACCGGGGACGTGCGGGCATTTTCGAGATTTTTGTCATCAATGATGAAATCCGGCGCATGATTTATGAAAAAGCCACCGTCGGTGCCGTGCGTCAAAGGGCGCGTGAGCTGGGCATGCGGACATTGCGCGAGGACGGCATGCGCAAAGTGCTCGCCGGGATGACGACCCCGGAAGAAGTTTTAACCTCCACCCAAGGGGACAAGGAGTAACGTCATGGCTGTTCCTATCGAGCAACTTTTGGATTTTATCATCGAGCAAGGCGGATCGGATTTGCATTTGAGTGTGAATTTCCCCCCTGCCTGCCGTCTCAACGGGGAAATCACTCCCTTGGATTTACCGCCGTTGACCGGAGAAGATACCGAGGAGATCATGCGCTCGATTACTTCCGAGGAGCGGCAACAGAAACTGCGCGAAATGGGCAGTGTGGACTTCGGTTTTGCCTACGGTGAGTCCGCGCGGTTCCGTGTGAATATCTTTCGACAAAAAGGTTTTTTGAGCCTGGTGCTCCGTCAGATTCCGACCAAATTTCTGGACATGGACGTGATTGGGTTGCCGCCCCAGATTAAAAACCTGCTTTTCACGCCGCGCGGATTGATTCTGGTGACCGGACCGACGGGTTCGGGCAAATCCACCACCTTGGCGAGCATGATCAATTACATCAATGAAAATACCCGGGGTCATATCCTGACGATTGAGGATCCGGTCGAGTATTTCCACCCGCACAAACAGTGTATTGTCAACCAGCGCGAGCTCGGGGTGGATTGTCCGTCTTTTGCCGACGGGCTGCGCCGTGCTTTGCGCGAAGACCCGGACATCGTGCTCGTCGGGGAGATGCGCGATCTGGAGACGATGGAGGCTGCCATCAATGCCGCCGAGACCGGGCATCTGGTCTTTGCAACACTCCACACCACGGGAGCAGCCCGCACGGTGGACCGGATTGTCGGCGCTTTCCCCATGAATCAACAAGAGCAAATCCGCATCCAGCTCTCCGGCAATCTCAAAGCAGTGATTTCCCAAGTGCTCCTGCGCCGTGTCGATGGCAAAGGCCGTGTCGCCGGCTTGGAGATCATGGTGCAGACTGACGGCATCGCGAATAAAATCCGGGACAATAAAACATTCTCGATTTACTCGGACATCCAGACAGGCTCCAAGCTGGGCATGTGGACACTCGACTCCCATCTGGTCTACCTGCTGCGGCAGGGAATCATTGATATGAATACGGTCATGACCATGTCGCAGCGACCGGAAGACTTGAAGGAATTACTGAAGAAATAGGATCATTTCATCATGTTCGAATCCCACAATGACATCATTATTTCAATCTTGCAGAATAACGGTCTGCTTGATGCGGATCAGCTTGCTGAAATGAAAGATGAAATGCCGCGATCAGGAAAATCGGCGGCTCAAGTCACCCTTGATTACGGGATCACCGATGAACCGATGTTGCTTCAACTCATTGCCGCCTACCTGGGTTATGATTACATGCCTCTGGAAGCCATTGAGTTTTCCCCCGAGGTCATTGAGATGCTGGATGCCCAGACCGCGCGGGTGAACTCCGCCATCCCGGTTTCTTGGGATGGCATGACCCTGACCGTGGCTCTCGCCGATCCTTTTGCCCTGCAAGTCCTCGACGACTTGCGTTTCAGCACGGGCAAGGATGTGTCGATGATTGTTTCTTCCCCGGTAAAAATCGAGGAGGCGATCAAAAAATATTATGGCGACGACTCGAGCATGCTCGACGTGCTTGGAGCGCAAATCCTCGAGGAAGAGGCGGAGCGCCTTGGCTCCTACGGTCTGCGCGATGCCAAGGACATCGAAGCGGAGGCGAATGCCACACCGGTTGTCAAATATGTGAATCTCGTGCTCTACCGCGCCATTCAAGCTCATGCCAGCGATATTCATTTTGAACCTTTCCAGGACAATTTCCGTATCCGTTACCGTGTCGACGGCGGGCTTTTGGAAATGGCTCCCCCTCCGCGGCAAATGGCACTCCCGGTCATCTCCCGTATCAAAGTCATGGCGGGACTGAATATCGCGGAACGCCGTCTGCCCCAAGACGGGCGCATCCAGCTCAATGTCGCCAACCGCCCCGTTGATTTGCGTGTGTCGACGCTCCCCACACAATACGGGGAAAGTGTCGTGCTGCGTGTCCTGGATAAATCCACTGTTAAAATGGAGCTCGAAGGGCTGGGCATGCCCGAGGGGATTTACGGTTACATCAGCGAGGTCATCCGCAAGCCCAACGGTATTTTTGTCGTCACAGGCCCGACGGGTTCGGGAAAAACCACGACGCTTTATGCATGTCTGAATAAAATCAACGACATCGAAATCAAAATCCTCACGGCGGAGGACCCGGTCGAGTACGAGGTCGAGGGCATCCAACAGGTTCCCGTCAATGACAATATCGGTCTGACCTTCGCAAAGATCCTGCGCGCCTTCCTGCGGCAAGACCCGGATGTGATTCTCATTGGTGAAACGCGCGACTTGGAAACCGCGCAAATTGCCATTCAAGCCTCGCTCACGGGTCACTTGGTCTTGAGCACACTGCACACCAATGACGCCCCCGGCGCGGTCACGCGCTTGATTGACATGGGAGTGGAGCCTTTCCTGATTTCGTCTTCGCTCGAGGGCATCCTGGCACAACGTCTGGTTCGCACAATTTGCAAAAGCTGCAAGACCGCATACGAGCCCAATGACACCGCCCTGGTCTCGATTGGTCTGAGCGCACAGGAAATCGGGGACAAAATGTTTTACACGGGCACGGGTTGTCCTGAATGCAGCATGACCGGATACCGCGGACGCAAAGGCATCTACGAGCTTCTCGATATCACCGAGCCGATTCGCGAGCTCATCAACCAGCGCGCGCCTTCCGTTGTGATCCGGCAAAAAGCCATCGAGTTGGGCATGCAAACCCTGCGCGAGGACGGGCTGCGCTCGATTTTCGACGGGGCGACCACGATCGAAGAAGTCATCAAATACACTTGAAATAATTGTCCGCTTTCGGATTTTATTTCACTCGATATTTTGAATCTGCTCGCGCAGCTTTTCGAGTTCGGCTTTTAAATCCACCACGCGCTGGGAGATCTCGACATGGTTTGCCTTGGAACCGATCGTGTTGACCTCGCGGTTCATCTCCTGAATCAAAAAGTCCAGCGTGCGACCCACGGGCTCCTTGCTATTCAAGGCATCCTGCATCTGTGAGAAATGGCTTTTGAGGCGGGTCAACTCCTCAGAGATGTCCGAGCGATCCGCAAAAAAGACAATTTCTTTGATCAACCGTTCGTCATCCAGCGCAATTTGCACACCCGCGGCTTTGATGCGTTCATGCAATGATTTCCGGTGTTTTTGAACCACTTGCGGGGCGAGCGAGGAGATTTGCGTATGCAAATTGCGCAGGTTTTTAAGGCGTTCCATTAATTCTTTTTTCAAAAAGAGGCCTTCCTTGGAGCGCATTTTGAGCAAGGCATCCAGAGCCGATTGCACGGATTTTTGGACTGTCGGCCAGAGGGCGTCCGGATCAAGAGCCGGACCGGATGAGTTGAGCACGCCGGGAATCCTTAAAACCGTGTCAATCCGGATTTCCCCTGCCAACCCGAGGTCTTTTTGGAGTTTTCGCAGGTTTTTGAGCGCTTGTCTTGCCACTGGTGTGTCCACGGACGGACTCTGTCCGCCATCGTCATGGGATTGGACATTGATGGAGACACTGAGTTTTCCGCGCACGATGCGATGGGAGATTTCTTCCTTGATGCGGGGTTCGAGATTTTCCAGTTCACGGGGGAAGCGCAAGAAAATATCGCGTGCCTTCTGGTTGACGGAACTGATTTCACACACGACACAGTGTTTTTTTGAGCGGGCTTCGCCCCGGCCGTAGCCAGTCATTGATTTCATATATTTTTTATTGGGCAGGGAATGGAGAGTTTTGTGGTCAGGGAACACGATTTAAGCGGGGGACGCATCCAGCAAGCGCATGACCTCTTGGACATCCTTGTCTCCGCGTCCGGAGAGATTGACGATGATGGTTTTATCGGAACCGAGTTTGGCGGCTTGTTTGATTGCCTCGACGAGGGCATGAGTGCTTTCGAGGGCGGGAATGATGCCTTCCGTCCGGCAAAGGAGCTGGAAAGTCTCCAGGACTTCGTCATCGGTGGCATAAGTATATTTCGCGCGCCCAGTGTCTTTGAGATAACAGTGTTCCGGACCGACAGCGGCATAATCCAATCCGGCGGAAACCGAGTGGGTGGACTGAATTTGCCCGTCCTCATCTTGCAGGATGTATGACAGTGTTCCTTGAAGGACGCCGAGACTGCCTCCTTGAAAACGCGCCGCGTGTTCGCCCGGTCTGATGCCGCGCCCCCCGGCTTCGACCCCGATCATTTGCACGCTTGTATCCTCCAAAAAGGGATGGAATAGCCCAATGGCATTGCTCCCGCCTCCGACACAAGCCACGAGCAAATCGGGCAACCGGCCTTCCGCCGCGAGAAATTGCTCCCGCGCTTCCAGTCCGATCACGCGGTGAAAATCACGAACCATCATGGGATAAGGGTGTGAACCGTAGGCGGTGCCGAGGATATAATGGGTCGAGCGGACATGGGTGACCCAGTCGCGCATGGCTTCATTCACGGCTTCTTTGAGTGTCTTTTGACCGGCCTCGACCGCGACGACTTTTGCCCCGAGGAATCTCATCCGCGCGACATTCAGAGCCTGACGGCGGCAGTCTTCCGCGCCCATGTAGATGGTGCATTCAAATCCGAATTGTGCAGCGACTGACGCCGTCGCCACACCGTGCTGACCGGCTCCGGTCTCGGCAATCACACGCTTTTTGCCCATGCGCTTGCAGAGCAGGGCTTGACCAATGGCGTTATTGATCTTGTGCGCGCCGGTGTGCAGTAAATCCTCGCGTTTGAGATAAATTTTTGCCCCGCCGACATGTTGCGTGAGTCTTTCGGCATAAAAAAGAGGTGTCGGACGTCCTGCATATTGCCGCAGGTAATAATTCAAATCTCTCTGAAATGACACATCATCCCGCGCTTTGAGATATTCCCGGGTGAGCTCCTGGAGTGCCGACATCAGGGTCTCAGGCACATACATGCCGCCGAAAGGACCAAACCGTCCGGCGACATCAGGCAGGGGTGAAAGGAGTGCGGTGCTCATGCTTTTTTACAGGCTTGTATGAAATCCCTCATCATAATGTGATCTTTTTTGCCGGGCACTGACTCCACTCCGCTGCTCACGTCAATGGCATAGGGCCGCACCGTGCGAACCGCCTCGACGACATTGTCCGGCGTCAACCCCCCGGAGAGAATGATGGGGCGGTTATGGATTTTGGCGCGCAAAGCCCAGTCCCAGTTGAATTTTTTCCCCGTGCCGCCGAGGGCATTGCTTGAAAAGGCGTCCAAGAGAAAAGCGCTCACCTCATAATCTTTCATTTCCATGAGCGTCTCGATGCTTTTCATCCGGAAAGCTTTAATGACGGGCTGGTAAAATTGTTTGCAATAATCGCGGGATTCATTGCCGTGAAGCTGGATGGCTTCCAGTCCGACTTCATTGGCAATCGTGCGGGCTTCTTCGACGGGCAAATCCGCAAAGACTCCGACCTTGGAAATAAAAACCGGGATGGAGGTCGTCAACATGACGACTTCCTGCGGCGTGATAAAGCGCGGGCTATTCGCATAAAAAACGAATCCCAGCGCGTCCGCACCGTATTCGATCGCTTTTTCCGCGTCTTCCCGGTTAGTGATTCCGCATATTTTGATTTTAGGCACCACCGGTTAATTCTCCGATTTTTTGTTTCATGTCCGTCGACCCCATGATTGATTCGCCCACAAGGATAGCGTCTATCCCCGCCCGGCGCAAGCGTTCCACATCCTCCCGGGTGCGGATCCCGCTTTCCCCGACTTTGACGATTCCCGTCGGGATGAGCGGAGCCAGTTGCTCCGTCACGGACAAATCGGTTTTCATTTCTTTGAGATCACGGTTGTTGATCCCGATCATGTCGGCTCCGCAGTCGAGGGCAATTTGCAGTTCTTGAGCGGTGTGAATCTCGACGAGCACATCCAGATGCAAGGCTTTTGCCAGCGAGCTGAATCGTGCAATCTCACCGGGTTCCAGTGCCGCCACGATCAAAAGGATGGCCGCCGCCCCGGACAGTGCCGCCTCATAGATCTGGTATTCATCAATCGTGAAATCTTTCCGGAGCAAGGGCAGCGGGACAGCCGCATGGATCTCCTCCAGATAGCGCAGGTGTCCTTGGAAATATTTTTCATCGGTCAGGACAGACAAGGCCGATGCACCCGCCGCAAAATAATCCTCCGCAATTTGCGTGTGATTAAAATCGGCTTTGATCAATCCTGCCGAGGGCGAGGCTTTTTTGACCTCGGCAATCAGAGCAATTTGCCCGGGCTTCCGCAGTGCCCCCTTGAAATTGTATTTGCGCCGGGGCAGCCGCGCCTCGCGCTCGAGCTGTGCGAGGGGCCGGTGCTTGCGGGCTTCCGCCACAAAGCCGCGTTTATATTCGATAATCTCGTCTAAAATATTCATTCATCCCCCTCTTCATTGGTATTGTCACCCCGCCGGACGCCCCGGAGCATGGCTTCGATCAATTCATCGAGGTCGCCGTCCATGACCCGCTGGACATCCGATATTTTCAACCCGGTGCGGTGGTCGTTGACAAGCTTGTAAGGGTGGAAAAAATAGGAGCGGATCTGGCTGCCAAAACTGATCGCGTCTTTGGCACCGTGGCGTTTCTCAAGTTCCTTGCGTTTTTCGGCCTCCTGGAGCTCATAGAGGCGCGCCCGCAGGATTTTCAGTGCGGTGGCGCGGTTTTTGATTTGGGAACGTTCGTTCTGGCACGCGACGATGATTCCGGTGGGGATGTGGGTCATCCGCACGGCGGAATCGGTTTTATTCACATGTTGTCCGCCCGCCCCGGCGGAACGGTAGGTATCGATTTTCAGGTCTTTTTCCTCGATCTTGATTTCCACATCATCCTCGATTTCGGGAAAAATGTCCACTGAGGCAAACGATGTCTGGCGCGCGGCATTTGCATTAAAAGGGGAAATCCGCACCAGTCTGTGGACACCCATCTCCTGGCGGAGGAATCCATAAGCATTTTCACCATTGACCACGAGCGTGGCACTGCGGATGCCCGCTTCATCACCCGGCTGGAGATCGACGATTTCACAATCGTATCCCTTGCGTTCGCAATATCTTTTGTACATCCGCAAAAGCAAATCCGCCCAGTCGCAGGCGTCCGTCCCGCCCGCGCCCGAGTGGATATTGACAATCGCATTGCTCCGGTCGTGTTCGCCTGAAAGAAAGGCTCGCAACTCGACTTGAGCGAGTTGTTTTTCGGCTTTCAGGCAATCCTTCACCCAGCTGTCCAGTTCCTTGTCCCGGTGTGGAGTGTCCTCCTCGGCATCCAGCAGCTCTTTCATCGTTGCCAAATCCTCGACTTGGGCGGCGACTTCTTTAAAGGGGTTGACCACTCCGCGCAAGGCGGTCAGCTCACTGACGGTTTTTTGCGCCGCTGTCTGGTTTGCCCAGAAATCCCCGTCCGCCATGCGCGCTTCCAGATCGGAGATTATTTTTTCTTTGCCGGCTACGTCAAAGAAACCTCCGGACTTGCTCGAGTCTGCCTAGGAGTTCACTGATTTCAAAACTGATTTCTGTTGCCATAAAATGTGTCCCGCGATTGCCGCGATTAAAACGAGAAGACACATTACGACAAATATGTCTCCCTGTCTTGTGTAAAATGTGACGGCTGCATCGACGGGAATGACCACCTCGCAGACCTGGAATCCGGCGACAAAGGGCATCATCCGGTCGCGGATCCGCCCTTGGGGATCGATCCAGCAGCTCACCCCGGTATTTGTCGTGCGGATCGTGGGACGCCGCGTTTCCACCGAACGGAAGACCGCATTGGCAACATGCTGGAAAATCCCTGCCGACTCGCCGTACCAGCCTCCATTGGTGAGATTCACAAAGACATCACACCCCGCCAAAGCCCGTTGCCGTGCCAGATAAGGAAAAATATCTTCAAAACAGACCAGCGGTGCCACACGCAAATTGTCCGGGGGAAGAATGAAAACTTTCGGATCACGCCCGGGATAAAACCCGTCCCCGATGGGAACAACTTTTTTGAGCCAAGGCATCCAGCGGCGCAAGGGAACGTATTCGCCATACGGAACCAGATGCATCTTGTGATAAATCTCGAAAATCCCGTCGCCAAGACCTGTGAGAAAGGCGCCCGTGTAATCTTTTTTGTCCACGACGTCATTTGACCCGAAAAGCAACGGCGGGGCATCCGCCGGGGTCAAACGCCGGATCATGTCGAAAACCTCCTGGTTCTGCAAAAACCCGGCGGGCGTGGCGGACTCCGGCCAGACAATCAATCCGGGTTTTGCCAGCGCGGCACTCTGCGTGAGTCCCTCATAAGTCTCCATGATCGAGTAGAATCTCTCCGCATTCCATTTCTGGTCTTGAGGAATATTCCCCTGGATGAGCGCCGTCCTCAATACAACCGACTTCCCCGGCGGAGCAAATAGCGAGACCAGCCCGTAACTGTATACACCCAGCAAAAGCACCATTGCCACAGTAAAATCCAGGTGCGGGCGCAACCGGAATACTTGAAAATCATTGCGCTTCCGGATCATGAGCCGAATCTCGCGATCCAGACGCAAGATGGTCAAAAGCAAAATCACATTCACAAACACGATGACAAAGGACAACCCGTACACACCGGAAAACTCCGCGATTTGGATCATGGGCAAATTGCGGTAAAGACACACCCCGAGATTATTCCACGGGAATCCGGTGAGCAAATGGCTCTTGAGCCACTCGATCACGACCCACGCCGCCGCCGCGGTAAAGGCAAAATGCAAATTGCTCACGGAGGAAAGAATCTGATTCCGGTGCCAGAGCATCGCGACAACCAATGCCCAAAGTCCCAGACCAAGCCCAAGATACGCTGCCAAAAGCAACATTCCCCCGGTGCTGACATGTCCGATCCAGGACAGGCTCACGGTAAAATAAATAAATCCCGACAGCCATCCCCAGGAAAAGGCATCGCGCCATCCCGTCCGCGCAAATTGCTCCGGCTCTTCCCCCGGCGGCTTGTCCACATTGATCTCCCCGCGCAATTTGCTCCCGCGCAGCACGTAAATCAACGGGGTCAACGCCAGCCAGCACAGGGACGCCCATTCAAAACGGGGAAATAAGAACGCCAGTAAAAGCGCGGTCGCCAGACTCCCGGCTGCCAGAAGCATGAATTGTTTATTCAGGAATTTCATCGAAACAGGAATGGCTCGATGCGGGGCGGACTCACCACATCCATTTTACTTTTTGCCCGCGGCATCACGGAAAGGACGGGTCAGCTCGAGTTTGAATTTGTCGAGGATGCCGTTGACGAATTTCCCGGAGTCGGCGGTGCTGAATCTTTTGGCGATCTCCACGGCTTCATTGATCGAGACGACCGGGGGGATGTCGTCGCGGTGGAGCATTTCAAAAATCGCCAGGCGCATGACATTTTTGTCCACAGGCGCAATCCGGTGGAAATCCCAGTTTTGCGTGTAAATCTTGATTTTCTCGTCACACTCCGCGCGATGCTCGAATGCCCCGCGGATCAGCCCGTCGGCAAATTCACGCGCCCGCACGGCGGTCTCGGCATTCTCCGGGATCGCCCAAAATGCCTCCAGCGCGCTGGAAAAATCATCCCCGGAGTTCAGCTCATGCTGATAAAGGAATTGAACCGCTTTCTCGCGTGCCTCTCGTCTGTAACCCATAAGTCCCCGACTTTCTAAGCAATCCCCACCGATTGCGCTAGTCTTTAATCGGATTTCTTCCCGTTTCTGACCACAAACTTTTTGTCATCCCCGTGAATGCTCCCGCCGGGGCAAAAAATCGTTTTTACCGATCAAGGATGATTTTTTCGCGAGCAGAAAGTATTCGAGATCATGCATTGCGGCGCAATTTGCGCCGGGCCAGCAGGAGGAAGGCGGCGGCACCAAGCCCCATCAGGGCGTAGGTGGAGGGTTCGGGAACCGCCTGGATGGTGAACTGGGCAATTTGCCCGTTGACCGCGCCCGCGCCGAAGTCCGCCGATTGCGCGACAGTCCCGAGCGAAACATTCCACAGTGACATGTCCAGAGCGGAGTAATTTTTGCTCAGGTAAATCGTGGAGCCGCCGGCGTCAGCGATGTAATACTGGAATGACGCGCCGGAGAATGAGGAAAGAAAATCCGCCGCAGTGTCTGTGAAAAATCCGCCTTTGAAGATGTCCCCGTCATTGATTCCGGCCACATCGAAGAAGATGCTGATGGCATTGCCGCCTGTCATGGAGGCGGTGAATGGAGCCGCGTTGGTCAGCCGAATGATGTCATTGACGCTCGCGGCGGGCATATTAAAGACGGGGTCGAACCCGGTGAATTCAAAATTAAAGTCCATCCCGCCCGTCGGGTCGATGGAGTGGGCCGTGAGAATGCCGGGGCTGAATCCCGGATCGACCGAGCCCGCCCCGCTGATCTGACCTACGGTCAGCGCGCCCGCCAGAGAGGCGCCCGAAGCAATTTGCACGTTGCCCAGGCGCGCGTCAGCGGTTCCTTCGACCTTGCCCTGCTCGATGATGGTCGTGTTAAAATTCGTCACGAGGTTGTTTTGATTGAGAATGACCACGCTGGTCGAGTCAAAGCGGAGTGTATTATTTCCCGCGCCGCCGTCGATGAGGCCATTGACGAATCCCCCTGTCAGCCAGACAAACTCGTCATCGCCGCCGCCCATGCTGACCGCCAGACCATTCGTGCCGGAGATGCTGCCGGAGTTGAGGATTTTGTCATTGCCGCCGCCGAGTTGAACCGCCGAGCCAATGGAGGCGCCGCCGTTGCCGTAAATCTGGCCTGTGGCGTGGTTGGTGATGGAGTTGTTGAAATCACCCGCGATGCGGATGGCGTATTCATTCTCGCCGAGAATCGTTCCCGCATTGTCGATGATCGTCGCCGCCACCCC
>CAYTAI010000002.1:98802-99708 GCA_964435715.1 uncultured Verrucomicrobiota bacterium | reverse complement strand
CTCGCCGGAAATGGTCGCCCCGTTGGCATTGAAGATGAATCCGCCCCCCGCCGCGATGCCCTCGCTATTGCCATCGGGCGCGCCGTGTTTGCCCTTGGCCTCGATCAGGCCGTGGTTGTAAATGAATGCGATGCCGTCAATGTCCACCCCGTCGCCGTCGGCGGTGGGGCTATTCGTGCCGCCCTTGATCGTGCCGAAATTGACCACCGTCGCCGTCATGTCCAGCCCGTCCACATTGATGCCGGAACCGCTTCGTCCGATGATGAATGCGCCGGCTTGATTGGTGACATTGACACTGATTTTTGTCTCGATTCCGTGGGTGCCGCCGGTGATCACCCCGCTGTTAAAAATCCAGTTGTTGGTCAGCGCGGGAAAAAGATTGGTCGTCAGCGCGATTCCTTCCTCCGTGGAACCGATGATTGTGCCGGTGTTGGAAATGATTCCGCTGACGATTCGCAGACCCTTTTGGGAACCCGTGATGATGCCGTGGTTAAAAATGCGGCTGTTTGTATTGACCTGCGCGTCGTAGGCGTCGCCGCTGGTGGAATGCACCAGACCAAAATTTGTGAGGATGTTATTCGCGCCGGGGCGGATGGCGTCGGCATTCGTCGCGACAATCGTTCCTCCGGCGTAGTTGACGACCAAGCTGCTCCCGCCCGTGACATTGTCAAAATCAAGAGCCTGCCCGGAGGTTCCCCCGCTGAAAAGCCCGCTGTTGTGCAGGGTGAGGGTTGAATTGGCGCCACGCAATTGAATCCCGTCATCGTTGCCACCGCGGATCGTGCCGGAATTTGTGATGAAAAAACCTGTCAGCGAGCTGTTGGCGGTTCGCAGTGCGCGGTCACCCGTTGATTCAATGACCCCGAAATTTGTGATGACGGCGTTGTTGCCATTCATGTTGACAGC
>CAYTAI010000002.1:96631-98792 GCA_964435715.1 uncultured Verrucomicrobiota bacterium | reverse complement strand
GGACGCAGCGCCGCGCCATTGCTGACGACGCCATTTTCCCCGGCATTGAGCGTTTGTCCGGAAGTATTTGTTCCTGTTCCAATATTAAAGCTGGCAGCGTGCAGGGGGAGGCAAAGGGATAAAACGGAAAGACAAATGAGGATGGGTTTTTTCATAAATAATGGGGGATAAGTGAAATTGTTTATATACCTCGCGGGCGATTAGACTCAGAAGCATGATTGTGACGGGAAGATGGCGTGCAGGTGAAGAATCGGTCACAAAACTGTCAAGGGTATAAAGAGGAGACTGGAAAGAACAGGCACAGAAGCGCAAAAAACTAATGGTTTCCATCGGGAAATATTTCCTCTATAAAACCGGTTGATCCGTATGAAAGACATTGTTTACTTCGATCTGGAAACGCAAAAAACCGCTGATGAAGTCGGGGGTTGGGATCCTGCCTCCAAGATGAAAATGAAAATGTCGGTCGGGGTCACCTTCTCGACAAAAACCAATCAGTACCATATTTACACCGAGGACCAAGTCGAGGACATGATTCAACAGCTCATGCGGGCGTCGGTGGTGGTCGGATTTAATCATGTGAATTTCGATTATCAGGTGCTCGCGGGATATAGTTTGTTGGATTTCAGCCAGATCCCGAGCTTCGACATGCTGGTGGAAGTCGATAAAATCCTCGGGCACCGTTTGAAACTCGATTCGATTGCGGAAGCAACACTGGGTTACGGAAAAACGGCGGATGGGCTGGATGCGATCCGCTGGTGGCGCGAAGGCAAGATTTATGAAATTGCGGAGTATTGCGCTTACGATGTGAAAATCACCAAGGAAGTCTTTGAATACGCCATCAGTTATCGAGAGCTTTTTTATTTCGATAAATTCAAAAAACGGCGGGCGATGAAAACAGACTGGAAGGTTTGATGGAATATCTTCAACGGGATCAGTCGCATGGCAATTTGCATCGACCATTAAAAAATGGAAAAGCAAGAAAAACTATAGCATTGACCGGGAACACATAAAAAGGGAACTTTGGGGGACATTTTTATGCCGGAGTCCCCGAAAAAAGAGGATTGGAGAAATCCGTCCTCCAAGACTTACAGAAATTGGTGGTATCTTTTTCATCATTCACCACAACTTTTGGACATGCGTGAGCGGATGCTTGTCTGGCTGGACAGGATCATGATTATTGCCAGTATCCTGGCATTCGGTTGTCTGATTGCGGAATACGGTTTTTATCTCGGACCATTGGAATTGGATATCGTCCATATCCTGACATTTGTTGCTCTGGGTTTTTTTGTGGTGCAGCATTTTTTACGGTTGTTACTCATCCATGAGAGGAAAGAGTTTTTCCGGAAAAAATGGTTCGAGCACATCATTGCGGTGCTGGTGATCTTCCAGTTCATGCTCTTTAAGAAAATCATTCATATTCCCCTGCTTGACGATCTTCTGTTTTCAAAGCTGGATGCCGCTGCGACAGCCGCGGTGTATTTGGGCGTGATACAAGCCCAGTTGGGGATTTATGCGTTGTTGCACTTGTTGAGGTTTTCCCACCAATCCGCCTCGATCAAAATCCAGCCTGCACGGGCGGCATTCATTATCTATCTGGTGCTGATCTTGATCGGAACGCTGCTTTTACTGCTTCCGCGGGCGACCGTCGGGGATATCCGCGTCATTGACGCGCTCTTTATGTCGACCAGCGCGATTTGTGTCACAGGCCTGAGCACGGTCAATCCCGGGACGACATTCACACCGCTGGGACAAGTCATTCTGCTGGCTCTTATCCAGGTCGGGGGTCTGGGAATCATCACCCTCACGACATTTTTCGCTTTTTTCCTGGGTGAAGGTTTCGGGGTGCGCCAGCGGTTCCTCGTGGGGAATTTTATTGCGGAGGAGAACCTGGGAAAAATCTCCGAGATGGTCGTCCGCATTATTGCTTTTGTGGTGATCACAGAAGTCATCGGGACGGTTTTTATTTTTTGGAGCTGGCTGCCGGAATTCCCCGACTGGCACCAGGCGGCATGGTTTGCCCTCTTCCACTCGATTTCAGGATTTTGTAATGCGGGTTTTTCACTCTTTCCGGAAGGACTCATGAATCCCCGGATTGCCAATGATCCGGTTGGTACAGGGACAATTTGCGTGGTGGCTATTTTGGGAGGGTTAGGTTTTCCGG
>CAYTAI010000002.1:94572-96621 GCA_964435715.1 uncultured Verrucomicrobiota bacterium | reverse complement strand
TGGTTGTGAATTTATATAATTGGTTCCAGAGCCGTGTGCGGAGCGCGCGCAAAAAAGTCCGCCTGACGGTTCACTCGAAAATCGTCCTCGTAACGACCATAGGACTGCTTGTTTTCGGGATGGTCATGTATTTGATTCTCGACATGCATCACACGCTGGAGGGACAGAGCTGGGAGCGGAAGCTCGGATATTCCTTTTTCATGTCTGCAGTGGCGCGAACCGCGGGTTTTTCCGTGGTGGACACGGCGCAAATGGCCGTGCCGACATGTCTGGTCATCATGGGTCTGATGTGGGTGGGTGCGGGTCCGGCCTCCACGGCGGGCGGAGTCAAAGTCAGCACTTTCGCGGTTGGGCTCTGTGCGCTCAAAAGCCTGGTCCGCGGGGAGAACCGGGTGACAATGTTCAAAAGACAAATCGACAATGACACCGTGTTCAAAGCGCTCGCCATCATGATCTCGTATGTCTTGGTGATCATCGTTTGCACCCTGATTTTATGTATGACCGAGGATTTTGATGTGATTGATATCGCCTTTGAGCAAGTCTCCGCGCTGGCGACGACCGGGTTGTCCCGCGGGATTACCGCGCAACTATCCGACCAGGGCAAATTGCTTATCGCGATGAATATGCTCATTGGTCGTCTGGGGGTCTTGACATTTTTCTGGGCTTTGTTTTTCCGGCAACAGGAAAAGAACTATAATTATCCCCGTGAAAATGTCATACTCATGTAGGAATCCATTATGAAAAAGAAAATCGCCATCATCGGTATCGGTATCTTTGGTTACAGCATTGCCAGCACGCTCTCGCGTGAAGGAGCCGAGGTGATCGCCATTGACACTGATGAAAATAAAATCGACGACATCAAGGACATTGTCAGTCTCGCCGTCATCATGGATGCCACCGACAAGGATGCATTAAAAGCGCAGGCACTGGAAGATTGTGATGTCGTCGTCGTCGCCATCAACGATAAATTTGACCAGGTTGTCCTCATTACCGCCCTGCTCAAACAGCTCGGCGTCAAAAAAATCATCGCCCGTGCAGCCAATCCGCTCCACCGCCGCATTCTCTCCCTCGTCGGTGCCGACGAGCTCATCTCTCCCGCGGAGGAGTCCGGGGCGCGGCTCGGGAAAATGCTGCTTTTGGAGGGGAGCCACAATATCATTGATCTGGGCGAGGGGTACACGATTATCGAGGCGGAAACCCCGCCGGATTGTGTGGGTAAAACGGTTCAAGAGCTCCGCTTGCGCGAGGATTTTAAAATCAACCTGATCACGATCCTTAAAACCCAGAAAAGTAAAAGTGACAGCCGTATCAATTACAAGTCCCAGGGTGTGCCCCATGCCAATACGAGGATTGCCGCCGGTGACGTGCTCGTGTTATTCGGGCTTGAGGATGATATTGAGAAGTTTTTGGAATCAAACTCCTAGAAAAAGATTGCGACACTCTTTTTTACGGGGACATTGCTGACGAAGCTTGTGACCCGGACACTGCCGGTTTTCCGTAACGGGACTCGTAAATGGTTTCGAGTCCGGGAACCGCGCCATAACCGACGAATTTTGCTTTTTGCTCATAACGCGGATTGGGAAAGCGAAAATCAAAGACACTGACGCCGTGCCGTGCCTTTCCCCTGTAGCGCCTCCCGCTGGAAGCTCCCACCATGACGGGATTATTATCCTCTTTTGTCCGTCCTAGGTAAATCATGACATGGGTAATCGGGGGATAACGCTTCACATTGTATGTGCCCGTCCAAAAGAGCAAATCCCCGGGTTTGAGTTGATGCATTTCCGGACTTTGAGGATTCGTGCTTTTGACCGTGTGTAAATGCCCGCTTCTCTGGACCCAAAGATAAAGGTCGCTCGCCATCCGCGGCACTTTGTCGAGTCCTTGCTCGATGAGAATGTAGTGGATGAACCCCGAACAGTCCATGCCGCCATTTTTGGGATGGGCAGAGCCGTATTTGTATCCGAGTTTCTTGCGGGTCAGTGCCAGGCTGTCCGAAATCAACTTTTGCACGGCAGGGGAATTCTGCGCGTAAAGTTTCAAATCACTTTC
>CAYTAI010000002.1:56359-94554 GCA_964435715.1 uncultured Verrucomicrobiota bacterium | reverse complement strand
TGACGGCCGTCTGGGCAAAAGCTGTGAATTCTCCCCGGCCAACCAGCCATAAAGCGATGAGCAGAGCAAAAATCCTCATGCAACGAAGTATAACGGGGTTCTGCTCCGCTGTCTTGCGATTTGTCAGAAAAAAAAGCCTCCGGTGCCCTTGCTTGAGGGTGCCATCCGCGTTTCTGGGAAAGACGGCGGCGAATCAGTCCGGTTTTGGTTGTAATTTTGATTATCCTAGGCATATTTTTTGCGCTTTGTCCGGCTCAAATGAACAGGATCAGCACAGCCATCACTGAATAATAAATCAAGACATGGGCATTTTACTTTTACTCGCGATACTTGTTCCTCTTTTCGGAGGCTTTTTTCTGGCATTTGCCGGGAAAAAGCTGGGCGCGCGTTGTGGGTGGCTGGCACTCTTTTTTCCGGTCTTTTCGTTTGGCATGATCATTGCCCACCTGTGTCTTGCGGGGGCAAAAAGCGGATTGGTTTATTCATGGCCGTGGATTCCTTCGCTGGACATAAATTTTTCCATTCTGGCAGACGGACTCTCGACATTTTACGGATTGGTCGTCAGCGGCATGGGCATTCTGATTGTGTTGTATGCGTGCTCGTACATGGACAGCCACGCCAAAGAACACGGGCGTTTCTACGCGTATCTGGTCTTTTTCATGGCGTCGATGCTGGGCACCGTTTTCTCCGACAATCTCATGCTGCTTTTTGTCTTTTGGGAAATGACCGGCATTGCCTCGTTCCTCTTGATTGGATTCAACCACGAAAAAGAGGAGTCCCGCCGCGGCGCGCGCATGGCGTTGCTGGTGACAGGCTCCACCGGTCTCATCATGATGACGGGGATTATTTTCCTGGGCTTGAATACAGGCACTTACAGCATCACCGAGATCATGGCGCAAGGGCTCGACGCGCAGTGGATGTTGCAATGGGGCAATCTCGCGATGATCCTGGTGCTTCTCGGGGCTTTTGGCAAATCCGCGCAAGTGCCCTTCTATTTTTGGTTGCCCAACGCGATGGCTGCGCCGACACCTGTGAGCGCGTATCTGCACTCGGCGACTATGGTCAAACTGGGGGTTTTCCTCACGGCGCGGGTATATCCGGTCTTTAGTGAATGCACCGCTTGGATGCCGCTGCTGGTGACTGTCGGCATGGCGACGATGTTGATCGGGGTGTTGTGGGCTTTTGCCTTCTCCGACCTGAAACAAATCCTCGCCTACACCACGGTCAGCCAGCTCGGGGCTCTCATTGCCTTTTACGGTCTTGCGTCTCGGGAGCTCGTCACCCATGACTTCCTCCAGATCGCCTGTCACACATTTTACAAAGGGGCGCTTTTCATGCTCGCCGGAATCATCGATCACAGTCTCGGCACCCGTGACTTGAACCGCATCGGCGGCTGCGCGCGCAAATTGCCCGTTGTCTCCATCCTTGTCCTGATCGGTTGTGCGACAATGGCAGGGTTGCCCGGCACCATCGGATTTATCGCCAAGGAGCTCTACCTCGCGGAGATATTCGCCTATCGCGACACGGGCGGTTTTTTTGTGTTGATCGTGAGTGCATTTGCTTTTGCGTCGCTGTTGAAATTCATCATCGGCAGTCGTGTGGTCTGGACGTTGTACCGTGGCAAACCAGACGCGGCGGCAGGGATTGACCACCATTTTCATGCGCCTTCAGGGTTTTTCCTGGTGCCACCCGCCATCCTGGCTGGACTGGCTCTGCTGCTCGGCATTTTCCCCGGATTGTCCGAACCCCTCTGGAATGGTTTGTCTGTGGCTGGTCTGCATGTCCTGGAGCTGCCTCATCTTCACCTTTGGCATGGGTGGAATGAGATGCTGGTTTTAAGCCTGGCGATTTTTGCCGCGGGAGCGGCGGGCTTTGCCCTTTTGTGGAAGACGACTTGGATTAACCGTATCCGTGCCGCCGAGTGGCTGCGGCTGGATAAAGGATTCGACTGGTGCATCGATCACTTTCCCTATGGCGCGTATTATGTGACACGCTTTCTGCGTTCGAATCGGCCATTTGACTATTTGCTCATCGTGGTGAGTGCTTTTGTGGTGTTGATCCTCGGGGCGATGGTCTTAGCCACCGTGCGGCATCCTTCCATGTGGGGGTTGTTGGCGATCCACGATGGTGGCGAGATAAATTCTCTGCGCTCTTTTGTCGGAATCATTATCGGTATCGGGGTATTGGGTGTGCTTTTCGGACGCAAATGGATGACGCAACTGCTGTGTCTGTCTGTGTCCGGATTCCTGGTGAGCATTTATTTTGTGCTCTACCGCGCGCCGGACTTGGCGATGACACAATTATTGGTCGAGGCGGTGACATTGATTCTGATCCTGCTCTTGCTCGGGCGTTTTCCCAAAGAAGCCCAGAAGGGCGAGTCCCGCATTACCATCACTCCCTCGCGCAAATTGCTCAATATTGTGGTCTCCGTCTGTGTCGGAGGCATCGTCACCTGCGCCATGTTATTGAGCACAGCCATCCCCCGCGCGCGGCCGCTTGGCGATTTTTTCCTGGCGAATTCCGCCCCGCTGGCTCAAGGGACAAATGTTGTCAATGTGATCCTCGTGGACTTCCGCGGGTTTGACACACTGGGGGAAATCGCCGTGCTGGTCATCGCCATGCTCGGATGCCTCGGATTGCTCATGCGCCGCAAACGCACCCGCGAGGAGTATCTCAAAGGCCCCACGGGTCAATCCAATCTTAGAATGAATGTGGAGGATGCGAACCTGTGAAAACCCTCGATTCTTTCCTCTATCGCAATGTCATCCGCATCCTCTTTTTTGTGGTGAATCTGGTCGCGCTGTACCTGCTTTTGCGCGGGCACAATCTACCCGGCGGAGGATTCATCGGCGGATTGGTTTCAGCCATTTCACTGGTTCTCCTCGGTATTGCCCTGGGGGTCGGGGAGATTTACCGGATCACGCGGACCGCGCCGGCGCGTATTGCTTTTGCCGGACTGGCTTTGGCGACAGCGAGCGGATGCATCCCTCTTATTTATGGCGACCCGTTTTTGCAACAATACAACACCTACTGGACAATCCCTCTGGTGGGCAAGCTGGCGGTCGGGACGACCCTTGTCTTTGATGCGGGCGTTTTCCTGGTGGTCGTGGGCATTTGCACAAAAATCATTTTTGTGCTCGCACAGTCCACCGGCGGAATGAATGCCATGGTTCGTGAGGAAGAGGCCGCCTACTCCTCATCGATCGAAGTCCCCATTGAATCGTCCACAGCCGCCATGCCTGCGGATGACATCCCCAAAGAAGGACCAGCGGAGATTTAAACATCATGCAAATCGATACAGCACTACTCGTTGGATTCATGTTCGGTTGTGCCATCTACCTGATGCTCAACCAGAGCTTTGTGAAAATCCTTTTTGGCATCGTGATCCTGTCGAATGCCGCGAACCTCTTGATTCTGGCGATGTCCGGGCGTCCGGATCACCTTGCCGAGCCTTTCATCAAAGGTGCAGCGGTTCCCATGGTCGACCCCCTGCCACAGGCACTGATTCTCACGGCGATTGTGATCGGGTTCGGGACAGTCGCCTATATGGTGCTGCTCTTGTATCGCCTTTTTCTGGATTACAAGACCACGAATGCCGAAGAACTTTATCGTGAGGAGTTGAACTTGAAGAAATGATTTTCAACGCGCTCATACTGCCCGTGCTCATTCCGCTGGTCACCGCATTGGTCGGTCTGATCTGGAGTCGCCCGGGTTATATCCGGCGGATGCTCTACGCTTTTTCGGGGAGTCTCCAGCTCGCAGTGTCACTGTGGATCGCTTCAAAAACGATAAATGGTGAATTGCTGATCCTGCCGATGGGCAATTGGGGCGCGCCGTACGGGATCATGCTCACGGTCGATCTGCTGGGTGCGATCATGCTCTTTTTGGGTTCATTCATTGCCTTGTGCACGATCTTTTATGAGTTCGCCGAGAATCCTGTCAAAATCGCGCACCCTCTGAAATTGCCCCTGGTTCAATTCCTCATGACCGGGATGAATCTGACATTTTGTACCGGAGACCTTTTTAATCTCTTTGTCGGATTCGAGATCACGCTGATCTCTTCTTACGCATTGCTCACGCTGGAGGCGGACGACTGGGAAATCAAACACGCTTTTCCTTATTTGATTATTAATATCCTGGGGAGCGGTTTTTTTCTCGCTGCCGTGGGTTTGTGTTATGGCCTTACAGGAACCTTGAATTTCGCCGATATCAATCGCACCCTCATTGAGATGGGACCTGACCCCAGGATCGATATCGCCGTGTGCATCCTGATTTTTGTTTTTGCGGTGAAGGCTGGAATTTTCCCCTTGTATTTCTGGTTACCCCACAGTTATCCGACTTTGCCCGTGGCGGTCTCCGCGTTGTACGGGGGAATGCTGACCAAGGTCGGCGTCTATGTCTTGATCCGGACGTTGGGGACCGTGCTGCCTCACTCCCTCCATCTGGTTTATGAAACCCTGCTCTGGTTATCTGTGGTCACAATGATTACGGGTGGTCTGGGCGCACTCTCGCGGGGGTTCATCCGGGGTATTCTCTCTTATCATATCATCAGTCAGATCGGTTTCATTGTGCTCGCGATCGGTTTGTTTACCCCGTTTTCCCTGGCGGCAGCGATCATTTACACGGCGCACAATATCATTGTTAAAGCCGCGCTTTTCCTCGTGGGAGGCACTGCCGCTGTCATGAATAAAAGCGATGACATCGACAAAATGGGTAACTTGTGGAAAGCCGCCCCCGTGCTTGGTGTTTGCTTTTTGATTCTGGCATTATCATTATCAGGACTGCCCCCGATGAGTGGTTTTTGGGGCAAATACATGATTCTGGTTTCCGGTCTGGATCAGGGTCGCTGGGTTGTCATTGTCGCGGTGATTTTTGGCAGTCTATTGACACTTTTGAGCATGATGAAAATTTGGAATGCCGCTTTTTGGCGTGAATCCGCCACTGCAACCGTGGATCTCAAGGATCCAAGGTGCCGTCCGATGATTTCGATCATTATAGTCATGACAATCGTGACTCTCATCATTGGATTTGGCGCGGAATATTTCATCCGCCTTGCGGAAGTCGCAGCGGACACCGCTCTCGATCAATCCGGATACGTTGAAAAAGTCCTCGCCATGCGCGGGAAGGAGGCGGGCTTATGAAAAGTTTTGTCCTCCACCTGTTTATCACGATCTTGTGGCTCTTGCTCAGCGATCAACCATCCTTGGGCTCCTTTTTTGTCGGGATGTTGATCGGGTTCGGTCTGTTGTATCTCTTTCAAGCCGCTTTGGAGAGTCACTCCTATGTATGCAGGTGCATGGCGTTTTTTAAATACACGCTGATTTTCTCCCGGGCATTCCTGGTTTCATCACTCAATGTCGCATGGTTGTCGGTGACCCGTGATCCTTCGAAAATTCATTCAGGATTTTTACGTTACGATGTGTCAGGACTGAGCATGGTCGAGATTATTATCTTGAGCTACAGTATCGGGTTGACCCCGGGCACGACCCCGGCGGACTTGGAGGACGATGGCAAAACCCTCATCGTCCATGTTCTGGAGCTGGATCAACCCGGGGCGGTCGCTGAGGACATTACACAGACTTTGCGTGACAATATATTGGCATTCACGCGCAAGCAGGAGGGGCATAAATGATTGTTTTTAACACCGTTTGCTACACCATGCTGATCATTTCGATATTCTGCGGGATCTACCGTCTCTTCAAAGGGCCCACGGTTGTGGATCGCATGCTGGCATTTGACACAATCACGGTTTGTGTGATCGGGCTCATCGTGATTTTTTCCATCACCCGGCACACCGTCCTTTTCCAGGATTTGATTCTGATCTTCTGTTTGTTGGGATTTGCCAGCACGGTGGCTTTTGTTTTTTATTTGTACCGTTCGGATGAGTTGATCAATGAAAATAAACGAGAGAATCAGGACGAAACGGAGGAAAATAAATAATGAATTTCTACATGATCATTTCTTCGGTATTTATTTTTGTCGGATGCCTTTTCATCCTGGCGGGTGCGATCGGGGTTGTTCGTTTACCAGATGCGCTGGCCCGTTCCCACGCCCTGACGAAAGCCATGACACTCGGCATTATCCTCATGTTAATGGGCATGGGAATCGGTCTACACGACCAGATCAACGGGTTAAAAATCATTCTTGCCATCCTGTTTCAATTGATAACAATTCCTCTTGCCGGTCACCTTTTTGTCATGATTGTGTATCGCAAACTCGTCAAAAATAATCCGCGGATTATTCCCGGTGAAAAATGAGCAAACGATAATAACCGTTGTTTAAAAACCCTCTCGCAGTTTTGAAGCACCAGCCGCATTTCATGCGGCCAGGCAGCAGTGCATGAAACAACGCACACGATTATAGTTGTATTTCCAGAGCAATCATATTTAAGATTGACACCGTCCCCAGTTCCTTCTTTTCCATGAAAAAAGATAATCCCAAGGTTTCCCCGCCCCCTGATGTTGGAGAATTAGAGCGGCAACTTTTATTAAAAGATCAGCGTATTGCTGAGTTGGAAAAGCAGCTCGGGCAATTACGGGAGGGATCAGGGACAAATGAAAAGCTGCTGGCATTTGAAATCCTCTTGGAGGCACTGCCGGATCTCGTCTACTTGAAGGACACAAAATCCCGTTTTATTCTTGTCAATGATGCCGCCTGTCGACATTTCAACACTCATTCCCCTGAGTCCATCCTCGGAAAAACCGATTATGACTTTCATCCAAAAGAAGAGGCTGATCTTTATTTTGCAGAGGAGCAAATCGTTCTGAATACAGGCCAGCCGATTGTCGATGAAAGGAATATCCACCGCGACCGGAAAGGCGAAGAGCACATCTTGCTCAAGTCCAAATATCCGTGCTACGATCATACAGGAAAAATCATTGGCTTGTTGGGAATCAACCGTGATATCACCGCTCTTTCTGAAGCGCGGGACAGTGCAACGGAAAAACTCTCCCTCTTGCGTCTGGCTCTCAATGCCATGCCTGATGCCTTTTATTTGAAGGATAGAGAGGGGCGCTTCCTTTTGATTAATGAAGCGACTTGCCGGTTGTTTCATCTTCCGGAAGAAAAAATATTGGGCAAAAGAGATTGCGATTTCGTTGACAAAAAACTGGCTGACGAATATCGGGCGGATGAGCTCCGGGTTATCCAGACTCGAACCCCCATGAACAATAAAGTCGAAAGCTTTGAGTCCTCTCCCGGGAACAAAGTCTGGCTCATGACGACAAAGGTGCCCTACACCAATCATCTGGGTGAAATCACCGGGGTCATCGGCGTCACAAGGGATATTACAGGATTAAAAAGCGCCCAGGAGGAAAGTGCTCAAAAACTCAAACTCCTCCAGACATTGATGGAAGCCCTCCCGGACATGGTTTGTTTAAAGGATTTGGACAATCGTTTGCTTTATGTGAATACCGCATACGCCCGGCGCTTTGGGCGGGACGACCCCCGGGAAATGATCGGAAACAATGATCATGATTTTCATCCTGCGGATGAGGCGCAACAATATGTCATTGAGGAAAAGGAAATCATCAAGACAGGCACCCCGCTGATAAATGTCACAAATAGCTACATGGATATCGAAGGGAAAGAGCGAACCATCCTGAAAAGCAAAATCCCCTGCTACAACAGCCAGGGAAAAATCACAGGTATTCTGGGAATAAACCGGGACATCACAGACATTAAAAACAGTCAAAGAGAAGCCGCGCGCCGGCTCCAGCTTCTTAAAACGGTCATCGATGTCTTGCCTGACCCGATTTACCTCAAAGATACCGAGTCGCGGTTTATCCTTGTCAATCAAGCCCTGTGCGAGCTCTTTGGCGAACCGGACTCCGGAAAGATTCTCGGAAAAACCGATCAAGACTTTGATTTTACAAAAAACGCGGATCACTTCCGCAACGAAGAAAAAAAAATCATGGAGTCGGGAGTCCCGCTCTTTAATCGAAAAGAATGGTTTACGCATAATAACGGCAGTAAAAGCTGCGTGATCCGGACAAAAACGCCCTACCGCGACGAGTCAGGAAAAATTGTCGGGGTCTTAGGAATCAACCGGGATATCACAACCCTCGAAAAAACCCGGCAAGAGCTCGATCAAAAACTGGATCTGCTCCAGATGTTGATCGACCACATCCCTGACTATATTTATGTAAAAGATGTCCTCGGGCATATTGTCATGGCAAATCTTGCTTGTGTCCGCGGTGCCGGATACAAAAAACTCGATGAGATCATTGGAAAAACGGATTTTGACCAGCTTCCACGGGAGCAAGCCCAGGCATTTTATGATCAAGAACAAAAGCTTCTCGCCGAGGGACATGCCCGGTCATTTTTGGATGAGTGCCATCACAAAATAACGGGTCAAAAACAATTCATCCTCAGCACAAAAATCCCCCTTAAAGACAACCAGGGAAATATGATTGGTCTTGTCGGCATCGGCCGTGACATGACCGATATCAAGGCTCAAGAACAAGCACTTCTGCGGACAGAAAAACTCGCGGCTGTCGGCACACTCGCCGCCGGCACGGCTCACCAGTTCAATAATCTGCTCGCGATTATCATGGGCACGATTGAATTATCCATGGTCGAGTCCGGTCTTCCCGATGCGGTGGAAAAAAATCTCAAATCAGCCTTCGAAGCCTGTGAAAAAGCCCATTTAATCGTCAAAGACATGCTGGCATTTTCCCGGCAAAATAAACCACAACACAGAATGGGCGATGTCAATTGTGTGGTTGAACAAAGCTTGCGAATACTGTCTTTCGAACTGGAGAAAGACAAGATAACCATCGAAAAATCCCTCTCAGGATTACCTTCCGCCATGATTGACGAAAATAAGCTCGGTCATGTGGTTTTGAATTTATTGGTCAATGCCCGGCATGCTCTCGCCGGCCGTGACATGAAACTCATCCGTCTCGAAACAGGCCTTGACCGGGACAGGATTTACATTCGTGTCCATGATAATGGATGCGGGATACCCGCCGATCAGATCAACTCGATTTTTGATCCTTTTTACACGACGAAAGGTGCTTACGCCCAGGGCGATAGTGCTCAAGCCCAATATGAGGGTGTGGGTCTGGGTTTGAGCATTTGCAATTCCATCGTTCAAGAGCACGGCGGCTCCATTGATGTCTCCAGTCAAGTCGACAAAGGCACTTTATTTACGGTGTGGCTCCCGTCTCATTCTGCAAATGCCGCGGGTGCGGACGCTGGGAGTCCGGGCCGGGTTTTGGTCGTGGATGATGAACCAATCGTCCGCCGCCTGATCGCCCAAGTGCTTTCCAAACAAGGTTATATTGTCGAACAAGCCTCGGATGGACAAGAGGGCCTCCATCGCATTCTCAACCAGCAATACGAGGCGGTTTTTACCGATATCAGCATGCCCCGGCTCGGAGGTGTGGAGATGCTGCAAATTGTTTCCGGAAAAATTCCGGAGAATCAAAGGCCGTCGTTTATTGTCATCAGCGGATATGCCGATGACCACCAGCAGGAATTAACCGCCATGAAAGTCCATGCGATTCTTGACAAACCTTTCACCAGCGAACAGCTCACTAAAATTGCCCTCACGGCGACTGCCGCTTTCAGAAATAAAATCACCCCGCCCGCGTCATGATTCCAGCTTGTGATTCAAGATCAATCACGGTGTAATCTTTTTTATGCCGGAGATTCATTACCAGTGCCAACGCTGTGCAAATTGCTGCAAGTGGCCGGGGGAGGTTCCTGTCACGGAGGAGGAGGTCACGCAAATCGCGCGGTTCATGGGCCTGAGCGAGGAGGACTTTGTCGCGCGGTTCACCACGCTGTGTGCCGACCGCCGGGGGCTGACCCTCACGGAAAAACCCAATGGCGAATGCATCCTGCTCGACGGAATCGACTGCCGGATCAATCCGGTCAAGCCCCGGCAATGCCGTGATTTCCCGAACAAATGGAATTTTCCCGGCTGGCGCAAATTGTGCGAGGCGATCCCTGTCGAGGTCACTCGGGAGCAAATTGCGCGGGCGGAGACTCAACCCTGACGGTGTTTCTGAGTTCTCAAGGTTTTGGAATGTCGAGATCCTTGCAAATTTTGCGCGCCAAAAGATCCGGCACTTCTTGATGGCGTGGAACTGCAGAGCGTCGATTTTTGGATGGATTCTGCCACCAAGAGTGATTGCCCCCCTCTCGGAGCAGCACACATCCGTGCTGATGGAGATGACGTAAAAGCTCTCGCCGCTTCATACCGACAATAATTCTTCGGTATAATCTTTGTCAGCGAATTGGCGGGCTTCCTGCCGATTAAATTCAAGAGCTTCAATGAGAACTTCGCGCAAGGATGAAAGCAATTCTTCTTTGGTTTTTTCCTGAGCATTGACCCCCGGGACTTCCTCCACCCAGCCAATCCACCAATCCCCGTCTTGCTTTACAATGGCTCTATAGTTCATACACATGCAGAATACTTCAAATGAAATGCCGCCGCAAGATTATCTTTTTTGAAACAATAAGATTGAATCTCGTAAATTTTTCAGGGGGAGCAAATTGCGCGGGCGCAGACTCAACCCTGACGGTGTTTGTGCGGGCCGAAGTCGGCCTCGTAGTAGGGCACGATCACGCCGCCTTTGGGGGAAACTTCGTCGAGGCGTTTGCGGTCGTCCTCAGTGAGCTTGACCCCGGTGACCTTCAGAAAATCCTCCATTTGCTCCATCGTGCGCGGCCCGATAATCGGACTGGTAATGCCGGGGGCGTCCTTGCACCATGCCAGCGCAATTTGCGCGGGGCCGGTGCTTTTCTCCCGCGCAATTTGCTCCACGACATCCAGCACGTCGAAAGCTTTCTCCGTGTATTGGCGGCCATTGGTGCTCGTGGCGAACCGCGTCTCCGCGGGAAACTCCTGACCGCGGCGGTATTTGCCTGTGAAAAATCCTTGTGCAATCGGAGACCACGGAATGAGGGCAAATCCATGCGTCAGCGCGAAAGGAACCAATTCACGCTCGATCCGGCGGTCGAGAAGGTGGTAGGGCGGTTGTTCGCAAATGAAACGGTGTGTTCCGATTTCCCGGGCAATCATGAGCGACTCCATGAGCTGCCATGCCGCAAAAGTGCTCGTGCCGATGTAACGCACTTTGCCCGCGCGAATCAAATCGTCGAGGGCGCGCAGTGTCTCGTCCAGCGGCGTGTCGGAATTCGGACGATGAATCTGGTAGAGGTCGATGTGGTCGGTTTGCAGCCGTTTGAGCGACGCCTCGCACTGGCTGATGATGTGGCGGCGGTTGTTGCCCCAGGCATTCGGGTCGTTGTCCCACATGTGGCCGTGCACCTTTGTGGCGAGAATGACGCGGTCGCGCTTCCCGTTTTTCGCGAGCGCCTTGCCGACGAATTCCTCACTGACCCCGCGTGAATAAATATTGGCGGTGTCGAGAAAGTTAATCCCCGCGTCGAGGGCATGGTCGATGATTTTGGCCGAGTCCTCCAGATTGGTTCGTCCGCCGAACATCATGCAGCCCAGACAAAGTTCGCTGACCTTCACCCCCGTGCGTCCCAGATTGCGGTATTCCATATCCATCATCGTGAAGCAAATTGCGCGGGGCGAAAAGGGAAATTTTCCAAAGTCACGACACCCCAGTGACGGGGTTTGGATAAAATTTCAATTATTCCAACCTTGGCGAATAAACCCCGCCGTCCAGTGCAGGTGCAGGGAGCCGGATTCCAACGCAAAAATCCGTATGTCACTGGATTGTCACTGGTGAATCAAGGGGTTTTTTGGACAATGGATAGATGGTCACGGATATCGTGTCGCACCCCCCGACATTCGACTGGTTCGGACAATTGTGCCACAAGCATTGGATGCCATTGGATACGACTCTCGAGGAGGCTTATGATGAATTGCTGTCCCAACGCTTGAATTATTCCGTGTTATTGAACGCGGACATGACGGTGCGTTGCATGGTATCATTCCAGCGATTGGCCAATGTTTTGAGTCTGCGTTATGGACAGGAGCTTTACGCCCATGCGCCTGTTGACCGGATAAAAATCCCGGCCCGCTTGGTTCATGGCAGTGAAATGATCGAAATCCATGCCCTTTCGTCGGTGGCCATTGCCCATCAGGATATTCTTTACATCCGCCCGGACACGGATTTGATGAGCGCGGTCCGACGGTTCAATGAACGCACCTCGGAGCATTATTTCGATGATCTGGTGATTGTGGACGCATCCGAAAAATACTGCGGTCTCCTGTCGGCCATCCAATTCAACAGAATACACACCCAGTTCACCAAGACGCAGGAAAAAAAGCTCGAGGATCAAAACCATCATCTCATGGAGACTCTCGGTCATCTCTCCCGGACACAGTCTGAGCTCATCAGCAAAAGTAAAATGGCATCACTGGGTGAGTTGATCGCCGGAATCGCCCATGAGATGAATACGCCTTTGGGTGTATTGCTCAGTTCCCACGAAATCATCGAGATGGGCATAGAAAAGTTGGGCGCGGAATCCGACCCACAGAAATCCGGGAGGATCCGCACCATCATTTCCGAGAATAAAATCCGGGCGGCCGAGGCCGGCGCACGGGTGAGCGCAATCATCCATTCGCTGAAGGTTTTTGGGCGCAACGCCACGGAGGAAATGTTCCCGGCAGACTTGAACCATATCGTTTCCAGCACCCTGACCCTGCTGGGAAATTCATTCAAGAGCGGCATGAGAGTGCGGGTGGAATCGCTCAACGGGCCATGCATGGCGGACTGCCATGCCGACCAGATCGGACAGGTTTTTCTCAATATCCTGAATAATGCCATACAAGCTATGGACGGAAAAGGCCTCATCGAGATTACTGTGGCTCGCGGGGAGGAATTCGCCAGAGTCAGTATCCGCGATACCGGTCCCGGCGTCCCCCCGGCGATACAGGAGCGAATCTTTGATCCCGGTTACACCACCAAGGGCGTCGGTGTGGGTACGGGATTGGGATTGTCCATCAGCCGCAAGATTGTCGTCGAAAACCATCAGGGCCGGATCTCTGTGAAAAATCACCCCCAAGGCGGTGCTGTTTTCGACATTCTACTGCCCTTTCAACAAACACCCCACCCGAATCACAAGGCAATCACATGAGCAACAAATCCATTGTCATCGTCGATGACGAACCCATGATCACCGAAAATATCAAAGACATTCTCGAAATCAGCACCAGTCTGTCTGTGACGGCTTTCACGCGCCCGGCGGACGCATTGTCACACATACAAAAACATCCGGTGGATTTGCTTCTGACGGACTATTTGATGCCTGGCATGAATGGCCTGGAGCTTTTGACCCGTGTGCGCGAATTTTATCCGGCGATGCCGGTGCTGATTCTCACGGGATATTACAATTCCCGGGAGATGGACCACCTGAGCGCCAATGATGACAAAATCGTCATCATGCTCAAACCTTGGAGTTCCAGCGCGCTTTTGGACAGGATTCAAACACTCCTGGGCGCGACTCCGGCCTGATAACCGGGGGCGGCGGCAACCGCATTGTCCCGAACAAATAATGCCGCAAATGGCGCCGTCAAGATTTTTAACCTTGGACTGCGGGGGCAAATTGCTACAATGCCGCGCATGAATGCATGCCGCCGATTTGCCCTCCTGCTTCTTGCCTTGACTTTTCTTTTTGCACCCCGAGCAATTTGCGCGGATCAGCCGGCGGGAAATTCCCCCGCGCAGAAGATCAAGGCCACGCGGATCGAGAAACTCAAAAATTACTCGCTTAGCGAGGATTGGGCCGCTGAGACGCTGACGGGAAATTGGAATGGCGCACGGGACCGTCTCGACCGCGGGGGATTCGAGATCACGCTGAATTCCATCAGCGATTTCCAGGGCAATCCCGCCGGGGGACAACGCCAAGTGGTCGGCTTTTTCCAGAGGAACACCCTGAAGATGTCGCTGGACATGGAACGCCTCGTCGGCTGGGAGGCGGCTGAGATTTACTGGAGCGGCGTGTGGCAATACGGCGACCAGATTTCGCAGAATGACATTCCGAATTTCATGAATATCTCCAGCGTGGCGGGATTCAACAACCCCATGATCAATCAATACGGCCTGAAACAGGGGTTCGGCGACGGCGTGGGCGAATTGCTCATCGGCAAGATCGCGATGCAGGATGAATTCGCCCTGATGGATTACTACAATTACTTT
This sequence comes from uncultured Verrucomicrobiota bacterium, assembly GCA_964435715.1. Classification (GTDB taxonomy): domain Bacteria; phylum Verrucomicrobiota; class Verrucomicrobiia; order JAWXBN01; family JAWXBN01; genus JAWXBN01. The sequence continues at coordinate 80,428 of CAYTAI010000002.1, read as the reverse complement.
GTGAATAACACATTCGGCAACCCGCAGATCATCGGCAATCTCAACGCGCCATTCACGCCCAATGGCCAGCCCGGCGCGCGGCTCCGGCTGAATCTGCCGGGCGACTTTTATTTGATGACCGGGGCTTACAGCGGCACGCCCAATGTTTTCGACCGCGACCCCAATGGACTGGAATTCATGTTCAACCAACTCGTGACGGGGTATGAGCTCGGCTACAAAATCGATGAGGACAACCCGCAGGGCAAATTGCCCCGGCATTACAAAATCGGCGCGATTTATAATTTTGGCGATTACACCCCTTACCTGTCCACGCAGTCCGGCACGGGCAATTATCTCGTGTATGCCATGATGAGCCAATACGTCTGGCGTCAACCGGATCCCCGGCACTTTCGCGGACTGGCTGTGGCGGCGGCGATTCTGCACGCGCCCGGCGACCGCAACCAGGCGGAATGGCAGGGCCAGCTCAACCTGCTCTACAAAGGATTGATCCCCTGCCGCCCGGATGATTTTACCGGGATCGGGTTTGCCGTGGCGGAATTCAGCTCAGACTACAGCCGCTCCAGTGTCGCCACAGGAGGCCCCGCAGCCAGCCGGGAAATCCTGCTGGAGTTCACCCACAAAATCCGTGTCTGGCACGGCTTCCACCTGCAACCGGACATCCAATACATCATCACGCCCAATGGAAACAGCGCCGTGGACAATGCCCTCGTCCTCGGCCTGCGCGGGATTCTGGATTTTTAAGCCGTCTTTGCATTTTCCCCGAAAAGCAATTTGCTCAAGGAGGGTGGGATGACCGTCATGTCGGGAAGCGTCCATGAGGCGCCTGCGGCCCGGAGAGTGGCATCGTCGTGGGTGGTGGTCACGCCGACGGCGGGTGAACCCGCCGCCTTGGCCGCCGCCAGACCGCTGATGGCATCCTCAAAGACCAGCGCGTGGGCATTCGGCAAACCCATCCGCGCGGCGGCTGTGAGAAAAATCTCCGGATCAGGCTTTTTCTTTTCGACTTGGGAACCCGTCACAATCGCGTCGAAAGACTCAGCCGGAATGCCGATCTGGCGCAAATTGCCGCGCATCTTGATGTCGTCGGCGCTGGTGGCGACAGCGAGCTTGAGCCCGGCACGGCGGCAGTCCGAGATAAAATCAATGACCCCCGGCAGCGGGAGCAATTTGCCCTGGATCAATTCCAGATAGAGCCGGTAGGTCTCGGCCTTGTCGCGGTCAATGTCCAGACTCACGCCATATTTTTCCGCGACCCCGCCGATGAAGCGATTCTCTCCGGTTCCCACAAAGGGAATAAAATCCGCGTGCGTGACAGTCACCCCGTAGGTGCGGGCGAACATCCGGGTGGCGGCCTCCTGAATGAACCACTCCGAGTCGCAGAGCACCCCGTCCATGTCGAAAATAATTCCTTTGATCGATGCGGTCATATTCGTCACCCGGATTCCTATTCATTTTTGATAAAAACCATCCAGAGTTCATTCTCGAATGAGGCAATTTGCATTCCCAACCTATCAACCACCCCTGCCTGTTTCAACCGGTTTTTCGGGCATCATCCCCCTTTTTCGCTCCCGTTCTCAGGAATGGCTTACAGCCGCCGGTTGGGGAAAAATCGAATTTCTCGCAACATTCGCAAAGAAACGCAAAGGCTTGGGGAGCGTGCGCAGCTTGTCCCGAATCGCGACTTCGGGATCCCCGCGTGCGTCCGAGGGCTTCCACGCCCGAAGGAACCTTTCTCCGCCCGTCCATCAAGCGGCAGGATGCTCACTTCCACTCTATTCCGCGCAACTTGCGCCTGACTTTCATTCTGGATTCTTTCTATCTTTCTGCCCCCCTTGCATCTTTGAACTTTCACCTTTTCCCTTGAATTATCTCAAATCGCGGCCTGACCCCGACGACCGATGGCTGCGCGTGGCGTGACTCCTGCCGGGCGAGGAACGAGCCCAAGCAGGAGGCATGACGCGGGTAGCCATTCGGTGGATCCCATTGTTAGCATTATTTTACAGTGAAGAACCAGATAAGACCTGCGGCAACCAGGTTCCATATTATCGCAAAGGCTCCTTCAAAGCAGAAGCGTAGGAAACTCCTAGAGTTCTTCGCAGCAAGTTCAGTTTGCCTTGTATTATCCCCTGCGGTAAAAATAAATGGATGCAATCTTCCGATTCTTTGGAGTAACTTAGTAGAATGACTTGCCAGCCACCTTCCACCGATACCAGCCACAACAGTCGCAAACCACATGCCTGCACCAAAGACTAGCGTGAACCTAATAAATCCAATTGATGCAGGTTCGTCTTGTGGGAGACCTCTGGTGTGCATACAATAAAATGCCAAAAGCGCAATAACCGTCGATGTTGGTATGCTTCGTGCGATAAGCTTCCCAATAAGTTCGGCGCGGCGACGGAAATATCTGAGATAAGGGACAAGATATTGGGGCATTGGACGCGACTCGGTCCACTCCTGAACTACCCTAAAAATATCCGATGCGAGAGACTGAGTAGCAAATGTCACATGACATGTGCATCCTCCGGCGTTAATCTCAAATGAGTCCAAATCTTCTAGCTGCTTTGAGAAGGCAGCGCGGAGGAGATCTTGCGGCTTTAGGCCGCACGTTATTCTGACTATAATATAATGTTCAGCAGGTTTCTCTTGTGCAGGAATATCAAGCAATAGATTCCAGCGGAGAGTGAGAGAAGCGGTCGTTTCTGGTCTCTCCCAATTGAAACCACTTAGAGCCTCAATTGAAGAGAATTATTTTGATCTGTTATTAGAGAACTCCACATTTGCACTATCGACAATTGATATCTCCTTATAATTCTCTATCTGTGAACGGATAGATGCGGCTAACGCAGCAACATCGCGGAGTCCGATCGTGAGATCGCGGGTGAAAATCTGGGTATCCGTGTCCTGCTTCTCAGTAAGAACGCGAAAAATTGCGCCCATTTGGGACTTTTCAATGCGGGGAACAAGAGCGGATTCAGGAGTGGATGACATATTGGTTATTTGTTGCTAAATGTATTAGACAGAAATATTTCTGTCTATCTCCCCGGATTTCTGCCTATCTCGAAAGCGTGGAATTGTTATTAATTGTTGATAGGAAACAGTTTGTAAATAAATCAAGTGAAAATGATGAAAAAGGAAATACAGAAATGGAATCGGGAGAGCCCGGAAGGTGGAGCAAATTGTTTGGGAACCGGGGTGGGCTATTCGTTGCGGCACGCGTAGCAGTTCAGCATTTTTTGTGGGTGAAAACAATCTGAAAAATCGAACCTGTATAATCGTTTTGCATGGAGCGGGGATGAATGGCAGTTTTCCCCTCAAAAATCTTTATCGCCATCTTATGTCCAAGACACCGAAATCCTCCACCCCCGCCCCCCGCCTGCTCTGTTTTGCCGGACTGTGGGGGATTACTGAGCTTCCTCAATACAAAAACATGAGCCGCATCGACACGATGAAATTTGCCAAAAAGGCCGGTTTCGAGGGCGTGATGGTGGGGGCTTGACGGGGAAATGATTCGCGAGACGTATGAGCTCGGGATCAAGCGTATGAGCGGAATCAGTTGTGGTGCGTCTCATCGCGCCTGGCTTTCATTCGGAATTTCCACCCGCCCCTTTAAACTTACGACTTTGAACTTTCCAGACCGCTTATTCTTTCATTTGACGAAAATCATCCACAGCCCTTCTTCCTTGTCTATACTCGTCATTTGTGAAAAGCGGTAACCTTTTTTCATGAGTTCAGTTCCAGTAACGGGTTTATTCCGGTTCTTCCCTGTGATCCAGTCGACGCGGGGATAGAGTTTGGTGCTTTCATCGAGGGGGTCATAGGCTTGACGATAGGGATCGACGAGGAATACCTCGATATCCGTGTCTTTGGATGCGCTTCCTTGAGTCTGTGCGGTTGAGTGGCGACTCGCAAAAAAGGCACAGGCCAAAATAATCACGGTCACAATCCATATGCGGGCAGAATGCAATATTTTCATGGGATATCCTTTGGGGTTATCGTTCGGGAGTTTTCCAGAGCCACCAGCCAAGCAGAAATTCTTTCATAAGACCAATACAAACCCGGCAGCGTGTCTGCAAGAAGGGCGCCAGGGGGGATTTGTTTTTTTCGGTGGAACAATCGCAAAAAATAGTTGTTGAATATCCATGAACCTGAAGCAACTTGCATTCATGCGCGTCTATTCAAAGCTATTATCGTTTGGGATGGTCGCCTCCCTGATCGCCGCATTTTTAGTCAATGGCATACAGGCGCAAAATCAAAAGAAGGAGACAAAGAGTATGGGCACGGAAACCCAAAAAATCGTTCTCGGGGCAGGGTGTTTCTGGTGTGTTGAGGCTGTTTATCAGCGCATCCCCGGCGTGACGGGAGTCCGCAGCGGTTACGCCGGAGGCGCCGTGCCAAATCCCACATATGAGCAGGTCACCACTGGTCGAACTGGACATGCTGAAGTCGTTGAGGTGGAGTATGACCCCGCCCAAACCTCGCTGGAGAAAATTCTCAATGTTTTCTGGGACGCTCACAATCCCACGACCCTGAACCGACAAGGCGCGGATGTGGGCACACAATACCGTTCCTCGATTATGTACTCAAACCCGGAGCAAAAACAAATTGCGGAAAGCTCGAAAGCCGCTGCACAAAAAAGTTATTCCGACAAGATTGTCACCGAGATCGTGCCGCTCCAGACATTTTATGTCGCCGAGGATTATCATCAAAATTACTACAACCAGAATAAATCCGCTGGTTATTGCCGTATGGTCATCAAGCCGAAAATCGACAAGCTCAAACTGAAAGACTAGGCCGCCGGTTTCTCAGAGGCGATCGGGCCATTGCCGCGCAGGGCGATGAATTTATTCATCATTTTGATGACGATAAAAACCGAGAGCGCGATGATGAGAAACTCGATGACGGTATTGATAAAAGAACCGTAGCGAATGGCGACGGCGGGCAGGAGGGTTCCCGCCGCGTCGGTGTGGGCTTCCTTGAGAACAAATTGCAGGTTCTTGAAATCCACCCCGCCGATGACATAACCCAAAGGCGGCATGATGATGTCTTGAACGATGGAATTGACGATTTTATTAAAGGCCGCGCCGATAATCACACCGACGGCCATGTCGATGGCGTTGCCCTTGACGGCGAATTCTTTGAACTCCTGGAAAAAACTCATAGACACAGACTCCTGTTAATTTTGCAGGACGAAGATAACACGCTTGCGCTCCAGCACAACACCGTTTTTTTGGAGTTATTTGTTTTTCCAAGCGGGTTTTTGATCGGCGGGAGCCAGGGCGATGACCGTCCAGACCGAGGTGTCGCCTTGAACCACGCGCAGGATCATGTCCGCCCCGCCGTCCGGCCGGGGCTTGACCGTCCAACGGTCGGGAATCGTCTCATTGGTTCGATGGCCGGAGAGATGATAGGTGATTTGTCCGTCGTGAAAAATCTTGTGTCCGCGCGTGAATCTCCCCGGCGCGGCGAATCCGATCCTCCCTGTCCATGACACTGGATAAGTCTCGTTTGTCGCGTCGGCAGGAGGCGCGGGCAGAGTCTTGGCAAATTCCACCGCGTCCCCCGGTTTCATAAACCAACTGCGCCGAAAGAAAAACTCCGCATGAGGCAGGGACACCTCGCGCATCAGCCGTGCGGCGACCTCCTGACGCCGGGCCCGGGAATTGCCCACCGCACTCAGGGAATGGAAACCTTGTTCCCGCCAGAAAGGGTCTTGAATCGTCACCACCGCGAGATTCACCCGCATCACAACCGCCCCGGCCTCCTGCCCCGCATCCTTTTTCGCGCCACAACCCGCGAAGAAAAAAAGCGCGAGAATCCCGACAATGGACGGGAGCCATTTGCGCGGCGATTTGGTGATGGAGGAGGATTTAATCAAGCCCCTTTTTCCTAAAGCGGATGACATTCAAAATCAAGCATGTGTCACTCAGGCTCATCGCCAGCGCGGCGATCATGGGGGAAAGCAGGATGCCGAAAAAGGGATAAAGCACACCTGCGGCGATGGGGATGCCCAGCACATTATAGCCGAAGGCAAAAAAGAGATTTTCTTTGATATTGCGCATGGTTCTCTGGCTAAGCAGACGTGCTTTGAGCAGGGCGGACAGGTCGCCTTTGAGCAGTGTGACTTGTCCGCTTTCGATGGCGGCATCAGTGCCGGTTCCCATAGCGATGCCGACATTGGCGCGCGCCAAAGCGGGAGCATCATTGATCCCATCACCGGCCATAGCGACGATGAATCCTTCAGCTTGGAGCTGTGCGACTTTATCCGCTTTGCCTTCGGGCATCACTCCGGCGTGGTATTCCGTAATCCCGGCGGCTCGTGCCGCCTCTGCCGCCACAGCCTCCCGGTCACCGGTCATCATAATCACGCGCACCCCGGCATCACGCAGGGACTCGACGGTCTCACGCGCCCCGCGTTTCAGGGCATCCTCGATTTCAATCACACCGGATAATTGACCATTCACCGCGACATAGACCAATGTGCCCCCCGATTTTTGACTCAAGACCTCTGCTTCGTCAGGAATGCGGATATGGAGTTCGTGCATGAATGACAGAGTGCCCGCAGCGACTTCTTTACCCGGGACAATGCCTTTGATCCCGCGTCCGGTGACTGCGGTCGTATCGGCTATTTTTCCTGGATTGATCCCGTCTTGCCGGGCTTGTTGCAAAATCGCGCGTGCCAAGGGGTGTTCGCTCTGCGACTCCAGTGCTGCGGCAATGGTTAATATTTCGGCGCGCGAAAATCCCGGGAAATTAATGACTGATTTCACGGCCGGTTTGCCCTCCGTCAAAGTGCCTGTTTTATCAATGATCAGGCAATTAACCCGGCCCAGCTCTTGAATCGCTTCGGCATTGCGGAAAAGAATTCCGTTTTTTGCTCCCAGACCGGTTCCCGCGACAATCGACAGAGGAGTCGCCAGCCCCAGTGCACAGGGACAGGCAATGAGCAGAACCGCCACGGCATTGAGCAGGCCAAATGTAAAGGCGGGCTCTGGCCCGATAGCCCACCAGATCAAAAAGGTCAGGAGGGCAATGGCTAAAACGACGGGCACAAAGACCCCCGATATCTTGTCCACGAGCTTTTGCACGGGCACACGGCTGGTGCGTGCCCGGGAAACCATGGAGACAATTTGCGCGAGCACGGTGTCCGCCCCTGCTTTTTCGATAGTCACCAGCAGGCTGCCGTTACCATTGACCGTTGCTCCTGTCACTGTGTCGCCGGGGGTTTTGTCCGCGGGCATGGATTCCCCCGTGAGCATGGACTCATCCACGGTCGTGACACCCTCCAAGATGCGTCCGTCCGCAGGGATTTTTTCACCGGGACGAATTCTTACCCGGTCACCGGGTTTGAGTGTCGTGACAGGAATTTCTTTTTCGGTGCCATCCTCCGTGACAAGCCGTGCCACCGGAGGCGCCAGATCGAGGAGTTCTTTGATCGCGTCACCGGTTTTTTTGCGGGTGTGCTCTTCGATGAGTTGTCCGATCAGGATGAGGACGATGATCTCCGCAGCAACCTCAAAATAGAGGTGAGGAAATCCTGTCTCTTGAATTAAGGGTGCGGGAAAAACTGCGGGGAACAAAAGTCCGGTGAGACTGTAAAAATAGGCGGTTAAAGAACCCAGCGTGATCAGCGAGAACATATTTAATTGCCTCGCGGCAAACGAAGCGAACCCACGCCGGAGCAAAGGCCACCCCGCCCAGAAAACCACAAAGGTGGCAATCGGCCCCGTCACCCACGGGATAAGCGTTTCCGGAATCCAGTGCAACGAGGCGTGGATGCCGGGAGTCATGTGTGCCATTTCATAAAGAAAAAGAGGCAGCGTGAGTATTCCCCCAATGACCGTCCTCCAGAGCAATTTGTCCCGGTCAGCTTCATCCTCCCCGCAGCAAGCACTGCCACGCTCATCGGGATGAGGAGGCTGCGGCAATCCACTCGTCTTTTCCAGAGACATCCCGCAGATGGGGCAATCCCCCGGTGTATCCGAGACGATTTGAGGATGCATTGGGCATGTGTATGATCCCGGTTGCGCGGTCTGGGCACTGTCCATGTGGCCAGTCTCATGGTGGCTCTTGGGTGATTCTCCCCCGCAACAATCTGACTCATGCTTGTCCATAGGTATGTATCATATACCCGAAGCGGATTAAACACTCGATAATTTCATATTCAGATAAAAACTATTCATCTGAGAGAATCCGCAGTTGAAAATCCTAGAGTAATCGTAACATGTTGTGGTTCCATTCCATGACGGGTTTGGCGTTTCAAAAAAATTTTGTGTCATCCGCGGTTAAAACTTTTTTGCGACTTTGTGGCAATTTGCTCGGACGGTTGCGGAGAGCCGATCCCTGCCCATTGAAACCAAGCGGCAGGTGTGCACGGACACTCTACAACCCGTTATCGAGGATGTCGCGGAGGGTTCGTCCGTTGTCGGGTTTGATGATCAAAACGTTATTCTGTTTTCCACGGATTAAAAAAGGAATGCGCCAGATTCTGGCCTCAGGCTCCCCGGTGGATTCGGCAATGATAAAATATGAGCCCGGGGCGAGGTCGAGATTGGCAAAAACGGCTTCACCTTTCGTATCGACAGGAATCGTTTTGATAGCGGTCGCGCGGTACAAGGACAGGATACGCTCCATGTAGGGCTCGGAGGCGTTATCGAGATAAGTTTGGATTTGATCCTTCTCGATCTGCAAGCGGGCGCGTTGTTGCGTCAGGGGTTCTCGTTTATTTTCGACGATGGGCGCATCGACTTTCATCTTGGCGAGTTCATTGCGCTTTTTGTCGTCAATGATGCGGCCCTTGATCATGGCTTTATCCATGCGTTGTTGCCATTCTTTTTCATAAGCCATCCATTCCTGGAAATTTTCGTCCGCCCATTTGCGTTCTGCTTCGGCATTAATATTCGTGGCGGCATTATAGAGTCCGAGCCGGAAAGCACTGGAGTAAGCGTCGACGCTGTCCAGCTTTGGCTTTTTGAAATTCAACTGCAGGCTCTGGGCTTTGTCTTCGTATTTTTTGATCGTGTCAAGCTTGCGGAGCTCATACTCTTCTTCGAGTTTGCTGCTGGCATCGTCCCATGCCTGTTTGGCTTTGGATTCGAATTCCTCACCCGTTTTCACCAGCGTTTTTTCAAACTCCGTTTTGACAGACTCCATCTCGGCCAGTGTCTCGGAGATATGGGCGAGTTGTTCATCGATCCGGGCAAGTTGCGCGCGGCGCGGCTCCAGGGAGGAAAGATATTGCTGGCGGATTTCCTCAATGACTTTGACGTCGCCCAGGGCGATGGATACCGTGAGTTGCGGGGGAAGATTGCCAAATCCTTCGGAACGCACCGTGACCCGTGTTTCCCGGATGCCAAGGTAGATCAGGATGGCGGTCGTGATGATGACCACGGTGAGAATCACGCTGGCAATCATGGTTTTTTTCATCTGCTTCATTTTTTCATTCCTTCATTTTCAGGTCAAACAGGATAAGATCCGACAATCCTCATGGCGTTACAGACCCGGGCAAATTGCTCCAGCCCCTTTTTGGTGGGCGGATGGGCGGCATGCCCGTCCAGATCAATGACAAAATGGTATTTGAATCCTGCGCGCCACGAGGGACGGGACTCGATTTTCATCAGATTGATTCCAGCCTTTGCGAGAATGCCCAGACTGCGCGCCAGGACGCCCGGCTTGTCCGGGAGTGAAAAAAGCACTGTCGTGCGATCGTTGCCCGTTGGCGGCGGGGAGTTGCGCCCGACGACAAAAAAACGGGTCGCATTATCCGGTGCTGATTTTTTGTTTTTACCCGCCGGGATGATGATTTGAGCACACACACGCAAGGGATAATCCAGAAAATAATCAAAGACGTCCAGGAGTGTGCCATCGCCCTCGACCTCCACAGGCACCACACCGTAGTCAGCCTTGCGCGACGAGACAGCCTTGAAAACCTCTTCTGCATTTTTGTACAGTCCGTAACGCAAGCTCTTTCCGAATTTACTCCGGGCGGCCTTGGCGGAGGCGCTGGTCGCGGGACCGGCGGCGGCGATGATCACGGGTTTCTCCAGAGAGATCGCACAGGACATGATCTCGCGATAAATGGCGCGGAGGGAGTCGTCCGGCAGCGGTCCGGCATTGATGGCGGCGAGCCGGCGCAAGAGAGCCTGCTCGCGTTCGGGTGCGTAGATGTCCTGTCCGGTGGTGTGTTTGATCCTGCCGACTTCGAGCACGAGCCTGATCCTCTCATTGAGTAATGTGAGCAATTTGCTGTCGATGGCATCGATTTGCTTGCGGACTTTTTTCAGGTCGAGTGACATGGATTTTTTAGCCTCCGTTTTATTTTTTTGGAGATTCTTCCTCTTCCCCGCCGGGGATCGTTTCCAAATCAGTGTCGTTGCCCGGAGCAATTTGCCCGGGCTCAGTGGTCTCCGCTGCCGCATCATTTTCGAGTGGCAGTTGCGGTTCGTTTTCATTCGCGGCGGGTTCTGCCGGGACTTCCGCTGTCTTGAGCTTGAGCGCGCGCAGCTCATTGACATTGGGCATTTCATCGAGGCTTTTGAGCCCGAAATGCTCGAGAAAAGTCTGTGTGGTTTCGTAGAGCATGGGGCGTCCGGGCAATTCCGCGCGTCCCGAGATTTTGATCAGTCCGCGCTCCATGAGCGTTTGCACCATCGCATCGACTTGCACGCCACGAACCGCCTCAATGTCGGCACGGGTGATCGGCTGGCGATAAGCGATGATTGAAAGCGTCTCCAGAGCGGACTGGCTCAGACGCTGTGGACGGTATTGGTCAAAAAGCTGTTTGATCCATGCGCCGTAACCGGGTTTGGAGGCAAATTGATAGGTGTCCCCGATTTCTTGCAGGAAAAAAGAACGGTTTTCATCCGTATCGTATCCGGCTTTGAGCGTTTGCAGGGCGGCTTTGATATCCTCATGTTTCCATTCCTTGTGGGCTTCTGTCTCCGCCGAGGGCTCATACTCCGCCGCGTCTTTGAGGATGGTTTTGAGTTCCTTGACCGAAAGCGGTTTGCCATTGGCAAAAAGGACTGATTCAAGAATGTATTGGAGTTCCATGTGATTTATATGAGTTCATTTTTGGAAATTTCGATTTCACCGAAAGGGTCGGGTTGTGCGGCGATGATTTGTTTGAGCCGGATCAGCTCAAGCAAGGCAAGGAAGGTCACCACGATCTCACCGCGCGAACGCACGTTTTCAAAAAGCCGGGTGAACCGCACTGATTTTTGTGTCCGGATGGTTTCCAGAATCAGGTCGATTTTGTCGGAGACAGTGAAGCGTTCATCGTAGATCTCGCGCAGGTCATCGTCGAGATTGAGCTTTTTGAGCACTTTATTAAACGCATTGAGCAGGTCAAAGATTCCCACATCCACCAATGGCCGGGAAGAGGCTCCATCATCGAAATCGGGTTTCTCGGGGGAGCGCACAAAGATATTCTCCTGGAGATACTCGCGATTCATCAGGTCGAGAGCCACGTCTTTGAACTTTTTGTATTCCACCAGACGCTTGATGAGGTCCCAGCGCGGATCGACATCTTCCTCCTCCTGGTCTTCCATGATGACTTGTTGATCCTCGGGCAGGAGCGTTTTGCTCTTGATATACATGAGGGTCGCCGCCATCACGAGGAATTCGCCAGCGATCTCGAGATCAAGCATCTGCATCAGTTGGAGATATTCGAGATATTGTCTCGTGATATGCTCGATGGGGATGTCGTAGATATTCAACTCGTCGCGCTTGATCAAATACAGCAGGAGATCCAGCGGCCCCTCGAATACGGGGAGTTTGACTTTGAGTTCTTCGGTCATGGGTAAACTATCTTTTTAACGCCCCCGTCACAGGGTGCAACCCTCATTTTGTCTTTTGTCACCAGCCCGCCTCTGCCACGCAAAAGAACCGGTGTCCGATTTGTGCTGCCTGAGCAGGCGGGCAATTTGCTTTCGATTCCGCCCCCGGGAAACCGGTTCAAGACGCAAGGATTTTGCGGGGTTGCTCGGGGTGTTTGCGCCAGTAGCGGACGAGGGTTTCGATTTTTTTGAGGGTTTCAGGGCTGATATGGTGCTCCATGCCCTCGACATCTTTGAGGACAATGTCCAGATCAAGGTCGAGCTGCGTGAGGAATTCGGCCAAAATAATGTGACGGTATTTGACGCGGAGAGCGACTTTTTTACCCTTTTCGGTCAGGGTCAATCCCCGGTATTTTTCGTAGGAAAGGAACCCCCCCTTGGCGAGGCGTTGAACCATCGCGGAGACGCTGGGCCGGCTCAAGGAAAGCGAGGTGGCGATGTCCGAGACGCGGGCGTAGCCCTTGTCCTCGATGAGCTCATGGATCCGCTCCAGATAATCCTCATTATTTGTGGTCAGTGAGTTTTGTTTCGAGGGCATCGACAAGATGTTTAACACGACGGGGACGGGAAGGAAAAGGCAAAAAAACACCATTGCAAATAATGTTAGTTGACACTAACTCTCTTATGTGCGATAAACTTTGATCCGATTCCCATGAAAAATCCATCTTTCCACTTTGTCTTTGGTTGCCTTTTCTCCATCCTTACATTCCTCTATCCGGTTTGCCGGGCACAGGAAAAAACCACTGCCGCGCCGCTGGAGATTGTCGCCACCACAGGAATGGTCGGGGATGTGGTGCGGCAAATTGCCGGGGACAAAGCCCGCGTGACTGTCCTCATGGGCGAGGGAATCGATCCGCACCTTTATAAACCCACCCGTGACGACGTCGCCCGGCTGGCGAAAGCGGATATGATTTTCTACAACGGTCTGATGTTGGAGGGGAAAATGACGGATGTTTTCAACCGGCTGTCCCGCTCGGGAAAACCGGTCATCGCTGTCACGGGGCAAATGGCTCCGGAAATCCTGCTCAAAGACGGGGAGAATCCTTCTCATCCCGATCCGCATGTCTGGATGGATGCCGCAGCCTGGGCAAAAATCATTCCGGTCATACAGGATGCGCTTACTCAAAAAGACCCGGAAAATGCCGATATTTACAAAAGCAATGCGGCTTCTTACCGCGCGGAGCTGGTGCAGTTGGATGCCTATATCCGGCAGAGCATTTTGTCGATTCCGGAAAAGCAAAGGGTTCTGCTGACGGCTCACGATGCCTTTGGTTATTTCGGGCGCGCCTATGAAATCGATGTGCGCGGTGTGCAAGGCATCAGCACTGAGTCGGAAGCGGGTGTGCAGGATATCAATAACCTCGTCGATTTCATCGTGAAAAATAAAATCGGTGCGGTTTTTGTCGAGTCGACCATCGCGGATAAAAACCTCAAGGCCTTGATCGAGGGCGCACGATCCCGCGGACAAAAAGTGGAGATTGGCGGCACTCTTTACTCCGATGCCATGGGTGCGGCCGGGACATATGAGGGCACCTACACCGGCATGCTCGACCACAATGCGACGACAATCACCCGCGCCCTCGGGGGGGAAGCTCCCGAGAAAGGAATGCGTGGCCGACTCTCGGAAAATCCGAAATCCAAACAATAAAATTCCTCATGAATCCAGACACGCATGAAAAAACGCCCGCCCTGTCGATCCGGGACTTGAATGTCGCTTATCACAGCAAGATGGTGCTCTGGGACGTGTCCTTCGATTTGCCTGCCGGAAAAATCGCGGCATTGATCGGGCCCAACGGGGCGGGAAAAAGCACAACACTGAAAGCCTGTCTGGATTTGGTGCCGAAAGCCGGGGGCACAGCCCTCTTTTTCGGACAGTCCTATGCGAAAGTGCGGCATCGTGTCGCTTATGTCCCGCAGAGGGAGAGTGTGGACTGGGATTTCCCGGTGAGCGCACTCGATGTCGTCGCGATGGGGCTCTACCGTAAAATCGGCTGGTGCTTGCCCGTCACACGCTCATACAAAGAAAAAGCGATGGAATCTCTTGTCCGCGTGGGATTGGCGGATTTCGCCCAACGCCAGATCAGCCAGCTCTCCGGCGGACAACAGCAAAGGGTTTTCCTCGCGCGCGCCCTCGCCCAGGACGCCGATCTTTATTTGATGGATGAACCTTTTGCCAGTGTGGACGCCTCCACCGAGAAAGCGATCATCGGGGTGTTGCGCGATTTGCGCGCGGAAGGCAAAACGATTTTTTGTGTCCACCACGATCTGGACACCGTGCGCGAATATTTCGAGCATGTCACTCTGGTGAATATGAAAATCGTCGCATCCGGCACGACGGCGGAAGTTTTCACCCCGGAAAATCTCCGCAAGACTTACGGTGACAAATGGCGCTTGCTGGAGGACACGATGGAGGGTCTTGCCGAGGAGACCGTCCGGATTGGTTTGAAATGATATGGACAAACCATTTTTCCCATCCGCGCAATTTGCCCTGAAAATCATTTTTTTGCTCGTGATCCTGAGCGGCGGGGTCATGACGGGAGCACAAGCGGCAGCGGGCGCATTGCCGGAATCCGGCACATGGCTCCGGGTTCTTCTGTTGCAGGATTACAATACCCGGGTGGTTCTTGCAGGAGCGACAACCCTTGGTGTCGCCGCGGGCATTATCGGGGTTTTTCTGCTTTTACGGAAACGCTCCCTGCTCAGTGACACGATCAGCCACTCCTGTCTCCCCGGTGTGGCCATCGCCTTTCTGATCGGTGAACACTTTTGGGATAATGGAAAATCTCTCCCGCTGCTTCTGTGCGGGGCGGCGGTGTCCGGAATGCTCGGGGTTTGGCTGGTGGAGTCCTTGGGCAAATTGCGCGTCAGGGAGGATGCGGCACTGGCGATTGTCTTGAGCGTGCTTTTCGGGGCGGGGGTGGTTTTGTTGTCCTTGATTCAGCAGATTCCGGGAGGCAACGCCGCCGGGCTTTCCGGATTTATTTACGGGAAAGCCGCTTCGATGACGGCGGGGGATGCTTCCCTGATTTTCTGGGTGTCGCTGATTTCCGTGTCGTTGTGTCTGCTCTTTTACAAGGAGCTCAAGCTCCTGTGTTTTGACCCGGTCTTTGCCCAGACCCAAGGCTGGCCGCGCAATTTGCTCGAATACCTTTTGACAGGGCTGGTCCTCGTGGTGACCGTGACGGGATTGCAAGCGGTTGGACTCTTGCTGGTCGTGGCTCTCCTGATTATTCCTCCCGCCGCCGCGCGGTTCTGGACTCACCGTCTGAGCCGGACAATTCTGGCCAGTGCGGTGATCGGAGGACTCAGCGCGATCACAGGGGTATTCTTAAGCGCGCTTTCTCCAAAGCTCCCGGCGGGCGCGGTCATTGTCCTGGCGGCGACATTCTTTTTTGGAGCGAGTTTCATTTTGGGGACGGAACGCGGTTTGCTCCGGCGCGGGTGGCGCGAGTACCGGTTGCGCCGGAAAGTCGGCGAGGAGCATTTGCTGCGCGCCATCTACGAGATACTCGAGTCGCAAGGGGTCAAGGATGTGGAGTCGGGCGAATTCCGGTTCGAGGACATACGCCAAAAGCGTTCCTGGTCCCGGAGGCATTTGCTCGGACTTTTGAACCACGCGGAGCGTGATGAATACTTGATTTTATTGAGGAAGGATCATTACCGGCTCACACGCACGGGATGGATGGAGGCGGAGAAAATCACCCGCAATCACCGGTTGTGGGAGCTCTATCTGATTCACTATGCTGATACCGCCCCGGCACTCGTGGATCGTGAGGCGGATGCCGTGGAGCATATTTTAGGACCGGAGATCGCGGCGCGTCTGGGCAAGTTGCTCAGCGAGAAAGCCCGACCCTATCATGTGCCTGCCAGCCCTCACGGGATGAAAGGAGGTTCAGTCGTATGACTGGGTGGTCAATACTGGATTTGTGGATCGTCCTGGCGGGCGCTTTGATCAGTATGGCTTGCGCCCTGCCGGGAGTGTATCTGCTGCTCATGCGCCGGAGCATGATGGGCGACGCGATCAGCCACGCGGTGTTGCCGGGATTGGCGATTGCGTTTCTGGTGTCGGGTTCGCGTGAACCCGGAGCGATGCTTTTGGGCGCGGCGGCGGCGGGGTTATTGACCGCGCTTTTGAGTCAATGGATTCACCGGCTCGGCGGGATCGAGGACAATGCCTCGCTGGGTGTGGTCTTTTGCAGTCTTTTTGCCCTGGGTCTGGTGCTGATCCGCGTGGCTGCGGACAGGGTCGATCTCGACCCGGACTGTGTGCTTTACGGCTCGATTGAAACGGCGGTGATTGGTTACTCCGGTGTGCCGCAAGTTGTTTGGATATCCGGTCTGATTCTTATCTTCAATCTCCTGCTGGTTGCGATATTTTACAAGGAGCTCCGCATCGCGGCATTTGACCCCGCTCTGGCAGAGGTCTTGGGTTTGCGCCCGCAGCTCATCCGGCAGGCATTGAATGTTGTCGTTTCCATTACTGCCGTTCTGGCCTTTGAAAGCGTCGGCAGCATTCTGGTGATTGCCGTTTTAGTCGTGCCCGCAGCGACCGCCTCGCTATTGAGTCAAAAGCTCGGCTCGATTCTGCTGATGAGTCTGATTGTCGCCGCAATTTGCGCGCCCCTCGGACATTACCTCGCTACCGGTGCGGGGCCTCTACTGGCGGGCAAATTGCTCGGGCAAGATGCCGGCGCGCTGAGCACGGCGGGCATGATGGCAGTGGCTTGTGGATTATTTTTGAGCGTGGCGGTCATAATCAATTTTGTCCGCTCCCGCTACAAACCGGTCGTGACCGGGAGTCCCGGTTTGCCAACCTGCGACTAGGGCATCGGACGATACCAGGGCGGATATTTCCCCTCAGCCGCCTCGGCCAAGGGCAGGGGAGGAATCCCATACTCTCTCCTCAATTCCTCAATCGGGCGGGCAGCCGCCGTCCAGAAATCCCATTCATCGTCAAAAATATCCGCCGTCGTCCGGCTGCCACGCTCCCACGCCACCCAGAATTTCTCCGGCGCAAGTTGCCCGGTGTCAGCACCGGCAAACGGCACGAGTTCGATTCCCATGTGCCAACTCATGATGACGGGCAAAATGTGCCCGCTCATCGCCTCTTTTTTGTGCATCCCTGCGGTGAATGTGGACACGAGCAATTCCCCCTGCGGCGTGCGGTCATAGCCGGAAAGAACGTGTGTGCTGTCGTGCGCGGTGGCAAAGCGCACATTCAACCCGTCGGGTTCGCCGGGGAAAGCAAACCCGTTGTCGTGGTAAAACTCATAAAACACGCGCCCCAGTGTGCCCCCGGGCAATTTGCCCAGGGCGCGGAACCGCTCTGCCAGTGCGGGGTCCGCCCGGCCCGCGCCGCGATAGGGCAGAATCCATTCGTCCAGCGGAATGTCCAAATCGCGCCCGGTGATGCTCAGGATATTCTGGCGTTGCGCATCGGCGGCGACCCATTGGAGGTTCCCGGCGGCCAGCCGCGCAAGTTGCTCCACCCCGTCCTCATCCGTCCCGAGCAAATTGCTCCACTGCCGCACCAGCGCGATTTTGTCCGGATCGACCTGTCCATCGACCACAGCCATGATGATGAGGAATTGCACCATTTGCCCCCTCTGCGCCGGGTCGGTGATGGCCGCGGCAAATTGCTCCGGTGTCACCACTGGCAGAGTGTCCAAGCTCGCGGCGGCGTCACCCGCCTGCCCCAGAATGAATCGGGCAAAGGCCACCAGCGTGGCCCGGTCCACTGCGGTCAGCTCCCGCACCCCGCCCGCTGAAGCAATTTGCCTCATCGCGGCGAGCACGAGTTTTTGTTTTTCCGGTGTGGAGGGGATGATCATTGATGGTCTGGAGTGGGCAGACTCCTGTATGCCTCATTTGTTTTTGTCTGGAAAGCACGTTTTTTGCCGGCGGGCCTCATTTTTTCCCCGAGCGAACAAGTGGGACGGGCGGGAGCCCATCCCTCCATTATATTATTGGAGGGTCAAGCTCCCGCTTGACCCATTTGTTTTTTCGGCTGATGCAAGCCGAGCCCATGGGCAGGATGCACATGCCACGCTTCCTCACTCGGCGGCCTATGCCTGAAAATAATTTTCAATCGCGTTCTTCAAATCCGGCAATTTATTGACTGCCAAATCCCAAAGCGCCTCGTTGTCTATGACATCATAGCCATGTGCAATCACGTTTCTCAGTCCAATGATTTTTCGGTATTCCGGCACGACAACCGCGAGTCTTTCTTTGTCAATTGTCTGAATCCGGTGAAGGGCCTCTCCAATAATTTCAAACTCTCTTTCCACAGCCACCTGTAACAGACGCTCACCATTGAAATCCTCGTATGATTTTCCATCGATAAACAATTCAATTTCCTGAATGGCGAGCTTGATGTCCAAAACCAACTTTTCAATTTTATGCGGCATAGATGAAGGCTTTGTTTTTTTCAACTTCATCCCGGAAAAGGGGATTCCTGATTTTTTTTCGTGAAACAAGGTCAACAGGACGGCCCATGATCATCTCCAGCTCGGATTTAAAATCCATGTATTGATCGAAACTTCCCGCGAATCCCTCCCGCTGGAAATCCACCAGAAAATCCACGTCACTTTCTGGTTTAAGATTTCCCGATGCCAACGAACCAAAGGCATAAAGCTCCCGAATGCCAAAACGTTTGCAGGCATCGACAAGTTTTTTGTGTTGTTTCGGATCAATGTCCATGATGCCAAAAAGTTAATATTCCTGACTGGCCCCGTCAATACCGCTTTCTGCACCAAATAAAATCTCATTCTGCGGCCGCGCCGAGGAAAATTTTGACCACGCGATCATTCTCGAGGGTGAAAACGATACCGCCGTAAATCGAACCCGCGACGAGTTGCTCGTCCTTGCCCGGATTCCCTTCCTTGATTTCGTCGCCGTAGGCCTTGAGAACTTCACCGCGCGTGGCGCCCACGCCGATGCCCTTGGCTGTTTTGAGTTTGCCGGGAGCGACCACGGTGATGGCGGAAACAATTTGTTTTCCGCCTTTGGAATTTGCCACCATGTCGAAATGCAACCCGCTGTCCCGGCAAATCCATTCCTGATGGAATCCCCCGTCCGCGCCCCACCATTCCTCCTCCCCTTTTTCAGGTTTTTCGGGCAGGGTCTTCTCCACCTCGGCGGCGGGCTGGTCGATGCGATAGGAACCAATCGATTCCGAAAGCATCAGCGCAAATTGCCCGTCCTCCCCGCCGGAGCAAATTGCTCCCGTCAGAAGAAACAGTGCGGATAACAATGTGAAAACCATTCGCATCAGCCCGCCATCCTACCCCGCCCGCGCAATTTGCGCCAGCGGCAAAAACCGCAAAAAAAAGGCTCCGGCAGAGCGGGTTTGCCCTGCCGGAGCCGGGGGTGATTCGTGCGAAGAGAGAGAACTTTTTAAGCGGCCTTGGGCGCGAGTTTGCGGTAGGCGACAGCCAGGATAGCAATAATCAAAGCGGAGGCGGGGATGATTCCCACGAAAAGCAAGAGCACACCGACGAAGGCGATCACGCAACACACCAGAAGCAAGAGAGTGAGATTCAGCCAATGAGCTTTGGTCAGGGCGATACTTTTTTTGATGCTCTCGAGATAATCGCTGCCTTTGCCTTCGTCCGCGCAAATTGCCGCCCAGAATCCCAGGAGGGCGGAGAGAATCAGACCGGGGATGATGAGAAAGAATGAGCCAATCCCGATGAGAATGGAAACAATCAATCCTGCCAGCAGTGACATCCACCATTTGTCAAAGCGGCTGAAGATGTCTCCGAGCTTGAACTCTCCGCCATCGACGATTTGAAGGGCGACGACCCATGTGCCCACCCAGAGAGCGCCATGCACCGCAAAAAACGCGATAGCACCGACAATGGGAATCAGATTGGCGATCACCGAGACACCCATGAGCACGACGACAATCAAAAGGAGATTCATCCAATTTGCCTTGAAAATCTCCAACCCCCCGGAGAAACATTCGCCCACCACGATTTCACCGGAAGGGGTTTCTGCGCTGGGCGCGGGAGCAATTTGCTCGGAGGGGATATTGAGCTCGGCAATTTGTCTGAAAGCTGTCCAGCTTTCCAAGCCGTCGGTCCAAACCATTGTGTCTTTGGTGATGATCCCATCGGTGAGGAGTTTTTTGAGTTCTTCCCCGGTCAAGGGACCCTTTTGCTCGTCATTGAGTGCGTAGTACCATTGTTTCATAGATGATGATTTCCCCTGGTTTTAGTTGTATGAAATGCGGCGAAAAGTATTTTTGGGAACCAGTCTGCGATAAGCGACCGCGGTGCAAGCGGCTATCAAGAGAGCTGCAGGGATGATTCCCACGATGAGAAGTAAAAAACCGGTTATTGAAATGCCGATAAACGCAATTGTCAGGACGAACATCTGCAGCAAGTGTGGTTTTGACGAGTTCATAACTCTTTTTGAGCGAGGCGAGATGATCACAGCCTTTGCCCTCGTCAGCACAGATCGCCATCCAGAAAAAGAGGAGAAGTGAAGCAATAATCCCCGGGATAATCAGGAAAATAAAACCGATAATGATGATAATGATGGAAACAACATAAGTCAGTGCCGCCATCCACCACTGATCAAATCGGCTGAATATGGCGCCGATCGAAAACTCCTCGCCATCCACGATTTGAAGGAGCACTGTCCAATAACCAATCATCAGGCAAGGACTCACAAAAATCATCGTGATGAGATTGAAGAGTTGGCCGAATCCGGCTCCGGCTCCCCAAGTAATGATGACTTGGGCAATCGCGATTAGAAAATTAATTCCAAAAAGGGAAAGTCCCACAATCAGTATATTCAGCCAGTTCGTCTTGAACACACTCCATCCCTCGCCAATGACACTCCCGGCGGTGAATTCCTCCGCCGGAGCAAATTGCGGGGGTGGCGGGGCAGTGGCGGATATGATGGCACCCGTCACGATTTGGGACATTGGCTCGAGTCCGGGGGCTTGTGCCAAAGGAGTCCATTCAGCCATGCCGGCCGACCAAACCAGGGTCGAAGGGGTAATCGTTCTGCTCAAGAGGAGGTTTTGAATTTCCAACTCGGAAAAGGGCCCCTGTTGTTGTCCATCGGCGGCATAAAACCACTGTTTCATTGGGGCATATGGTAATTCTATTTGCAGAATTAGCACGTCTTTTATTGGACTTTTTTATGGCGACTGCGTGAAAAAAATCACATTGCTCTTGCAAATTGCTCTGGGAAGCATAATTTTCGGGTGTTTATGTCTCAAATCGTCACCCAAGAACCCGTCATGAATTCCACCAAGGGCGAAGGCCAGGTGGTGGTCACCAAGCTTGACGAAGCGATTAACTGGATGCGGAAAAATTCCCTCTGGCCCATGCCTCTGGGGCTGGCGTGTTGCGGGATTGAGCTGATGGCTGTGGGCTGCTCCCGTTTTGACATCGCGCGGTTCGGTGCCGAGGTCATGCGTTTTTCCCCGCGTCAATGCGACGTGATGATTGTCGCCGGGACAGTCACCTACAAAATGGCATTGGTCGTTCGCCGTCTTTATGATCAAATGCCCTCGCCCAAATGGGTTATTGCGATGGGGGCGTGTGCCTCGACGGGCGGCATGTACCGCAGTTACGCCGTGCTCCAAGGGGTGGATCATATCGTGCCTGTGGATGTGTACGTTTCCGGGTGTCCTCCGCGGCCTGAGGCACTGCTGGAGGGATTGATGCGTTTGCAAAGACAAGTCATGCAGGAAACCCCTGTCACTGATCTCAAAGAAGCTTTGACCTAACTTATTTTTCCACACAACGAGGATTTGTTTTCCCATGACAACGACCGAAGCCGCAGACAAAATCGCCGCCCGATTCCCGGAAACCGTCTTTTTGCGTGCGGAATTCCGCGGCGAGACCACCTTGGAGCTGGATCGCGCTCACATTGAAGAGGTCAGCGGGTTTGCCAAAAACGAGTTGGGTTTCGACTTTCTGACGGATATCACCAGTGTGGACAATATCGAGACTCCCCTCGAGCAAAAAGGGCGTTTTGAGATTGTTTATGGTCTCTACAATCTCACAGACCGCCTGACACTCCGCTTGAAAATCCGTGTGCCTGAGGATAATCCCGTTGTGAAATCCGTGACGGGTCTCTGGAAGACAGCGGATTGGCATGAGCGCGAAATCTACGACATGATGGGTGTGAAATTCGAAAATCATCCCGACCTGCGCCGTATTCTGATGTGGGACGGTTACCCTTACTTTCCCCTGCGGAAAGATTTTCCTCTCGCGGGAAAAACAACGGAATTGCCCGATGTGGCATTTTCGCGCGAGGCTCCTCTGGAGGGTGGTCCTTTTGTCACGCGCCCGGCGGAACATTCCTACCAGCGTGAACCGCGTCCGAAGACATTTCAACCCGGAGACCTGGACTAGAATTTTATGAGTAATTTCCGCACTGTCGAAGTCGAGAGTCCTGATGTGGCACTGAAAGTCGCTGCCGCCCTGGATGAGCATCCCGATCTGGTCGGTGAAAAGATGACCTTGAACATGGGACCCCAGCATCCCAGCACACACGGCGTGTTGCGCTTGATTTTGGAGATCGACGGCGAGATCGTCACCAAGTGCACACCGGATGTCGGCTATCTCCATCGCGGCGACGAGAAGATCGCGGAGAACATGACCTATACGCAGTTCATTCCTTACACCGACCGCCTGGATTATCTCGCGCCTCTTGCCAATAACGTCGCTTACACCTGTGCGGTCGAGAAACTCATGGGCTATGACATTCCTGAACGCTCGAAAATCATCCGGGTCATCTCCTGTGAGATGGCGCGTATCTCCGCTCATTTACTCGGGTTGGGCGCGATGTCGATGGACTTGGGTGCCATGACCGTTTTTATCTACACATTTAATGAGCGCGAGAAAATCTATAACCTGTGCGAATTGCTCACCGGGGCGCGGTTCACGACCAGCTACACCCGCATCGGAGGACTCAGCCGTGATTTGCATCCGGAGTTTATTCCCGCGCTCCAATCTTTCATCGACCAGTTGCCCGCGCGCATAGACGAGGTGGACAACCTCCTGTCGCGCAACCGCATCTTTGTGGATCGCACGAAAGACATTGGCATCATCAGCGCGGGGATGGCGGTCAATTATGGTTTGACCGGGCCGAACCTCCGTGCATCGGGCGTGGATCACGATCTTCGCAAGGCTCACCCGTATATCGGATATGAGAATTACGAGTTTGAAGTGCCGGTCGGAACGGTCGGTGATTGTTATGACCGGTACCGTTGCCGCCTCGAGGAGATCCGCCAGAGCACACGCATTTTGCAACAGGCCATCAAACGCCTCAATGACTATGGCGGACCGGTGAATACCGACCCGGAAAAATTTCCGATCAATGTCCATGATCCCAAAAATATTTTGCCGCCCAAATCCGGCGTGCTGACCAAGATGGAGGAGCTGATCAATCAATTTATGATTGTCACCGAAGGAGTGGACGCGCCTCCGGGCGAGATTTATTTCGGCGCGGAAAATCCGAAAGGCGAACTCGGTTTTTATATCAATAGCCGCGGGGGCGGAGTGCCCCACCGCATGAAAATCCGCTCGCCCTCCTTTGTGAATCTCTCCATCCTGCCTGAGTTGTCCAAAGGTCACATGGTCAGTGACATGCCCGCCATTCTCGGAAGCTTGGACTTTGTCATGGGCGAGTGTGATCGTTAATCAACAGGGTTTTATGATGAATCAATTTAAAAAATCTCTCCGTTCCGGCGCCTGCTTGACCGCTTTGAGTCTCGCGCTTTTGTGTGGTTGCTCAAAGCTGTCCCCCGAAAACTTTGAAAAGGTCAAAACCGGAATGACGACCGCCGAGGTCAAGGCGATTTTGGGGAACCCCTCGGAGGTGAAAACGGGAGACTTGCTGGGGGTCGGGACGACAACATACATTTACAAATCCGGGAAAAAAAGCGCGGAGCTGAGTTTTATCAATGATGCGGTGATGACCAAATCAGGGAATTTTTAAGAGGAAACGTTTATGGAAATCAGCACGGAATTGCTTGAGAAAATCGACGAGGCCATCTCGCATTACCCCGTATCCAAACGCAGTGCGGCATTGCCATTGCTCCACCTTTTCCAAGAAAAATACGGGTACGTCTCTGACGAGGCGATTCGCTGGATTGCCGGTAAACTCGATCTCCAGCCGATCAATATTCTGGAGCTGGTCACCTTTTATCCGATGTTCCGCCGGCAACCGTTGGGCAAGACCCATATCAAGGTCTGCCGCACGCTTTCCT
>CAYTAI010000002.1:50702-56337 GCA_964435715.1 uncultured Verrucomicrobiota bacterium | reverse complement strand
GGGAGTTACGCCCTCTGTCATCACTTTAAAGAAAAGCTGGGTCTGAATCCCGATGAGCATGAGCCCGAGACGACACCAGACGGGAAATTCACCGTCGAATTCGTCGAATGCATCGCCTCTTGCGGGACAGCTCCTGTCGTCCAAGTCAATGATGACTTGCTCGAAGGTGTTACCCTTACCCAAGCCGATGAGATTATCGGGAAAAATCTTTGATGATTTCCTATGCCGATTTACGAGTATGAGCCTGTCTCGGGAGTTTGTGACAAATGTCACGGACACTTTGAGACCGTTCAAAAAATGAGTGATCCGCATCTCAAAAAATGTCCCGCCTGTCAGCAGGATGTCCGCCGGGTTGTTTCAACCTCCAGCATTGGGAATACCCGCTCCTCCGGCTCCTACGCCGACGCGAAAAAAGCGGGGTTTACTGTCATGAAACGCCGCGACAAAGGTGTTTACGAAAAAATCTGAATGCTTGTCGCTTTTTACAAACCCTTTGGCGTGCTGACCCGTTTCACGCCGGACGGGTCACCCCACCGGACTTTGAAAGAATTTTCCCTCCCGCCGCGTGTCCACCCGGTCGGTCGGCTCGATGCCGATAGCGAGGGGCTCCTGTTATTGACGGATGAGCGGGAGTGGGAGAATAAATTGCTCGATCCCCGCCGCGGGCATTGGCGGACTTACTGGGTGCAAGTCGAAGGGGTGCCGGACGCCGCAGCCCTGCAGAAATTAAAAGAGGGTGTATCCATTGGCGATTATTTCACACGGCCGGCGCGTGCCGCACTCCTCCAGCCGCCTCCGGTTTTGCTGGAAAATGAAAATGAAAAAATCGCATATTCTGCCGCGCAAATTGCCCTCCCCGCCCGTGTGCCGCCGGTCCGTTTCCGCAAAAATGTCGCGGATACCTGGATCGAGCTGTCTTTGACGGAGGGGAAAAACCGACAGGTGCGCCGTATGACCGCCGCCGCCGGACACCCCACCTTGCGCCTGATCCGGTTTGCCATTGGAAAAATCAATCTCGCCACTCTCTCAATCAAACCCGGCGAATGCAAATTGCTCACGCGCGACGAGAGCAATTTGCTTTTTAAGTGAGCTGCGGGCGGCTCAAGAATGGTGATTGTGACCGAGGAGAATGGGGACGGAGCTCCGGAAAAGAACAGAGGATGTGACGCTGCCGATGATAAACTCCCGGATGCGGCTGTGCCCGTAAGCACCCATGATAATGAGGTCGGCATCACGATCATTTGTGAATTTCAAAATCTCTTCCTCGGGATTCCCCGTGAGCAAATGGCTTTCGGCTTTCACTTTCATATCATCGGCATGACGGCTCGCCAGCTGGAGTGCGCTTTTTCTTCCTTCGGTGTGACCATCATCGACGGTGATGATGTCGACGGTCATGTCCATGCGTTTGACGAATTCCAGTCCTGCTCGGAGCGCGCGTTTGGAGTTCTCGCTGCCGTCAAAAGCAATGACGGCTTTTTGAAAATTGCGGGGACGGTCAGCAGTGACCAGGCAGGGTTTGGTCGATGTGCGGATGACGCGCTCGACACTGCGCCCGAGAAAATCATCCTTGAGTTTGAGGTGTTCGCCATTGCGCCCGATGACCACGAGGTCGATTTCTTCTTCGACCTCACACACCACCTCGGCGAGATCACCGGTCTTCAAAAGTGTTTTCACAGGCACATTTTTTTCGCGGCAGGCTTGCTCAATGACCGCAAGGATGGCTTTGCCGCGCTCATGGAAAAGCTCATTGAGCTGGGCATACACATTCTGGTATGGGATAAATCCTGCGGCACCGGAAAGATCGGCAAAAATCGAGCCTCCCACATCACGCGCCTCGACGACATGCAGGGCATGGATGTGAGCCCCGAATTTTCCGGCGACGAGCAAGGTTGCCTCAAGGGCGAGTTTGGAATGTTCCGATCCGTCCGAGCACAGTAAAAGTTGGTTGATCATGGCAAATCAGAGTCTATCAGGGAGGTGAAAGGGGGGCAAGCACGGCGTTGACTTGAAATTCCCCGGGCGGCTGCTAGATTACGGTTGCAATTTTAATCTGTTAGTGGCAACACGGGAGGACTCTCATGAGAATCAAACAATATATTTTTCTGTTATTAGTGGTTTGTGCCGCGCCATTTGTCCAAGCCCAAAAGAGTGAATGGATCGTCTTGAGCGGCGGACCCGCATTGCCTTCCTGGGAAAAAACAAAAAATCCTCCCCATGACCGCGTCTGGGACAATTTTATTTTCACCGGACAACTGAGGATTGAGCAACTCAAAAAGGAAATCCCTCCCGGTGACATCATCACATGGATCGTGCACAGGCCGGGTTATATCCGCCGGGGTCAAGAGCAGGGGGTCGATTACATCACCCGCATTGAAGACGCCGCCCGCCGCTGGGATGTGAATCTTGTCTGGTTTGATAAACAGGGGTTCGACGGGAATGAGTTGATCGAATACATCAACAACGGACAAGACCGCAGCCAGATCAAAATCAAAGCATTTGATTACTTCGGGCACTCGAATAAAAAGAATTTTCTTTTTGATTACTCCAGTGACTTGGACGGGGTCTCCACCGCGTGGCTGCACATTGTCGATCTCAAAAAAATCGACCGCACCGCCTTCGATCCTGTCGGTCGCGCGTGGAGTTACGGATGTCACTCCGGTGATGGATTTATTCAGGCTTGGTACCAGGCCACAGGCATGAAAATGTGGGGAACCAAGGAAAAAACAAATTATGCGGCACGCGGTTGGCCCGTGCCATCACGACAAGGATACTGGGAATGAAAACTTTTCTGAAGCAATTTGCACCCGTCGCCCTGACCCTTTGCCTTGCCCTGACATTCAGTGGTTGTGGCACCACGGGCGGGGGGGGGGCTGCCTCACCCTCAGGCGTCACGGAGATTGGCAAGAGCATGAAGCCCACCCTCGATCCGACACGGGCGGTTCCTGTCGGCAATGAATTCATCGGCCAGCGTTTCTATAACGAAAAATTCATGTATTGGGGATTTGTGCGCCCTCCTCAGGATAACTGGGGAAAAACCACGCGCTTGGTCATGATGCGTGAGAAAGTGCCCGCCCCCGACCGTGCTCAAGGGCCACGAGGACGCGACGACGGCTCGATTTATTTGCTCAAAGGTTATTTTTCCGGTGAAATCGCGTATGAACCCAAAAGTGATCTGATGCTCGATGTTTTCGTGCTGGAAGGATATGAGTTGGTCTCTGAAAAAAATCCACAATTGACAGCGAATATGCCTCTTTGGACAGCCGATCGAATGTATTACAGTAACAGCGGCAGTCGCGCCTCGCGCCAAGGCACCAAGCAAGGCCTGCGCTTGCATGAAGATTTGTCGGCCCGCTAGGAATGCGGGTTTTAAAATGACATGCTCCATGCGCGCGTGACGATCACTCCTCGTAGATGAAATGCTCCGTTTGGAGCTTGAGCTTGCGGTCACGGGCCTCTTGGGAGTTCGGTCCGCCAGCGACCTCGAGGATTTTGTAGATTTGAATGGCTCCTTTCCAGTCTTGCTGGTTTTCCTTGATGCGTCCCGCATCAAATCCGGCACGACTGAACCAGACGAATTCCGGAAGCTTGGCAGCTTCTTCCATGACGAGATTTCCCGGCAGGGTTTTTGCATAGATGATATCCATGTATGTCGTCAGCGCTTCTTTATTTTTTCCGAGTTTTTCGAGGCATTTACCGATCCGGTATGTTGTTTCATTGTGGAGTGCGAGATTATCCCGGTTGATTTGCCGGACATCCTCGAAAATCTTGATGGCTTCTTCATATTTTTTGAGGGCATAGAGGCAGATGCCTTTCCCCAGGCGTGCTTCCACCGGGGGCGTCTGTCCGGTTTCTTTCAGGACACTTTCATAAATCAAGAGGGCATTTTCAAATTGATTGAGTTGTCTTTGCAACTCCGCCTGTCGCAGCCGTGCCTCTGTGCGGAGAGAGGAGTCCGGCATGTTCGCGACGCGCTGATAGAGTTCATTCGCGCGGGCGGTCTCTTGACGGCCTGCCGCACTTTTGGCAGCCCAGTAGAATGCCTTGTCGATGAGCTCATTTTGAGGAAAATTCCGCGTTAATTGCTCAAAAAGACTTTGGGCGCGGGCGTAATCCTGCCGGTTAAAATAATAATTTCCCAGCCAGAAAGTCGCTGAGGCGGCAAAGGGCGAGGCCGGATATTTTTCGGTGAATTGATTAAATGCTTCAAGGGCTGCGGACTCATCCCCTTTTTTGGCGAGAGTCAGACAACGGTTGTAGACCGCCTGTTCAAGGAGGGGGCTTTTCGGATGATTCCGCGCAAATTGCGCGAATGCATCTGCCGCTTCCGTGTATTTATCCTCGCGAAAAAGACATTCCGCCGTGGCAAATTGCGCCTTGGGGATGAGTGCGCTGCGCGGGAAACGTTTCATGAGAACCTCGTAACCCTCGCGCGCTTTTGCAAATTGCCCGCCCAGAAAATAAAGATTTGCTGTTTCAAATTGCGCGGCGTCAGCATAGGGACTCCCGGGAAACTGGGTTAAAAGACTTTGATAAGCGGTCACAGCCGCTTTTGAGTCTCCCGCGAGTGCTTGAGCCTGGCCCTGGCGAAAGAGGGATGCTTCCGCATAAGGACCGCGGGGGAACTCCTTGGATATTTGACGGTAAATCTCCAGAGCCGCCGGAAACTTTTTCTCCGCCAAATGAAGGTCGGCAATTTTAAAAAGCAAACGCATGCGCTCGTCGACGCGCGTGGAGTTTTTCACCGACTCCCGCAACATCTGGAGCGCTTCCGCGCTTTGCCCGGACAAAATCAGACAATCCGCCGCCAACTCCCGGATCCGCACCAGATCAAATGAAGCGTATGCCGGGGCGGCCAGGATCCGGCGGCATTCAGCGAGGGCTTCGGGGAACATTTTTTGTTGGTACAGCAACCCCGCACGGACGACCTCGGCTTCGAATCCTGCAGAGGACTCCATGTTTTTCTCGGAAAATTCGCGCAATTTGTCCAGCGCGGGCTGGAGCTGGCGATTGGCGGTCATCGACGCCGCGTAACGCCTCATGGCATCCCCGCGTCTCTCGACGGATGCAGATTTCAGAAAGGCCTGCTCATAGGCGCGGGCCGCGTCGGCAGTCCTGTCCTGCGCGGTATGCACATCGGCAAGACCGAACCATGCGTCGCCGACGACGCTTTGTGGCTGGGCGCGTTCGCTCGCGGTGATGATTTCAAATATTTTCCGCGCGTCATCGAGTTGTCCGCGCGCGGCAAAGATCCGCCCGCGCCAGAAAAGGGCTTCAAATTCCTGGGGGGAACGGGGATTGTCGGTGATGAGCGGGGCGAGGGTTTGTGCCGCTTCATCATATTGATTCCGTTCGATCCGGATTTTTGCCAGTGTCAGCAGGCTCTTGCGACCCGTCTCGTTCTTTTTATTCTCCTCACCCAGTAACATCAGCTTTTCCATCGCGCCCTCCAGATCGCCGCCGAGGTAATCAAGCCAAGCCAGTCCGTAACGGGCGTTGAGCAGATGGGTTCCCGGGCGGGGAGAATGGATAATCTCTTGATAAAGAGCGGCCGCTTCCGCGCGCTTCCCCGCCAGGGTATAGGCTTCGGCGAGTGTGAAACGCACTTCGGCATCATTCAAAGGGGATTTGTCCGCGC
>CAYTAI010000002.1:47562-50658 GCA_964435715.1 uncultured Verrucomicrobiota bacterium | reverse complement strand
AGCGGCATCACCTTCCCCTTGCTGAACCAGGGCTTGCGCGAGATAAAGACGGGTCTGCGGGCTGAATTCTGAAGCCGGATATTGGGCGAGCAATTTGCGTGCATTCATCTCGGTGACCTCGTAGAGACCATCGCGGAAAGCACGCTGGGCGGTTTCAAAAAGTCTTTTTTCCTCGCGCGTTTGTCCTTGGGCAAAAGAAAATGCCAGGACAAAAAGAAGTCCGGCATTCAAAAGATATTTCAAAGGCAAAGTCATGGGTTCAACCGATGAATCACTATATCAGGGAACCGTAAAGATTCAACACCGCGCTTTGACTCCGGGATTTCCGCCCGATTGTCTATTTAAAAAGGATTTTCCGGTGCATTGACCCGGGTCACGAGACAAGAGGGGAGTGTCGCGACAGGGCAAAAAAAGTGTCAATCAAACATTAGTTGCGACTGACATAATCACCGGTGCGGGTATCGACCCGGATGGTCTCGCCCTCTTTGATGAAAAGAGGCACTTGAATCGTGATGCCCGTTTCCAATTTCGCCGGTTTCATGACGTTGTTGGCAGAGTCGCCTTTGACACCATCAGCAGATTCAGTGACCTTGAGGGCGACAGTCGGAGGCAGCTCGATCGTTGCGGCGACCCCTTCGACAAATGTCACCTCGACGGCCTGGTTGTCTGTGATGAAATTTTTGGCGTCCCCGACCAGGTCAGGCTGGAGAGTGATTGTTTCAAATGTGGTTGGCTCGGTAAAAACATAAGCGTCCCCGTCCATGTAGCTGAATTCATATTTGGAATGCGACACATCGACAACCTCGACTTTTTCTGTCGAGCTGAAGCGGATATCGCTGGATTTATTCGTCTTCAGGCTGCGAATGGTTGCCTGGACAAAGGCGCGCAAATTGCCCGGGGTGCGGTGAGTGGTTTCCAGAACCATGCAGACATCGTTATTATACTTGATCGCCATCCCTTTACGCACGTCATTTGCTGAAATCGCCATAAAATTGTATATCCTATAAAACTTTGAGTTTCGGTAAATCCTGTGAGTCAATGAGTCCCACAGGACGGTTGAGCTTATCGACAACGACTAAATCGTCAATAGCGTGTTCGTCGAAAATTTTTAATGCCTCCGCCGCCAAAGCCGTCTCTTTGATCCGGATCGGGTCGGGTGTCATGACGTCATCGATCCGGCGCGCCATCAAATCTTCTTCTGCAAAATGCCTCCGCAGGTCGCCGTCGGTAAAGACCCCCCGCAATTTGCCTTTGCCGTCCACGACACAGACCGAACCGCATTTCGCGCGAATCATGGCGGCCAAAGCCGTCTTGACATTCACACCCGCCCGGACGATGGCGATTTTTTTGCCCGAA
The DNA here is from genome assembly GCA_964435715.1 of uncultured Verrucomicrobiota bacterium. Lineage (GTDB taxonomy): Bacteria > Verrucomicrobiota > Verrucomicrobiia > JAWXBN01 > JAWXBN01 > JAWXBN01. The sequence continues at coordinate 49,302 of CAYTAI010000002.1, read as the reverse complement.
CGCATGATCGCGGTGGCTTTATCGAGCAAGGTTCTGCCTATGGAGCCGCCCGGGTGGAACCGCGCAAAATCCTTTTCCTTGAACCCGCGCATTTCCAGGATCGTCATCGCCAAAGCATCCCCCATGACAAGCATGGCGGTGGTGCTGGATGTCGGGGCAAGGTTGAAAGGGCACGCTTCCTTTGGCACTTTTGAGCGCAGCACCACATCCGCATGCCGGGCGAGTGTGGAGCGCGTCTCCGCGGTGATCGCGATGCCGTGCTGCGTCTTGATCTCGTGGATGCGAATCCGGACTTTGAAACGTTTGAGTGCGGGCAAAATCCTCAGCAGCTCCTCGGTCTCACCGGAGTAACTCAGGGCGAGAATGGCATCACCATCATTGATCACACCCAGGTCGCCGTGCAGGGCGTCGGACGGACTCAGCAAGACACTGGGTGAACCGGTGCTGGTCAGGGTCGCCGCGACTTTTGTGCCGATATTCCCGCTTTTGCCGACACCGATGACGATGATTTTCCCCCGCTGGTCGAGTGTCTCGACGAGTAGCTCCGCGGCGCGCGCAAATTGCGCGTCGATCTGGGCACGAACCGCCCGCAACGCGGCGATCTCGATGTCAAAAACACGGCGGGCTTTCTGGAGGGGTGTCATAACTGCCCGATACTCTCGCAAAAGACAATCCCTGCTTCAATAGCGATTTTTACCCGGTCAGAATCGCTTTTTTCAACCCGTCGAAAAGGAGGTTGAGATTTTCGTGTGTCGTGCAAAGCGGGGGCATCACCACGATGCAATCCCCGACCGGTCGTGTGAGAATGCCGTAATCGCGCGCAGCGAGGCAAATGGCCCGCGCCCGGTCCCCGCGCAATTTGCGCGGCGCCACCTCGACCGCGCCGATGAGTCCGGATGAGCGAATATCGATGACCCCGGGCAATTTGCCCAGACGCGACAGACCCGACTCGAAAAGGGGTATCTTGCCCGCGACCCCTTCCATGATATTCTCCTCTTTGAAAATCCGCAGGTTTTCCCTCGCGACCGCGCAAGCCACAGGATGCGCCGTGTATGTGTGTCCGTGGTAGAGCAATTTGCCGCTGTCATAATCGCCGGAAAATGCCCGGTACATTTTTTCCGGCGCCAGGGTCAATGCCAGCGGCATGTAGCCCGCCGTCAAACCTTTTGAGAGTGTGATGAGATCCGGGGCAAATTGCCCGGGGTAACATCCCAGGAAATGTCCCGTGCGGCCAAACCCCGTCAAGACCTCGTCAAGAATCAAGAGTGCCCCGTGATCCCGTGTCATCCGCGCAATTTGCGCCATATGCCCCGGCGCATGGGGTCTCATCCCGCCGGCACCGTGCAAAGTGCTTTCCAGAAAGACGGCGGCGACTCGTGCCGCGCGGGCGGCGAGCAATTTGCCCAGCTCCTCCGCGTCTTTGACCAGGATGATCTGCACGTCATCCTCCGCGCAATTTGCTCCGGCGAGGCTTTCCGCGGCACATCGGCGCAACAAGAGGGACTCATACGGGCGGCTGAAGGTGCCGACGCCGCCGAGGCTGACATTGAGCAGGGTGTCACCATGATAAGAGTTGTCAAAGGCGACGAGCCATTTGCGCTGCGATTGTCCGGTGAGTTGGAAAAATTGTACCGCCATTTTGGCAGCGATTTCATTGGCGCACGATCCGTTGTCGCTGAAAAAAACGCGTGAGGGCAAGTGACTGCGCCCGACACCCGGAGGAAAGCCCAGCACGCCCCC
>CAYTAI010000002.1:18717-47534 GCA_964435715.1 uncultured Verrucomicrobiota bacterium | reverse complement strand
GCGAGCAGGGCGGCGGGTTCATTGGACAAACCCAGAAAGGAACTGTGTGCGACCCGCGCAAATTGCTCCCGGGCGGCGCGGTTCAACCGCGGATGGTTATGCCCGTGCAAATTGCACCAGATGGAGGAATTTCCATCGAGATAACGCTTGCCAGCGCTGTCCCAGAGGAACTCCGCCTCCCCGCGGACAATGACCAGGGGATCATTCGCAACGAGCGCATCGCTCGAGGTAAAAGGATGCCAGCAGTAATCGCGGTCAGCTGATTGCAAAGGGTCGGGATTCATCAGGAAAAATGATTTTAACGCGTCGCGGGGTTTTGGGCAAAATAATCCTGCAACAGGCGGAAAAGCTGGAGGGGCGTGTAGGGTTTGGGCAGGAAAGAATGGATGACGCGTTTTTCGAGCTCGTCCTTCTGCTCTTTGATGGTGTAACCGCTGGTGACGATAAAATCCATGCGCGGACTGATCCGGCGAATGCCGTCAATCAACTCCAGCCCCGACATCCCGGGCATGACCATGTCCGTGACCACGAGATCGATCATGCCTTTGAATTTTTGAGCCAGCTCAAGAGCCTCTTGCCCGTTGATTGCCGTGTAGACAATCACCCCTTTGTCCTCGAGCAAATCGCCCACCATCTCCAGAACCATGTCCTCGTCATCGACCAGCAGGATGGTTTTACTCTTGAAAAGCGAATAATCCAACATGTTTTCTTTGAGCTCTTCGCTTTCCTCGAAAGTTTTTTCATTGGTCACCGGCAGATAGATGGTGAATGTTGTCCCGTGGCCGGCATCACTCTCGACCTCGACATAACCGCCGTGGGAACGGCAGATCCCGTAAACCATCGCGAGCCCGAGTCCTGTGCCGCTCTTGTTTTGTTTTGTCGTGAAAAAGGGTTCGAAAATACGACTCATGATCTCCGGGGGTATCCCGGTGCCCGAGTCTTTGACCGACCAGCGGATGTAACCGTGAGGTGATATTTGCGGGAGTTTGGCACTCAGAGCCGCATCGAGCACGGGAAGAAAAACCGTTGAAATGCTGATCATGCCGCCGTTGGGCATGGCATCCACGGCATTCAAGCAGAGATTCACAATCATTTGATCCATCGCGCCGCGATCCGCAAAAATCTTTTTGTCGCCCGCGGTCAAAATGTACTGGATTTTGATATTGCCCGGGACGGAGCGGCTGAGGAGCTCGACGGACTCCCGGATGGTATCATTGAGTGATATGGTTTCTTTGCGGAAAATGTCGCCCCGGGAGAATGTGAGCAATTTGCGCGTGATCCCGACGGCGCGGCTGAGAGCCTCCTGGGTGCGTTTGAGCTGGGTATGGCGTTTGTCTTTGGAGTCCGTCTGTTCGAGAGCCAGGGCGAGATAGCCATTGACCACGGTGAGAATATTATTGAAGTCATGGGCAAGCCCTCCCGCGAGCTGGCCGACGCTTTCCATTTTTTGTGCTTGCTGGAGTTGTTTTTCGAGGAGGCGTGCCTGACTGACATCACGGAATGTCCAGAGCCGGTAGCCGTCCGCCAGGCGAGTCGTGAAAAACTCGACAAATTGTGTGTCATGGATCGCCAGTTCAAATTGCTCCGGCGCGGGGTTTGCCAAGGCCGTTTGCAACCGGGTCAATACTTGCTTGTGATTCAAGCTCTTTTCAGCAATCCGTGCGGCGATGCCGTCGAAACCCGGATGATGGTCGGGCCAGTCCGGAGGAATGTCCCACATTTTGGTGAATTGAGGATTGTAAACCTCCACACGGTTCCGGGCATCGCAGAGGATGACGCCGCTTTGCATGTTCAGAATAATTTGCTTGAGGGACTCCCGCCCGCGGCTGACCTCCGCCTCGGCATTTTTAATGCCTGTGATATCCGAAAAGGTCACGATCAACCCGAAAAAAGTATGATTGATATTGAGCACACCGCTCGAGCCGTAAATCCAGACGGTCTCTTTGCCTTCATGCTCAAGCCCCGCGACAAAACCGTAGAGCGGGTATTTCTCGCGCAATGAAACCAGCGGCGCAAATTTCCCGGCGGGCAGCGGGTCGCCTTCCTCGTCGATCATGCGGGGGAAAATGTCTTTGAGTGAGTGGCCCTCGATTTTGCCCTTGGGCAGCTTGAGAATCTCGCGCGCCGCGCCATTGATCTGGGTAATGCGCCCTTCTGTGTCGGTCGCAATGACACCCTCTTTCATTTCCTCGAAAAGAATTTGAAAGCGTTCCTCGGTCAACCGCAGGGCAGCGGCATTTTGACGCCGCTCGGTCACATCCCGCCCCACGCAGACAAAGCGGAAGCCTTGATCCGTGGCGGACGGACCGATATTCCAGATGATAGACCGTGCCTGTCCATCGGCGGTCGTGATGCTCGTCTCGAGGTTCTCCACGGATTTACGGCCGGCAAAAACCTTTTCAATGACACTCATTTGATCTTCGGGGATGTTGAATTCTTTCCACCAGATTTTTCCCTTCATATAGGCGGGTGTGAAAGAGGTGTATTTTTGCATGGTGTAATTGCACAGGGTCACCATGCCCAACTCATCGACGACAATGAGAATCACATTTGCCGAGTCGATGAAACTGAAAAGCTCGCGTTCGGATCTTTGGATGCGCGTGAGCAGAAGGGAGCGCTCCATGTCTTGATCACGGCTTTTACGCAAGAGATTGATCAGACGATAGACTAAAAACGAAACAAAAAGCGTGGCGACCACACCAATGACCAGGATCGCCAGATCATAGGCATTGCCCAATGCGAATAAAGGGGTGGTCACGTCAGCCATCAGAATCTCCACCGACCATTGTTGTGCGCCGTCCGGTGAAAAGGTAAAAGAGCGGGTGAAGGAGCCATCGGATTTCGCCGCGGCGACATTCGAGTAAAAACGGTTTTTCCCCTGATAGATTTTTATGCCGTATATTTTGTCCAATCTCCCGAGGGCTTCCTGGACAAATGGTTTGAGCGCGATACTCATGGAGATGAATCCGGTGAGTATGTTTTTATCGTGGACGGGCGCATCCAGATGAAAACCACTCACCCCGTTTGGCAGTTTCAAGAGCGGCGAAAGCAGGGTGGGCACGGGGCGTTGGGATGTGCCATTGATGATTGCCTCGTGCCCGGGGCTCAAGATCAGTTTTTTGTCCAGCAAGAGCGGTTGGTTTTCTTCCGGATAAACGATTTTTTGAGTCAGGGATGCATCCGCAAAAACGATTCCGTAGTACAGTCCGCCGGAGTCCGCCATGTTTTTGACCCGGCGATTGAACTCCCCGCGTGCCTGCTTGTTATTTACCGCGGCAAGGTCAGCGAGCAGAATCAGCCGGGAGCGTTCCAGCTCATAGGCGGATGCGAGACGCTCGCGCACTTGATCCGCCACCAGTTGCAGCTCCGACACCGCTTGCAAGCGCCGCTCATTTTTCTCGAGTTCGACTTGGGACTGGTGGTAACGGTTGTGGGCGCTTCCAAAATAAAATGCGATCGCTCCAAAGACCCCGGCGATCAAAAGTCCCATGAGCAACGGTCTCTTGAGAATAAAATCTTCCGCAGGTCTTGGAAGCCGGACGATCATAGGAGGTGTCATCTTGACACTGCATCACACCAAAGTCGAGAAAATCCCCGCCCTTGAGCCCGCAGCCTCATTTGCCAATGCAGAAAGTGGAGAAAATACGGTCCAGGAGGTCGTCTGTGGAGGTTTTTCCTGTGATCTCACCAATGGCGGAGCAAGCGGTGCGGAGATCAAGGGCGACGAGCTCAAGCTCGCGTCCGGAATCAAAAGACTCCAAGACATGATCCAGCGCGGCGGAGGCGCGGGTGAGACAATCACGCACGCGTGTGTTGATCAAGACATCTTCAGTGCCGGAGTCCATGCCTTGAAAGCCGATTTGAGAGAGAATGCCGGTTTTGAGTCTTTCGATGCCCTCGCCCGTCACCGCCGAGGTCAAAATCATGTCCGGCGGCATTTTTGCCCGGCATGCGGGCTCGACCAAATCAGCTTTATTCCAAACGCGCAAGATGCGCGGATCCGTGGGGGGCTCATCAGCGTGCTCCGGGAAAGTGCGCGCGTCACGGATTTCCAGGATGAGCTCTGCCGTGTCACGGGCTTTGTGACTGCGCCGGATTCCCTCAGCTTCGACCAGATCCCGGGTATGACGGATTCCCGCCGTGTCGATGAGGACCAGCGGAACCCCGTCAATACTGAGGATTTCCTCCAGGGTATCCCGCGTGGTTCCCGGCACCTCGGTGATAATCGCGCGATCGTCACCGAGCAGGAGATTAAAAAGCGAGGATTTCCCGACATTGGGTTCGCCTGTGACAACCGTTCGCAGACCTTCGCGCAAAATGCGCCCCTGGCGGCTGGTGTGAATCAGCTCCCGGGCAAAATCCCGCGCAGAGATCAATGACCCGCGCAATTTGCTCCGGGTATCCGGGGAGATGTCTTCATCCGGAAAATCAATGTGTGCCTCGATGTGGGCAAGAGCTTGCATCAAGGTGTCCCGGACACTCTCGACTTTCCGGAAGAGGGTGCCTTGCAATTGTGCCGCCGCCGCGCGGCTGGCGCGTTGTGTTTTGGCATGGATCAAATCAGCGACCGCCTCGGCGCGGGTCAGATCAATGCGACCATTCAGATATGCCCGGCGGGTGAACTCCCCCGGTGCCGCGGGTCGTGCCCCGTGACTCAAGACAAGCTCGAGGATCGCACGCGTATTGACCACACCGCCATGACAACTGATCTCGATGACATCCTCCCCCGTGTAACTGTGCGGTTGGCGGAACCAGACCAGAATCACCTCATCCATGAGCTCTGTGGCACGGCGGATCCCGCCAAAAACAGCACGCGCCGGGGGAAATGCGTCAAAGGAAATTTGGGGACTGGCGGGATGAAAAACCCGCCGCGCAATTTGCAACGCGCCCGTGCCGCTGATGCGGATGACAGCGATGCCGCCGGTTCCCGGAGGAGTGGACACTGCGGCGATGACGGGTTCGTGTGCGGTGGCCGGCTCCATGATTATTTGACCGAGAGAATTTCACCGGTTTGCGCGGAAAAACGCAGGGTCATGAACCGGCGGTTATTCGCGAAGAGCTCGCAAATCCAGGAGGGGGAAACGCTGTCCTCACTTGATTTTTCCAGTGTGAGGCTCACGCGTTCGCTTTGATAACCCTTTTCCAGGGCGTATTCATTTGCCTTTTCGAGAATGACATCACTGTCGATGGAGAGCTTGTCGAGCGCGTAGATGAGTTTTTGATTGTTTGCCATCGGCGGGCTGACACTGGTGAGCACACGGACGAGTTTCCCATTTTCCCAGACGACGGTTTTACGTTTTGTCGGCGAGCTCTGCGTGTAGTATGTCACCCGCCAATTCCGCGGATAATTCTCCCAGCTCACTGTTTTCGCTTCGACAGAGATGAGTTGACCGGTGATATTTTCCCCGGTGTGTGTCTCGGAGAATTTCACGACATCTTCCAGAGTGAGTTTTTTATCCGGATCCCAGGGCGCATCCAGTGCAGCGGGTCCGCTCAGCGCTTCCGGTGCGATTTCCAGGGGTGGCTTTCCAGAGGCGGGCTGGCCGGATAATCCGGATTCATCCGCCATTTCCCTGATGCGATCCGCGGATGCGAGGGCCTCCTGGGTGACTTGATCCTCGGCGATCATCTCCACAGCGTTGGACACGGCATGACCCGCATCCATTGCTTCCGTGGCGGGTGCGGCGGTCTTTTGTCCGGATGCGGTGCGTTGAGACATGACAATGCCGGTCAATCCGGCAAGTAAAAGCAGGCAAAAGACAAACACCGCGGGCAAAGCAAATTTTTTGAGTTTGTCTTTTTTCGAGAGCGACTGGTCTTCATGCAAAAATATTCCGCCTCCGGAGCGGATGGAGGTCGGGTGCTCTGCGACGACCGGGGGCGTGTCCGTGTACAGCGGCGCAATTTGCTTGAAACGCTCCTCGACGATTCCGGCGTTGGCAGGACGGTCGCTTTGTTTTTTGCGAACACAGTCCATGATGAGTTTTGCCAGTGCATCGGACACATAGGGTGCGCGGGACCGGGGGTCATCCGCCTTGGTTTCGACATGGGCTTTTTTGATCTCGTAGTCAGAGAACATTTCAAAGGGAACATGACCCGTAACGGACTCGTAGAGTAAAATGCCCAGAGCGTAGACATCCGTGGCGGGAGTGACTGTGGAGTTTAAAATCTGCTCGGGAGCCATGTAACGGGTCGTGCCCAGTTGATCCTGGGTCATGGTCAACTCGACTTGCTCGTCAATGATTTTTGCGATTCCGAAATCCACGATTTTGACTTCGTCGTGGGGGGTGACGAGGAGATTCGACCCTTTCAAATCACGATGGACGACACTTTGCCTGTGGGAGAATGCCATGGCATCGAGGATTTGCTCGAAAACTTTTCTCAACCTCTTCTCATCAAGGACTCCGACGCTCAAGAGGCGGTTGAGCGGCACCCCGTCGACGTACTCCATGGAGATGCAGTATTGGTCGCCCGAGCTGAAACAATCATAAACCTCGGCGATATTCGGATGACGGAGCTTGGCTTGAATTTTTGCCTCGTGGAGGAAACGCTGTGTGAAATTCGACTGGAGAGTCAGATGATGCGCGAGGACTTTGACAGCATCAATGCGCCCGAGTACCGAGTGCCGGGCACGATAGACTGAGCCCATCCCCCCCATGCCGATCATGTCGAGGATTTCGTAATTTCCCAGTCGTGTTCCCGCAGTCAACATCTCTCGCTATACTCTTTTAGTTTGGATTGGAATGCCCCTTAACGAAAAAAAGATTATACTCATACACCGATAGAAAGCTATTGTTTTCTCCTAAATACCAAAGATTTATATGATATGGATTTTTATGATCAGCGGTTCATAAACTGATTTAAACGGGGAGAAGGAGTTGTAAATAAAAAAGTATAAAGCATTTTTCATGCCGAGATTGAACCTATTTATTGACGACAGGTCTTTTTCGACTATTTTTCTGCCAATGGCGGGAATGGAATTTAATATCAGTCAAAAGCTCGGGACCGCGATCGCGCCCCAGATGCAGCAATCGCTGCAAATGCTTCAAGCTTCCACGCTCGAGCTCCAGTCCATGGTGCATCAAGAGCTCGAGGCGAATCCTGTGCTTGAGGAGATTCTTGAAAAGCCCAAAGAGGAGGATGCCCGCGAAGAGGAGGGTGAGGATTTTGATGAGTTTGACCGCGATGATTATGATCCCGGCTATGAGAGCAATGTGCGTTATGACAAGGCGGATGAGGAGCGCCGCCAGTTTTTCTTTGATTCCGTCACGGAGCGGGAGTCCCTCCAGCAGCATTTACTCGGGCAGATCCCGCTTTCCGAGCTGGGCTCCCGGGACAAGAAGACCGCGGAACTGCTCATCGGAAGCATCGACGACCGCGGATATCTGGCGACGCCCCTCGATGAAATCAGCTACACCAGCGGCATTCTCGAGTCGGACCTGGAAAGGGTTTTGAATGTGATCCAAACCTTTCATCCTGTCGGCGTGGGCGCGCGCCATCTCGGCGAATGCCTGGCGATCCAGCTCGAGCGACTCGGAAAATCCGAATCCATCGAGTCTGCCATCGTCACCCGGCACTTGAATGAGCTCAGCCACAAAAAGTACCCGGACATTGCCCGGCATTTGAAAGTCCCGGTCGCGGAGGTTCAACGCGCCGCTGATTTTATCGCCACACTCTCGCCGAAGCCCGGCTCCCTTTTTTCTGCCGATGCGAATCAATACGTCGTGGCTGATGTGGAAATCCGGCGGGTGGACGGGGATTATGTCATTATGATGAATGACACCCAGATTCCGAATCTCCGCATCTCGGACACATACAAGGATATGATGGGCAGCGAAACGCGCGGGGAGGTCCGCCATTACATCCGGGATAAAATCCGTGCTGGCAAATTTCTCATCAAAAGCATTCATCAACGCCAGCAGACCATTCAAAATATCGCGCGCGAGTTGCTCCGCCACCAGCGGGAGTTTTTTGACAAGGGCAAGGCATTTCTCAAGCCCCTGACCATGTCCGAAGTCGCCGCGGACGTGGGTGTGCATGAGACGACCGTGAGCCGCGCCATTGCAAATAAATACATCCAGACTCCCCACGGCATTTTCGAAATGAAATATTTTTTCACAACGGGATACACTTCGAATACCGGGGAGGTCGTCAGCAACTCCTCCGTCAAGGACGCCTTGGCGGAGCTCGTGAAATCCGAGGACCCGAAAAGCCCCCTCTCCGACATGGATATTGTTGATCTTTTGGGCAAAAAGGGCATTCCCATCGCGCGGCGCACGGTCGCCAAATACCGGCAGGAGCTCAATATCCTGCCGAGCAATTTGCGCCGGACGTATTAAATAAAAACGGGAGATTTTTTTTCTCCGCAGGGGCAAACCCGGAGGATTATTTTGTCTGAAGGATCTCCGGGCAATTGCGGACGTAGTGAAAAAGGTATTGTTGGGCATACCCGCCGGATGGCCGGAAATATTTTGCAGCAAATTGCTCCAGCCTTTCGCGGCGCAACTTGCGCGCGCGGGGAAAGTAAAGCCTGTGCAGCACGCGCTCAATCCAGACATCGATTGGGAATGCCTCTTGTCTGCCATAAGCAAAGAGCAGGACACAATCTGCGATTTTCCGGCCCACTCCGCGCAACTTGCACAATTCATGCACGGCTCCCGGATAATCCATCTGCACAATTTGCCCCAAGTCGAGTTCACCCGCGGCAATTTGCTCCGCGGTCCCGAGCAAGTTGCGCGCGCGGAATCCCATTTTGTGCGAACGCAAGGCGGCTTCGCCCGCCCGGGCAATTTGCTCCGGACGGGGGAATGTGTGAAAGACATGTCCGTCAAATGAAACAGGGTCTCCCATTTCCCGGCGCAAGGAATGGAGCACGGTTTTGATTTGGACAATTTGTTTGAGCGGGGAAATCAGAAAGGACGCGAGACATTCCCACGGGTCTTGCCGGACCAGACGCAATCCCGGCGCAAATTGCACGGCAGCCCGGAGATATTCGTCTTTCGGGAATCCCTCGACAATGGCGTGGAGGGAATCGTCCGCGCAGAGGAAGCCGCGCAAATGGCTCTCTGCCTGGCGCACGTCACCGGAGCAGAACCACTCGATTCCCCCTTGGCACGAGCGCAATTTATAAGCTTGTCCGGCAATCACACCAAAGACCCATCCATCGAGAAACTGCCAGCCAAAGGTCTGACCGCTGTCGACGAGGGTGGTTTTCACGTCATAGGCACCGTTGCACGGGAGAAATTGTCGCGAACTTGGCATTGACGGGCAAGGATTCATGAATAAACTCTGAATCTATGATTCATCCCCCAATGAGTAAACTCTTTCTTCTGGTGAACATTTCATTGACCGCAATTTTCTTGAGCGGTTGTGGCGGGGACGAGGCTCCAAAATACACGGCGACGACGGGTCAAGAAACTGCCACTGCCGGCCCGAGTGAAAATCGCACGGTCAGTCCCGCGCGGCTGAGGATTATCAAACCCGCCGCGGAGGAGGTGCTCCCGACCACACGCGCGGACATCTTCTTTCAAACGGAGAATTTCGAGCTGGGCGGTGGCAATGCCATCATGGTTTCCCTCGACAATCAACCCCCGCGCAAACATGCGGTGCGGAATGCTCCCTATGTGATCACCGGCTTGTCCGAGGGCGGGCACACGGTTCAAGCCTGGCTGGTCGGACCGGATGGGTTGATTGTGAATAGCCCGAATGCGAAGGTAACCATTCATTTTTACACGCGCCGCAAAGACTTTCAGAATTTTCTCGGGGCGAACGAGACCTCTGTGAGCATCAATCAACCGCGCGGGACATACGACGGGCCGCGTGCCGACCAAGTCATTCTTGATTTCAAAGTGTCAAATCCCCCGGCGGGATATCTCGTGCGGTATTCAGTCGCAGGAAAAACCCAGACCGTCAACTCTGACGCGCCCGTCAATCTCGGCATCCTGCCCGCCGGTCCGCACACTTTGACATTGGAAGTGCTCGACGCGCAGGGCAACTCGTTGCCCGGGAGTTTTGCCAAAGCACAGACGTCTTTTGTCGTTGTCCGCGGGACGGCACCTGTGGCAGCACCCGAGGGCGGGAATTTCCAAACTCCTCCACCCGGACTCCAGGATCAGCCCACCCCGCAGAGCATTCCCCAATAAAACTCGGGAGTTGACGGCGGCACCATCGCCGCCCTAGTCTCAGGGGCATGCATAAGCTTTTTCTTTTTTCGGTTTGTTTGTGTCTGACCTTATTCGTGGCAGGGTGCGAAAGCACAAAACCAACAAACACACAAAACACCACTGATCTCCCGGTCAAAGAATCGGCGGCGACAGGCCAGCGCGCAAACTCACAGTCACAGGGGAATTTCCAAGGTCAACCCCCCGCTTTTCAACCCGCTCCCACACCACAAACGATTCCGTATTAATTCAGGAATAATGGTTGCAGAAGTATTTTTTTAATATGTTGACAGCTTGTTGGGTTTGATTTTTAAATATGTAAAAATTTACATTTACAATTCTTATGTCGATAGTTGGAAAGATTTTCAGTATTCTCACACTGGTTTTAGTCCTCGTTGCAGGATATCTCAGTTACGTTGTTTTTACAAAACGGACTGAGGATACCCAGACCATTGCTCAAAAAGAAACTCAAGTGCAACAAGCGCAGGCGGAGGTAAAGAAAAAGTCTGAGGAAGTCGAGTCCGCCTTGAAGGAAGTTGAACAAAAAACATCAGAAGCACAGGCTGCCGCCGAGCGGGCACAAAAAGCCCAGAAGGAATTTGACGAAGCCCAGAAAAAAGTGACCGAACTCCAAAGCCAGGTCAATGGCAAGGATGATGAGATCAAAAAAATCCAGGAAGAGTTTGACTCGTACAAACAACAATTTGACGGTCTGTCTCCCGAGCAAGTGCAGGAAGAAAAGGCAAACTTTGAGAAACAAATCCAGATGTTGACCGAGGAAAAGGATGTTCTCGCCAAAGGTCTGGAGAAAGCAAAGTCAGAACTTGCCGACCTCATGGAAAAAGAAGAGCGCCGCCGCAAGGGCGTCATGCCGATGGGCACGCGCGGGAAAGTTGTTTCTTTTAATGCGGATTGGAATTTTGTGGTGATTGACATCGGGGACAAACAAAAAGTCGTCGAAGGTGTGCAAATGTTGCTCTATCGTGGAAATGTGCTCATGGGTCGCGTCAAAATCAGGACTGTCGAGAGAAACTCCAGTGTCGCGGACATCGTTGCTGTCACGGATGCCGCCATGCAAGGAGTTGGCCAAAGAAAAGTGCTGGACATCCAGCCCGGTGATCTTGTGATATTCTAGGAATCATCCAATACCATTTAAAGCCCGCCTATGAAAAATATTTTTCGCCTGACACTCGCCATTGCCTTTCTGGCCATCCCGTTTTTTGCGACGGGATGCAATAGCACTTCTGAAGAACCCAAAAAGGAAGTTTCTTCAATCCCCTGGAACCGTCCCCAGAAATGGGAAGGTGGCGGTTCCTTGGGTGGAATGATGGGTGGCGGTTCCCGCTAGAGTATTCCTGCGGTTTTAACTTTCCGTGTATCACAAGCCTCATCCGCCCGGGGATGACAGACGGATTTTCCTTACCAGGTAATGACTTGAAATGCGCCTGATCCGGGTGACAACGCCTTTGCAGCCTCCCACGGCATCCAGAGTTCTGCATACTCCGGTCCCCATGAGTCTGAATAACAAATCTCACCCGTGTTTTTATTGTAACCGATAATCATGCGGACATGGGCTCCTCCACGGTTGGGTTGGAATCCCACGGGAAGCCGGTATTTCTTCATTTTTGCAGCCCACTCTTCCGGGTTCATCGATTGCCTTTGCTGGGTGAATTGATGACTTTCATTTTCAATATCCGCCGTCACCATCATATTCCAAATCACGGGCACACCGCGATCCACCCATCTTTGAATCTCCGTGAAATTGACGGGTAAACGTTTTTCCGTGTCGCGTCCGGATCGACTCAGCAGATCCCCCACGGCACGGTTGATATCCTCCAGATAAGTGCCTCCGCCCCGCACGGTTCCCCCGCAATTTGCAAGGGTGTACATGTCCACGCTGAGCCCGAGATAACGCAGGATGCGCTCATAGGTGGCGGGCACACAATAACCCTTTGGACCCTGGTTGATCATGGGGATTTGCTCGATAATCACATCACCATTTTCACGCTTGGTGATATTGTCTTTGAGTAATTGCTTGAGCTCGGTGTCCGTTGTCCGCGTGAGCGGGCGGCCTTGGGCATTTGCCATCGCGACAGGCCACACCCGCAAGGCGATGTACTTGTCGGGTTGCACACACAGAAGCAGGGAAACGTCACCGGCGTCCCAACGATAAACTTTTTCGCGCAAGGCACCCACACCAAAGAATGACTGCCGCGGAGTACCCAGCTCCTTGGTCAAGGCATCGCGCAGCTCATTCTCTTGTCTCCGCATTTCCTTTTTGAATGCCGGTTCTTTTTCATAGAGGATTTTTTGCCGGTCTTGATCCGGGATTTGTCCGAAAAAATCGCCTTGATTGACAAAAACGAGATTCAACTCTGTGGGGTGATCCGGATTCCCATAGAGGGAAACCATCTCGGGCGTGATCCCGGCAATCATGAGCGAAGACGCAGGATTATAAGCCCGGTAGGAGCTCAGCGACGAGGTTTTCGATTCCGGTAACAGGTCGAGGCTCCGGGCAAAAGCTTCCGCATCCTGCTCGAAAAATTTTTCCTCAGCCCAAATGCTTTGATTGAGCGCGCGCAGCTTTTCGCCCGCCGGTTTTTCAGCGGGCTCTTGCGCCAGCAGAGGAGATAGCCCCAAAAGACAAATTATTATCCAAAGGGCATAGGACTTCATTTGATTAATTCCTCAGCAATTTGCACGGCATTGAGCGCGGCACCTTTAAGCAACTGATCTCCGACGACCCAGAAGGTCAGGCCATTGTCGAAAACCAAATCCTTCCGGATGCGGCCCACCGCGCAATGGTCTTTGCCCGAATACTCAATCGGCATGGGATAAGTCTTTGTGGCGGGTTCATCCACCAAATCCAGTCCCGGCGCTTTCGCCAGAACCTCACGCGCGGCGGCGACTGAAACCGGACGCTCGAACTCAGCCGTCACGCTGACCGAATGCGCCCGCAGGACGGGCACACGCACGCAAGTCGCCGTGGCCCGCAGTGTGGGCAACCCCAAGATTTTGCGGCCTTCATTTTGGAGCTTCATCTCCTCTTTGGTGTAACCGTCATCAAGAAAGACATCGACCTGGGGAACCACATTGTAGGCAATTTGCTTCGGCAGGACTTTGACCGTTGGGGTTTTGCCCTGGGCAATCTCTCCGATTTGGGTTTTGAGCTCTTCCATCGCCTGCGCGCCCGCGCCGCTGGCTGCCTGGTAAGTCGAGGCGATCAAACGTTTCAGGCCAAATGCCTGATGCAGGGGATTGACCGCCATCAAGGTAATCGCCGTGGTGCAGTTCGGATTGGCGATGATGCCCCGGTGCCCGGCGACAGCCGCCGCGTTGATTTCGGGAACAACCAAGGGCACGGAGTCATCCATTCGGAAAGCACTGGAATTATCCACGACGACCGCCCCGGCTCGAACCGCGATGGGGCCGAATTCTTTGGAAATTCCCCCGCCCGCACTGAAAAGCGCGATGTCCACGCCATCAAATGACGACGCGGTGAGCTCCTGCACCGTGAGTTCCTGTCCCTTGAATGGGAGTTTTTTGCCGGCGGAACGGGCGGAAGCCAGCAGGGTCAATTTTCCGACGGGAAAATGACGGCGTTCGAGGGTTTCAATCATGTCGATGCCGACCGCTCCGGTGGCTCCGACGATGGCGACGTGAAGATTTGATTTTTTCATTTGCTTGTAATCGGATACACTATGCAGCGTATGGAAAACGCTCAAGACATAAAAATCCTTGTCAAAATCGCCACGCAAACCGTCGAGGTGCGCGACCCGCAGGGTGTGGTCTTTCTGCGCCTGCCCGTGTCCACGTCGAAATTCGGGCTGGGATTCGAGGAAGGCAGCCTGAAAACCCCCACCGGACTTTTCCGTGTGTCGGAAAAAATCGGTGATGGGCTGCCCCCCGGCGCGGTGCTCAAGACCCGAGTCTGGACTCAGGAAATCTGGTCGCCCGCAAGTGCTGCGCAATTTGCGCCGGACGCCGACCTGATTCTCACACGCATCCTCTGGCTCGACGGACTGGAGCCGCAGAATGCCAACACCAAAGGGCGTTACATTTATTTCCATGGCACCAATCACGAGGACACCATCGGCACGCCCGACTCCCACGGCTGCATCCGCCTCCGCAACGACGACATGCTGACTCTTTTCCGGTGGGTTGAACCCGGCGATTTCGTGCAAATTGCGTGATGAGTGCTCCTGCAAAAAATTACATCGGGCGGCTGGCGCCGACGCCGAGCGGGCACATGCACCTGGGCCATGCGCGAACCTTTTGGACGGCACAGGAACGCGCGCGCGCTGCCGGGGGCAAATTGCTCATGAGGATCGAGGACCTCGACCGGGACCGGTGCCGACCGGAATTCATCGATGCCGCGCTGGAAGACCTCGCATGGTTCGGGCTGGAATGGAGCGACGCGCCCGTGATTCAAAGTCAGCGAATGGAGCCCTACCGGCAGGCGTTTGAAAAACTGCGGCAGGACGGCTGTTTATTCCCCTGCACCTGTTCCCGTCAGGATGTCTTGCGCGCACTCAATGCGCCACATATCGGGGAGGATGAACCCCTCTATCCCGGCACATGCTGGCCGGAGAAAAAAATGTCCACCGCGCAAATTGCGCCGGGGGCGCGGGTGAGCTGGCGATTCCGGGTTCCAGCGGGTGAAGCAATTTGCTTCGACAATGGCGGGTGCGGACGGCAGGAATTTGTCTGTGGCCGGGATTTTGGAGACTTTATCGTCTGGCGGCATGACGGCCTGCCGTCGTATCAACTCGCCGTGACTGTCGATGACATGGCGATGGGGATCACCGAGGTCGTTCGCGGGGAGGATTTGCTCGCGTCCACGGCACGGCAGATTCTGCTCTACCGCGCTCTGGGGGCAAATTGCCCCGCGTTTTTCCATTGTCCCCTGGTCGTGGATGCGTCCGGCAAACGCCTCGCCAAACGCCAGGATTCCCTGTCCCTTCGCAAATTGCGCGGGCTGGGATTTTCGCCGGAGGAATTGCGTAAAATTCCGGTGCTCGACATTATGAAACAAGTTTGAAAGATATTCATTTGACTCAGTTCACCTGAATCGTATGTTTGATTTCGTGAATGCAGGGATTTCCTACGTCTTGCTGTTATTATTTGTAGTATTGTCAGATTCAGTTTTTTTGAAAGCAGAGGAAGATATTTACCCTAAAACTAAATCTCCCATAAATGGATATATGCTTGCGACCGTCAATATCCGACAAAATCATCTACGACAACCGAAATCGTTGCGAGAACATGAGAGGGTCGTTCTCATCGATCAAAATCGAAGAATTATCGCCACGGGTCCCGTCTCGTCAAAATTCAATTTTATCGTGAGTGATTATTATAGATTTTTTCCTACAGGGTTCTGGAACCAAAAGGAAAACACAGTGGCATTGGTAAACTCAGCCCGCATCTGGTCTCGCGTGGATTTTTTTCGTTATCAGAATTCACGACTGGAAGAAATTCCGAGACCCAAGTTTCCCCTATCAAAATACATTCCTGACTTCATTACGACCACCCGGTATTATGAGAATTTTGAAATGTGGATTGATGAAAAAACTTGTGAAATCAGATTGTCCGGATATGCCCAAACTGGGAAAAATTATCGTGGTGAACAAGATGACAAAAAATGTGATTATTTTCCCTTTGAGGCAAAAGTCATATTGGACGTTTCAGGAAATAATGCCAAAATCTTGAGTATGGTTGTAAATCTCAATCCCTAACAAGCTCAGGGCACGGCTTTTCACTTCATTAGTGCGACACATTTTTGATGCCGAGGCTCCGGCGCAATTTGTCGTGGGCGATGGCGGTGACACCGTGGATGAGCTCGGTCATGCTGACGGGGCGGTGGACGTTGCGGAATTTTCCGGCGCGCAACGCGGCAAAAATCGCCGGGATGGAGAGCTCCCCCGCATCCACGAGCGCGTAACTGCGGTTCAGCGCGGAGAGGTGATGAATGTCCCCGGTGGCGATCAGGGGTTTGTGGAACTCACGCGCAATTTGCTCCGCCGGGCGGTTGAAATTGATCCAGGGCAGATAGAAATAGCAGTGTTCCACCGCGTCAAAGAGCTCAATGTGCCGGCGCAATTTGCCGTGGAGACATTGGGTTCCCGGAAAAAACGGGTGGGGAGCCATGACGAAAAGGGAATTGCCTTTTGACTCGCGCAATTTGCGCAGGCGGGCGAAATCCATAGCTCCGGAGACTTCCTCTGGTGTGACATTAAGGAGGAGAACCTCCTTGCCCTCGACCCATTTTTCAATGCCGGGGATGAGGAGAAAATTTTTCGAGCGGGCGTATTCAAACGCTTCGGGACGGTCGAGAGTCGCGCCGTGCATGGTGATCGCCAGCGCGTGATAACCGTGCGCGATGCAGGTGTCGATCAGGGTTTCAACCGGGTAATCAATGAAATCTTTCGGGTCGTCAGCGCAATGGGAGTGAAGCTCGATTTTCCACACGCAGGTGATTTTGGACAAAAGCGGGGGATTAGTCCAGATCGCTCAGGAGAACCGAGGTGCGGTCGCGGGTGGCGAGAATCTCCGCCTGGCTGATCACCCGTTCCGGCGAAGGGTCGAAACGATAGCCGTTGCAATTCGGGCAAAATGCGGCGCCCTCGCCCACGATGGACTCGCATCCCTCACAAACCTTGTATGTTTGGGGGGCGGCAATGATTTTGGCGGCTTGTGCGGCCCGTTTGGAATTCAACATGAGATATTCTATAGACTTTTGGGGGTGAATTTACAACTTTTTAGGCGTAAAGGGAAAAAATTGTTTAAAGGATTGCAATTTAGGGCTTTATCACCTTGACAGAGAGGGGAAAGTAAACTAACAAAAAAGACTGAACCCTTTTAAGGAACCCAACTATTTATGCCTCCCGAATTGAATAAAAATTATCTCGCCACTGATATCGAAATCAAAGGAACCATCAAGTTTGCCGCCGACCTCACGCTCGACGGAAAAGTCGAAGGAGAAATTATTTCCGAAGCCGGACTTTTAACAATTGCTGAAAACGCGGTGATGACCGGTGAAATCAAAACCAAGTCTGTCATTGTGATGGGCAAGGTCAATGGCAATATCACGGTCACCGAGCGTGCTGAGTTGAAATCCAAAGCGCAACTCCTCGGCGACATTAAAGCCACCCGCCTCGTCATTGAGGAAGGTGCCACGATTGTTGGCAAATCTGAAGTCACTCCGAATAAAGGAGTTCTTTCCGGCAACAAACCATCCGGTCCGACGGGTGGAAATGTGGATCAAGATAGAAAATCCGTATTTGCCACTCCCGCTGCCGGCAAGTAAGAGGAATCACCGAGATGCCCGACCTGTTTTTTTGGCGTTCAAAAAAATCAATGGATGTGATCTGCCCTCATTGCGGCGCACATCAAACGGAGCCGAAACATTGCATATCCACAGTGTGCAAATGTTGCGGGGGGTATTTCACGCCGAAAACAGCTTTGCGTGTCGAGGATCATCATCGCCGGAACAGAAAAGACAAGCAGGTGATTGAATGCTTTTCCTGTCACGGAAAACTGGATGTGGCGGGGGATGCCCTCTCGACTGTTTGCCATCACTGCGGTCATGAAATCGACATGAATGACTACAGTGTCATGGGCATTTGCGCCCGTAATATTGAAAGCAAGGGGCATTTATTCGTCGGTGAAAAAGGCCGGCTTGTCGCAGAAAAAGTCTCAGTGGGCACTGCTGATATCAGGGGAAAAGTATCCACAAAACATTTCGGTTGTGACGGTGTATTCGAGCTTCATCCATCTGCCACATTTTTTGGACATCTCAATGCAGAAACTCTGAAAATCCTGCCTGGAGCGACCTTTCATGTGGATGGAAGCATGGAAGTGCAGAATGCGGAGATTTACGGCAAGGTCAAAGGAAAAATGATTGTGGCGGGACGCGTGTATCTGGCGGAATCCGCACAAGTCGATGGAGATATTGTCGCCGCTGCGGTGGATGCCGAACCCGGTGCCGCCATTAATGGATTTGTCAATATTCGCAGTGTGCAAACGGTGGATTTCAAAAGCAGACAGGCCGATAAAGAAGAAAGCGACGTTTTGGACAACGCCATGACCGCGTGATCGAAATCATCTTGCTTCCCCTTATTTTATCATTTAACTGACTCTTACCCTTATGATTCATCACGTTGTCTTCTTTAAACTGAAACCCTCAGTCACTCCTGCAAAGCTTGATGAAATGATTATTGAAACCCGGATTCGTTTGCTCAAAATCCAAGGGGTGTCAAATCTCAAGGTCGGAAAAAATGTTGATGAAAAAAGCCCGTGGCAATTTTTCCTCTCGATGGATCTCGAGAGCATGGAGAGGCTCGCACTCTACCGTGATGATGCCGTCCACATGAAATATGTGGAAGAGATCATCAAGCCAAATACCGATGACCGCATGGCTCTGGATTATGATATCAGTGCGCGGAAGTAGACTCCCGGCATCACTCTGATTGTATTCTTTGTTTTAAACCTTCAGATTCTACCGGGTTTTGCTCCGGGGATTCATAAAAAACCAGGCTTTTTTTCAGCCGGATTGCTTTCCGCCTGAGCATTTGGTTTTGGACTGGATCATTCCCAAACCGGGAGAGGAGAAGATAAGTCTCCGGATATTGGGGAAATCTCTCCAGTAGCCTCTTGAGTGCTTCTCGTGCTTCATCATGAGCTCCCGATAAGCTTGACAGAACGGCGTAGAAATAAAGAGGTCGGGGATCATCAGGGAATAAATGCATCGCTTTTACATTCAACCGAATGCCTTTTTCATAATTTTCTGTTCTGATGTATAAATGATTTAGAACCAATACCGGGTGCATTTCCGGGCGTATTTCAAAAATCCGGTTCCAGAGTGAAATAGAATCTTTCCATACAGGCATGTAGAATCGTGTCGCCAGAATCAAGAGGAGCAGGGGAGTCACTAAAAGCAACCCGGGTATGATGGCTGATGCTCTTCCTCTCCCGGCACATCGTGCCATGAGTATGATCAAATAACCTGCCCAGCCGGACAAGACCAAAGAAGTGATATAGGTGAAACGATCGGCTGTATCTTGCACGCCGATCTGTGTAAATCCGATCACAGGAAAAAGCATGACGATAAAAAGCGCCAGACTGCCTTTGACGAGGGTATTTCCCCGCAGACAACACACCGTAAAAAATGCAACAGTCGCCAACCCTGAGATTATAATATAAATGATGTAATCGGGCTTGTGGGCTTCATAATAATTGAGCGGACTCAGCTCCAGTGGAAAAATAAACTGCACCAGATAAGTCCCGTATGCACCAAGAGCATTGAAAAACCGGATTGATAAACTTTGTCCTTGCAGTCCAAGCCCTTCAGTACCGGCTAAAATCGTCATGAATGCCATCCAAACAGCGAAAAGGAAAAAAGGGATTTTCTCTCGAAGACAATTCCAAAAATCCTTTCTGGCAAAGATGAAATCCAGGAGCAGCATCACGACCGGAAAACTCACCGCCATTCCCTTGGAGAGGCCGGACAGGACAAAGCTTGCAAATGTTGCCCACCAATATGGATTGGACAGGTAAGAGCGCGGTTTTCCCGGTAATCGGGTCACATGACCCGTTCCATCCTTTGGCGAGGACAAATATTTCAAATACAACAGGCAAGCACCCAGAAAAAAGAAACCGTACAAGACATCCTTCTGTGCTGAAACCCATGCCACTGCCTCGACTTTCTGAGGATGAAACCCGAAAATCAATGCGGCGTATACCGCAATAAAAAAACAGGAGCGGTCATTCGCTCTCAACCACGATGGTAAAAGTCTTTCGACCTTTGTATGTATGAGAAAACGATATACCAGTAGAGCCGCCAAGACCATGTTCAGAGAATGCAAAATGAGACTCACCCATTTATACCCGGCAGGATTTGTTCCCCAGAGCCGGTATTCCATTGCAAAAACCGCATAGGTCAATGGCACCCAGTTATTCATGGGAGAATCAAAAAACCATGACTGAAAATTCTTTATGTTAATGCTGTGAACATGTTGATTGGCGAGTAAAAGCCCGGAATCATCCAGATTGAGAAAGCCGTAACTGGTCACGGGATAATAGAGAATGACTCCCGAAAAGAAGACTGCGACCAGCAAAATGATTTTGGCTTTGATGGGCAAGCTCATCGGCATTGATTGAATCCTTCGCCGAGGCATTGAAGCAAATAATCCCGCTCCCGCTGCTGGGTATCATAGGGAAGATTGATGGTGAGCACCTGATGATGGATGCCACCGCCCAAAACAATGATTCCATTTTGCAGGCAAAACTTCACGAGTGAAAAACAGAATTTTGGATGCGGGTTTCCTTTCCTGTCGACTATTTCAATTCCCGTGATCAATCCTTTTCCCCGTACATCACCGATTGTAAAATGGTCATTCTTGATTTTTTTCAAACTCTTGCGGAACTCATCTCCCGTTTTCCGGAGCCTCGCAGGGCTCAAATCCCGAATAAACACTTCAATCGATTCCAGTGCCATCGCACAACCCATCGGATTGCCCAAAAATGTGCTGGTGTGGATCGCTTCACCTGTGGACTCGGGCCATGCCTCATCCATGAGCCGGCTTTCTCCCACACACGCCGATAACGGAAATCCGCCTGTTAATGCTTTTCCGAGACAAATGATATCCGGAATCACCCCCGAGCCATCACCCACATCTTCACAGGCAAAAAATGATCCTGTCCGGTAAAACCCCGTGTAGACTTCATCAAAAATCAGGGGAATGTCATGCTCGTCGGCGAACTCGCGCAACATCGGCAGGAACCATGACGGGGGAATGATTTCTCCTCCGCGTCCTTGGATGGGTTCGACAAGTATCGTGCCGATTTTACCTTCGCGCAATTTGCTCCGGATCATGTCGCGCAATCTGCTCCGGCAGGATGGGGAACAGACGGGCGGTGGTCCCGGCCCCGCGCACTTTGCGCGGTTCGGTGCGGTGTTGCCGAAAGGGCAACGGTAACAATAAGGGTAAGGAACAAATGTCGTGAACCGCGCAATTTGCTTTTTGAATGGTTCACGAAATTCAGGCCACCCCGTGGCGTCCAGTGCTCCATAACCAAGCCCATGATAACTGCCCGTGAAAGCAAGCACCCCGCGCTTTTTTGTTTTGAGATATGCTGTCTTGAGCGCGGCCTCGACGGCTTCAAAACCGGAGTTGCACAAAATCGTTTTTCCGCGCAATTTGCGCGGGCATTTTTGACTCCAACGCTCGAAAGTAATGGCAGAAAGTTTTTCACAAAGTAGCGGCTTTAATGCCGAGGGATGCACATCGCCCATCGCGTGGAGCAAATTGCGCGACTGTTTTTGCAGGGCGGACACTATTTTTGGATTCGAGTGTCCGAGGGTGGTCACGCCAAAGGCACAGGTGAAATCCAAAAAACGGTTTCCGTCCACATCCCAGACATTGGCTCCGCGGGCTTTCTCCCAAAAGACAGGAAACTCCGGGTCGGTGTAGGTGACATTTTGGGACTCGTATCGGCGCAATTTGCGCGCAAGCACTCGCGAGCGGGGACCGGGTATGGGAGTGACGATTTTGGGCAACACAGAATAGATTAAACGCTTTTTTGGGATGGAGACCAAATGAATTTATGCATCTGGAGCTGGAAACGCACGGGCAATTTGTCTGCGAGAATCCATTCGACAATTTGTTTCGGTTCAATTTTTCCGAAGACAGGTGAAAAGAGGACGGCACCGGCGCGGGTGCTCAAGTCATACCGCGCAATTTGCTCGCGAGCCCAGCAGTAGTCCTCCTCAGAACCGATGACAAACTTGAGCTCATCCTTCTTTTTCAAATACCCGATATTTGAATATAAATTTTTTGCGGATTCACCGCTTGAAGGGCATTTGAGATCCATAATGATGTGAACGCGCGAATCAATGCCGGAGATGTCGAGTGAGCCACCGGTCTCGATGAGCACGGCCTTGCCAGCATCACACAGCCGGGTCATCAGGACATGAATATTTTTTTGCAAGAGCGGCTCCCCTCCGGTGATCTCGACAAGTGGACATTTGTAATCGAGAACAGATTTGTAAACCTCGTCCAACGATTTTTTCTGTCCTTCGTAGAAGGCGTATTCCGTGTCGCAATAGGAACAGCGCAAATTGCATGCCGTCAATCGGACAAAAACACACGGCAACCCCGCCCAAGTGCTTTCACCTTGGACACTCTGGTAGATTTCATTGATCGTCAAAAATGACATGCCTGTGGCATCAAGATATAAGCATTCGTTGCCGTGACATCAATGAGTTTTCACTCGAGTGTCCTCCATACATAACCCGCATTGATCAAAAATAAGTAATTGCTTCTCTCTTGAGAGGAAGAGTCAAGTCCTGATCTTCATCAAATTTAGGAAGATGGAATATACGATCGAGGAATTCTTTTTTGTCTCGTGAGGGGTTATCCCTCAGATTGGTGGCTGTCCGGATCATCGGCAAGAAAAGCCCGTTCTCAGGGTAAAGTTGATGGCCAATGGTGTAATAGATGACAGCGCGGTGATAAGCTTCTTTTGACATCGCGTAATTTCCGAGTGTCATGGCGATCGTTGGATTGGGGCGAGTCTCCATCTGTCTTTCCCAGAGGGAATAGGTATTCTCCCAGACCCAGATTTGTCGAGAGGTGCCCAAAGCGCAGAAGATAATCAATACTCCCGTGCCCGCCCATATCCAGAATGCCTTGTGACTTTGACCCTTCACGGACAAGCGGGATAATGCCGCAATCATCGCGACCGGTATCCAAAGATAAAAAACAATCGTCGGGAGATACGAGAATCGGTCGGCGTATTCCTGAATCCACGTCTGAATGATTCCAATAATCGGTAATGATGTGATCACGAAAAAAAGAACAGTTGCCTTCACAAACCGGTTTCCCCGCAACAATAGAAAGAGCAGTAAAAAAAACGCGCCAATGGCTGTGATCAAGATATAGGATAGATAAGTATTTTGATGAGCTTCATAAAAGTAGATCGGAACAAGTCCCACTGGGAAAAAGGTTTTTTCAATATAGAATCCATATCCCGAGAGTGAATTGATGATTCGCGTGGTCATCGAGAGTGTTTCTGCACTTGGAAGGGTGTCCGGGCGTGTGATGATCTGGATGAAGCTGAAGATGATCGATGTCAGATACCAAAACCATTTTGAAAGGAA
The DNA here is from genome assembly GCA_964435715.1 of uncultured Verrucomicrobiota bacterium. Taxonomy (GTDB): domain Bacteria; phylum Verrucomicrobiota; class Verrucomicrobiia; order JAWXBN01; family JAWXBN01; genus JAWXBN01. The sequence goes on along the minus strand of CAYTAI010000002.1, from coordinate 24,215 downwards.
TGAATGAAATAAACCCTTTTTCATCAGTGTATAGTCGATCAAACTGATCACCACAGGAAAAACCACCGCCATTCCTTTCGCCAGGCAGGCAAAGAAAAAGAGGCTGTAAGCTGCCAAATATAATGGATTTTCCCACGAGGCTCTTTTTGCGGGTAATGCATTATTTTGCGCGGTGTATTTTAAATAAAAAATGATGCCGCAGAGGAAAAAAAACATGAACAGAACATCTTTACGTGATGATATCCAGACAACGGACTCGACGCGCAGGGGGTGCAGTCCCCAGAGCACGGCTCCAAAAGCACAGCACAGGAGTGTCGTTATTTCGGACACCTGCCGGGTTTTCCAAAAATTTGTGAGTGTCAAAAACTGGTAAAATACCACTGTCAAAAGAGCCGTGTTCAGAGCGTGAATTAAAATATTTGTGAAATGAAAACCCACAGATGAAAAGCCAAAGAGCGTGTAATCCAGGGAAAAACTCGCTAAGACCAGAGGAATCCAGTTTTGCATGACTGTATTTTGCAGTCCCCACAAAAATGCCTCTGCAGGAGTATTCTTGAGCACAGGATTTTTTAGAATAAAGGCATAATCATCAAAACCAAGAAATTCAAAATACACCGCCGGACTATAATATACCAATGTGACCAATAACACACCGAGGAATATGATCATTTTTGCAAGACAATGCATTACCGGAATGGAAAAAGTTTAAAAAAAACCCCGGATAAACCGGGGTTTTGATTGATAACGTTTGAGAAACGTTAAATTAGTTTGTCCACAGATTATCGTCAGTGGCAATCGTCGGAGTGAACAAATCACGAAAATCCTCTGGGACTGTGAGTTGTACTGTCGGATTGATTGCATTGGCACCTGTGAAATAGGAACTGTACACCAATGTTCCAGTGAGAGTCACAGCTGATTGACCGTTGGCGATTTTGCTGCCGGATTTGAAGTATTGTGTGATACTCGACCATTCGACAGTAGCAGAACCTGCCAAACCGTTTTCAATGGCGTATTGCTCAGCTGCGGAGCTGATCATACGGAAGTCATTGATCATAGATGTGGCTTGGGAACGAACACGTGCGCGAAGGAAGTTCGGCACAGCGATCGCTGCCAGCAATGCGATGATTGCGACCACGATCATAATTTCGACGAGGGTGAACCCTGATTGTTTGTTATTCATATTCTTAGTCCCTTTTTTTATTGTTATTATTATTTTTAGTTATGGTTACTCAACTAGCTAACCACTAGAAATTTAATCTGAGAGTTGTGGAATTGTCAATCGAATAGTCACGCTGGCTAAAAGCCGGGATTTACCCTAAAAAAGTCACAAGTTATTGCATTCCAGTATTTTTAATAAAATACAGTCTTTCAAATCTTTCCATTTGAGCAAAATTATTCGATGACAAAAACCTTTGTCTTCCCTTATTCGGACTCCCTTTGAAGTAAAACCGGGCGGCGGCGTAGAGTTCGGGATGAATGGATTTTGCTTTTTGTATCAGGTCTTTGGCCTGTGTCATGTCTGCTTTTTTTCTGGAAAGGTAATCAGCATAAAAAAGCAAAGGCCAAGGAGAGCCCGGATACGCCTGAAGAGCCATTCGATAATAATTTTCAATCGTTGTCTCATCGATCCCGGTTGCTTCTCCTGTTCGCGCCAGCAGAATCAAGTGATTCACTCCATTGACACGGGAACGGGCCGTCGACTGAAAATAACCATAGGCCTCTTCAAAAGAGCCATTTCTGGCTGCCACCTCGGCGAGCGAGTAGCTGGTTCTCCAATGATCCGGTTGAGAGTGCAATGACTTTTGGAGCCATATAACCGCCTCTTGATCCTGCCGGTCGTAAGCCAGTGAATAACCTTTTGCATAAGAGTAAAGACCGGTCATCAGGTGAAATTGCCAAGCCAGACCCGCGACGGCAGAGATGGCGAGAACGGTGACAATCATCTGAACGGATTTTTTGGTGCCGGTTATTCTTTGAGCCGGGGTTGAACGCGGCGCAATGAGCCCCGCCACCAGGAAAAAGAGGGCTCCATTCGATGCCCAGCGCCAGGAAAACCCGCTGGTGACGGAGCAAATGAGAAATCCAATGACCCCCGCCAGGAAACCCCATTGCAACCACTCCTCACCTGTTTTACCGGTATCTTCTTCAGCATTTTTCCGCGGAGAATCGTTTGTCCCCGTTTTGAAGGGAACAATGAGGAGGGCTAAAAAAGCCAGGAAAAGTGCAGCCCCGACAATCCCATTTTCCACCAGGATTTGCAGGAATTCATTATGAGCCCTTTCAGCTCCGAGCCTCTCGAGTATATTTGAGATTTGTCCATAACCGGATTCCTCTGAGAGCTCGAGTTGAGCCGGGAAAAAACGTGATCCGAAATTCCCCGTGCCGATTCCGCTGACCGGATGTTTCACAAATTCATTCCAGCAGACTTTTGCGAGGAAAATACGGTATCCAATCGAGCCTTCTTCATTCTTTAACAAGCGATTCTGAATGGACGATTCATTCTCCGCCCATGTATTTCCGGGATGAGGCACGACCTGTATCACAAATGCCGCGACGACTGCCAGCACTCCGGGAATGATCCGTTTCCAGGCCTTGAACCCTGCTTGCCAGAGGATGACGCCCCACAATATTACCGCCGCAGCTCCGGCTCCGATGAATGGAGAACGGTGATTGCTTTGCATGATCGCGAGTGCCGTCAGAAAAACTCCCCCCGCCCAGATCACCCGCATTCTTTGTTTGCGATCGGTGAATCCCAGCACGAGCAAAACGGCAAACCCGGTGACGAGATATTCACCGTAACTCAGTCGTATCGTGTTCAATATCAGGTTGGGAGTTTGAAAAGAAAAATTTGCAGATGACAGGAGCAGGTACAGGGAGGCTGCCATCGTGGAAAAAGCAACGGTATGAGCGGCAAGGAGCCGGAATCCTTTCATCGTGGCTGAAAAATAACGGCTCAAGAGTGAGAGAATCAGATAGGTGATCCAAAGTCCCACAACCGCCCCTCCCAAATAAGAAGGCTCTCTCACCGGGAGAATCATGGCTTGCCAGGCAATCCACGCGATTCCGGCAGAGCACACGAGCAAATTGCTCCGCTGCCCCAGAAAATCAAATAATCCGCGCCGTAAAGCAGGAACAACCAAAAGATAACCGCCCACACACGCCATGCCTGCAGATAAAAGAAACTCGCGAACCGCCTGCCTTTCTCCGACATCCATGACTCTCAAGATCACCGAGGGTGTCACAAACCAGAAAATCCCCAGGCAAAAGAGCAGAAAAAAATATCCCGCCAGTTCTGGCCTGGAATGTGGGGACTCATTTTTGAAAGGAGCAATTTGCATAAGAGATCAAGAGCGGTTTATTCCCTAGGTCGATCCTCATTTTGTCTCAAGAGAGGCGGGAGACTCCTCTGGTCCTCATAACTGTTAAAATACAAGGCATTCAGCAAGGAATAGAATGATGGCTGAATCAGAAAGAGCTCTTGTCTGTCCGCTTGCAAGTCCTGCTGGTTGATCATGGCTGTGAGAATTTTGCGAATGACTGGAGTCTCCCGGTTCCGCAAATCCGACGCCAGTTGCCAATATTTTTCCGCTGCCGCCGCTCCCTCGGCTTTTTCCAGATAAGCCGCCTTGAAACTCAAGAGTCTCCAGGAGTTCGGATAAGTCCTCAGCCCCGACTCCACTGTCTCCAGGGCTTTTTGTTTATCGCCCCGCAGCCAATAAGCGTATGACTCGACACAGACGAACTCCGCCGAGAAAAGACCGCGTTCGATCGCCAATCGCCAGAGCTCCGCCGAGTGCTCGTTCTTGAGGTTGCCATGCGCCGCCATTGCATTGGCTGCCAGATAGGGAAAAACAGGATTGGACGGATCCCGTCGAAGCATTTCCGCATAGTGCCGCATTTTTTTCTGATAAGTCGCCTGTGGATGGTTTTTTGTCGCCTCGACCATGCCCAGATAATGCATGATCCGGGCTTGCTCTATGGTTGACCAAAAGACTGCAGTTGCGATCAAAACGAACAACATCGAAAGGCAAAATTGCCCTTTCCACGGCAAAAGAATTTTGTAGCGCGGCATCCTGAGAAATGAGGCGCACAGAACATAAACCATCAGCAACGGGACACCCGATGTTGCGATTCGTGCGCTGAAAGAACTCGCCAGGCTGCTCACGCTGAAAGCCAGGATTCCGGCAGTTCCCAGAATCAAGTAAAGCTGTCGCCCCCGCCACCCATGCCAAATCAAAATGACCGGAAAAACGACAAAAAGAGCAAGCCACAAGACAATGCCCGGTATGCCCAGTTCTCCCGCCACTTGAGCCGGTTCACAATGCGCCCGGGAGAATTGGTGGTCGGGGTTGGCCTGGGCAAACGCGCTCAGTGGCGAAGCCACCAGTCGCGCATGATATTCTGGAAAGACAATCGTAAATGTCCCTTGCCCGGTTCCAAGGGGATTATCAATGGCCTGGAACACGCATGTCAAAGCACCGGTGATCCGGTACTGAAATGTGTCCATTGCCTGATCGACATTGTAAGCCCGTCTGGAGCTGTCCCAGTCTTGCAAACCTCCCGTTAATTTGTGAGGGGTGAGATAAAAAACGGTGACCGCCACGATGAGTCCCGCCATGATGAGCAATTTGCGCCGGAAGGATTTGAACCGGATGTAAACAAGGATGAATCCCAGCACAAGCCCCGTCCACATTCCATAGAGCGGAGCGCGTTGTGCCATGACCAGCACCGCCGTGTAACCGAGCAATCCCGCAACCCCGGAAAATTTTGCAGCGATCCCGGGCAGGCACAGGCTGCCAGTCAGGAGAAGGGGCACGAGCAGAATTAAAATTTCACCCAAAATCGAACGGTTCAGGTTGAGAACAATGTAGGGCGCGTAGGCTCCATGCAGATAATAATTGTAGATGATGGCGAGGCTCAGTGCCATGCTCAACACGCCCACAGCTGCAATTCCCGCTTTGCGGGTCCATCCATGACCCGCATCCAGATTCAGGCTCAAGCACCACAAAATCACACCATATCCCAGCCAGACTCGCACTTCTTTCCATCCAAAAGCGGCATTCACCGACCACGACTGGGCAAGAAGCATCCAGAGAGTCAAAGAAAAGAAACCGGCCATTAAAAATAGCGAACCGCTTTTTATCACAATGGAGCGGGGATCCAAAGCAGTCTGAATCAGACAGAGAATCGAAAGCAATAAAGCAAATCCCAGCACGATCAGTTCATGGTTTAAGACTCCAAAATAAAGATTCGCACCATAACCCTCGATGAGATCCGCCCGGAAAAACGAGAAAGAATACACGATCACCAGTATCGCAGGGCATGCCCGTAGAAAATGAATGATTTGATTTCTGTTGATCATGGTTTCGCTTCAAAAGCCTTTACAACAAAGAGTGTCATGAGAAGGATTTTCAGATCCAGCCAGATCGACCAGTTTTCAAAATATTCCAGATCCGCCTCAATGCGTTTTTCCAGTGAGGTGTTTCCCCGCAATCCCT
>CAYTAI010000002.1:2222-18707 GCA_964435715.1 uncultured Verrucomicrobiota bacterium | reverse complement strand
GGGCTAACCCTGTGATTCCAGGCTTGTAAATGTGACGCGGCATGTAGTGCGGCACTTTTTCTTTGAATAAATCCACAAAATAGGTTCTTTCCGGCCGTGGTCCGACCAGGCTCATCTCTCCTTTTAGAACATTCCAAAACTGCGGCAGCTCATCCAGATTCCACCGGCGCAAATTGCTCCCCAGCGGTGTGATGCGGGGGTCATTTTCCAGCCCCAATCCCGCTTCGGAGTCCTTTTCTTCCGCTCCCGGCCTCATGGAGCGGAATTTATACATCTTGAATTTTTTTCCGCCCCGTCCGATTCTCTCCTGACCAAAGATGACCGGTCCGGGGGAATCCTTTTTGATTAAAACCGCAATCACCATCATGGGAATGGCACTCAAGACCAATCCCGTGATTGAGCCCGCCACATCGAGTGCCCTTTTGAGCAGGCGGTTTGTCAGTCGATCCAGAGGCAAATTGCTCACCGCCAGAATGGGAACCCCCTCGACATTGGACAATTCCAAGCGGCCCAACATCACCTCCAGCGGATCAGGAATCAATCCCACACGAATGAGTTTTTGATCGGCGTAACGGCACATTTCCGTACAGGCGCCGGGTGACACCTGCGAGGTGAGGATCAGGACTTGCTCCACAGGGCGGAGAATCAGGGTTTTCTGATATTCCTCGATGGTCCCCAGATAATGATCGTGGTATTCCTCGGGAATCTGCCATTTTTGCAGGGCGAGAATTCCATCCAGCTCCATCATGGGAAAACGGCTGTGAATCATGGCTTCAGCCAAACGATCCATGACACCACTCCAGCCGACCAGCAGCGTTTTGCGCTTGTTAAAAAGCTGCCACCGGCGTTGCACCAGACAAATCCCCCAGCGCCCGAGAAAAACCATTCCTGTCACAGTGAATGCTGTCAAAATCAGGAAAAGCCGGGAGTAAGCCTGCTGCTGGGTGCGAATAAAAAACGCCAGGGCAAAAAGAACGGCCAGCGCGGCGCACACGGCGAAAAATATCCGCGGGAGCATCATCGACCGCCCCGCCATAAATTCCAACCGATAAAGCCCAAATCTCCTGAGCGCAAAAAGCGTCATTACCGTAATGACCGCCGCCAGCAGGGCGTAATTTGCCTGCATGGGAATGCGCTCTGAGAATGAAATATCCGAGGCCCGCAGGTAAAAAGCGAGCCCGACTCCCGCCAGACACATCACGGTGTCCACAAGCATCAGGACCGGTTCGAGTTCGCGTTGGGACAATCGCATCATGGCTTCAAGCTGTCAGGTCTAATTTATTTCCCAGAAAAGCGCGAAGCTTTTTTTGGAATTCTTCCCGCGCAAATTGCGCGGCGTGAGCCGCCAGCGTGGCGGGGTCGAATTTCTCATGCGATTTTTCAAGCGATTCAATGGCTTCGCAAAGTGAATCAATGGATTGTTCTGAAAAATAAACCCCGGTTTGTCCGTCCACCACGGTGTCCAAAACTCCCCCCGCCCCATAAGCGATCACGGGTGCCCCCGCCGCCATGGCCTCAACGGGTGCAATGCCAAAATCTTCCTCGCCCGGGAAAAGAAAAGCCCGCGCCTTTGACATGTATGCGCGAACCGTTTCATCACTCTGCCAACCGAGGAAAACAATTTGCGCACCGGCCATCGCTTTCAAACGGGCGATCTCGGAACCAGTTCCGATAACCACCAATGATTTTTTCAGTCGTGTGCAGGCCTGCACAGCCAGATCGATCCGCTTGTAGGGGGTCAATTCGCTGACAACGAGGAAGTAATCCTCACGGCGCGGATGAGGCTTGCAAAGATGGGTGTCCACCGGGGGAGGAATGATCGCGCCCGGCTCGCGCCCATAGTGTTTTCGAATTCGGTCCGCGACACTGCGTGAGTTACAGACAAACTCATCCACCCCCGCCACGCTTTCCAGATCGAAATCGCGCAGGCGCGCAAATTGCCTCCGGATCAATGGGCGCAGGACACGGGGCATGGCCTGGAGATACACCTCCTCCATCCCCCACAAATAACGGGCCGGACTGTGGCAATAACACACATGCACTGCGCGCTCCGGTTTGCGAATCCCCTTGATGACATTGGCGTCACTGGTCAGGAGCAGGTCGCAGTCCGGCACACGGATCGAGCGCACAGCCGAGGGAAAAAATGGCAAATAAGCCCGGAAATATCGGGGGCTGCCCGGCAAACCCTGCAAAAAGGAAAAATGCAGGGGATGACGACGCAAGTCATCCGAAAGTTTTTCCGGGCGTCCGGCCAACGAGTGAATCGGGGCGCCCGGAAAAATCTCCGCGATGGCCGCGAGGGTTTTTTCCCCGCCCCGCATGCTCATCAGCCAGTGATGAGCCAGAACCGTTTTCACTTTTTTTGCCGCGCTCATAATTGTGTTTGTCTCTTGTCCCGACTCATGATAAGCCGATTCCCCTCATGAAGTCACCACAAGAACAATTTGAAATCCTCAAAGCCGGGGCCAATGCGATCATTTCCGAGGAAAGCCTCTTGGAAAAGCTGCAAGAAAACCGTCCCTTGCGAGTCAAGCTCGGCTTTGACCCCAGCTCCCCGGACATTCATCTGGGACACGCGGTGATCTTGGAGAAAATCCGCCAGTTTCAGGACCTCGGCCACCAAGCGGTCATTATTATTGGCGATTACACCGCGATGATTGGCGACCCCACGGGCCGCAGCAAAACCCGCCCCGCGCTGGAGCCCGCGCAAATTGCCCAAAATGCCCGCACCTATCAGGATCAAATTTTCAAGATCATCGATCCGGACAAAACCGAAGTTCGCCGCAACAGCGAATGGTTCGCGCAAATGTCCTACGCGGATGTGCTCAAGCTCAATGCCCGCATGAGTGTCGCCCGGATGATGGAGCGTGACGACTTCAAAAAGCGATTTGAAAGCGGTGTGAGCATCACTCTCACGGAATTCCAATACCCGCTGATGCAGGGGCATGACTCGGTGATGATCCGCTCCGATGTCGAGCTCGGCGGCAATGACCAGCTCTTTAACAACCTGGTCGGACGCGACCTGCAAAGCAATGCGGGCCAACCGCAACAAACGGTGATGGTCATGCCCATTCTGGAGGGCCTCGACGGGGTTCAGAAAATGAGCAAATCGCTGGACAACTACATCGGGGTGGCTGAACCCGCCACGACGATGTTCGGTAAGGCCATGTCGATCTCGGATGAATTGATGGCGCGCTGGTATCCCCTAATTCTCGGGACACCGCTGGACGCCAATGCGCACCCGATGGAGCGCAAAAAACATCTCGCCCGGGCCATTTGCGCCAAATATCATGGGGCAACAGAGGCCGACGCTGCCCTGCGCGATTTTGAGACGCGCTTTTCCAAAAAAGACCTCGCCGCCTCGGAGCTTCCCGTTTTCACACCCGCCGCCGCCGAATTGCCGATTCTGGAAATCGTCGAGGCGGCTTACCAGTCGGCCTTTGCCTTGAAAAAATCGCGCGGCGACATCCGCAAATTGCTTCAGCAGGGTTCAGTTCAGCTCAACGGAGAAAAAATCACGGATCCATTTGCCAAACCGGTTTTCGCCCCCGGCAGCGTGCTCAAGCTCGACAAAACCCATGCGGTTCGCATCGGCGGTTAAAAGGGCGCTACTGAACCGCCCGGGCCGCCTCACTGCGGGCGGTGCGGGCCTGTTCAATGAGCGCGGTGATCTGATCGGAACCCGGATATTGTTTCAGTCCCTGATTGCCCGTCTCAATGGCGGCGTCAAATTTGCTTGCGGCTATCTCACTGCGCATTTTTTGGAGAATCTGGTCATGCCCTTCCATGAGGGCATTGAGATTGCGGGTGCGCTCAAAGGGGCGCAGCTCGGCATTTTTGAGCAATTCTTTGACTTCGGAAAGTCGTCCTGCGCGGAATTTTTCCTCAATTTGTTTGAGCGCATTGGCCTGCTGGGATGCATTCTGAAATGCCAGACTCCGGAGCCGGGACAATTCCGCGGAATAGCCGGCCAGCACCGCGCGATCCGCGGACAATTGCGTCTGCAAGCCATTGATTTCCCTTTCCATGACCGCATTCTGACTTTGCAGGGAAGCAATTTGATTTTTCAGGGTTGTGATATAATTTGGCGAACCGGACTTGCTAGACTTGGCTTGTGCCTCGGCGATACGGGCATTGTTATTCGATTTGTTTTTGGTGAGTTGGGCGGCGAGTTTTTCAGCAGCGGCGATCTCGATCTGTTTGCTTTTGACTTGTTTGTCGAGCCATTCCACCATGTCCACACCGGCCTGAAAATAAGCGACGGATGCCGGATAAAGCCTCTCCAGCTCGTCAAAAACTTGTTTTGCCTCGGGAAATTTGTTTTTCGCACTCTGCTCGAGGATTTCATCACGGAGCAGATTGGCCTTGATGTCGTAGGACATCAGCCGCGCCTGGGTCGAGCCCAGCCATTCACCCGCGGATTTGACTTCCCCTTTGGCGACGCGCTCACGTTCGGCTTTGATGGAATCGAGCTTTTCGGTGACTTTGAGCGCGTAATCGGATTGAGGGAAGGCTGTCAGGAATTTTTCAGCGGCACTGATCATGCTGTTGTATTCCTTTAGCGAAAACGAGTGGCGCGGGTGCAAATCCAGGGAAGGGAGCTTGTTGAATGCGACCTCATCATCTTCGATCCGGACACGATTGGCGATTTCTGATTTTATGATGTGTGTTTGCCCGGCGATCCCATCTTTTTCTTCGAATTTAATCAATACGCGCTCCGCATTCTCCGAGATGACCATGCCCCGGATGACCATGCCGTCTTTCATTTCAAAAGTGTAATACTGGGACGCGCAAAGGGTGAGTGCCCCCGGAAACACAATGAAGAGTGATACAAGACGGATGATGCGGTTCATCTCAGGGAAACCTCCGGTTGAGAAGGGGAAATCAATGCCTTGAGCTCGCCACAGTAAATCTGTCCGGGTGCTGCGGGGCGATCGAAATACCCGTAGTTCAAAACGGACCCTCTGCGCCCGAGCTCCACCCGCGATTGTGTGGCGAGCTTGCCCATGCCCATGAGAGAGACAGGTTTTTTTTGCTTTTCCATCAGCACCAGGAGTCGTTCGAGCTCAGCTTGGTTTTTAATCAATCCGGCGACTTTCGCAATTTGCGCGCCGAAGCCGTGCATGGCATCGATTTTTTTCTGGATGAATGCGTTCCCGGGCAATTTGCTAAAGTCATGATGGGACAAAACCACGGTCAGTCCCTGATCCCGGTATCGCGTGACTTTTTCCGCGCAATTTGCCGCGGCGACCAGTTCCAGATCGATGAGTTCCACCCGCGTGGCGATTTTATCCAGAAAATCCAGCCGCCAATTCAATGGCCATGCGCATTTTCCGCCTTCCTGGCTCGAGCGGAGTGTTGCCAGGACAGGCAGCTCGATCGCGTCCAGTAAATGGAATAACCGGGTGAAGTGGGTCATCAGCATTTTGGGCATGAGATCAAAACGCACTTCCACAATGTCACAAATGGCTTCTGTCGCTGCCGCCGCACTTTTGAGTCCCTCCAGTGTCGTCACGCTGCCCACGATCAATGGCTGGGGAGAACGGCTGATTTTCTTTGATCGGACAAAACGCGACATAAGATATTTTTATATAAAATGAGCCTTCAGGCTAACGGATTTCAAAGGCTTTGGCTAACTTTTTTCTTGTCGCCGGTAAAGATTCCAAATGTGAACAAATGCCGGAGCAAATTGCGCGGGTTCTGCCACGATCATGTCCCCGACCTTTTCAGGACTGAAAAACTCCACCCGCTCGACTTCCTCCTTCTGCAAGACAAAGGGACCGTCGTAATCCAGCTCGTAGAGCCAGACGTGCTCTTGCTCGGTCTCGGGGCAAGTGGAGACCTTGAAAACGGGGTTGATTCTGCTGCCGAGTGATTCGGGAACGCCAATCTCCTCAGCGAGCTCCCGCACCGCCGCCTCGAAATAATCCTGCCCGCTGCTCACATGTCCGCTGCACGAGCTGTCCCATGTTTGAGGATGGTTCTTTTTCAGGCGGGAACGGAATTGCAAGAGAATCTCGCCCTGTTGATTCCACACAAAAATGTGAACCGCACGGTGGTGCAATTTGCGCGCATGCACCTCGGGTCGGGGAGCTCGGCCGATGACCCGGTCATGCCCGTCGACGACATCAAAAATCTCCGTGGTTTGTTGCACGTCACTCATGATTGCTTTTTAAATTCACTAAAGAGTCTGAACCAATCCTCAAGGCTCAATTCCTCCGCTCGTGCCAGCGGATTGAGCCCCAGGGAAGCTAAAACCTCTTCCACATTTTTTTGAGTCACTTGCGGGAGCAATTTGCGGAGCATTTTGCGCCGCTGGGAAAAACCTGTCCGCACAAGTCTTTCAAAAGCCTTGCGCTCGCCCGGAGCAATTTGCGCGGCGTGGGGTGAAGGTGTCAGGCGGATGACGCAAGAGTCCACATCGGGGGGCGGAAAAAACTGTGTGCCTTTGAGAATAAAAAGCTGTTCCACATTGAACCGCCACTGGATCAGGACAGTCATCGCGCCATAGGCTTTGGTTCGGGGCTGGGCGCAGAGCCTCTCAGCGAGTTCTTTTTGAACGGTCATGACCGCAGTTGCCGGGGCGGGGGCGGCTTGACAGAGGATTTCCAGAATCGGGGTCGTGATATTGTAAGGGATATTCGCCGCAAAAACCGCGCCCGGATACCGCGCAAATTGCGCGGGCAAAAGCTCCAGCGCGTCGCCTTCGATGAGTTCGACTGCGTCATTGTCTTGATATTTTTTGCGGAGATAAGCTGCGAGCCCGCGATCCAGCTCGATGGCGGTGACGGGATTTCCAGAACCGAGGAGGGCATCGGTCAGCGTGCCCAAGCCCGGACCGACCTCGATCACCCTTTGCCCCGGCATGGCGCGCGACTCCCGCGCAATTTGCGCGAGCAACCCCTCATCCCAGAGGAAATTCTGACCGCGGGTTTTTGTCGCACGCAGCCCGAGTGAATCCATTAACTCGATGAGATCGGTTTTTTTCATGGATGCACAACGACGGGCGCAAGGTCAAAGCAGCCCGGTAAGGCCATTCGACCAGAGAGACTAAAAAATTACTTTTTCTCAGGGGTGAATGGCAGTGCTGATTTATGCAAGACGATACGCAATTTGCCGTCGGGCCCGCGCTTGAAGACAAATGTTTTGTCGACCATGATTTTATTTCCCTTGGAGTCGGTGAGGAAAACATTGCCCATCGTCATGGCGATGTCACCGTCAATAATGATACCGCCCGAATTGTCATAGGTGACTTTTTTCCATCCCTTGAGAGCAAAACCGGAGTCGTCGGGGTATTTTTTATTGCCCCCGATGAAATAAGCCAGAGTTCCTTCCTTGTCCGTGCGGAAAGTTTGTTTGCCGTGGGCAAGTGTGGGTTTGAAAAGGATTTTGCCTGAATCATAATAATAAACATCACTGAGAGCCTTCTCCGTAAAGGCCTTGTAATCGCCGCCTTTTGCATGAGTCTGGCTGATTTCCACCAAAGTATCACACCATTGTTGTTGAGCTTGGTTGACTTCTTTTTCGGTGATGGGTTTGGCGGCCGCGTGGTTGAATCCTGCATTGAGAAGTGTTGCAAATGCAATCAGAAGGATATTGATGTGACGCATGGTGTTTCTCCAGGGTAAAGGGTTAAATAGTCTTTAACGACCGGATGATGATTTGGCAAGGAGTGATTTTCACCGAGTCCAAGATTGATTTTCAATCAGGAATGCGGAATGGTATGACCCGTATATGAATCCCGTTATTGAGCAAGCCCCCGCCTATATCCGTGACCTCGTGCCGTATGAACCCGGCAAACCCATTGATGATGTCGCACGGGAATGGGGACTCGATCCTCAATCCATTATCAAGCTTGCCTCGAATGAAAATCCGCTCGGGCCTTCGCCCAAAGCCATCGCCGCCATGCAAAAAGCTCTGGAAAAATCCGAGCTCTACCCCGACGGCGGAGGATACCACCTGCGAACCGCTATTTCAAAAAGGACGGGACTTGAAATCGGCAATGTCATTCTCGGCAATGGCTCAAATGAAATTCTGGAATTCCTCGGAAAAGCTTTTCTCAAGCCCGGTGACGACATTGTTGCCGCGCGCCACGCGTTTGCTGTTTACCACATCATCGCGCAGATGAGCGGAGCCAATACGATTGAAGTTCCCGACCCGGGGTTCCGCCATGACCTGAAAGCCATGGTTGCGGCGATCACTCCGCGGACAAAACTCTTTTTTATCACGACACCGAATAACCCGACGGGAACCGTTTGCTCCGAGCAGGAGATTTTCGATTGCGTGGCGGCGATCCCGCCGCACATTGTTGTCGTCATCGACGAGGCATATCATGAGTTTCTCGACAATCCGCCCCGCACCATCGATCTGATCCGGAAATATCCGAATGTCATTCTCATGCGGACATTTTCAAAAATCCAGGGGCTCGCCGCCCTGCGAATCGGTTACGGTCTCGGGGCAAAAGAACTCATTGAGGTTCTGCAAAAAACGCGCCAACCTTTTAATGCCAATGCCATCGCACAGGCGGGCGCCCTCGCCGGACTCGAGGACGAGGAACACCAGCGCAAGACCAAAGAGATCACCGACTCAGGCCGCCAATGGCTCGCCGCGCAATTTGCCCGGCTGGGACTCGAGCAAGTCCCCAGCGGAGGAAATTTCATCATGGTCAAGGTTGGAGATGGCAAACGCGTTTTTCTCGAGCTGCAAAAACGCGGGATCATCATCCGCGACCTGACCAGTTACCACCTCCCCGAATACATCCGCGTCACCGTCGGCACGCCTATGCAAAATGCACGGTTCATTGAGGAACTGGAGAAGGTGCTGTAATAAATTGAATTGCAGACTTGTGTCATGCGGTTATTATCAGTGTGTGATATGGTGAGATTCATTGACTTGTTTTGTGGGATAGGAGGATTCCGTTATGGAATGGAATCGGCAGCGGTTTCCCGGGGAATTAAAACCAGTTGCGTTTTTTCCAGTGATATAGACAAGGAATGTCAAAAGTCTTATGAAGCCAACTTTGGAGAAAAGCCCTCTGGTGACATTTGTCAGATTAGCGCAAAAGACATACCTGATCACGATATATTGTTAGGCGGGTTTCCCTGCCAACCATTCAGCATTATTGGAAACAAAAAAGGATTTGAGGACACTCGCGGGACACTTTTTTTTGAAATCGCGAGGATTCTGAAGGCCAAAACCCCTACGGCATTTGTCTTGGAAAATGTCAAATTGCTCAAGGGTCATGATGAAGGGAGAACCCTGACAATTATTCTGAATACTTTGAAGCAACTCGGATATTTCACAAAATATCAGGTTTTAAATGCTTTGGATTTCGGGCTTCCACAAAAGCGGGAACGCATATGGATAGTTGGTTATAGGGAAGAATTGGATTTTGAATGGCCAGAGGGGGGTATCCCCATGAAACCCTTGAATAAAATTTTAGAAAAAAATATTCCACCCAAGCATTTTGCCTCTGATCATATCCGTCACAAAAGACTCAGCGTCATGTCTCCGGGGTCAGAGCCGACCATCTGGCATGAAAATAAGGCGGGACATATCAGTGCTTATCCCTATTCCTGTGCGTTAAGAGCAGGAGCTTCGTATAATTATTTGCTTGTTAACGGGGAAAGAAGGCTCACTCCGCGTGAGATGTTGAGGTTGCAGGGGTTTCCCGAAAGCTTCAAAATCGTCAGTAATGACAGCCAGACACGGAAACAGGCTGGAAACAGCCTCCCCGTCAATGTCGCCGAACATGTGATAAACAATTTACTGAAATCCCTTGGTCTTGGTACATCGCCGGCAAAAAAATATACCCAAAAACAGCTCAACCTCAGCCTTTCAGGGAGAATGAATTTGTATGAAAAGACCAAAACTCAGAACCGTCGAAAAATACGACCCGCCGTTTTTGCTTAATCGGTTTCCCTCTGGTTTTCCAGTGGGTCTGGGCAAGGAAATTGTCTATCTTTTGGCGACACGCAATACGCCCCGTCTGGAAGGAAGTGACTGGGAGGAGGTTTTTGCCCGGCTAATCGGAGGAAGGTGGAAACCATCGAATGTCGGTCTTGATGATGTATTGCTTGAACAAACGGCGTGGAGTGCCAAAACGGTTAAACATGCCAATCCTTCACAATGTAGAAAAGTCCGTTTGATCTCCGGACGAAACTCACCGGCATATTCTTATGAGGAAGATAAAATCCTGAAATCAAATCCGTCAAAAATCGGAAAGATGATTTTATCAATTTGGAATGAAAGGGTCACGGCGGTGAGATCAAAGTATAGCCACCTGCGATCCGTTGTGCTGGTCAAAGCGGAAGATTTGCTCGAGTTGGCTGTGTTTGAATTTGATACAATAACATATGATGACACGAATTTTTTATGGTGCTGGAATAAAAATAAAAATTTAATTGGAAGAGATAAAAACACAAATGAGCACAAGTTTACCTGGCAACCATCCGGCTCGCAATTTACGATCATTGAAGATGTCCCACAAGACCGCCTGGCAATCCGTATCAAACAACCGCCTTCTCTGAAAAGGGAAGATATTCTTCAAACACTCAAATTTGATTCCTCATGGGTAAAAATCATTAAATAATATGAAATTTTCCAAAGTGGCCATACTGGGGGCGGGACTGCTGGGGGGTTCGCTGGCAAAGGCTCTGGCGGGGAGTCCGTCTGGTCTGTGCGGGCAAATTGCGCTGTGGGCGCGCCGGGACGAGACGGTAGAAGAAGTTAAATCATCGGTTCCGGGTGTGTTTGCCTCGACGGATATCCGTGCAGTTGTCGAGGAGGCGGAGCTGGTGATTGTCTGCACGACCATTGGTGCCGCCCGAGAGGTCATTGAAAAAGCTAAACCTTTCTTGAGTCCCTTTGCCATTGTCACGGATGTGGGCAGTGTCAAAGCCGCTGTGTGCCAGACGCTCTCCCGCGCTTTGGAGGGTGTGGCGCGTTTTGTCGGCAGCCACCCGATGGCGGGCAGTGAACAATCCGGATTTGCCAGTTCCACAGCAGGGCTTTTTGCCGGGGCGGTGTGTGTGGTGACTCCCGACGATGGCACAGATGCAGAAGCACTGAAATCCGTGGAGGCTTTCTGGCGGATTCTCGGGATGCGCGTCTTGCGGTTGAATCCTTTTGAGCACGATGAAATGATTGCCTGCATTAGTCATTTGCCGCACATCACCTCGGCTTGTCTGGTGCAAGCCGCCACAGCGGAAGGCGAGGACTGCCTGCAATATTCCGGCGGCGGATTCCGTGACACGACGCGGATCGCTGAAGGTCCTCCCGAAATGTGGGCTGAGATTCTGATCGAGAACCGGTCGGCGGTGCTTGAGTCGCTGAGGGATTTGCAACACGAGATTCACACGGCGATTGAGCTTTTGGAGAAGGGTGGCCGGGCTGCTTTACGCGATTACCTGATGGCAGCAAGATCCCGCCGGATCAAAATCCACGATATGCCAAAGTAAAAGAATTTTTATAATCACCCCCGGCCGTGGTCTTGACCCGCCATGACTCTACGGAAGATAATCGCTGACCAGGTCGATGACGCGGAGGAGTTCGGCGCGGCCGCGGAAACGCTTTTCTTTGACGAGCTGGGCGCGGAGCTTGTAGAGGCGCCCTTTGGAATAACGGTCTTGGGGAATGGAAACAGCGACAATCTGTTCCAGATAAAGAATAAACATTGGTTCGGTTTTCATTGCGTAAGTGACATGTTACAGTCCGGTTCCCGAAAAATCAAACTTTGCTTTTGCTAAAACATCCGTGCAATTTGCGCGAGTGTGGCGGCGAAGCGGTTGACCTCTTCCTCGGTGTTGTAGAGATAGAAACTCGCCCGGGCTGTGGCTTCGAGGCCGAGGCGGTGCATGAGCGCTTGGTTGCAGTGATGACCGCCGCGCAGGGCGATGCCCCGCGCATCCGCCAGTGTGACGATGTCACTGGCATGGGCGCCGGGAAGGACGAAACAAATGGTTCCCGCATGGGGTTTCTCCGGCCCGAGAATGCGGATGCCGGGCAGTTCGCGCAATTTGCCCAGCGCATAGGCGGAAAGCGCGAGGTCGTGGGCAAAGATCGCCTCCCGTCCGACAGACTCGATGTAATCGACCGCCGCCCCCAGACCAATGACTCCCGCGATGTCGGGGGTTCCCGCCTCGAACCGCGCGGGCGCGCTTTTGAAAGTGCTGTGGGAATACTCCACGCGGTCGATCATGTTCCCCCCGCTGTTGTAAGGCGGCATCGCGTCGAGAATTTCCTTGCGTCCCCGGAGAACTCCGATGCCTGTGGGCCCGCACATTTTGTGTCCGCTGAAAGCCAGAAAATCACATCCCAGATCGCACACATCGACCGGACAATGCCCGATGGACTGCGCCGCATCGATAACCGTGGTCACACCATACTGGCGGGCGAGCGCGCACATTTCCTTGGCGGGATTGATCGTGCCGAGGGTGTTGGAGATGTGGGTGAAGCTCAGGAGTCGAATCCCGCCGCCGCGCAATTTGCCCTCCAACTGCGCGAGGTCGAGCAGGCCTTCGTCACCATTGACGGTGAGGTAGTCGAGCTTCGCGCCGTAACGCTCCGAGGCAATTTGCCACGGCACCATGTTGCTGTGATGCTCCATCTCTGTCAGGAGAATCGTGTCGCCGGGTTTGAGAAAAGTGCGGCACCAGCTGTCGGCAATCAAGTTAATGCTCTCGGTCGTGCCGCGTGTGAAAATGATTTCCTCGTCGCTGGCCGCATGAATGAATTTGGCCACCTTGGCCCGGGCGGCCTCAAAGGCCGTTGTCGCCCGGTTGCTGAGCTCATGAATCCCGCGATGCACGTTGCTGTTGTCCCGCAGATAAAAATCGCCCATCGACTGAATGACCGGCACAGGTTTCTGGCTCGTGGCGGCATTGTCGAAATACACCAACGGCTGCCCATTGACCCGCTGGTCCAGAATGGGAAAATCCGCGCGGATTTTTTGAAGATCAATCTGATTTTTAGAGTCTGTGCTCATGATTTCCCATTGTGGAGTAATTGGAAAATCCTACAAGAGCCCCATTTGAAGCTTTGCGGCTTCGCTCATCATGCCCTGATTCCAAGGCGGGTCCCAGACGACCTCGACATTGCAGGATTCGACCCCGGGAATGCTTTCGACCTTGCTTTTGGCGTCCTCGGCGATGACCGGGCCCATGCCGCAACCGGGCGCGGTCAGGGTCATTTTCACATCGACATGGCGTTTTCCCTCCGCACTGGTCTGGGTGTTGCAGCTGTAAACCAGACCCAGATCGACGATGTTGACCGGAATCTCCGGGTCGTAGCAGGTCTTGAGCTGCCGCCAGATCATGTCCTCATTAAAGTCATCCTCCGAGGCATTTTGCGCGGTCAGCGCCTCTGCGGGAATATCCTTGCCCAGCGCATCGGCGTCCCGCGCGTCGATTCGCGCCAGACAGGTTCGCGACATCACGGTGAAATTCCCGCCGAGCCGCTGGGTGATGGTCACGGTTTCCCCCGAGGGCAGGGTGATTTTGTCGCCCATGGGAATCGCCACTGCCAGCACGTCCCGGGTCAATGTCACTGTTTCCTGTTCATTCATAAATCTTGCCCGCTCCCCTGTGTCGTTTTAAAAAATCCTAAATCATTCCCACGAGTTTTCCCTCGACCAACCGCCCGGCGTGCCCGCGCAAGTCCTCATCCTCGATGCGGTCGATGATTTCCCGGGCAAAAGCCTGGGTCAGCATGACCCGCGCTTTTTGCTCGGAGATACCTCGGCATCGCAGATAATGCACCGCCGCGTCATTCATCTCCCCGACAGTCGCCCCGTGGGTGCATTTCACATCGTCGGCAAAAATCTCCAGCTGCGGTTTGGTGTCCACAATCGCGTCACGGCTCAGGAGGATGGCGCGGTTGGTCTGTTTCGCATCGGTTTTTTGGGCCTCCTGATGCACGAAAATTTTGCCGTTGAAAACCCCGCGCGATTTGTCGCCCAGGATGCCGTGGTAGAACTCATGGCTGCCGCAATGCGGTTTGCGATGATCCACGAGCGTGTGATGGTCGCAGAGCTGGTCGTCCTCCATTGCGTAAAGGCCGAAAAGCAGCGCGTCGATATTTTTGCCGTTCAAATGCAAATGAATATTGTGCCGGGAAAGTTTCGCGCCCAGGGCGATCGAGTGGTTGATGAACCGGCTGTCAGGGGCGAGCTCGGCCTGAATCGTCGCGATGTGGTAGCTCTCCTTGCACTCGTCCTGGAGCTTGATGTGTTCGAGCCGGGCATTCGACCCGACAAAAATCTCCGTCACCGAGTTTTTCAATGTTGGCACATCGCATCCGCAACAAATGTGACTCTCAAAGACTGTGGCATGACTGCCGGCCTCCGCGACAAACAAATTCCTCGGCTGAATCGCCGCGCCCGTTTCCCCCGCCGTGATGAAAATCACATGGATGGGTTTTTCCACGCGCAAATTGCGCGGGAGAAAAATGACGATGCCCTCCTGGATAAAGGCTGTGTTCAACGCGACGAAGCCATTGTCCCCGGCGGTGACACTTTTGCCGACGAATTTCTCCAGCAGGGCGGAATGGTCTTTGACCGCCTCCGCCAGCGGGCAAACAATCGCGCCCTCGGGCAATTTGCCCACGCGGGACAGGCGCGGTGAGAATTGCCCGTCCACAAAGACAAACTCATGCGCGTCACAACCGGTGAGCGAATACCGCGCGAAATCCTCCGCGCGCAATTTGCTCGGGGATTTGGTTGTCTGGGGAATGAAGGGCAGGTCGGCGATGGGCGCGACATTGGTATTTCGCCATTCCTCATTTTTGACCGTCGGAAAGCCAAGCTCCGCAAAATGCGCGATGCCGGAATTTCTCAGGGCTTTCAGCCATTTCGGACTGTGCGCATCCTGGGCATTCTCGAATGTCTCATGCTCATCGATAAATTGGTCGATGCTGTGATTGCTGCCGAGGAAAATATTGTCGGGGGCGGCGCTCATGGTCTTTTAAACTCCCGCAGGTTGGGCGGCGGACTCGATGATCCAGTCGTAGCCGTCCTTTTCGAGTTTGAGCGCGAGCGATTTGTCTCCGGTGGTGATGATTCGTCCGCCGGCGAGCACATGGACAAAATCCGGCACGATGTAGTCGAGCAAACGCTGGTAATGCGTGATGACCACCGTCGCATTGTCCGGGCGGCGGAGTTTGTTGACCCCGTCGGAGACGATGCGCAAGGCGTCGATGTCGAGGCCGGAGTCGGTCTCGTCGAGGATCGCGAGCGTGGGCTCCAGCACCGCCATTTGGAAAATCTCATTGCGCTTTTTCTGGCCGCCGGAGAATCCTTCGTTGACGGAACGCTTCAGCAGATCGGGGTCGAGATCGACGAGCTTCATTTTCTCGCGGACATAGGCGAGGAATGGGCCCGCGTCCATCTCGGGTTCACCCCGGAATTTGCGAATTTCATTGTAGGCGGAGCGCAGGAAATAAACATTGTTCACGCCCGGAATCTCGATGGGGTATTGGAAGGCGAGGAAAACCCCCTCACAAGCGCGTTCCTCCGGCGCCAGATCAAGCAGGTTCCTGCCCTTGTAAATGACTTCACCGGAGGTCACCGTGTAGGCGGGATGCCCGGCGAGAACCTGGGAGAGAGTGCTTTTGCCGGAGCCATTGGGCCCCATGATGGCGTGGATTTCGCCTTCATTGACGGTGAGATTGATGCCTTTGAGGATTTCCTTGTCCTCGATCGAGGCGCGCAAATTGCGTATTTCCAAAAGTGCCATATTGTTTTTCCTGTTTGATTAAAGATTTCTGTGCGGCAGAGCGCATTAACCCACGCTGCCTTCGAGGCTGATGCCGAGGAGTTTCTGCGCTTCGACGGCGAATTCCATCGGGAGCTGGCGAAAGACTTCCTTGCAATAACCGTTGACGATCATATTCACCGCGTCCTGCGTGGACAGCCCGCGCTGGTTGAGGTAAAAAATCTGGTCCTCGCCGATTTTTGATGTCGTGGCCTCATGCTCGACTTGGGCGGTGGGATTGAGCACGTCGATGTAGGGAAATGTGTGGGCGCCGCATTGGTCGCCGATCAGGAGCGAGTCGCACTGGGAGAAATTCCGCGCGCCGTCCGCGCCCTTGAGCACTTTGACCTGACCGCGGTAACTATTCTGCCCGCGCCCGGCGGAGATGCCTTTGGAGACGATCGTGCTGCGGGTGTTCCTGCCGATATGAATCATTTTTGTGCCCGTGTCGGCCTGCTGTTTGTGATTCGTCAGGGCGACCGAGTAAAATTCCCCGATGGCGTTGTCCCCTTGCAGAATAACACTCGGATATTTCCATGTGATGGCTGAACCCGTCTCGACCTGGGTCCAGGAGATTTTGGAGTTCCGCATGGCTTTGCCGCGTTTGGTCACAA
Source organism: uncultured Verrucomicrobiota bacterium (assembly GCA_964435715.1). Taxonomy (GTDB): domain Bacteria; phylum Verrucomicrobiota; class Verrucomicrobiia; order JAWXBN01; family JAWXBN01; genus JAWXBN01. The sequence continues at coordinate 2,344 of CAYTAI010000002.1, read as the reverse complement.
AGTTGTAAATGCCGCCGCGTCCTTCCTCGTCGCCGGGATACCAGTTCTGCACCGTGCTGTATTTGATCTCGGCGCCATCGAGCGCGATGAGCTCGACGACCGCGGCGTGGAGGGAAAGAGTG
>CAYTAI010000002.1:0-2208 GCA_964435715.1 uncultured Verrucomicrobiota bacterium | reverse complement strand
CGCATCGGCGCGGTGCATCCCTCCAGATAACTCACATACGCGCCTTCCTCGGCGATGATGAGTGTGCGCTCAAATTGCCCCGTGTTTTTGGCATTGATCCGGAAGTAGGTGGACAATTCCATCGGGCAACGCACGCCTTTGGGAATGAACACAAAGGAACCGTCGGAATACACGGCGGAATTCAGCGCCGCATAATAATTGTCCGTGTAAGGCACGACGGAACCGAGATATTTTTTGACGAGATCGGGATGTTCGTGGCAAGCCTCCGAGAAAGAGCAGAAAATCACGCCCTTGTCGGCGAGCTGTTTTTTGAAGGTGGTGTGAACTGAGACGCTGTCAAACACCGCATCCACGGCGACCCCCGCGAGGCGTTCCTGTTCCTTGAGGGGAATGCCGAGTTTCTTGTAAGTTTCGAGCAGTTTCGGATCGACCTCGTCGAGGCTTTTGGGCGCGTCCTTCGCCTGCTTCGGGGCGGAATAATAAATGATGTCCTGAAAATTCACCGGGGGATAGGTCACATTCGGCCATTCCGGCGGAGTCAATGTCAGCCAGTGGCGGAATGCCTTCAAGCGCCATTCCGTCAGCCAATCGGGTTCCTTCTTTTTGGCGGAAATGACCCGGACGACATCCTCGTTGAGTCCGGGGGGCAGCGTGTCCGCCTCGATCAGAGTCTCGAAGCCATACTTGTATTCCTGGGAGACAAATTGCTCAATTGTGCTGGTTGAATCGCTCATATGTTTATGTAAAATCCCTGATTAAGGTCATTTCATTAAAATCAGACTGAAACTATCTTGTTTTGAATATACTAAATCGGACGGGCATGTCAAACAAGACTCTTTTAGTCTTGTTAAGAGATTCAGTCTCAATTACTACGAAGAACACAATAGGCAGTCTCAATAGAACAAATGTATTTTTGCCGATAATTTGTCTGATTCAAGCGGGAAGAATGTTCGCGAATAATATCCTCCCTCTCCAGTTTGCAAATATGTAAACTGGCTGTATTTGAGAACAAACCGTCCTTCAGGGTGTGTTTGTATGCTTTTTTGAAAAAGATTGTTTGATTAATGCTAAACGCGCGTATTATTAGACAGATATGAAAACAATTACTCCCGCAGATGTCGATTTTTATCAGGAAAACGGTTATTTACTCGTGGGCAAAGTCCTCTCCGACGAGCAACTTGCCCAGCTTCATAAAATCATTGCTGAACGGCTCCCCGCCCAAAACGAGAAAACGGCCTTTATGGTGAATCTCCGAAAAGAAGTGCCAGTCATCTCTGAGATGGCCTCCCAAAAGCAAATTGCAGAACTCATGACGACTTTGATCGGGCCCAATGTGCGACTTTGGCATGACCAATTTGTGATTAAATTTCCCGACAAAACCGCGGAGGGGGTATTTCCCTGGCACCAAGACAATGGATACACGGAAAAGATTTTCCCTGATAATAACATCACTCTCTGGGTCGCTCTCGACAAGGTCACTGTGGAAAATGGTTGCGTCTGGGTCGTGCCGGGCAGCCACAAAAAAGGGCGCCTCGATCACAAGGTCAGCGGGAGCAGTTGGCACATGACCCTCAATGTGGAGGGCGACGGTGTGCCAGCCGAAATGGAGGCGGGCGAGGCGATTGCTTTCAGTGCCTACACCCTGCACCGCTCGAAAAGCAATTTGTCTTCTCATCCCCGCCGCGCCCTTTTCCTCGAATACTGCGATGCGGACACTCACGTCGATGGGGAACCCATCAACAAACGGACAAAAGGTTACATGGTCGACAACGTGCCCTGTCCTGTCGTCGCCGGTGTCTCCACTCTTGCCGATTAATCGCGGGGGAACATTTCTATCCACAGATTTCACAGATTCACGCAGATTTTTTTCAACCGCAGAGTCGCCAGAGACGCAGAGATTTTCCCGGTAGGGGCGCATCTCCGAGGCGTCCGCTTTTTCTGGAGAGCTAACGCTGCTTGTCCCCAAAGTAGAAGCGCGCTTCCAGCCACTTGCTCAAGCCAACCGCAGATGATTTTGATGCCTTAAAAAACAATCCTGATTTATTGACAAAAATATCCTTTTCCCCTCATAAAACCTTGCCATAATCCGGCGATTCCCCATTATGCCACCGAAACCCACTACGAACAAAATCCTTTCCACCAAATCGGTTACGTGTCGTAGGGGTCAGATAACATGAAAAGCAGAGTGGTTGAGGATGGTGTAAGTTG
>CAYTAI010000001.1:109095-135564 GCA_964435715.1 uncultured Verrucomicrobiota bacterium | reverse complement strand
CTCTGGAAAACGCGGGGATCCCGATGCGGCATCGGGACGCTCCCCAATCATCCGTGCGCATCTGCGTCATCCGCGGTTGATTCCCTCTGTGAATTCTGTGCTTTTTTGTGCCTATCTATGAGGCTTGGCTTTCGCGGAGATAATCATTCAGGTCTTTGATGCCGACGCGCAGATAGATGACCAGCGACCAGAAGATGAAAAGGGCGACGAACCAGACGCCGTAGGCGAAGGGGAACCAGCCGACATTGAGCAGGCCGTAGCTGATGAGCGCCATCAGCAGGGCGGTGGAGGCTTTGCCGCTCCAATGGGGTTCCACCGAGATTTTGCGGCCCAGGTGATGCATGGACACTATCCAAATCAAAAGCAAAATGTCCCGGGTCAGATACAGAACGATGAACCACAGCGGGAATGTCGCCATTCCCTGCTCCCCCGGAATGGTCAGCATAATCAGCCCCGCAAATTGCAGGCCTTTGTCGGCAATCGGATCAAGGATGCTGCCCAGCCGGCTCACGAGCTTGTATTTCCGCGCGAGATAACCGTCGGCAAAATCGCTGAGAGCCGCCACGACAAAAACCCAGAAGGCGGCAAAAAGCAATGCGCCGGCCCCGCCGTCGTCCGAGGGGTGAAATTTATACTCCAACACCAGCAGGACAAAAACCGGAATCAGCAAAATCCGGAAAATCGTGATGTAATTGGGCAGGGTCATCGACTGTCATTTTTATCAAGAAATCCTCCCTGGGTCACGAAGGAAGTTCAGTAGTGATACCGACACTGGAGAAAATAGACGGCATCTTTCCTGACCTCATAAACCAACCGGTCTGCTTGATTGATCCGGCGCGACCATACACCACCACCGAGATGCTTCAAGGGCTCAGGTTTACCCGTACCTTCGAAAGGGGTTTTAGAAACTTCTGTCACCAGCTTGATGATTTTTAAGGCTGTTTTCCTGTCTGTCGACACCCAGTATTCCAAATCATCAAGAAAATCTCGGTCAAAGATCGTTTGCATTTGTCAACCAATGGATTTTTGTAATTGATCCAGCGTCATTTTCTTCCCTTTGCCGGCGCGGACGCGATCAAGTGCACCGAGAAGACGGCGCGCATTCGCGGGTGACCGGAGCAAGTAAGATGTTTCCAGTAAGCTGGACAATTCATCCACAGGCAAGAGAGCCACCGACTCTTTACCACGGCGATTAATCACGATGGGGGAACGGTGGGAAATTGTTTCATCGATTAAATCGGAGAGATGATCCCGCGCTTCGGTATAACTGCATGCTTTTGTGATCATGGAATCAATCTGACAGGAAACCTGTCAGAAGTCAACGCTGGATAATTTACACCGGGGCATTTTTCAAGCGGGTGAGAACCCTGTCTTTGCCGAGAACCTCGAGCATGTGGTAGAGGCTCGGACCGACGGATTTGCCCGAGGCGGCCACGCGGGCGGGGTGGATGTATTCACCTGTTTTAATGCCGTTGGCCTTGGCGAGTTCCTTGAGGGTGGACTCGAGAGACTCGACGGTCCATTCGGTGAGTGCGTCGTAGGCGGATGCAAGTTGCTCCAGGCGGAGCTTGGCGTCGGGTTTCCGGAGTGTTTTTTCGACCGCCTCGGGGTCGAAGCTGATGTCGTCGCTGAAAAAGTAAGTCGTCCAGCCCGGCAGATCGCCAAAGAGCTTGACCTTTTCTTTGACGATTTCCAGAACGCGGGCGATGTAGGCTTTGTCCGTGGTCTCATTGACCAGTCCGGCTTTGACGAGGAAAGGCATCCCCAGCTCGATAAAGCGTTCTTTGCTCATGATCTCCAGAAGGTAACGGCCATTGATCCAGTGCAGTTTCTCGGGGCTGAACCGGGCATTGTGCCGGACAATTTGCGGCAGATCAAAAAGGGAGATGACTTCTTCCAGAGGTAAGATTTCCCGGTCGTCTTTGGGCGACCACCCCAGCAGGCAGAGATAATTGCGGAGTGCCTCGGGCGCGTAACCGTCGTCGATATAAGTCTGCATTGATGCCCAACGGGCGAACTCCGGCCTCTCATCGCGCTTGCTCATTTTGCTGCCGTCGCTGTTGAGGATAATCGGCATGTGCGCATATTGCGGGGGAGTCTCATCAAGAGCCTCGAAAAGCGCGAGATGTTTCGGGGTATTGGAAAGGTGTTCCTCACCCCGGATAACATGGGTGATTTTCATCGCGGCGTCATCGACGACATTGACGAGGTGGAAAACCGGGGAACCGTCCGAGCGTTGAATGACCAGGTCACTCTCGGTCGTGTAGTCGAACTCCACATCGCCGATGATCAAATCTTTGACCACGATTTTTTTGCGCGGGATTTTGAATTTGACCGCGCCCTCGTGCTCGTAGGCGAGTCCCTTGTCCATGAGTTTTTGCACAGCCGCCTTGTAGAGCGCGGTGCGCTGGCTCTGGTAATAAGGGTCGTAGGGGCCGCCGACTTCCGGACCCTCGTCCCAATCCAGCCCGAGCCAGCGGAATCCCGCTAAAATAATATCCACAGCCTCCTGGGTATTGCGCGCGGCATCGGTGTCCTCAATGCGAAGGATGAATTTACCCCCCGTGTGGCGGGCATAAAGCCAATTGAATAAAGCACTGCGGGCTCCTCCGATATGGAGAAGACCGGTCGGACTGGGGGCAAAACGGACTCTGGTACTCATAATTTTATGTCTCATTTTCGGTTTTAATACCACCGCCTTTCAGGCGGTTTCTCAGATTTTTGAAATTCGGGTTCGACTTTAGCCCCGACTCAGCATCGGGGAGCAAAACCAATCCACCGTCTTTCGAGACAGTGGGTGTCGAATCTTTCACAAATTTGTGGAAGATTGCTTTCTACTGATAATCATTTATGAAGGCAAGAGCATGAATATCGATAAGCGGGGAAAAGTGAGTGAGCAGGTTGACATGCGGCAATTTGCTCGTAGGCCATAAATAGATTGTGGTGATTTCTTTTGATTGGTTTGAGACGACTACCTTTCTGATAGAAGTTATTGAATTATCCATTGACAATTTAAGATGTGTAATACAGTGTGTATGACATGGTTATTACCCTACGCTTGGACAAACAAACACACCAGAGGCTTTCGACAACTGCGAAGGCTAAGGGAGTCACGCGATCAGAACTCATCCGGCAGGCTCTTCAGAATACCTTGAGCTCGGAATCCTCTCGTCCTAGTGCTTGGGAGCTAGGAAAAGATTTATTTGGTAAACACGGCAGTGGTGATAAAAACCGTTCTGTAAACCGAAAAGAAACTTTGCGGAAGATACTCCATGAAAAACACGGCCATCGTTGATGCGGGACCTTTTATCGCGCTCTTTGATAAGAGCGATTCCTATCATCCGGCCGCCTTGCGATTTTTTGAAAAATACCGAGGAAGTCTCCTGAGCAATATTGCCGTCATTACTGAAACGTGTCATTTGCTCGGATTCCACCACGAAGCAAAAATTTCATTCTTGGAATGGATCAAAAGAGGTGCGGTGACAGTGGCAGAGGTCGAGGCGCAGGATTTTGAGCGGGTGACCCAACTCATGAACCAATACGCTGACTTGCCCATTGATTTTACTGATGCCTCACTGGTGGCTCTTTGTGAAAGGCTCCATATCAAAAAAGTCATCAGTATCGACCGGGATTTTTCGATTTACCGTTTCCGCGGGAAAAATCCTTTCCAAAACCACTTCTTTGCGGATGAATAGGCACATTCCATGAATACCTATCGCCGCGTCGCCCGCTATTTCCTCCCTTACTCCGGGCAAATTGCTTTTGCCTTGTTTGTGGTCGTGGCTGGCATCGGGGTGAGCCTGCTCAAGCCTTGGCCGCTGAAATACGTCATCGACACAATCCTGCCGCAATTTGCGCTAAACCCCGACAGCAGTCCGCTCGCACAGGCCACGGTGTGGGTCTGCATGGCACTGGTTCTGATTTTTCTCCTGAGCGGGGTGTTGAATTTCATTAGCAACTATATGCTCGTCAAAATCGGGCTCAAAGCCCTCGTGCAGATTCGCACCGAGCTGTACTCCTGCCTCCAGAGCCTGCCGTTGAAATTCCACGATGCCCGGCGCAGCGGGGACTCGACCTTCCGGGTCGCCTACGACAGCCAGGCGATCCAATCGATTTTTAATAAAGGATTCACCGGGGTCTTTCAATCGGTCATCACGCTGGCGGGCACCTTTGTCGTGATGTGGACGATGAATATCAAGCTCACGCTCTTGTCCATCTGCATTCTGCCGCTGGTCGTCGGAGTCATTTATTTTTTCGCCAACCGCATCCGGCGCGAATCCACCGACGTCCAAAAAGAAGAGAGCGATGTCTTCTCCACCGCCAGCGAGGGACTCGGCAATATCCGTGTCACCCACGCCTTTGGCCGCGAGGATCACGAGGTCGAGGCCTTCCAAAAACAAGCGATGGAAAGTCTCTCCGCCAATCTCCGTCTGACATTCACGAATGTCACGAGCGCGCTGGTCATCAGCACCCTCATGGCGGCGGGCACCGCCATCATGATCTATTTCGGCACGCTCGAGGTCGTCGCGGGAAATATCACGCTCGGTGACCTGACGGTTTTTCTCGCCTACCTGTCGATGCTCTACACCCCGCTGGAGGCGCTGAGTTACACTGCTTGGGCACTGGAAGGCGCGGCAGCGGGGGCGCAACGCTGCTTCGAAGTCCTCGACACTGATGACGAGACCAGAGACACGCCCGGCGCGCGCAAATTGCGCGGGGTCAGGGGAGGAATCGAGTTCCGCGATGTCCGCTTTTCCTATGAGCCAGGCAAAGAAATCCTCAAAGGACTCTCCGCGCAAATTGCTCCAGGGCAAACGGTGGCATTCGTCGGCGGAACCGGCGCGGGGAAATCCACGCTCATGGCACTGGTGCCGAGATTTTATGATCCGACATCCGGCGATGTGCTCATCGACGGGAGCAATTTGCGCGATGTGACGAAAAAATCCTTGCGCGATCATATCAGCATGGTTTTGCAGGACACCGTGCTGCTGAATGCGACAATCAAGGAAAATATCGCCTATGGCAAATTGCGCGCGACTGACACTGAAATCATTGCCGCGGCCAAATCCGCACAAGCCCATGATTTTATCATGTCCCAACCGAAAGGTTACGACACCCATGTGGGGGAACGCGGCGTCCGGCTCAGCGTGGGGCAACGCCAGCGCATCGGCATCGCCCGGGCTTTCCTGAAAGATTCACCCATCCTCCTGCTCGACGAACCCTCCAGCGCGCTCGACCCTGAAACGGAAAAAGAAATCATGTCCGCGATTGATCGCCTCATGGAGGGGAGAACAACTCTGATTATTACCCACCGCATCTCGACAATTCATCGTGCGGACGTGATCTTTGTCCTCGCCGAAGGTAAACTCGCCGAACGCGGCACAGGAGAAGAACTTCTCAAACTGAACGGACACTACAAGAAACTTTTTGATTCCCAGAATCTCCCTCGAGTTTAAATAAGAACTCATTTGAAATAGGGTATTATTTGTAAAGGTTTTTCTGTATTTATATAAAAAAAGTGCTTAAAACTACCGTTTGAATCGTGCCATCTGCCCGATTGAATAAGTCTATTTGTATTGACCGTGTCGTTACGTAAAAATGACTTAACACAAATAATCATGTTTTTACTTGGAATTATTTAAAAACTAAAAGGTGTACTATTATGCGAAAAACATCACTCCCCACCAAAATTCTGGCACTCGTCTTGACCGGATATTTAACTGCACCCCAACTCGTGTGGGCATTGCCGCAGGGAGGTGTGGTCACGCATGGGCAAGCCTCATTTGATTACAATAATAACGAGCTGAATATCCACCAAGGCACGGATCGGGCCGTGATCAACTGGCAGGAATTCAATATTGGGTCGCAGCAAATGGCGCAATTTTTCCAACCGGGATCGGGGTCGGCCGTCTTGAACCGTGTCGTCGGGGGAAATATGTCTGACATTCAAGGTGCCCTGCGTGCGAATGGGAATGTCTTTGTGGTCAACCCAGCGGGTATTGTGGTGGGGGCCAATGCAATGATAGATGTGAATGGATTGGTCTTATCAACCAAAGATGTGTTGGACAATGAATTCATGGCTGGTGGAGACATGAATTTCTTTGGCGGGAGTAACGAGGCAATTGTCCACGCAGGACAAATCGAAGCGGTCAACGGCGATGTGTTTTTGATCGCCCGTGAGATCAAGATCGAAGAAACAGGGCGGATCAATGCAAAGTCGGGCACGGTCGGACTGGCGGCGACCAGCGGGGATGTGCTGCTCAAGGCGGCGGGACAGGAGCGGCTTTTCATCAATGGCGGCAGCGCATTGGCGGACGGCAAGACGGCACTTGATAATGCCGGGGTGATCGAAGCGGTGCAAACCGAGCTCAAAGCATACAGTGGCAACCCCTATGCATTGGCCATCAAGAATACTGGTCGCGTCCACGCCCAGAGTGTGCAAAATAAGAACGGACGGATTCTCCTGACCGCAAATGGCAATACAAAAATCCAAGGTGAAATGACCGCCCGCAATGCAGACGGCAGTGGCGGCACAATCAATATTAAAACAGTCAAGAACAGTGCTGCCGAGTCCCATCAAGTCGTTGTGGACGGAAAGCTCGACGCTTCATCCCAAACAGGAGCAGGTGGCAAAGTGGTCATTGAAAGCGACCGGATCGGACTCGCTGCCAACACAGTGATTGATGTCAGCGGAAAGACAGGGGGTGGCACAGCCCTGATCGGGGGGGATTTCCAAGGCAAAAACAGCAATGACTTTGATTTTAATGCCCAGACTGTGATCGTCGCGCAGGGAGCCAAAATTCTGGCGGATTCCCTCGACACGGGCAATGCGGGAACTGTGATCGTCTGGAGCGACGGCACGACAATATTCGGCGGAACGGTCATGGCGCGAGGCGGTGTCAATGGCGGGGATGGAGGATTTGTCGAGATTAGCGGCAAGGAAAACCTGAACATGATCGGGATTGTCGACACCACTGCGATCCAAGGGAAAAACGGCACTCTTTTGCTTGATCCGGCGACAATCAGTATCACCAATGCTGCAAATTCCCCTGCGACACTGACCAATTTTCTGAATGATACGGATTTTGACTGGCTGGCTGCTGAAGGAGCCGGCACATTCACGCTCAGCACGACCTATTTGGAGGGTCTCTTGAATTTGAATGCCGTTTCTCTCGCGGCGACCACGGCAATCAATATTCAAAGCGATCTAACGGGCTTGAACTCTTTGACACTTGTTTCTCCGACTTTGAATGTGGCTGCCGGGGTCTCTGTTGTGATCGTCAACGGGAGTTTCATCGCATCGGGTGCCGGAGTGAAAACAATCAATGGAAATATCACAGCGGGTACAAACATCGAAATCACGGGGAACTCTGTCGCTCAAGGAGCATCGAGCATCTTCTCAGCGGGGAGTATTTCGATTACCTCTCTGACCACCACAGTAGGACTCAACGGACAATCTCTGGCAACGGGAGATATTAATATCCGCTCGCAAACAGCTATGACTCAAGGCGCCGGCGGCAATATTCAGGCGGGTGGAGCCCTCAATATTTCCTCTGCTGCGAATACTGTCACTTTGAACTCTACGAATACAGGCAATGGCATCACACTACAAGGAACCGCAGTCAGTGCAAACGCGACCTCAACGCTGAATGCTGGAGCTGGAGCCTTGAACATCACATCCGCAACAACGACTGTTATTTTATCCAGCACCAATATCACGGCGGGATCGATGAATGTTTCCGCCAACACAGCATTTACCTTGAATGCAGGGAGCACTGCCAATGTCAGCGGTGCCGTTGTGCTCAGTAGTGCTGGGAACATGACGCTCAATGGAAGCGTGCTCGGATTTACCAGCTTCAATGCGACTGCTGGGGGGACTCTGGGTCAAGGTGCTGCTTCTTCACTCAATGGCAATGGCCCGATCATCCTCAATAGCACTGGCAATATGACTCAGGCTGCCGGCGGCAATATTCAAGCGGGTGGAGCTCTGACTATTACCTCTACAGGGGGATCCATCACACTCAACTCTACGAATACAGGCAATGGAATCACACTGCAAGGGACAGGCATCGGGGCAAACGCTGCCTCGACACTGAATGCAGGGACAGGTGCCTTGAACGTCACATCGACGACAACGACAGTTGCTTTATCCAGCACTAATATCACGGCGGGATCGATGAATGTTTTTGCTAACACAACATTTACTCTCAATCCAGGAAGCACTGCTAATGTCAGCGGTGCCGTTGTGCTCGACAGTCTCGGTGCCATGACGCTCAATGGAAGCGTGCTCGGATTTACCAGCTTCAATGCGACTGCCGGCACGACACTTGGTCAAGGGACAGCTTCTTCACTCAATGGCAATGGCCCGATGAATTTAAGCGGGGGAGGAAATATCACCTTGAGCGGCGTCATCACCAATACCGGCAGTCTCTCTGCCAGTTCCGGTGCAACAATCGCAGTGAACTCGAATCTCGTGTCGAATGGCGGAATCACTTTGAATGCTTCGAATAATACTTTTGGAGCAAATAGCGTGCTCAATTCGGGAGCCAGTGATATCTCCGTGACTTCGACCGGGGCATCCATGACCGTCGCGGGAAACATGATCGGGAATCATATCACCCTGCTCTCCTCAAATGCTATTGTCCAAAACATTAATCGCACGATCAGTGCAGCAGGCACCCTGACAATGGTCGCGAGCAATGGAGTCATCACTCTCAATGGAACCAATCTCGCCCAGAACGCCAATCTCTCCGCGGCAGGGAATATCACTCAAGGAGGCAGTGGCAGCGTGGTGCTGGGTAGCACCCTGAATGCCACATCCACCACCGGAACGATTATTCTCAATAACGCGGCAAACAGTCTGCCGGTCATCGGCAATATCCTCGCCAACGGCAATATCAGCCTGCACTCGGGAACCGGCACGGCCAATGTCAACGTCAATGGAACCGTGCAAAGCACCACCGGCGGGGTGAATCTCTCCAATACGGTCGGCTCCATCACCCTTAATAATGATGTCAATACCGCTGCGGGAAATATCAATATTGTCGGTGTCGGAATCAATCAAACGGTGGGCACAACCATCAATGCGGCGGATCGCCTGATTAATCTCAATGCGTTGGGCGGAAACTTCAATCTCGCCGGGATCCTGTCGACGACCAGTGTGTCGAATAACGCTGTTCTGCTCCAAAACTCCGCCTCAGTGATTAATCTCTCGGGACTCAATCTCTCTGTGCCCAATGGCGGACTCACCGTCTCGAATGTGGGTGGCGTCTCCGCTCCGACCGCCTTGACCATGCACGGGCTTTTCATCAATACCACAGGTGCCGTGTCATTTGGCGCGGTCAATACGGTTAATTTCTTCGGTTCCACAAACTCCGGCGGATTGACTTTTTCAAACTCCACCGACCTGGCCATCCTCGGGCTCAATACCACTGCCGACGGCGGAAATATCAATATCTTCGCCAATGGCACGCTCTCACAGTCGAACCTTGTTTATTCCGGAACGGGGGATATTTTTCTCACCGCGACAGAGGATTTCATAGTGTTCGAAGGCGGGCAAATTGGAGCCTCCAATAATGGAACGATTGGAATCTCCGCAGGGCGCGATGTCATCTTGCGCTCAGCACTTCCTATTATCTCCGACAATAAAAACATCCAGATTGGAACGACCTTGAATCCAATCGGCAGGGATATTCTCATCTATGGACAGGTCAATAGCCTTGGCGGAATTGTCTCAGTAGTCTCTGCTCATGATATTGTCGTCGGTAAAGGAGCGGGATACACGGGTGATCAAACGGGAGTCAGAGCGACCCCGGGCGGAAGCCAAAGCGGCAGATTGTTAAGTCTCACAGGCGCAATCAATGTTTTTGCCGGAAATGATCTCTTTATCCTGGGCGGAGGAACTGCAAACAATCTCGCCGGAATTGGCCGTGGGGCATCCGGGACGCCAATCACCGCGAATATTTCTGTTTCTGCAAATTCGATTACAATGAATGCAAACAATGGTTTTGCACAAATCGGGCACGGAGGCCCCTCGGGCACATCAACGATCAACGCAGACATTAATGTCAATGTCCGCAACGGCGGACTTACAATGATTTCCGGAAACAGGGTCACCGCCGATGGAAACTCGCTGTGTTACGTGCAAATCGGACATGGAGGAAATAATTTTGTCGGACAATTATCAGGCGATGTTTTGGTTGAAATCAATGGAAATGCCTTGATCCAAGGCGGAACAGGAAGCAACGCCTATGCATCTATCGGACATGGAGGATTATTTACGGGCGTTGGCAATCAGGGAATTGAGGTTTCTAATTCCTTAATCGATGTCCGGGTTTCTGGAAATTTAACCTTGCAAACCGGGGTTGGAGCGGATCTTGGCGCGAATTTTTGTTACGCTGCAATCGGGGGCATCATGAATAACTTTGCCCTTCCTCGCCGCACCGTGGATCAAGATATCAACGTCATTGTCGGAGGCAATATCAGCATGGTGAGTGTGGCCGGGGGGTCAGGAGTGGCTGCAATCGGCAACGGAGCAGGAAATTTTGCAGGCCAATCACAATCAGCCGGCAATGTCACGGTCGTCGCTGGAGGAAATATCTCAATGGTGAATAACTCATCAAGCCCTTTGCACTCATATATTGGAACAAGTTCAGTCTCTTTAAATAACAGCCGTGGAGTCACCACAGTCGCCTCGGGAGGCACTATTTCAATGTCGGGAAACACTGGAAGAAACAGGATTTTTGGAGGGGAAGGTACTTTTGTTACAGCAGAAAACCTCACGATTACAACAACCGCAGCAAGCACATCCAGTGGAATCAGCTCAGGCTCGAATTCAGTGACATCCGTTCAAATAGCAAATGATATTATCACTAGCGGGCAATTTTCATTCATCGGAGGAGGCGGCAGCCAACAAGCACGTGACAATAATGGTCAGTCCGTTTTAATCCATGCGGGTCGAAATATCCTTTTATCCACGGATATCATCGCCGTGGGAAATAATACCATCACGATCGAGGCGGGTCGTACTTTCGCGGACGGTGAAAGATGGACTGTCGGCAGTGACAGTGTTCAAACCGTCGGCGGATCGACACTGTCAAATTCCGTCTCACTGAAATTCAGTGATGGCACTAGTGTGCTGACACCCGGAAGCGGTTTCAATTCTTCCTCCACCGCGCAGGCGGGAGTGGGGACTGCGATATTATTCTCCATTCAAAACGACACTCTGGATTTACAAACTGAACTGGGTAATATCACCTTTTTGGCTCCTGTCAATCTCTCGAATAATCTTAACTTGGAGATGGGACAAGCAGGTGCCTTTAATCTCACGACCGATGGGGGAAATATTTTGATCGCCGGCTCCGGGAGCACGGCTGGAAATGTCGTGGCAGGATTTAATTCCGTGACTTTGGGTGATAATTATGTCCTAGAGTCGAATGGAACCGGAGTTAGCGGAAATGTCACCATCTTCAGCGGTGGAAATGTGCAGTTCAATGCCAGCTCCTCCATCGATACAACCGAAGGAAACGGCACGATCACAGTAACCGCTGAAGACTCGATCGATATGGGGTTCATCTCATCGGCCTTGAGCGGAGGCGGCACGATCACCTTTACCGCACAAAATAATATTCTTCTTTCGATACTGAATGCGACCGGGAACGGCTTCATCGACGTTGATTCAATCAATGGCAGCATTCTCGATAACATGGCCGGCGGCGTGATCAATGCGACTGCCGCGACAGCCCGTTTTCAAGCGGGCACGGGGATCGGCACCAGCGGCAATAATGTCCGGACAGAGGTTGACTTCCTCTCATTCAATACGGACAGCGGAGATGTATTCATTCGGGAAGAAAATGACGTCACGGTCGCCGGACAAGCCAATGGAAATACCGAGGTCTCCATCACCACTGTGAATGGTTCCATCACCCTCGGACAAGTCCTGGCAGAAACCGGAATCCAAGCGGCGAACTACAATGTCACTCTCGTCGCTGGCGGAGCGGGCTCTGAAATCATCAATGGGCAGGATGTCCTCTCCGATGTCACAGCGACCACACTGACCATGACCGCCGATGGGGGAATCGGCTCCAATGATGCTTTGGACACGGCAGTCACCGTGAGCATCTCCGGTGTCAATGGCTCAACCGGGGACATCCGCGTCGGCAATACCTTTGTCGGGGCAAATACCCAAGCCACCACAATCACATTCAACAACGGAAACGGGGCAACAGCCGACGACCGTGATGTGTTCTTTCGCCAGTTCGGTGGGACAAGCCTGCTGGTCAACAACGTGAGTGCCAACGGGGATATCTCGATTCTCGATGTGGCTGGTGCCGCAAATATCACCTATCAGGCCGCTGTCAATGCCGGACGTCATTTCATTACGGCAGCTAATAATGATATTAATATCAATCTCGCGGCGACGATCTTTGCCAATCAGAATATCACCATCATCGTTGATGAACAAACCCCGACAGTCAATGGGGGGGGATGGTTCCGTAATCTGAATAATACCGATGGCGTGATCAGCGCCGCCAATAACATCGCGATCTATGCTGCCAGCGGCCCTCAAGCCCCTGCGAATGCGATCAATACTCCTCCCAACCAAGTGATACTCGGCAATTTGGCTGCGATCACGACTTGGGATGCGGCCAAGCCCGACGGACTCGAACACAAATACGCCACCTCCTATCAGGCGGGCGGGCCTTTCCACGGGGCGGGATTTGGCACAGCTTACACTCCCGGCTCGGGCGTGTATGGCAGCCCGGTGATTTGGTACAAATTCATTCTCCTTTTTGATAATCCCATCATCCCCGATGTTGTTTTCCCGAGTATTAATTTTAATATCGATAATGAATTGGACGAAATCCTGCGCCCTGAACGTGACGGATCCGAGGATGTGGAATGGATTTGGAGAAAGAAATTCCATGTCCGTTACAGCGAACGCTACATCCAGCAGATGCTCAGTCAGCAAGGGCTTGTATTTGCGAATGGCAACCGGATCTCCATGTCAGGGGATTTATCCGGAGTATATGAGCCTGAAAACTATTTCCTTCAGAGAGCCTCCTTCAAGAGCCAATACAAAGCTCAGCGGGAAAGTGCCTCCGGAATCGCTCAGTAAACTCAAAAGCACGCAACCCGGAAATCCCCCGCCTTGACCGGAGAATAAGACATCTTTTTTGCAGAACTTTGTAGCGTCAAGCCCGTTAAATGCTTAGAGCTACAAATTATGCCGACAAATGTAATGCCCGACCGCACGGTCGAATGCGACTGGTGGACAAAACCCATTCCGGACAACGTGATGTGGGCGGACGATTTCTATATTGAAACCGCCCAGGTTTTCCGGATGCTCAAGAGCAAACAAAACCCTGCGGTCAAAATCGGGCGCGGAGTGTCGGTGTATGCGGGGTGTTCTTTTTCCATTGGCGAAAAAGGCTCTGTCGAGGTGGGCGACTTCACCTTGCTCAATGGGGCTCTGCTTATGGCTGAGGAAAAAATCACCATCGGTCATCATTGCCTGGTCTCGTGGAATGTGGGCATCGCCGACAGCGACTTTCACCCGGTCGACCCTGCCCTGCGCATGCAAGATGCCGAGGCAATCAATCCTTATTCTCCCAACCGTCAACGCCCTCCCATCGGCACCAAACCCGTTACCATCGGTAATAATGTCTGGATCGGAATGAATGCGATTGTCCTGAAAGGGGTCACGATCGGGGACAACTCAATTATCGCTGCCGGAGCCGTCGTCACACATGATATTCCAGAGAATGTTGTATTCGCCGGAAATCCCGGTAAAATCGTCAAAGAATTGGTTACCAACAAGTAACCAGAAAATTTCACTAAATAAAAATTGCCATTACGGGAATTATAGTTTAGCTATAAAGTGTTATATTTAAATTTCTTAAATAACTTATGAAGCATTTTGCAAAAATAACTGCGTTTTCAATTCTGACAGCCGTTATTTTCTCCGCGCAATTTGCTTCCGCGCAAGATCCTTCGGATGAATACCTCGCTTTTTATGTGACCTTGCAAAATGCCGAGAAATTTGAAAAAGAAGGTGATTTTCAAGCGGCACTCGCGCGCTACCAGACCGCCTACGAAACGATCAGTAAAATAAAGGAACAGAATCCTGAGTGGAAAAAAGACATCATTGATTTCCGGATTCAATATGTCACGGATGCCGTGGAACGGATGAAAGGCCGGGTCGGGTCTGCCGCTGCGGCAGTGGAAATGCAGCCTCCTCCTGTCAGCGTCCCTGCGGATGCGGCTCCTTCCATTGAAACAACCCATTCTTCCACATCTCAACCCGCTGCAGAGTCTTCCCCTGCTCCCCCTGTCCAGGTCAGCATCCCGGCCGCCGAAAATTCATCAGGGGAAGTGGATGACTTGAAGAAGCGTATCAATGTCCTGGAGACCGAGCTGGCTGAAACAAAAAAACAACTCGAGCAAGAGCGTGCGGACAAAGCTGTGCTGCAAGCGAAACTCGAAGAAACCGAGCGCGCCCTTGCACAAGCCCGCAGCCAGGATTTTGACAAAAGGATCGCTGAGTTGCTCCAGGAGAATTCGCAATTGAAAAACCGGCTCGCCGTCGCCGAAGACCAGATCAAGTCAATGCAATCCAAGGGTGACACCGCCACCGCAGACTCCCTCCGCGCGGAACTCGCGAAAGTCAAAGAACTTCTCGAGATGGCACAAAAAGAAAATGAGGCATTCAAACAAACGACTGAAGATCTCAAAAAACAGCTCGAAACTTCTCAAGCCGCATTGAACAAGGCGGCGGAGAGCCTTGGCACGACCCAGATACAAAAAGAAAATGCCATGCTCAAAACAATTATCGACCGCCAGCTCAAAGACCAGGCGCGCCGTGAGGCTGCCAAACAACTTGTTGAAGAAGAAATCCAAAAATTACAAATCGAGTCGGGGGTTCTCACGGAGCAAATTGCTCTGATCACCTCGCCCTACGAGCCATTGGCACCCGAGGAGCTCGCCCTTTTCAAGGCACCGGAAGTCACGACCAACAGCGCTGAAAACGCGACCCTCGAGACAGCCACCGCCTCAATCAGTGCTCCGCTCGACAAGCTCAATGATGCGGCGACGACAACGCAACGCCCCAAAGTCCCCGCATCCCTCATTCCCTTGACCGAACAAGCGCGCGTCCTCTTTGACAAAGGGGACTTTGAGGGTGCCCTGACCAAATACAATGAAATTCTCCAAAAGGCACCGGACAACCTCTACGCCCTCTCCAATGGCGGTGTGGTGCTCTATCAGCTCGGGCGCTTGCCGCAATCCCAAGCAATGCTGCAAAAGGCGGTGACCGTGGCACCCAATGACGCGTTTTCCCACTCCATCCTCGGGATCGTCTACTATCAACAGGGCAAATATGATGAAGCCATCAGCTCTCTCACACGAGCCATCACGATCGACCCTAAAAACGCCCAAGCCCATAATTATCTGGGCATCGCTTGCAGTCAGAAAGGCTGGCAGGAAAATGCCGAGAAAGCCATGCGCCGCGCCATTGAAATCGATCCGAATTATGCGGATGCACACTTTAATCTCTCCGTCGTGTACGCGACCCAAAAGCCACCCTCACGCGCACTGGCACGCAAACACTACCAGCAGGCAGTGACCTTGGGCATGCCCAAAGACCCGGAGCTGGAAAAACTCATCCAGTAGGCTGGAGTTTACCGGCGCGCAAATTGCTTTTCGTCTCTTCGAAACAGAGCTGGGAGACACAATCCTCAAAGCTCTCGTAACCTTTGACGATTTTGATTTCGACACGCAGAAAATAAATGGGGATATTCTGCTTGTCCACACGCGGAAAACGAACCGCGTCCTTTTCCGTCGTCAGCACTGCCTCGGCTTCGCGGCGCAGGCTATTGATCATCATATTCTGAATTTCTTTCAGGGAAAAGCGGTGATGATCGGCATACGCACGGGAATAAACAATTTGCGCGCCGAGATTTTTCAATCCTTCTTCAAATGATTCCGGTTTGGCAATGCCGGAAATCGCACCGACCTTGAGATTCTTGAGGTATGCCAGCGGCTTTTTCTCTCCCGTGTAGATTTCCACCAGGTGCAGCGGTTCATGATTGCACTCGATAATTTCCGCATGAGGATTGAGTGCTTCCAGCTCGGTGCGGAGTGGCAAAGAATTTTTGCCGTCGGATTTCGTGATGAAAATATGCGTCGCGCGAATGATATTCTCCGGCGGCTCGCGCAAGGTGCCGCGCGGAAGCAGGTAATTATTCCCCCAGGGTGCCTGACGATCCACGAGAACGATATCAAAATGTTTGCGGTTTTTTCTTTGTTTCCACGGTTTCAAACGCAAGTATTGGAATCCGTCATCCAGCACGAGGGTATTCGCCCCGAATTTTTCCACTGCATAACGCGCCGCTTTCACACGGTCTTTGTCCACAATGACCAAAACCCCTTTCAAGTTATTGGCGAGCATGAAGGGCTCGTCGCCGGCATGCTCGCTGTCCAGGAGGATATTCTCACCATCGGAGACCACGCGCGGGGGAATCTCGTCCGTTCGCATGAGCAATTTGTCCAGCAGCCTGTCTTTGAGCGGGCGTGGTGTGCTTTTATAGCCGCGGCTCAAGATCGCCACCTTGCGCCCTTTTGCAGTGAGGGCACGGGCAAATTTCTCGACGACAGGGGTCTTCCCCGTCCCGCCCACCGTGAGATTGCCCACACTGATGACTTGCACCGCCATGGAATGGTCGTGCAACATTCTTTGGTGGTAAAGGTAGAGTCGGAACCGCACAATTTGCGCGTAAAGACGGGATAAAGCCAGAAGAAAGGAACGGAAAAGCGCCGCCCTTTTGCCGTAACGCTTTTCCAGAATCACATCGAGCGCAAATTGCTCGAGCTCATCCATCTGTTCCCTGAAACTCATGTTTTTAATCTATAACCATCGCAAACATGAATCGCACGCAGATTTTTAAATTAAAAGCACTCCCCTTCTTCAAGCTGTGACTTCCTGACGAATGAAATACGCGCTCGGCCAGAACTCAATATAATCAATGGATAGTAACCGGAAGAGAATCCTTTTTCCCTCGTCAAGCGGCAGGCTGATGATTTCGCAAATATCAGCCAGCGTATTCGTAGAGTTGATATTCGAGACAAACAGATTTTCTTCCCGGTTCAGTTGGAATTTATTCAGGTTTTCATAACCCACCCTTCGTAAAACTGGTATCCCATAAATATCATCGAGTGTCTCATCATGCATGGATGAGTGATTCACATAGCGCATGGTTTTGAGAATCCACTCATCCATGCATACTTTTCCTTGAACACCGTCCAAAGCGATAAATGAGGGAAGCATGGACATTTCCTCATAATGAAACTCCACATTATGAAGTGTCCATAACTTGGAAAAAAGCCTGTGTCCGTGAATATCCATGAGGGGATTTGCCATGGCCCAGGGCATCAAATTCCTTTCAGCCATAGATATAAAAAGGGGACAGCCGGAGTCCTTTTGTCCTTTTTCACAGGCTTCCCATATTTTATTGGCGGTAAAACCAAAGGAGGAACCCTCCAAATAAAGATCAACGTCTTTTGTCGTAACCATCTGGACACGCCCGTTGTGGGTATAGGTTTCGACCGGGTACTGGCCGAAAAAAACTCTTAAAACCCCCGTCAAAGAGTTGCTTTCAATTGTTCTTAGGGAATTAGTCAGTGAGATGAATCCGGTAAGACCACGGATTTTGATATTATTAGGATTAGACAAATTGTGTGCGGCGGGATTTTTTTGAGTCTGATCGACCTGGATGATATGATTACTGGAGAGGACAAATTGGACTGTGCTAATCAAAAGTTCCGGGCTGAATGGTTTATTCAAGGCATCGACAACATTGGGATATTGGGTCTGTGTTTTATTTATCTCATCAGTATAGCTTCCCATGAGTATGATCGGTATCCGGGAGGTTTCCGGCATGGACAAGAGAACCGAACAAATCTCCTCCCCCTTCATATCCGGGAGCATATAGTCCAGAAGAATCAAATCATAGATTCCATCCTCCACCTTCAAAAGCCCTTGCCGTCCGTCGCTGGCAGTGACGATTTCATACTTCCCGTCCTGTTTCAGGAGGGTTTTCTCGATGAATTTTCTGAGCGTCAGACTATCATCAATTACGAGGATTCGCACGGCCATGTCCTGGATTTGTTATGTGTTTTTTGCGGCATTAAAATGTTTTTCCTCATCAGCAATCCTTAATGCATCCAACAGCAGTCCCTGCCAATTCCCCATGATAGAAGTTTCGGGAGACTCGGTGATTTCGTGCTCTGAAAATATCCCCCCCCTCCAGGAAATGATTTCATTGAGGGCATCCACTCCTGTCTGGTGTGCCGTCTGTGCGTGAGTGATCTCCCCCCGAACAATAAAGATGGCACCTGAGAAATTGGTTGAATTGATTATCTGTATAATACATGTGGCATGACTCATGCATTTGATCTGGATGATATCAGGCAGGCAAAGCTGTTTGAGGGTTCCCCGGAAACTTTCAGTGGCATCGACAGCATGTCCGTCCAATTCATCATTGATGACCTCACAGAGGGTTTCGATTTCAAAAGGTTTTTCGAGAAAATTCACCGCACCGAGACTGACAGCTTTCTCGCGCGATCCAGGCAAAGGAGCCGCAGTCATGACAATGAATTTTGCAATCGGATCAACTGTTTTCACATCACAAATGAAATCGACACCGTCGCCGTCTGGAAGATTGATGTCCACGATAAAAAAATACACCTCGTAATTCGACAGCAATATCTGCGCTTCGTGGATTGAACGTGCAAAAAGCAATTTGACCCGGCTATTGAGCGATTTTGTAAAGTATTCACGGATCATTCCTTGAAGGACAATGTCATCCTCCAAAACCATGATATATTTACATTGTTCGTCCATAACCGTCCTAAATATCCGTTTTTTGTCTATAACGATTGATCTCCACATGGATTGATGCGTAGATCGCGTCTTCGATGGGAATTCTTTGCGTGTGGGCTCTGAGACACTCTTCGAGTGTCGCATTTGTAAAGACCAGCACATGGAAGAGTTGCCTGTCCATGGATTGATTGCTTGAAAAGGCTTTTTGGCAGAGTAATTCCGCGTGATAGGCGGCATGTCCGAACTTCATGAGTCCGATGCTTCTGGCGGCGCTTTTAAGCGTATGAAATCCCCTCCGGATATCGTCCAGAATACTTCTTTGTGACATATCCTTTTCAAGAAGATGGAGGGCGGTATGATTTTGAGTGATGATATCTTCGGCTTCCTCGACAAAATAGGGAAATATCTCCTCATCGAGTATCATGTCTTCCACCGGAAGGGGCGGGGCTTTGACATCAATACGGACTCTTTCACTCATAGACGAACTCCATTAAGAATTGTGGTGAGAGGTTTTTGCGTCTCCAATGTGTAATAGGGACTTTTTTCACATTCATTCCGTTTGAAAGTATCGTCAATCATCAAGGTTGTCTCGGATCCGCCCAAAACCAGCATGCCCTCCGGATTCATCATTTTTCTGACTTTTTCGAGAACCAAAGCTTTAGTATGCAGATCGAAATAAATCATGACGTTCCGCAGAAAAATAATATCGACCAAGGGAAGCGGCGGCCAAAAACCTTTCAGATTGATTTCAAAAAAATCAACCATTCCCCGGATATCATCATTCAAAACCCATTTGTCATGGGATTTTTGAAAATGTCGAACCAGTGTGGAGGCTGGCAGCCCCCTGTTGACTTCGAGTTGGCTGTACAACCCGCTCCGGGCACGCGTGAGTGCCTCACGGGAAATATCGCTGGCAAGTATCCTCACCCCGCCGGGATAGAGCTCCGGGTAAGAGTCCTTGATAATCATTGCAATGCTATAGGGCTCTTGTCCGGTCGAGCACGCTGCCGACCAAACCGTCAAGGGTCGCGTCGACGGTATTTTCGCCAACATTTCAGGGATCAGATACTTTCGGAGAATATCAAAAGGATAAACATCCCTGAAAAAATAGGTTTCATTGGTCGTCATCGCATCCACGATTTTTTCGGACAGTGAACCCGACGGGTTAAGCCGTGTCATGGTGATGAGTTGCTCAAAGCTGACGATCCCCTCACTTTTTATCAACTCGGACATCCGGGATTCGACCAAATATTGTTTATTATGGTCGATAACGAGTCCGGCTCTTTCATAGATCAAATTCCGGATAAACTCGAATCCCTCAATATCAATGCTGATTTTTTCAAAGTTTTTCATGAGGTTTGCACTCAAGCCACTTGAATTTTTTTAGATTTCGAACGGGAAATAATTTCAAAGGCTAATCTTTCCAGATTCATGATTTTATCAGCAAGTCCACGACGAAATACCGCCCCGGGCATGCCCCAGACAACAGAGGATTCTTCATCCTGGACAACCACAAAGCCCCCGGATTCTCGGACATGATCGCAACCATACATCCCGTCTTGTCCCATCCCCGTGAGCACAGCCACCATCAAGTTCCCCCCATAGACAGCGGCGAGCGACTCGAAGAGAGGATCAACTGAAGGACGGCAGGAGTTCACCGGCTGTGTCTTTATATTTTGAATGATGACTTTGCCACCCATCCTCTCGACAACCATATGATAATCACCGGGAGCGATGTAGACGGTTCCCGCACTCGCCACCTCGCCATCCTCGGCTTCCTTCACTTTGACAAGGCATTTTGCTGCGAGCCTTTCAGCCAAAAGCCGGGTAAAAACAGCTGGCATGTGTTGCACCACAAAAACCGGGATTTCAAAATCAGCCGGCAATCTCGGCAGCAACTCTGTCAGCGCGTTGGGCCCTCCTGTCGAGACGCCGATGCCGATGGCATGAATTTCTCTGCTGATCAAACTCTTGTTTGACAATAATTGCC
The DNA here is from genome assembly GCA_964435715.1 of uncultured Verrucomicrobiota bacterium. Classification (GTDB taxonomy): domain Bacteria; phylum Verrucomicrobiota; class Verrucomicrobiia; order JAWXBN01; family JAWXBN01; genus JAWXBN01. The sequence continues at coordinate 114,697 of CAYTAI010000001.1, read as the reverse complement.
TTGTTGCCGGCAAATGCTTTGCCGAATGAACGGCGGCTTTTTCATTCTCCTCTGGATACTTTTGTTTGTGGCAAAAAAGTTTGATTTTCGGGATTAATTCATCACGCAGTTTTGTTATGGATTCAGTCACGCCCCCCACGTTAGCCGGTTTCGATACATAATCATTTGCGCCCAAAGATAATGCTTCCAATGTCGCGGTCGCTCCCCTTTCTGTGAGTGTGCTGAACATGATCACAGGCATCATGGGAAAGATCGACCGGATCAGTGAAAGAGCCTCAAGCCCGTCCATATCCGGCATCTCGACATCCAGAATGACCACATCCGGAACCAGTTGTTCCGCTTTGGCAACGGCGATTTTTCCGTTGGCGGCAGTCCCGATCACCTCCAGTTCGCTGTCTGCCGTGAGAATTTCATTCACCAATCGTCTCACGACGACGGAATCATCCGCGATAAGCACCCGTAGTTTCGGCATATGATTATAATACCCCGATGAGATTGAGTTTTTCCTGCACGATTTCCTTGGTGAAGGGCTTCATGATATACTCATTCACACCGGCTTCGAGTGCGAGAGACACATTGTCCATTTCAGTTTCTGTGGTCACCATGATCAAGACAATGTCTTGATATTGAGGATTAGCCCTGACAATTTTGACAAACTCCAATCCGTTCATCTCAGGCATATTCCAATCCACCATGATCATGTCCGGACGGTTTCCCTCTGCAAGCCAGCACAAGGCATGATTGGCTGCTGGCGACTCGTCAAAATCAATCTTCATTTCTTTAAGAATCCGTCCCAGAATAATCCTCATTGTTTTTGAATCGTCCAGAATCAGTGATTTCATATTCCCGCCTTTTGTTTTTGTTTGGCTTTATCCTTGAGTGTTTTGGCATTTACCTCCTGGCTCCCGCCATTTCAGTCACCCGTTCATGCCCTGGGTGAATGCCATTGGTTTTTGTCACGGATTTATTCAATGATGTCACACGTGAAATGTTCTCTCTTTGTCCCGCGTTCCTGATAGTCTCAGCTTGATTTTCCCCTTGTTCATTGACCTTGAATTGAAGAACGACCTTTTGTAAATCCATTGCCATTTGTGCCAGCTCTTTGTTGGCTTGTTGGATGTTATTTGCCCCACTGCTGGTATTTTCAGCCGCTTGAGCCACGCTGACGATGTTTTGAGCGATTTGTGATGAACCCTTTGCGGCTTCGGAGACATTGCGGCTGATTTCGTTGGTGGTGGCTGTCTGCTCCTCGACTGATGAAGCGATGCTGTTTTGAATGTCGTTAATTTTGTTAATAATCGTGCTGATTTCGGCGATTGCCTTGACTGCTCCTGTGGTATCAGACTGTATTGTTGATATTTTTGCGCTAATATCTTCGGTGGCTTTTGCTGTTTCTTTAGCCAGTTCTTTGACTTCGTTGGCAACCACAGCAAATCCTTTTCCCGCTTCCCCGGCACGAGCGGCTTCAATTGTCGCGTTCAAAGCCAGAAGGTTTGTCTGTTCTGCAATCGATGTGATCACCTTGATCACATTCCCGATCTCCGCACTGCTGACACCCAGTTTAGTCACTGTGCTATTGGTTTCCTCCGCCGCCATGACCGCGCTGGAGGCGACCTTGGCAGATTCATTTGCGTTTTTGGCAATCTCACGGATGCTCGCGGTCATTTCTTCAATCCCGGTGGCCACCGTTTGCACATTCTTGCTGACCTGCTCAGCGGCAGCAGAGACCACATTACTTTGGGCGGAGGTTTCTTCGGCATTGGAGCTAAGCTGATGACTGACGGCAGCGAGTTCTTCGGAGGAACTGGAGAGCGATTCTGAGTTCCTCCTGATTTGCTGAAAAATTCCCGACAAGTCCCCGATCATTTTATTAACGTTCTGAGCTAATTCACCAAATTCATCCCGGCTGGTGAGGTTGGCCTGAGAACTCAAGTCACCCTTGGCAACCAATCCGACAACCCGGAGAACTTCATTGACTGATCTGAGAATATACCGGGACAGCAAGACTCCAAATGTCAAAGCCAGAACGACGGCAATGATAATGAACGCCAAAATCACATTTCGCGCCTGCTGATATTCTTCCCCTGCTTCCTTCACCTGAGCAGTGACACTTTCTTCGAATACCGTCACAGCATCATCCATCATCTCCTCCAGCCTTTCAATTTTTGGATTAAAAGTTTTCAAATACAGAGCAGCTCTTTTATTCACGGCCTGAGACTCAACAGTGGCAGCATCCCTTCGCAGAGTTCCCGCTGTCTGCTGTTCATCAATGCGCGCGCCGGACAAAGAAAGCGTGAGGAGTTCATCTTTCAAGGGTGTGACTTCTTTTATGTCATAGTCAGCGATTGATTGGACTAAATTCTTCCCCTCGACAGTCATTCCTTTCATTTGGAGCATGTCTTGGTAAATGCGTTGTCTTTCACTGGAGGCTTTTTCGATGAGTTCTGACTCCTTCTCCATAACTGCGCGATCATCGCTGGCGACATGTTCAGCTATATTCTTCGCCATTTTAAGCAATTCCTCATGAGCCTGACTTATTTTATAAGTCGAAGCAAAATCGTTTTCGGCAATACTCTCCATTTTTTGGAATTCCGAGCTCATTCCTCTGATCCCGATAAAGCCAATAAGAGCCATCGAGAGGATGATCAGCGCAAAAACCGCAAATAGTTTGACTGATATGGATATTTTCATATGTGTTTTCCTTGTTGGAATTACGATTTTGTTAGTGGTTGAATTGTCTTTGTGTCATTTTGCCAGGACAAGACTTGTGCCATGTCCAGACTCATGAGCAATTTGTCGCTGAGCTTGAAAGTGCCGTTGATGAGTGTCCGGGATATCCCTTTGAGAATCTGGGGAGGAGCTTCAAAATCGTTTTCCGACACATCTACTACATCCCCGATCCGGTCGACCAAAAGACTCACCGGCCCGTCCGCTGTTTTAACAATCACATTCATATGTCCGCTCGCCGTCCGGGGAGCCATTTCCAGTCGCAACCGCAGGTCAACCGCCAAGACAATTTGCCCCCGGAGATTAATCAACCCATTGACCACACGGTCAGCCAGGGGAACGGGTGTGACAGCCTGTTGACGGATGATTTCCTGGACTTCTTCGACCTTCACTCCGAAGAGGAATTCATCCAGATGAAAAGTGCAGAATTGATTACTCATGGTTCACCTCCTGGACTTGTGAAGCATTATAATCGGGTAAAAAGCGGGCGATTGTTTTTTGCGTATCGAGAATATCTGTCACCCTTTCTCCGATCAAAGCCGAATACTTTATTCCATTGATGGGTGAATCGTTGCGGGAGATGATATGACTCTCCGCGATATCCAATATGCCATCGACGACAAAACCCACTGGTCTGCCACCGCTTTGATGCACAATCACGGAAAGATTTCCTGTTTCATTTCCATATTGTCCCGTTCCGGGATAAAGGTTATTCAAACGAATCAAAGGCAATATCCGTCCGCGGTATTGAATGACTTCACGGTCAGCGGCGTTTTGCACGGAAGAAGAGGGAATCTCCTCGAGCCTCGCCACCTCGACCAAAGGCATGGCCATCGTCATCTTGCCCGCTACTTTGAAAAACAGGAGGGAATCCTCGCGGTTTGTCGTCGTGTATGTATGCATCTCGTGCTGGAATTCCGTCCGTGATTGCACGCCCTCCTCGGTGATTCTCACACTCTGGGCGATACCCATGACATCGAGAATCAGAGCAACCTGCCCATCCCCGGTAATGGTCGCCCCGGAAAATTCCCGTGTATGCTTGAGTTGTTTTCCCAAAGGTTTGACGACAATTTCCTGGGTGTCTGTGATTTCATCGACGACCAGCCCAAAAGTCTTTTCCAGATACTTCAGCACAATAATACTCACGGCTGTTTCTCCGTCAGATGACTCTCCGGACAGCCCGAGAATATTTTTCAGATAGACCAAGGGAAGCAAGCTGCCGCGCAACCGGTAAACAGGCGCATTATGGACATACTCGATTCCCGAACCTGTAGAATCTTTGTCGATCCTCACCAACTCCATCAGATTGACCTGTGGAATGGCATACCTTTGTCCGGCACAGCCCACGATTAATGCTGGAATGATCGCAAGGGTCAGGGGTATCTTGATTTTGAAGGTGGTTCCCTTTCCTTTTTTGGTAAAGGCGTCCACCGAACCCCCGATTTTCTCGATATTCGTCTTGACCACATCCATACCCACACCGCGACCGGAAATTTTTGTCACTTCCCGGGCCGTGGAAAACCCGGGCGTGAAGATCATCATAATCAAGTCCCTCTCGGTCATTGCTTCAATCGCCTCGGTTGTCAGAGCCCCTGTTTGCACCAGTTTCCTTGCGATTTTTTCCAGATCAATACCGCGTCCATCATCGGAGATTTCAATATTGACCTGTCCACCCTCATGAAAGGCATTCAAGGTCACCAGACCCTTTTCGGGTTTTTCGGCTTTCAACCGCTCTTCGGGCTGCTCGATCCCGTGATCCACGGCATTGCGGAGCAGATGGATCAATGGGTCTTTGATCGCCTCGATAATCGTTTTATCAAGCTCGGTGTCCTCCCCGTGCATGAGTATCTCGACGGATTTTCCACACGCCAGAGCCATGTCACGGGCAACCCTGGGAAAGTGATGCCAGACATTGCTGATCGGTTGCAACCGGGTTTTCATTACCGTTTCCTGGAGCTCGGTGGTAATGAGATTGATATGCTGGGAAGAGCTCGCCAGATTCACATCCGACAGCCCGGAAGAAACCTGCAAAACCTTGTTTCTCGCCAAAACGAGTTCTCCCACAAGATTCATCAGTTTATCCAAGAGCGTGATGTCCAACCGGATGGTATTGTCGGAGAGGTCACTGCAAAGACCGGGGACAACATCCGCGCTGTCGCTTTTTATGGTCTCTCCCGTGTTTTCCTTTTGCCTGGAGATTTCCTCAAGCTCGACAACCAATTCAGACGGGTCATAGGCATTATCTGTCAGTGTGGTTTTAATAATGATCAAACAACGCTTGATCGAGTCACAGCTTTTCAGGAGCGTATTGACCACGTCGGTATCGGGAGTCAATCGACCTGCCCTTATTTTATCCAAAAGATTTTCAGCGGCATGGGCGAGTTTTTCGAGCTGGCTAAAGCCAAGAAAGCCACAGGCTCCCTTGACCGTGTGGAATCCCCGGAAAATATTTCCAATGTGTGTTTCCCTGTTTTTCCCCTTTTCAAGCTCGAGCAAGCTTGTATTCATCCTGTCAAGGGCTTCGTTGCTTTCGATTAAAAACTCTTGAATGATATTTTCGTGCTCGGTCATAATCTTCACTGCAGATTATATGCGACCGGAAAAACAAACAATCGGGCTAAAATATGAAAGTTGAGTCCATGAATCGCCCTTTCTGGGCATCGGTGAATTTTCCTACGGAACCATCAGGGACTTGAATAAAAAGAGCATTTGCAATCCATGCATGAGTTTTCACATCTGATTGCTCTTGCTCCACGCCACCGCCATTGTTTTCAGGTGCTTGGACATCTTGATGCCCAGCTTTTGTTTCATGTGGTCGCGGTGTGTCTCCACTGTTTTGGGGCTGATTTTGAGTTGAATCGAAATGTCTTTTGTG
>CAYTAI010000001.1:106388-109085 GCA_964435715.1 uncultured Verrucomicrobiota bacterium | reverse complement strand
TCCCTGCCCCATCAAACAGAAAATCTCGAACTCGCGATCCGAGAGAGTGTCCTCGGGAGATGTGGATGCCTCTTTCCCGGCGCGCGCCATCTTGGAGAGAAAATTTCGCGTCATCTCCTCGCTCAAATAAATATCCCCCTTTAAAACCGTGTCCAGGGCTTTTATGAGCAGGCGTGAAGCATCGCGTTTCATCAAATAACCTTTTGCACCTGATTTCAAAGCACGATCCGCATAGACACCCTCATCATGCATGGAAACAACGATCACCTTGACCCGGGGATTCATCTTGACCATTTGTTTGGTTAACTCCAGTCCATTGCCTTCGATGGAGATATCCACCAGCACAATATCAGGTTTTTCTTTTTGAAAAACAGTGATGGCGGATGTGTAATCCTCCGCCTCTCCACAAACCAGTATGTCGGGGCGATGAGCCAACAGGGATTGCATGCCGAATCTCACAATGGAATGATCATCGACAATCAATACTTTTGTTCTTTTTTTATTGTTCATGAGATAGGGTTATAGATTGTGTCGCGGAAGCGGATAGAGAGGAGAGGGGAATAGAGCAGACAATCTCTACTCCTCCCGGGGAAAGGGGCTGGAAATCCAATTCTGCACCGATCAAATCCGCCCGGTATCTCATCACTTTCAGCCCCATGCCGTTTGTTTCCGTGACCGAACGGTTCCAGACCTTTCCGTCCGAGGCGACAAAAAGAACAGCGCGGTCATAATCCTTTGTCACCTTGATATTGAATTTTTTTGCTTTTCCGTGTTTCACAGCATTATGTGCGCTCTCCTGAATAATTCGAAATAGATTCTCAGCCACAAAAGGGTGGAGGATTTCAAACCCCTCAGGGTGTTCAAGCAGGGTCTCAATGCCAAATGTATTCTTCAAATCAGCGAGGAAACTTTTGAGAACTTCAATCAATCCCCGGCTCTCCAGTTGAAAGGGGCTTAACCCCCTTGCAATCATCCTCGTTTGATCGATACAACGTTGAACATGATCGTGAATATGCTCCAGTTGCTTTTCCCGTTCCAACTGGCTTGACCCCCTGTCTGCAGATTGATCCGCCAATAATGCCGAACATAAAAAGCTAACGGCTGTTAGTTCTTGTCCCAGCCCGTCATGGAGATCGGATCCAATCCGGGTTCTTTCAGCGCGGCTGATCTCCAAAACCATCCTTTCCAACTCTTTTCTCTCGGTGATATCCCTGATCATAATAACAGCATCACGCTCAGAAACAGATTTGATTCGAGCTTCCAGATGAACTGTTTGATTTTCAAAAGCTGTGACAAACTCCATTTTTTCAACTCGCCCCGTCAAAAACGACTGTTCCAATAGGTGGAACATACTTGATGCGGCATTGACTGGTAAAAATGAAAAGAAATTTTCCCCGATAAAATCTTTAGGCTCGAGAGAAGGCATGAATCTGTTGTTTTTTCTGATGTCTGTACAGAGACCAAGGCGGTTGATTTGAATCAGCGTATCCGGCAAGGCATCCAAGATTGCCCTGTTTTTAGCCTCTGAAAAAACCAGCGACATCTGAATGGAATACTGATTCATTCTGTCTAGGGACGAATGAACAATCTGGGCTAATGCCAAAGAATACTCTCTATCTATTTCATCCCAAACACGGGCTGGACTTTTGATTTTATGCGATATAATCCCTTTGAATTTACCGTCCTGGAATAATGGCGTGCATAACACGGAAAAACCAGTTTGTCCGGAAAACATCGTTTTAAGGAATTCTTTTTGAGACTTGCTGTATGGCTTGCTTTTTCCGGGGAATACAAATTGTTCCTCAAACAGAACACCTTGGTCGCCTATTGGAATTTTGTCATTGGCGGTCGAAAACATTCCGTCACCATCGACACAAACGACCCGCACAATATGCGATCTGTTTTCATCTAATAACCAAAGAGATGATCGATAAGCAAAAAGAAAACGGTTGGACTCTTTTAATACCGCACGCACCGACTCGATAAAATCCATTTGCTTGATCTGCATGAGGGACAAGAGTGATTCCAGATTGGAAAGGCGTCTTTGTCTTTCGATCTCCAGTCTTGTCTTTAATGCTTTCTGCTCTGTGACATCCAGAATGACCCCCTGCCACAAGACACCTCCCTCTGCGTCTTTCATTGGATCAATCCGCACATTCACCCAACGGGCCTCCCCGCCGATTCCCCGGACTTTGAACTCGTCATTGACAGGAATGAGTTTTTCCACGGATTGCCTGAGAAGTCCCAAGAACTGTTCTTTTTCGGTCTGGAATAATAAATCACTGAAGGTTTCAAGATCATTGCGTTTCCCGAGGGGCTCAAACCCCCAGTAACGACTGATGCCTTCGCTGGCATGGACGAGCTTCTCGCGGCCTTTTTCATCCACACGGAATTGAATGACCGCCCCGGGAATCGCACCTGATACGGATTTGAGCAAATTTTGACTGGCGATGACTTTGCGGCGGCTCTCCCGCCTTTCAGACACATTTCTATGCAAGATCAAAAAATAATCATTTTTTGCGCCGATTGGAGTGACATTCATCTCGAACCAGAAAATTTTCTCGGGTGTGGGACATTCATAGGAGCAACTGTAATTCCGACGCATCCCGCTGATAACCTCGCCGATTTGCCGCGCAAATTGTGGCTCTTTGGAGGAGCCATCACCCCATTGGGTCAGATAATTTTTCCCAATCCCGT
>CAYTAI010000001.1:87509-106311 GCA_964435715.1 uncultured Verrucomicrobiota bacterium | reverse complement strand
CTGCAGAAATTATAACTGCATTGCCTGAGAGAGAGTCAAAAATATCCCGGCTGAGTCCGTCGAGCATGAAAGGTTTTTTCCGGTTGCTTGGCATACAATTGAAGCTCAGAAACGTGCAATGTGCTTTTTTCCCCTCTTTAACTATATTAATAATCCTTGTCTAATTTTTTGCAAATTATAATAGTTATCCCATGCGTTTACCCGATCCGCTCACCATCCGCCAGTATCTCTCCGAAACAGTTTCCAGCGTCTTTGCAACCATGATGGGCTTGGAGACGAGCCTTGAGGAAACAGGTCAATTCAACCCTCCCGATGCAGAAGTCACTGCCACGGTCAGTTTTACCGGCGAAATCAACGGGGTTGTCTGTCTGACTTTCCAGGAAAAATATGCCCAATTGCTGACTTCTCAAATATTATGCATGCCTGTCGAAGAAATTTCAGGACATGAAGAAGTCAATGATGCAATCGGAGAAATTGCCAATATGGTCGCAGGAAATTTTAAATCAAAATTAATATCGGCAAAAACACCAGCTGTGCTCTCCCTGCCTTCCATTTATCGTGGAAAACTAATGAAAATTGAATCCATTAATGATGCCTCAAAATTTGAATTCTTATTCCGGCAGGAGTCACATTTTTTTCTCATTGATGTATTTTTACAAGCGAATATTCCATCCATTACTGAATAATGGCGGACAGGGTGAGATTCGAACTCACGGTCCGGGTTAACGGACACACGCTTTCCAAGCGTGCGCAATCGACCACTCTGCCACCTGTCCGGCTGTGCGGGAGATTTAATAAAACAAACTTTTGCCCTTTGGGCAATGCCTGATTTTACCCGGCAAGCATTTTTCTTTTTCAATCGGGAAACCTCTCCCACCCCGCTCGTGCTCAAAGTAAAAACCGTGTCTGTGACAAATTGCGTCACACACAAAAAATCGTGTCGACAAAAAAAATGTTTCTGCCAAGTAATAAGATCAACATGGCACTCGTAAAGAATTTCGTTCTCGACACTTCTGTATTAATCCACGAGCCGCGCAGCATCTTTAACTTTGAGGAACACAATGTCTTCATCCCCGGCGACATCCTCGAAGATCTCGACAGGCTCAAAACCGAACAAACCGACCGCGGTGTGCGCGCCCGTGATGTCATCCGCAGGCTCGACCAAGTCTTTCAAGACCCAGAGCTGATGAGCAAAGGGGCAAAGACACCCGGTGGCGGCCGGATTTTTGTCGCCACCCGCGAGGAGACCAGCCGCAACCAGGCGGCACTCGATAAAATGCGCCGTCAATTTCCTGATTTTACCAAAATCGATAATCGCATCATCGCCACCGCATTGATTGTCCAAAGTCTGCAAAATCCTCCCACCATCCTGGTGACCAAAGACATTAATATGTCCTTGAAAGCCCGGGCACTGGGTCTCCAGACCAATGATTATCTCAATGACAAAGTCGACGACCCCGGCATCTATCAGTCCCAGATGTTCGTCATCGAAGTCTCCGGCCACGAGATGCAACGTTTCGCCAGCTCCGGATTCCTCGATATCGACGATCAACGCATCGAAAATGCCGGGCTCAATGAATATGTCCTGCTCCACTCTACCGAAGACAAGACCATGCCGGCAAAATGTTGCAGCCGGAACGGTCACACCACCCTGCGCAAGCTCAATTGCCCCGCCGCGATCAATATCCCGGGCGGCATCTCACTCAAACCCCTCAATCTCGGTCAGCAATGTTTCCTCGATGCCCTCTTCGATCCGGACATCTCTCTGATCACGGGTTACGGAAAGGCAGGCACGGGTAAAACACTCGTCGCTGTGGCTGCCGGACTCTCCCAGGTCTATCGCCGCTCCTATCAAAAACTCATCGTGACCCGCTCCGTTGTCCCCATGGGAAATGGCGAAACACTCGGATTCCTCCCCGGAGACCTCAATGAAAAAATGCGTCCGTGGCTCCAGCCCATTTATGACGCGATTGAATTCATCATGTCCCCGCCCCCGAACCTCGATAACCGCAAGAAACCGGCAAAAAAACGCTCCGAGCTCCCCATCGTTTCCGCTGGCAAACCCGGTGCCCCGCTCAAACCCCATGAGAAACTCATCGAGCAAGGCGTCATCGAAATCGAGGCTCTCTATCATATCCGCGGGCGCTCGATTCCCAATGCCTTTTTTATCGTTGATGAGGCGCAACAACTCTCCCCGCTCGAAGCCAAAACCATCGTGACGCGCATGAGCAAGGGATCGAAACTCGTTCTCTTGGGGGATCCCACCCAGATTGACAATCCCTACGTCGATGCCATGTCCAATGGCCTGGTCTACACCCGCAACAAACTCAAAGGCCAAGCCGTCTCGGCACACATCCAGCTCGCCAAAGGGGAACGCAGCATTCTCGCCGACCTCGGCGCGGAGCTGATGTGACCAGCATAAAGGGAAACACTCTGCACGTACTCATCACGAGGCGGGATTGATTGAACACTTTCCCCGTGGTTATTTCCCCAAAAGAAATCTCAGGGCACTCTCCAAAGTCGGATGCCGGGACATGTAGCCGCTCCCGGGCAATTTGCGCGGGAGGACACGGGTGCTCGACAGGAGCAAGGACTCGAACATTTCACCCAGTACCATTTTTCCGGCGAATGCGGGCACGGGAAAAATCGCGGGTCGCCCGAGCAATTTGCCCAGGGTGCGGGTGAATTCCTCATTTCTCACAGGATGGGGCGCGGTGAGATTTGCCACGCCTTCAAAATCCGGATTCATCACCGCATGGTGAAAAGCACCGATGACATCCTCAATGGACACCCAGCTCATCCATTGTGTTCCGGAAGCAATTCGCCCGCCCAGCCCGAGACGGAAAGGCAAAAGCATTTTGCCCAAGGCACCTCCGGCAGGAGTCAGCACGACACCGAGACGGAGATGGGCTGTCCTCACCCCGGCATCCCGCGCAATTTGCGCGGCAGCCTCCCACTCGCGCGCAATTTGCGCGAGCCATCCGGTGCCGGGCGCGGATGTTTCATCGATGATTTCATCACCACGGTTTCCGTAATAACCGATGGCAGAAGCGCAGATGAATGATTTCGAGCCGGGGGGACAACGCGAGAGTGCCTGGGCCAAGGCACGGGTGGAGTCCACGCGCGAATCCCGGATCGCCCGCTTTTTTTTGCCGGTCCACAATCCAAAAATATTTTCTCCTGCGAGATGGATGATCGTGTCAAAAGGTTCCAGCTCCCCCGGAGCAATTTGCGTGGCGTCCCAGACAATTTGTTTTTTCCCCGCCCCGCGCAATTTGCGCGTGAGATGCCAGACATCGTGTCCGCCCGTCGAGAGGAATGCCGTTAAGGCGCGGCCCACGAGACCATTTGCCCCGCTGATGAGGATTTTCTGCCGGGGTTTGTCCGCGTATTTCTGGTGACTGATGAGATCGGCGCGGGTCACATCATGGCGGTAACGGAAAGTCTTTTCCAAATCGCTCCGGATCATCCGCCCCGCAATTTGCGCGCCCAACCATCCGCCGGGGAGCTGATAAGCGATTGAATCAGCCAGCAGGCTTTTCTCCGGCGTAACTGCGTCAAACCGGTGGATATGGGTCCATGACTTGAAAGGACCCTTGACTTGGATATCTTGGAAACGCTTGTTGAGCAGATAATTCTGGTGCATCGCCACCCATTTCAGAGGAACGAGTCCTCTTTGCATCCGGATGACGACCTCCCCTCCGTCTTGCAATCCGCCATGTTGACTCACGATTTCAGCTTTGATCCAAGGGGGCACCAAGCGTTCAAAGGCTCCGGGGGACTCGTGCCAGGCAAAGGCGCTCTCCGCCGGGACGGGCAGCTCAATGGATTTTTCAAAATATTCCTCTCCCATATTGTGGACATCAAGGTGGACTTGATTTGCTGAACACGCAAGCGGTGCGTTGAGATAGCCTGACACGCAAGCAGATACAAAATACACTCGAAATCCACGGGGAAACCTGCTTATTCTGTGTCTTTCCATGAAAATTCTTTTTTCACTTTGGCTGGGCATCACCTTTCTTATCTGTGCTCCGGCTTCCGGAAATCCAATGGGCGACCAGGAAAATGAATACATGCGGCAGGCACAGCTTTTAGCGAAACGGGGCGACTACGACACCGCGCTCAAAGCCTACAACAAAATTTATGATTTGAACCCCAAAAATACCCTTGCCCGGGTTCAAGCACGCAAATTGCAGGCGCTGAAGGATCAAAATCCGGATTCCTTTTATCTCACACAAAAACTCCGCAAAGTCATCTTGCCGGAGTTCAAAATGGATGAAGCCCAATACAGTGCCGCCCTGAAATATCTCCAAGACATTCTCGCCACCGCCCAGGAGGGACAGGCGTCTCCGGTTCAAATCAACATGGTGATCGAGGAAATCTCGCCCGAACCTCCTCCGATCACCTACAGCCTTCAGAATATTTCCTGGTGGGACGCTTTTGCACTCGTGCTGCAAGCAGGGATGCTGGATTGTGAGTTGCGCGACAAAACCTTTGTGATTAAAAAGTCTGACTAATCTATGGATAAAATCATCTCATGGCTGCAAGCCGGAAAAGTCCTCGGTGAATTCGAAAGACAAACCACGGAGTTATTACCGAAAATCATCGCCGGGCTGGCGCTTTTTGTCCTGATCACGGTCATCGTGCAAATTGCCGACTGGTTTGTCCGCAGGATTATTTCACGCTTTGACCACCGCCGCGCCCACATCTTCAACATGCTGCGCCAATTTTTCAAAGGTTTGCTCATCATTATCGCCGTGATTACAGCAATGGCGACATTCGGAATCAATGTCAGCGCGCTCATTGCCAGTCTGGGATTGACGGGATTTGCCCTGGGATTTGCCCTTCGTGATGCCCTGAGCAATTTGCTCGCGGGTGTCCTGATCATGTTGTACCGTCCTTTCGGCATTGGAGACCGGATCTCGGTCATGGCTTTTGAAGGGAATGTCACGAATATCGACCTCCGTTACACCACTCTCACCGTGGATGAAAAAACCTTTCTGATTCCAAACTCCATTCTCTTTACAAATGCCATCAGTATCATCAAACCTCAAAACCTCAAAAGCTGATTTTTCCCCCGCTCAACGCCCCGCATTTCCTTTTCCGAGCCCCGGCACCTCGTCAAGAGTGTGTAAAAATGATTGGAAATCACGCTTTATCTGTGGATGAATATTGTCCATGTCAAATTTTGATCATCGCGGGTTTGTCGCCATATTCACGCATCCACTCACAGACTCAGTCATTGCCGATATCGTCGAGTATTGGATGGAAAATTTCGACCAGGTCGAGCAAGTGCTCCCGGACATGGACGAGGAAGCCACAAAGATTATAAAATCCGTCGACGAACTCGAGGATGATACGAATTACTCTTTCCGCATCTCCAATGGTGAGGATTTTGCCTGGGCGTACCTGACCAAGGGACGGCATGCGATTGAAACCAGCAGCTTTCCGGGCACGGACGAGATTCCAGCCATGTGCCTGACTGTCCTTGTGGAGTTGCCCAATATCCAAGAAATCGTCGATGAACACGACGAGAAACGCCTCGATGCGCTCGAGGCTGAAGGTCTCCTCTAGCGCGAAAAAAAGGGGGGATAAAAATTGCCTTATGAACCGGTTTTATCGGGCATTTTCATTAATTTCTTTTCCGCCCATCTGCCCGGCATAAAGATAAAAAATATTTCGACAATCGTCCGCACCGCAAAATAGACGAGAGCCGGTTTGAGGATATTATCCGCGGTCAACCCGTTAAAATCCCGGGCATTTGTGAAAATACGCACCAGAATCACGACAAAAACATATCCTGCCATATGGGCGAACCCCACTTGCATCATATCCAGAATCTGCCTGCGCGCGGAAAGGAACTGGGTGACGATGAGCACACTCAACAAGATTAATCCCTGTATTTGTCCGATCATGTAGCCGCCCCAGATAATGGCAAAAGCCGCCGCCACCGCCACAGCCTTTCCTCTCCATGACCGGAGAATAATCGGACTGAAAATGAAGAGAAAACCCAGAGCCACCAAGGCGAACATCTCAAGTTTAAAAATCAGGAAAAGATCCTCGCGCCCCGCCCAGTCGAAAGCCTTGATTCCCGCCAGAGACTTCGCATACGCATATGTGAGCAGGGCATAAACCGCTGCCGTAATCACATGAGTGAAGCGATCCCATAGCGTCATCTTTTTCCCCGTTGATTCAACCATATGTCCTTGCAGAAAGACCGCGCAAATGGCGCGTCACGGATTTTGTTTTATCGCAGTGGGGGGCGGGAAAGACACGAAGATTTTTTTGTAACCATACAAAATACGCATAAATCAAACTCAACAGCTCATTGAGGCAATCGCCGCATAAAGTGCGGGCTTTGCCTAGAGATTGAGGCTGAAACCGCCGTACCAGACATTATCACGTCCACCACTGATGGAGCGGTCAAGCTCCTGATTTTCGTAGCGGATGAATACCTTATACTCGGGACGTTGCCAGCCTGCCTCACCGGAATAACCGGGAGAGACGGCTCCATACCCATATTGACCGCGGATGTAAGGGACATAACCGTAAATCGTGGCAATATTCCAGTGACCGCCGATTTCGGCGCTGCCAAAATGTTTTTGACTCGGTGAGGCGACATTCACACCGGCGGAAACACGCCAGTCGATGGTATTGACCCATGCGAGTTTCGACTCGTAGATGCCGGTATAAACGTAGGGCGAGTCCCATCCTGCTGTGGAGAAAAAAATGCGGGGGACTTGATTCATACTGCCTTCCCATGCATAACGATCGGGATTGTCAGCACCTTTATTATTTGCAGCGACTTGGGACTGCGAAGGATTCATCGTGTGATCACTGCGATGGAAAAACTCGGCACCGAGCTGGAGTGGCATGTGATTTCCGATCACCGCCCAGCCCCCATCAAGCGTGATGGGGGTCATAAATCCCACAGCGACATTGTAGAGCGCACTATTAATCCCCTGCGCTGCCCCCGACCAGTAACGGCGGGGCTGGAACCAAGTGTAGAATGTCCACGGCACCCCGAGTTCAAATTGATACAGCTGTGCATTGATTTTGAAATTCGTGACATAATCGCCGCCCTTGCCCCAGCCCATTTCGTAATAGCCCCAAACTTTGGACAAGACATCGCCATTCTGCCAGTCGGTCGGGAGTGTGCCATAGGGATACTCGCGCATCGCCTCAACGGAGAATCCGATCAAGGCTCCGTCATCATTGAGCATTTTAAACTCATTGCCGTGGTTACCGACGTAATGGGCAAAGATGTCGAGTTTGTTGCCATTGACCGTAATCATCGAAAATGTCGGACCAATTTCAATATACGGTGCAAATCGATTCACCCCGGAATTGTAACTCTCCATGCGGGCTTCGATATTCAGCATCGGACGCCGGGCGAGATTTTTGGTCGCGGCGAGAAAATTAAAGTCCGTGATCTGATAGGAGACGTATGCATCAGTGAACCAGTCGGAATAGGTATTGTGCGTGGCAAAGGAAGGCCCCGCCATGAAACTCCATGTCAGCTTGTCTGTATAACGCTTCACATACGGGGTCCCAGCACCGACCCCGGCGCGAAAAGCCTCGCGGTGTCCGGTCGCATCCACGTAATCAACGCGTTCCCAGCCGAGTGTGCCCTGTACAGCAATTTGCTCGGTCAATTTGTATTCGCCATTGAGCTCTTGAGTCTGGTCATTGCGCCCGACTTGATTGACCCCGCCGCGCTCGCTTTCGAAAGGAGTGAATGAGTTGTACCCATAATACGCCAGAAAATTGCCCGTGCTAAAAAGCGGCAGCTGCGCCCACTCTTCCACGATGAAAGAATGTTTTTTGGAGGCATAATAACCCGCGCGCGACCCGATTGTCGGTCCGGGCAATTTGTCATTGCGATATTTTTCAGTAAGCCAATTGCTGCTCTTGAGTGATTGAGGGTCAGCTTGTTTGGCAACTTGTCCAGAGGAGGTCTGGGCAAAAGCCGGGACGGAAAAAATGGCGAAAAGTGTTACAAATATATGAATTTTTTTTATGATGGAATTTAACTTCATATTGCCCCGGAATCATTGGTTAGATTATGTGGCGGAAAATAGACTTTCCAAATGCCGCTGTCAAACCAAAAGAATACTAATATAAATACGGAAATAAAAACGGAATCATTTCCAAAAGAAGAATTTAGGTCGCTTTTAAAACAGGGCGCACACAAACAATCCGGAATCCAATATCATTGGCAAAATAACTCGGTGCCTGGCCTAACCGGGCAGTGGTTCGAAGGCTATTGGACTTTGACCGCCAGGAACCTCCACGCACGACCTTTTGTGAGCCTGCCGTCGGGCTGGGGTTCGTTTGTGCCATCGATTTATAATCCCCCAAACCATCCTTGCACCATTCCCACACATTTCCCGCCATATCCTCGCACCCGAAAGGTGATGTGCCCATGGGAAAACTGCCCACGGGGGAACTCTGGGCAAACCCGTCATTGATCGTGTGATCCGACCAGGCAAAATTCGTCGAGGCGTCTGCAAAATTGGCTAATGAATTCGCAACATCGCTCTCCCCCCACGGATAACGGCGATTTTGTGGTCCCTTGGCGGTGTATTCCCATTCCGCCTCCGTCGGGAGCCGGTATTTGCGGCTCTCCCTTGTGGATAACCATTCACAAAATTTGCCGGCTTGTTCCCACGAAACCATGACCACCGGGTGATTTTCATTTGCCCATGCAGGGCGCTTGGATTTGTGCTCCGGAGCAAATTGCTCGAACTGGGCAAATGTAATGGGAAATTTCGAAATGTAGAATCCCGTCAGCGTGACATGAAAAAGGGGCTCTTCATTATGTGCTGCATCCGGTTTATCCGAACCCATTTTAAAAGTGCAACTGGGGACATAGATCATTTGCATCCCGAGTTCATTTGTAAAAGGGGGATACATGACCTTTTCCTGATCGGGCGAGAGGACGGGCTGGCGGGAAGTGGTGGCTGGCGCGGCAGCGAGTTTTTTCTTGCGTTCTTCCGCCGCCGCTTTTTCTTTGGACTCGGCATCGGGATCATACTCCTCTTCATCGATGATCGCTTTTGCCCACGCTTCAACCAGATTGAAATTCGCCGCCCATTTCAAAAGCTTTTCCTTGTCTTCATCCTCGAGCTCTCCCCATTCGGAGCGTTCCTTCCATTGCTCGACAAGCTCTTGGAAACCTTCGGGATCCGGAGTGCCTGACCCGCCAGCAGGGGAAACGGTTTGCTGGGATTTGGCCGTCTCTACACGGGCATTTGCCTCGGCAATAGCCTTTGCAGCGGCTTCCTCGGCGGCAGCGGCGGGGTCAAATCTCACCGCCCCATACTCGACCAGACTTTGTTCAATCGCATCGCTGATCATCGCATCGGACAATCCTAGATTCCGACCCATTCCCACCAACCCGCTCTCACCGGCAGGCGTGAGCTTTTTGTCCGTCAGCGCGAAACTGATGAATTTCTGGAATTCCCCCAGTGCACTGTCATGAGTGCTCTGTTGGAGCTGCTGGTCATGAATAGCGCGCTGGTCTTTGTCCAAGAGCGTGATTTTTGCCTGTGTAATCAGGCGCGGTGCCTCGTCGATCGCTTTGCCGAGGAGTTGTGCGAGGGGATTATTCGGCTGGCTTTTGAGCGGGAGCTTTTTCTGCCACCACATCAAAAGCTGGCGGCAACATTCTTCAATGAGCTGGGGACTGGGGTTTTCCTCATAAGAAAGTCCCAGGCGGTCATAAAGATTATTGGAGTTGTAGAGCTTCCATCCTTCCCACTTGCGCGGGTCATCAGGAAGCGGATAAGGCAAAGCCATGTCACACTTTCATTTTTGAATTGGAACGGGAGAATTCCCCTTAAGCCACATTCAACAAAGTCAGGTGCTCACGCGCTTTGCCGACTTCTTTTTCATTCAGACCACCGGAGCGGTGTATCTCGGCATGAGCGATTTTGTCCTGGGCTTTGACCGTGACTTCCAGAATTTGGTTGTTGTTATAACGGTAAGTCACCTCGACCGGGGTGGCTTTCGGCAGATACTCGGGCAGTTCGATTTCGCAATTACCCAGTTTCGTGCATTCTTCGGGCACCGAGCTTTCGCCTTCGACAACCTTGACGACCACGCGTTTCATATTTGCACTGGCCGTCCCGAAAGTATTTTTGATTTCACAAGGCACGCTGGTCATCTTGGCAATCATCGGAAAGACATATTCCTCGTGGGAGACATCATTCCACAAGACAATGCCCAATGTGTGCGAGGTGATATTGGTGACTTGGATGAGTCCCCCGGATGAACCCGTGAAATGCTGGATCGTCTCGGCGGCGACTTCATTGGAGCCGGTGTCCACGGATTCCTTGATGTGACAGAGCATGCTTTGAACCGCCGCCCCCAGCGCGACAGCCTCGTCGGGATTCACATCCTCGGACGGTTCCTTGCCGCTGGATTCCTTGACCATCTCACGCACCATCGGACAACGGGTCATTCCTCCCACAAGCAAGACCGTGTCAATGTCCTTCCAGGTCATTTTCGCTTCCATCAAGACAATATCACAAAGAATGCGGCATTTCTCGACCAAGTCCTGGCACATTTGCTCGAATTGCTCTTTGCTGAGGTCGACTTTGACGGATTTGCCATTGTGACTGTGCACGATCGTCGTCTTGGGACGGTTGGAGAGCTGGATTTTCGCCGCAATCGCCCGCGATTGCAGGTCTTGGTAGGCTTGCAAATCCAACAAGGGATTTTCCCCGTGGGTCTTGTCAAATTCCTCCGCGACAAAATTAATAATCTTATCGTCCCAGTCTTTTCCGCCCAACCGGTGATCGCCATTGGTCGCGACCATCCGGATTTGCTCCCCCTCGATTTTCATAATCGTGACGTCAAAGGTGCCGCCTCCGAGATCGAAAACAAAAACGGTTTGATCCTTGCCGAGTTTGTTGATCCCGTATGCCAAAGCCGCCGCCGTCGGCTCGTTGATGACCTGCAAGACATTCAAACCGGAGATTTTACCCGCATTCATCGTGGCATTGCGTTCGGCATCATTAAAATAGGCGGGAACCGTGATCACCGCATCCGTGACGGGCACACCCAGATATTTCTCGGCATCATTCTTGAGCTTTTTCAGGATCACCGCCGAGAGTTCATCAGCGGAATATTTCGTCTGACCAAACTCGCGGCTGAACTCCTCACGCGGCTTGCCCATCTCGCGTTTGATGTACTCGACAATCTTCTCCGGCTCTGCCACCGCGAGTGCCTTGGCGGTGCTGCCCACAGTCACATTGCTGTCTTCAAAAAGAATCACCGAGGAAGTGGTGCGTTCACTCTCGGCATTGGGAATGATTTGGGGTTTGCCGTATTCGTCGATATGGGCGATTGCCGAAAATGTGGTTCCCAGGTCAATGCCGACTACTTTGCGATTGGACATATGTTTATAATTTGCTCATGGGAGATAAATGGTGATGACCGGTTTATCCCTGTTTATTTATGTTGTTTCTTGTTTGTATACAATCACTTCTTCGTGCCGTAATAATTTTCCCCGCCAGCGGAAACCATGATGGACGATCTCGGCGATTTTACCGTCATCATCAGGGGCGGGCGCCGGACGGGTATTGAGCACTTTGTGATATTGTTTGTCGATGGTCACAGCCACATCTTCAATCATCTCGACATCCATACGGTTGAGCATTTCCAAGACCAATGCTTTGATATTGTCGATATTATTCGCGTGATGTTTAAAATCTTCTTCGAGTGCAGGGACTTTTTCCCCGGCCTCGCGGGCGAGCTTGACCCCGTGCTTTTGCAATTTGCCCATGTCATCAAAAAGCAACACAAGGTCTTTCAAAAATGGCTTGTGAAAGACATCGAAAAGAGCCGAGTCCTTGTAGCTTTTCAGCTCCGTGTGCATCGCGGAGAACATTTCTTTGGAGTGCGCGTCTTGAGCGATCTTGACATCAAATTTCCCTTCAAGCTTTGCCACTGACTCTTTATCCGCGATCTTCTTTTCCAAGGCAGCTATTTTTTCGCCGATATCACCCAGTTTCTGCAAGATAGCCGCTTGAGCGAACTCAATGACTTTCCCGGGTGCGGGGATTTTCGATTGCTCCGCGCTGTCCTCTTTTTTCGCAGGCTTTGGCGCGGTTTTTTCTGCGGAAACTGATGCTTTTTTTGGGGGATCAATGGCGAAGTCTTCGTTCCCCAACGGCACACCATCCGGATCGACAGGCTCAAATTCGATTTCCAATGAATCGGCAATAGGCGACGGTTGAGCTTTACGTTCTTTCTTCAGCTCAGATATTCCCTCTTGATATGGTTTAGCCTCTTCTGGCATGTATTATGATAATTAGAGTTTTTAGAGTATAAAGTCAATGAAAAGGCTGTTGACTTGCACTGAATTAATAGGTTTTTTTCTTAGTTCATGGTTATATTAGGAGTAGACCCCTCCCTCAGAGGGACGGGATTTGGTGTGATTCAAGGTCAAAAACAACAATGGAAAGTCCTCGCCTACGGGGTCATCAAAAATCCGCCCTCTGTCAAAGTCTCTGCGTGTTTATCACACATTCATGAAAAAATGACTGCTGTCTGTCAGGAGTTCAAACCCGATGTCTGCGCTATTGAAGGCGTTTTTTACATGCAAAATTTCAAAATCTCCATCGTTCTGGGCGCCGCACGCGGGGTGACCATTGCCGCCTGTGCAAGCTGCTCCATTCCCGTTTTTGAGTACGCCCCCCGCAAGGTCAAACAATCCGTCGCCGGCTCCGGTGCCGCCGGAAAAACCCGTGTCTCCTCCATGATACAAGCAATGCTCGGTCTCCGCGAAGCCCCGCCCGCCGACGCAGCCGATGCCCTCGCCCTCGCCCTCACCCACACCAATCATATCGCCGGAATCAAAACCGGACTCTCAAAAGAGATTTGATCAATTTTTCACACCGGCTTGCTTCTTGCGCGTGGACAACATACCTTGTCAGCGAAACTCTATGAACCGAACTAAACCCGCCCTCCTCAGTCCCGCCGGGGATTGGGAATGTCTCCGTGCCGCCATTGAAAATGGGGCGGACGCGATTTATTTTGGCCTGGAAGAATTCAACGCCCGGCTCCGTGCAAAAAATTTCACCACGGCCGAACTCCCCGAAATCATGGCCGCCCTTCACGCCCGCGGGGTCAAAGGGTATGTCACCATGAATACCCTGATTTTTCCGGGTGAACTCGAACGCGCCGCGCGACAACTCGCCGCCTGTGCCGCTGCCGGGGTCGATGCCATGATCATTCAAGACATTGGCCTCATCCGCCTCGCCCGCGCAATTTGCACCGACCTGCCCGTCCACGGCTCCACCCAAATGACGGTCACCTCCGCCGAAGGCATCCAGCTGGCTCGTGGCCTCGGGGCGGAGCTCGTCGTGCTCGCCCGCGAGACATCGCTGCGAGAGCTTCGCAAATTGCGCCAGGACAGGCCGGACATTGATCTGCCCCTGGAGATGTTCATCCACGGGGCACTCTGCGTGGCATACTCCGGCCAATGCCTGACAAGCGAATCCCTCGGCGGACGCAGTGCCAACCGTGGTGAATGTGCCCAAGCCTGTCGCATGACTTATGAGATGATCACCGACGGGCAAAAAACAGAGCTCGGCGACAAAAAATATCTCTTGTCCCCCCAGGACCTCGCCGGAGTCGAGGCGATTCCCGAGCTGATCGACCTCGGGATCTCCTGCCTCAAAATCGAAGGCCGGCTCAAAGCCCCTGAGTACGTTGCCAATATCACACGCATTTACCGGAAAGCCATCGACGAGGCTTGGCAGACTCATTCGGTCAAATTGAGCGGCGAAGACCGTTACAGCATGGAGATGTCTTTCTCGCGCGGTCTGTATCCAGGCTGGTTCGACGGCGTCAATCACCAAGCCCTCGTCCATGCTCGGTTCGGCAAAAAACGCGGGGTGCTCCTCGGGCAAATTGCGCGGGTGGGCGATGAGTCGGTGGATTTGGAGTTGCTGGCTCCCCTCGCCTTGGGCGACGGCATTGTCTTCGATCAAGGGATGGACGCCGACCGCGAGCAAGGCGGGCGCGTCTGGAAAATCACTGACAAAGGCCGGTTCAAACGCCTTCATTTCGAACCCGGCAAAATTGATTTTTACAAATTGCGTCCCGGTGATCGCGTCTGGAAAACCAATGACCCGGTGCTCGACAAAAAAATCCGCGCCACATTCGACTCCGGCAAAATCCTGCACAAATTGCCCGTCGACATGACGGCGTCCGGCCAATGCGGTTCCCCTCTCCGCGTCTCCGCGCAAATTGCCGGGCGCGGGATAATCGCGGAGGTCAGCTCCGACATCCCGCTCGAGTCCGCGCGAAACCAACCCCTCGACGCGCGCAAATTGCGCGAGCAATTTGCGCGGCTGGGCGCGACGGCATTCGAGCTCCGGGACTTGGATATTTCGGCACTCGGACCCGGCACGATCCTCCCGGTCAGTGAGCTGAACAAATTGCGCCGCTCCCTCACCGAATCCCTCGAGAGCAAATTGCGCGCAAATCCCGGACGGGAGGTAAACCCTGTTGCCCTGCGCCAATTGCACGAACGGGCATTCCAAAATATTGCACACGCACAAAATGCCGGCAGCGGTCAAGCCACCCGGTTGAGCGCATTGTGCCGGACGCATGAACAGGCACTCGCCGCCGGGGCGGAGGGAATACAAATTGTTTATCTTGATTTTGAAGACCCCCGCCATTTCACCGAAACCATCCGCATGTGCAAAGAAACTTTCAGTCCGGAACTGAAAGTCCTGGCCGCGACCCCGCGCATTATCAAACAAGGTGAGACCGGACTCCTTAAAATGATTTCGGGAACCGGTGCGGATGGATTTCTGCTCAGGAATTATGCCGCGATTGATTATTTTCTGAAATGGCGTGCGGAAAAAAATGAGGCGGCGATTTTGGCCGGTGATTTCTCACTCAATGTCGCCAATGAGTTAACCGCAGATTATTTTCTTGCCCGCGGACTGGACTATCTGACGGTTTCGTATGACCTGAATATCGAGCAAACCCTCGACCTCCTCACCCATGCCCCGCCCACGCTTTTTGAAATCACCCTGCACCAGCACATGCCGATGTTTCATATGGAGCACTGCGCCTTTGCCGCTTTTCTCTCAAATGGGACTGATCACACAAACTGCGGACGCCCTTGCGAAAGTCACGATGTCAAACTCCGCGACCGTGTCGGTCAAGCCCACCCGCTCAAAGCGGATGCCGGCTGCCGCAACACGTTATTCAATGCCGCGGCGCAAACCGGTGCGGAGTATTTCGATGAATTCATCCGCGCGGGTATTCGACGATTCAGACTGGAGTTCGTGAATGAAACCAGGGAGGAAACCCGGGAAACCATTTTGAACTATCAAGCACTCGCCTCAGGAAAAATCACCGGCCAGGATTTATGGAAAAAATTGAGATTGATTAACCAACTCGGCGTGACGCGCGGGACACTCACTCACAGACATTAGTGATTCATTATCAGATTTTTATCGGTTGTCCTTTAAATGTTTTTTTTCGAATTTCTGACCCCCAGAGGAAAGATAAATATGTTATAGAAACTCTTGATAATTCAAAAATCTGGATTACTTATTATAGTTATGGGCAGTTTCAAACACTTTATCGACAGTTTGTTCAGTTTTATTTTCAAGTTTATTATTATAACGGTTCTCATCGTTGGCGGCTATTTTCTGTGGAGTGGATGGGGGAGGGCATCGATGTCGCCTGAAGAAGTCAAAGCCTACGAAAAAGAGCATAATGTGAAACTCAGCGAAGCGGATCTCAAGCAAGGATTTGGCGGTGTGAAAAAAATATACAATAATATCGATGATGAGCTGACGGGCGCACAAATCGATTCCGAAAAGGGAAGCAATGTCAACCGCTCCAAAAAAGCGGATGAATAAGGCTCTTAACGCTCAATCCCCTGCAAGACAAAAAGTGTGATTACCGGCGTGTCTTGACTCTGATCAATGCAGTCTGTTTCAGAATGTGGGCTTGCAATGAAGCTTCCCCGTCAAAACCACTGAAATCTTTCTTGGACATGGCTTCTTCCGCCCGTTTCAAAGCCTCCTCTGCTTTGCCGATATCAATGTCCTTTTCCCAAACCGCCATATCAGTCAAAATCGAAATGGTGTCATCAACGACTTGAATCACCCCTCTCCCGACCGCCATGTACTGCAAATTGCCTGACTTTGAGACTTTCAGCTCACCGGGTTTTGTCAAAGTCATCAATGGAATATGACCGGGGAGCACATCGATCTCGCCGTCAACAGTCGGCATGACAACAAAGTCCGCCTCCTCATTGAATGCAATGTGCTCGGGAGTGATGATTTCTACCTTAAGCTTTGCCATAATCATTTTTTCGGGACAACCGTTGATATTATGCCCGGCAATTACTGGCGGATCTGGTCGATGCCGCCTTTCATATAGAAATTCGCTTCAGCCACATCGTCGTGTTTGCCTTCCAGGATTTCTTTAAATCCGCGGATTGTCTCGGCAATCGTGACGTATTGACCTTTTGAACCCGTGAAAATCTCCGCCACATGGAAAGGCTGTGAGAGGAAACGCTGGATTTTACGGGCGCGATAAACAGTGAGCTTGTCTTCGGGGCTGAGCTCGTCCATGCCCAGAATCGCAATGATATCCTGAAGGTCTTTGTAACGTTGCAAAACCTTCTGCACCCCGCGAGCCACAGCGTAATGCTCCTCACCGACGACATCGGGAGCGAGCGCTTTCGATGTGGAGGCCAGGGGATCGACGGCGGGATAAATACCGAGCTCGGCAATGGAACGCTCCAAGACAATCGTGGAGTCCAAGTGGGCAAAAGTATTCGCCGGTGCCGGATCGGTCAAATCGTCCGCAGGGACATAAACGGCTTGGAATGACGTGATCGATCCCTTTTTGGTGGATGTGATCCGTTCCTGGAGCTGGCCCATTTCAGCCGCCAATGTCGGTTGATAACCCACTGCTGAAGGAGTACGGCCCAAGAGTGCGGAGACTTCTGATCCCGCTTGTGAGAAACGGAAAATATTATCGATGAAAAGCAAAACATCCTGGTTCTTTTCATCACGGAAATATTCAGCCATCGCCAGTCCGCTCAGCGCCACACGCAAACGGGCACCGGGGGGTTCATTCATCTGACCGTAGACAAGTGCGACTTTTGATTTTTCGATATCGTCCTGGTTGATGACTCCGGACTCACTCATTTCCTGGTAAAGATCATTCCCTTCACGGGTACGCTCACCGACACCGCAGAAAACAGAATATCCACCGTGGGCTTTGGCGATGTTATTGATCAACTCCATGATGACAACCGTTTTTCCCACACCCGCACCACCAAACGCGCCGACTTTACCGCCCTTGGTAAAGGGACAGATCAAATCAATGACTTTGATCCCTGTCTCCAGGACATGGGCTTTTGTGTCCTGATCCACCAAAGGGGGAGCTTCACGGTGAATTGGATATTTCTTTTCAAATTTCACCAGTCCGCGTTCGTCGACAGGCTCACCCAAAACATTAAAGACCCGCCCGAGGACACCTTCGCCAACCGGCACGGATATTGGATTTCCCGTGGCAGTCACAGGCATTCCCCTTTTGAGTCCCTCTGTCGTGCTCATCGCAATGGCGCGGACGACATTGTCCCCGAGATGTTGTTGTGTCTCCAATGTGAGAATCGTGGGATGACCATTGAGAGTGTAGTCAATGCTCAGCGCTTCGTAAATCGCCGGCACTTGACCCGGTGCAAACTCGACGTCCACCACCGCTCCCAGCACTTGTTGAATTTTTCCTTGGTTGCTCATATTTTTTATCCTTCAAATGTTGTAAATTTCTTCCTGCTTTAACCCATTGCCGCCTGCGCCGTGGATATTTCCAAAATTTCCTTGGTGATGCTCGCCTGGCGTTCACGGTTATAAACCAGCGTCAGGTCTTTGATTAATTGTTTGGCATTGTCAGTGGCGGATTTCATCGCGACCATCCGCGCACTGTGTTCACTCGCTTCCGCCTCCAGCATGGTCTGGTAAATCATGAAATGAATGTAATACGGCAGGACTTCACCCAGCACGGTCGCAGGATCAGGCTCGAATTTAAACTCGACGCCGCCTTGGACTTTGTCCAAATCCGTGGAAACTTTTTCATCCTTCTGCTGATCATTGATCCCGGCAACCATATTCAAATCTATGATCGGCAGGAGCTGCTTGACCAGGGGTTTTTGAGTGAGTGTATTGATGAAATTTGTAAACAGAATATTCACCCGGTCGTATTCACCATTGTCAAAACGCTCAATCAAAAACTCGGAAATATGTTTGGCATCCAAAAACGTGAAATCTTCTTTGCGCTCGAAATCAGCGACCAAATTCCTCTTGGCGCGGACAATGGATTGGGTTCCCTTTCGCCCGAGGGAGACAAACCCGGTGGTGTCCGCTGGAAACTCCAAGGCTTCGCGCGCGAGATTCACATTGAGACCGCCGCACAATCCGCGGTTTGTGCTGATCATCAAGACGAGTTCCTTTTTGACCGGACGCTCGGTGAGCCAGGGATGTTTCAAGTCTTCGACACGGCCACTCATGGCTTTCATGATGTTGTTGAATAACTTCGCAAAAGGTTTCCCCGCCAAAGCTTTTTGCTGGGCTTTACGCATTTTGCTCGAAGCCACCAGTTCCATCGCCTTGGTGATTTGCGAGGTGTTCTTGACCGACTTGATGCGCCGGCGTATGTCGCGGAGTGCCATTGATTTTTTCTCTGAAGATTATTTATAAGTGTTTTTGAACTCCGTTACAGCCGCCTTCAGGTCAGCGGTAATGGTATCATT
>CAYTAI010000001.1:48555-87499 GCA_964435715.1 uncultured Verrucomicrobiota bacterium | reverse complement strand
GGCTTGCTCTTTGCGGATCGCATCCAAAATCGCCGGTTTGCGTGTCTGCAGGAAATCAATGAGTTTTGTCTGGAAATCCTTGATTTTGTCGACAGCCACATCATCCATTTGACCGTTTTGAATCGTCCACAGGACAGCGGACTGCAGCTCGACAGGAAAAGGATTGTATTGGTTCTGCTTGAAAAGCTCGACAATACGCGAACCGCGGTCCAGTTTCGCTTTGGTCGCCGCGTCCAGATCGCTGCCAAATTGTGCAAATGCGGCGAGCTCACGGAATTGCGCCAGCTCACCTTTGATTTTTCCGGCAACTTGTTTGATCGCTTTAATCTGCGCGGCGGAACCCACACGGGAGACGGACAGACCCACATTGATCGCCGGGCGGACACCCTGGTAGAAAAGATCGGTTTCGAGATAAATCTGACCGTCAGTGATTGAAATGACATTGGTCGGAATGTAAGCGGACACGTCACCGGCTTGAGTTTCAATAATCGGCAGGGCTGTCAGGGAACCGTTCCCGTTTTTCTCATTCAAACGGGCTGAACGCTCGAGCAGCCGGGAGTGCAGATAAAAAACGTCACCGGGATACGCTTCACGACCGGAAGGGCGTTTCAGCAAAAGCGAAATCTGGCGGTAAGCCGCGGCATGCTTTGACAAATCATCAAAAATAATCAAGGCATCCATGCCATTGTCCATGAACCATTCACCCAACGCACAACCGGAGAACGGGGCGAGATACTGGTTTGTCGCCGAGTCCGCCGCGCTGGCGACCACGAGGATGGTATATTCCAGGGCACCTTTTTCTTCCAAAATGCCGATGACACGGGCAATGTTGGAGCTTTTCTGGCCAACAGCGACGTAGATCGAGTAGATGGGACGGAAATTCGGATTATCCTTGTTCTGGCGGTTGATATTCGCATTATTAATGATCGTGTCGATTGCGACAGTGGTCTTGCCCGTCGCACGGTCACCGATGATGAGCTCACGTTGTCCGCGGCCGATCGGGATCATCGCGTCCACAGCCATGATGCCGGTTTGGACCGGTTGATTGACGCCTTTGCGTTTGATGATCCCCGCAGCGATTTTTTCAACCGGATAGGATACATCACTTTTAATCGGTCCCTTTCCGTCAATCGGACGGCCAAGGGCATCCACCACGCGGCCGAGCAATCCTTTGCCGACGGGCACCTGGAGCAATTTGCCTGTGGTTTTGACTTCGGAACCTTCTTTAATGTGCGTGTATTCACCGATGACCACCGCACCGACCTGCGAGTCTTCGAGGTTGAGTGCCAGACCGATTGTTCCGCCTTCGAACTCCACCATTTCATTCATCATACAATCGCCCAGACCCTCGATCTTGGCGACGCCGTCACCGATCTCACGGACGGTGCCGACATTTTGGCGGGTGACAGCGGTTTTTAAACCGGCGATTTGTGTTTCGATATCCTGTAAAAGGGTGCTCATCTTGTTTTCCTCGGGGATTGATTTTGCGATTAAAAGGCTTCTTTAAGTTGCTCCAAACGTCCGGCGACCGAACCATCATAGATGTCGCTGCCCGCCCGGATTTTCACACCGGCAAGCAATGCCGGATGTGCTCTGGATTCAAAAGACAGTCCTTGGCCGTGGGTTTTTTCCACTGCCGACTTGATTGCAGCCGTGGTCGCGGCGTCCAAGGCGCCCGCCGACTCGACCAGCACACTGCGCTTGTGTATTTCCAAACGCAAAAGGCGGGTAAAGGCATTAACCATCTGCCGGTAACCCGCCGGTTTTTTTTCGATCAATGCTTTGACGATATTCAGAGCCCGCACCTCGTCCAATGCTCCACCGGTCGTGCAGGCGCGCACGAATTTCCTGGCTTCCTTGAGTGCTTGGCGGGTGTTTTTCATAGGGAAATATCCTTGAAATCAAAAAAAAACGGTTTATGCGATTAAATGTTTGACCGTTTCTTCATTCAAACGTTTGCGGTCGTGATCATCCAGAGTTTTGGAAAGCACCTTGGCGGTCGTTTCAACAACCAAACGCCCGATTTCCTTTTTCAGTTCCGCTTGCATGCGGTCGCGGTCCAGCGCGGTGGCTTCATGCGCCTGCTTGATGATCGCCTCCGCTTGTGCGATGGCTTTCTGTGTCTGCTCATTCAAAATGCGGGTCGCCGCCTCGCGCGCTTCCTCGATATGTTTTTGAGCCTGCTTTTCAGCCTGATCAATGATTTCCTGCGCTTTAGCCTGGGCGTGAGCCAGCTCGATCTTCATTTTGTCCGCATTGGCGATTCCTTCCGCGATCTTTTCACGACGCTGGGCGAGCATCGCCAATACGGGTTTGAATCCGAATTTCTGCAAGACGAAAAGGACAATGCCGAAACCGATGATCTGTCCGATCAACTTGTCCCAGCTGATTCCGAGTGTGTTCATTAATACTTCCATGAATGACCGTCCTTTCCGTTATTGCAAATAAAAGACTTCTTTGACTGTGTGAAGGATCAATTACTTGGCGAAATTCACGACGAAATAAGCCAAGATCGCCAAACCTTCAGCGAACGCCATGCCCAAAAGACCAAAGACCAATACGTTGCCGAATGCCCCGGGATTGCGCCCGATGGCTTCGACGCCTTTGGAACCGATCATTCCCACGGCGATGGCCGCTGCTGCCGCGATCAAACCGATTGCGAGTTGTCCACCGCTGATTGCTGATTCTGCCAGAAACATGTTCATCATAATCTTATCCTGTTATTTTTTTAATGATTTCGTTTTTTGTTACTTCCAGTTTTTTTTCGTCCCGACCCACACGCGTTGGCATGGTCATCAAAAGGACAAAATTCTTTTTTCCCTAGTGCGTCCCGGATTCACCCTCGTGTTTTTCCTCATGACCGTGGTCATCGGAGTGCGAACACAATGTCGCGGTGAATGCCACACACAAAATCGTAAAGACCAGGGCTTGCACCGTGGCAACGATAAACTCCAGAAAATAAAAGGGAATCGCCGCCAGACCAAAGGGCAACATGCCCAGCATGATCGTCATCACGCTCTCTCCCCCGTAAATATTCCCGTAAAGACGCATGGACAATGCCACCGGACGAATCACAATCGAAATCATCTCGATAACCCCGACCACCAGAAAGATCGGCACCAGCACCACCAAAAGCACACCTTTGAGCCCGCCTTTGGGACCGAACATATGGTTCAAAAAGCCGACAAATCCGTTATATTTGATTGCCCAATAGAGATTCATGATGAAAAAAACCAAAGCCATCGCGATTGTCATATTCGCATCCGCTGTCGGAGGACGGAAAAGAGGGACATAATCCTGATTGTATGAGGACACATACAGCGGCCAGCTCTTGAAAAACGTTGCTTCCTTTTTCTCCGTTTTTTCCACTTCCCCCACCAGCCCGGCACTAAACTCCTCCTCAATGGTATGATATTCGACGGCATTCTCCGCATGTGCATCCGGCGATTTAATCACGATGCTGCCGACACCGGGGAAAAGACCCATGATATTGGAAATGAAGATGAAAATGAAGAAAGAAGCCAGCACGGGCAATGCCCAGTTCGTCACTTTCGGGTCGAGTATGGAGTTTAAAAAATTCTGGATTCCTTCAATGACCGCCTCGACCCCGTTTTGCAAACCGCTTGGGATTTCTTGCATCTTGTGGGTGGACAAACGTAAAATCAGGAGAATGACCAACCCGATCACCCATGTATAGACCATAGCATTGGTAATCGTGATGCCTCCAAACTGTTGAAGCTTGAAAACCGTCGGTGCGTGTTGTGTCAGATCCGCTAAAAAAGTCATAATCAATTCCGTGATAAATCCATTCACTGCCCCATTCATCAAGTTGCAAAATTTCTTAGCAGTGAGGCGGGCAATCTATTGAGTGCCGCAATTTGCGTCAAACCCTTTTTTAAATTCTCTCTGAAAACATCCTGTGACAGCATCCCCGCAAAGCTATTGTCCCGCGCAAATTGCCCACACCTGCCGATCCAAAGCCATCCCGTCGATTGATATAAACTCTTTTCTTGTAGTTGATTATCATCATGTCCGGGCGTCAAAACCGCCCGCAAAGGGACTTTTGCCACGAGCAATCATGCCGAGAACCAAAAATACAACTCTCTTTTGCAGTCAAAATAATCATTGCTCCTTTCTGCGGATTGCTTATTTATTTTCGCGTGGCGTATTTCAGCGACACGGTTGCCGCATGGAAAAATCTCTTATTCTGCTGAAACCCGATTGCGTCGAAAAAAAGCTCATCGGCGAAGTCATCAAACGTTTTGAGGCAAACGGCTTCACCGTCCGCGGACTCAAAATGATCCGGCTTGATGACAAAATCCTGACCGAACACTATGGACATCTCGCCACCAAACCTTTCTTCCCCGAAATCGTCGGTTTCATGAGCTCTTTTCCCGTGGTCGCTCTCGCTCTCGAAGGGGAAAATGCTGTGGAGAAAATCCGCGTCCTCGTCGGTCCCACCGACTCGACCAAAGCCGACAAGGGAACCATCCGCGGTGATTTCGGTGTCAATGTCATGAAAAATATCGTTCACGCCTCCGACTCCGTTGAGAATGCCCGGGTCGAGCTGAAACGTTTCTTCCGCGACGGTGAGATTTTTGCTTACTAGTATTATTTATGAAGGAGAATCTCGATAAACTCTTTCATCCTTTGGAGGGCGGAACTCCTGTGACGCCACCTCGGAATAAACCATGGTCTCGTAGGAACTCGACCCTCCATCGGGTTCACGCGCAGAAAATATATATCTCTTTTAATTCATAATTATTAAAAGCACCCCCTATCCCCGAAAAAAAGTTTGCGGGCGGAAACAAAAACCATCCATGAGTGATACGAATCCAGACATGAATGGTTCACACCCCCAAGCATCCTCCCCCTCCCGCGGATGGGAAGAGTTCTCCGCCTCGTTGGACATCAGCGATATTCACCGCCCCCGGCTCGACGAGGTTCTCACCGTAATGCTCACCATTGAGGAAGAGCCGGAGCACGTCGCGCAAGTTGCTCGACTCGCCGGTTCCCTTTTCAAACAAGCCGCCCATTTGCACGGCTACGGGGAGGAGGAGAATCTCTGGCTTGTCGCCGCTGCCCTGCTCCACGATACGGGCTGGGCCATCACACCCGACGGGTCGAAACACCACAAATACTCCCAGCAATTCATTCTCGAAACCACGTGGAAATCTTTTTCTGCCCGCGAAAAAGCCATTATCGCCAATGTCGCCCGTTACCATCGCAAAGCCTTGCCCAGCGAGGCCCATCCCCACTTTCATCCCCTGTCCCCCGCTGACAAAAAAACCGTGGAAATCCTCGCCGCCTTCCTCCGCCTCGGCGATGCCCTCGACCGCACCCACCTCCAGATCGTTCGTTCCGTCCGCCTCCTTTTTGAACCGAAACAAAGCCTCCTTTTGATTGATGCCAAACAACATCCCGAAGCCGAGATCTCGGCTGTCGAAAGAAAAAAAGACCTCTTCGAACTCGTCTTCCGGAGCAAATTGCGCGGTGGAATATTGTAATACTGATTAAGAAAATTTTTTCTGCGCCCGGAATCCAATGGAGGGTCGAGTTCCCACGAGACCGTGCCTGGGCTTGGTGGGTCGACAGGTGGTGTTTGGGATCATGCCGATCTCCACCCTCCAGATTCAATTAAAAACTTCTGCGTGGTCATCTCTTCGACTTCTTGTTTATAATTCAGTCCCATGACCATCGGCATCGCAAATTGCTCCAAGACTCGTATCGAAGGGGAGCTTCCCGCCACCGTCGAGAGCGATATCCTCTCCGTGGAGGAGCCGTTGGAGATTCGTGTCAAAGGCCACAGCGTCGCGGTGACCATGCGCACCCCGGGGCATGACGGGGAGCTGGCGACCGGCTTTCTCCTGACCGAGGGTCTGATCACCTCACCCGCGCAAATTGCCCAGATTGAGTATTGCCAACAGGGCGAGGCGGCGCACACGCGCAATATCCTGAATGTTTTTCTCACGCCCGGCACGCACTTCGACCCGGACAAATTGCGCCGGAATTTCTACGCCTCCTCAAGCTGCGGCATTTGTGGCAAGGCGTCGATCGAGGGGGTTCACGCCCACTTCCCGCCGGTGCCGCCGCGCCCCGCGCAAATTGCGCGGGGGATCATCTGCTCCCTGCCGGGCAAATTGCGCGCGGCGCAGGAGGTTTTCGAGCGAACCGGCTCCCTCCACGCCGCCGGGCTTTTTGATTTCACGGGCAAATTGCTCGCGCTGCGCGAGGATGTCGGACGGCACAATGCCGTGGACAAAATCATCGGTTACGCCGCCGCTCGCCAATTGCTCCCGCTCCACGACCACATTCTTTTTGTCAGCGGACGAACCTCCTTCGAGATCGTGCAAAAAGCTCTCGCGGCGGGAATCCCCGTCATCGCCGCTGTCTCCGGCCCGTCGAGCCTCGCGGTAGCCCTCGCCCACGACAGCGGCCAAACCCTCATTGGCTTCCTGCGCGAACAGACTTTTAATATTTACACCGCCCCCACCCGCATCGTGTAGCTCCTTCAAGCATCACTGAATTATCCACAGATTTCACAGATTCACGCAGATGAGCAGAGTTAGCCACAAAAAGGCTCAAGATTCACAAAAGTTTATTACTGTTCCCTTCGCGTTCCTGCGCGGGAAACATTCACTAGATTTCCGTCGAGAATATGACCTTGGGTTAGACAGGATTTATTTACAGTCTCATATCACTAGGAATATTTAATTCTTTATTGATTGGCTTTCTTCCTCTCAACCAAAATTCTGATTCGAAATCTTCATACAGACGGCCTTCAATGACTTTTATAGCCTTGGTTATTAATTCTTTTTCTTTAGCAGACGATTCATTCTCGTAGATACTATTCAGAATATCCAATACTGCATTTTCCAAAAGTGAATTTCTTTCAATCATCCCGCTATATTCTTTTGTTGAAAATCCAATAGTTATATATTCTGATTTCGGAAATAATTTTCTTGGATAAAAAATGATAGCAATATGATTCTCTTCATTTGATAAAATCATTGATGTAAATGACTGATCGTAAGAAGCAGAAACGTCAAATCCTTCTAATTTCAGGTTTGCCGTGTTAAGATTCAAAATATTTTCCTGTGAATACGAAACCAAAATAAAAGTCTTAAACACGATCAATAAAAATAATAATTTCATATGAGTACTCCAAATAATCTACTGTGCTAATTTGTCATCCTACTAAGCATACTGGTATTGCCATCGCGATCATTCCGACGATTTTCCACATTCACAGAGGTTTGATTCTGTTCCTTTTGCGTTCCTTCGCGGACTTTGCGAGAAACATTCACTGGGATGAACCATAGCTATCCCCCGATGAATCGGGGCGAGCGCGGTTCCTTCCCCTATGTGGTTTCTGTGCTTTTTTGTGGCTAATCCTCATATTAGATTTTTACTGGCTGACTTTGCAGAGGCGAGCCATGAGCGGGATGGTGGTGCCTTGGAGGAGGACGGAGACGAGCACCATGAAAAAGACGATATTAAAAATCGTCTCGGCATAGGGGACACCCGCCAACAGGGGATAGGTCGCCAGCACAATCGGCACGGCTCCGCGCAGGCCCACCCACGAGATGAAAAGTTTTTCATTGGCCTTTGTCCCGCAGAAAAGCATGGAGGCAAAAACCGCCAGCGGGCGCGCCACCACAATGAGGATCACCGCCAACAGGAGACCCTGCCACATGACATCCACCAGTTGCGACGGATAAACCAGGAGTCCCAAAATCAGGAACATGAAAATCTGCATCAGCCAGGACAACGCATCGGTAAAAGATTTCACCTCTTCTTTCATATAAAACCGGCTATTCCCAACCAGTATCCCCACGATATAAACAGCCAAAAACCCGCTCCCCCCCAGACTCGCGGTGAATCCGTAGATGAAAAAGACCGCCGCAACCGTCAGTACCGGATACAACGCGGAAAAGTCGAATTTCATCTCGTGGAGAAACCGGACGAGCAATTTGCCCAGCACCAGACCAAAGATCAGGCCCAAGCCCAGTTGCTTCAAAAAAATCAGGACAAATGCCGCCACGCTCACACCGGGATTGCTGATCCACTCGATCACGCCGATGACGAGCATGATCGCCATCGGATCATTGCTCCCGCTTTCAAACTCAAGCAAGGGTTTGAGTGCCCCCTTGAGCTTGACCTTGGCGGCATTCATCACGGAAAAAACCGCTGCCGCGTCGGTGCTGGAGACGATGGCTCCGACGAGCAAGGCGAGCTTGAGCTCCGCGCCGAAAATCCAATAACACGCCGCTGCGACGACCATTGCGGTGATGAGAACCCCCACAGTGGACAGTGCGATTCCTTTGAACAGCAGGGGTTTGATCTCTGTCCACCGTGTCTCCAGTCCGCCCGAAAAGAGAATGGTGGCGAGGGCGACCGTGCCGATGAATTGCGCTTCCCACGGGTCATCGAACCAGATGCCCCCCGGACCGTCCGAACCGGCGGCCATTCCAATGGCCAGGGAGACCAAAAGTGCGGGCACGCCGAATTTCCCCGAAATGTTATTGGCAAATATACCGAGAATCAATAGCACGGCAGCGATCAGAATGATGAACTCAATCGAGTATGGCAGGGAGGAGGGAGACATCGTTGTGTTCGAAGTCTATAACCCCTTCCCTCAGCGAAAACAAGTTGCATCTCGTGGCTGAAAAAGGTTTAGTCAGTGTCCGCATGATGATCCCTCTTGAAGACCTTTACTCCGACATCCTCTCCAAAGCCATTCGCGGATGCGGCCTCGGGTACGAGGAGGCCGCCAAAAAAGCGGGGGTGAACTGGGCCGATGTGACCAAGCTCAAAGACGGGCATTTCCGAGCGGGCGACGAACCCGCCCTGTGCAAGCTCGCGCAAATTGCGGGGCTGGACGCCGACACGCTCGTCGACAGCGCCTTGGGCAAATGGCATCCGGGCGAAGCGCCGATTCCGCAGGGGTTTGAAATATATTCGACGCCCTACAAAAATGGGATCGTGGTGAATTCCTATCTCATCTGGGACGCGGACAGCCGCTTGGCCGTGACATTCGACACAGGCACCGACTGTGACGCGATGCTGGAGACGATTGAAAAAAACAAACTCACGCTGCACACGATTCTGCTGACCCATTCACACGGCGATCACATTTTGGAGCTCGACCGGCTCATGCACAAAACCGGTTGCACCCGTGCATTCATCGGCGAGCGTGAGCCCGTCGAGGGAGTTCAAGCCACGGTGAAAGAAGGGGACTCGTGGCAAATTGCGCGGTTCCGGATCACGGCTCTTGAGACGTGGGGGCATTCCGCCGGGGGCATTACTTATGTCGTCGAAGGCCTCAGCCCCGCACGGACATTTGCCTTTGTCGGCGACTCGATCTTTGCGGGAAGCATGGGGGGCGGCATGGTGAGTTTCGAGGATGCATTGGAGAACAACCTCCGCAAAATTTTGACTTTGCCGGATAATACTGTTTTATGCTCCGGTCATGGTCCATTGACGACAGTCGGAGAAGAGAAGGCGCATAATCCTTTTTTCGCCGCGCGTTTCAGACCATAAAATCATTTTTAAAATCAAAACACAAAATACAGGAGTAAAAAATATCCCTATGAGTTACCCACGCAGTCCGAAAGAAACCCTCGGCGGCTATCTGCATTTGCCGCGTTTCATCGACAAAGCCCGTCTTTTTCTCGGCGGCAACCTCCCCAAAGATTATCAGAAAAATTTCGGCGGTGGTTACGATGGGATGTTCCTCAAAGCGGCGAAACTCAATAAAAACGCTTTCTTGAATGCCGTCAAATCCCTGCCTGATGATGCCGCGATTGAAAAGTGGGTGAAGAAAAACTCCAAAGCCAAGGCCGCCGACATCAAGGCATTTAATGATGCCGTGCTCGCCTATCCCGGCACGGTTAAAGGCGTCAAATCCATCACGCGCATGGTCGATGTGATTGATTTTGAAGAGCAACGTTTCCTGCCCGCCCGCGTGGCATTCGTCGGTGTCGGACGCATGGGGGCGAATATGGCCCGCCGTCTCCATGACCTCGGCTTCAATGTCACCGCCGTTTACGACGTTCATCGCGCCGGTGCCAAGGCTCTGGCGAAAGAACTCGGCTGCGCCGCGCCGGAGAAACTCTCCGAAGTCACCGCCGCCGCCGACATCATTGTCACTGTGGTGACCAATGACCAGGCGATGAAAGACATTTTCCTCAAGAGCGGAGACAATTTGCTCAAGGGCGCCAAGGGCCGCATCTTCGTCAATTGCGCGACGCTGTCCCCGGCGATTCATCTGCAAGTCGAGAAAGCCGCCGCCAAAGCGGGAGCCAAAACCCTCGAAGCCTGCATGGCCTCGTCCATTACACAAGCCCGCAATGGCACTCTCTATCTGATGTGCGGCGGTGACAAAAAGGTTTTTGATCAGGTGCTGCCCCTGCTCAACGCCATGAGCATCATCTGCCGTTTCGTCGGCAAGGCCGGGGACGCCGCAAAAGTCAAAGCACTGGTCAACATGGTGATGAATATCAACACCGCCGGACTCGCCGAGGGTCTCGGACTGGCTGACGCGATGAAGCTCGACCTGACCATGGTGCGCGAGGTCTTCAGCCAGACGGGGGCAAATTCCCGGGTGCTCGTCACCGACGGCGAGGACATGCAGAACCGTGACCATAGCTGTTTCTTCTCCGG
Source organism: uncultured Verrucomicrobiota bacterium (assembly GCA_964435715.1). Taxonomy (GTDB): domain Bacteria; phylum Verrucomicrobiota; class Verrucomicrobiia; order JAWXBN01; family JAWXBN01; genus JAWXBN01. The sequence goes on along the minus strand of CAYTAI010000001.1, from coordinate 76,834 downwards.
CGAACACGCCGCGAAGGATTCCGGCATTGCCCTGGCTCTCGCCAAAGAGGCAAAACTCGCCCTCCCGCTAGCCGCCGCCTCCAAAGCACAATTTGACAAAATGGTCGCCCTCGGTATCGGTGACCTCGACAAATCAGGCGTGGCCGAGCTGACCTTCAAAGGCCGCACTCTCCACAAAAAATAATGACCCGTTCAACCCCGGAGCAAATCGGCCGGGGTTGATTTTTTTTCCAAACAACCAACCCCCGAAAGAAAAATTATGGCAACCCCCAAAATCCCCGCCCTGAAGCAATTTGCCGGCATGTGGACGCTCACCCACCAGCCTGACATTGAAAATCCCAAAAAAGAGTGGAGCCCCGAGGAAAAATTCAAACAGGCCAAGAAAGCCGGCTTCGACGCAATGGGTGTCTGGGCTGACCCCGCATTGTTTGTTCCCCTCGCGAAAAAATACAAGATGGAACTGGTGGTTTACATCGACTCGAACATCAAAATCTACAAGGACCGTCTCGATGCCGCCGCAAAATGCAACCCCTCCCGCGTCAATGTGCAAATGTGCGACCATGACACCCTGCCCAAGGACGCGGTCAAAGTCTGGCTGGCAATGATGGATTACGCCGCAAAGCTGGGCATCGCGGACAAAATCGATCTGGAAGTCCACCGCGACACTTGCACGGAAACCCCGGAAAAAACCTACGAGATCGCGAGGCTCTACCAGCAAAAAACAGGCAAAAAAATCCAGATGTGCTTCGACTTCTCCCACTTCGCCGTGGTCAAACACATCTATCCCCCTTACAAAAACCGTTTGCTCGTCGAACGCCTCGACCTCACGCAAAATGCGCGCCAGCTTCACCTGCGTCCTTTCAATGGGCACCATTGCCAGGTTCCCCTGACCAATGGCAAAGGCAAAATCTGCCCTGAGGGGGCCGCCTATGTGGAATTCGTCGGCGATCTGCTGGCGGAATGGTTCAAAGGCCCGCGCGCCAAAGCCGGGGCGACCCTTTATGTCTGTCCGGAATTCGGCCCGCGTTGCAGTTCCTATGGCCTGACGACCTTCCCCGATGTGTGGAAAGACGCCTGCCTCCTCCGCAAGGAAACCGAGACGCTCTGGAAAAAACACCTGACCGCCTTCAAAACGGGCAAGCTGAAGTAAGAGTAAAAACGTCTCTGCAAGGACTTCCAAAAGCCCGCGCAAATTGCGCGGGCTTTTTTTATGGAACGGGCAACGCCCCTGCAATCATCCAATGGAGGGATGATCTCCTGATCGTCCCACTTTTTCTCCGTGCCTTTTCCTTCGAGCGGGGAAGTCCTCTGGAAAACGCGGGGACCGAGTGTGCTCCCCCAACCCGCGTCATTCGCGGTTCAATCCCGCAGAAGAAAATTGAAATTTGCGGGGCATCCGTTATCGTCTCAGCGCATGTCCGGAGCAAATTATCCTCACCGTTTTCACCGTCTGATTGCAAAAGGCCGGATGACGGCGGCCTGTCTCTTTGCAATGGCGCTCCCGCATTTTGCGAATGCCACCCCTTCGCTTGATGAAAGGCCGCCCGCCGACCAGGTCAAAATCGGCATTTACATCTCGTCGCTGCATGACATCAACCTGCCGGGGGACAGTTTTAATGCCGACTTCTGGGTGTGGACGGTTTATGACAACGGGCAGCTTGCCCCACTGCAAACGCTTCACTTAGAAAATGCCAAGAGCGTTGTCAAACACGAGGTTTTGGGAGGCAAACGAAAAAACGGCTCCCGCCTGTGGAGTGAAAGGTTTTTTCAGGCGGTTCTGCGGCACGACTGGAATATCCTGTCATTTCCCTTCGACCGCCATGTGGTTCGGATCATCCTGGAGGAAGGGCACAATGACAAACGGGATTTGGCGTATGAAGTGGACACGGAGAATTCCTCCATTAATCCCGACATCCGCATTCGTGGCTGGAAAATCACCGGATTCCGCGTGATCCAGGCCGAGAGGCGGTATCCGACAAATTTCGGCAACCCGGCCCATGATGACAAAAACGCGCACTACGACTCGGTCATCGCCGAGATCACCCTCCAGCGCGAGGGGCTGATGGTCTTTGTCTTTCTGGTGATGGGCGCCTATGCGGCCAGTTGCATCGGGTTGCTGTCCTTTTTTATGAAGCCGGATCAACCGACAGTTTTCAGCGGACGAATGGGTGTGCTGGCGGGTTCACTCCTGGCCACAGTCATCAATCTGCGGATTGTGGAGAATTTTCTCGGGCACCGGGAGCTGCACACACTGGTGGACAAAATTCATTTTGTGACCATCGTCTTCATTTTGATCGCGGCGATTTGCGCGATTTTTTCCTACCGTTTCCAACGCCGTGGCCGCCCGGAGGCCTCCAGCCGCCTTGATCACCGCGGTTTTGCCATCTGCCTGACACTTTTGCTCACGATCAACGCCCTCCTGATCGCATGGACGGCGAAAAGTTAACGAGAGCTTCCTAATGGACATTTTTTAAGAAATCCTCATAGGCCAGTGCGATGCCGTCACGCAGGGAGACTTGCGGCTTCCAGCCGAGGGAAAAGATTTTCGAGCTATCGAGCAATTTGCGCGGGGTGCCGTCGGGTTTTGATGCGTCCCATTCCAAGCGACCGGAGAAACCGACCACGGAGGACACGGTTTCCGCCAGCTCTTTGATGGTCATATCCTCGCCACACCCGATATTCACAATCTCCGGTGAATCATGTTTGTCCATCACCGTCAAGCAAGCGCGGGCAAGGTCCTCGCTGTATAGGAATTCCCGTTTCGGCGAACCGCTGCCCCACAGGACAACCACATCTTTTCCGGAAACTTTCGCCTCATGAAAACGGCGAATCATGGCGGGGAGCACATGGGAATTCTGCAAATCATAGTTGTCCGCCGGTCCATAGAGATTGGTGGGCATCACACTCAGGAACTTGCATCCATACTGTTGCCAGTACGCCTGGCACATTTTCAGACCCGCGATTTTGGCCACGGCATACCATTGATTGGTCGGTTCCAATGGTCCGGCAAGCAGCTCCTCTTCCCTGATGGGAATCCCGGGATTGCGCGGGTAGATGCATGAGCTTCCCAGAAAAAGCAATTTGTCCACGCCGACTTGGCGGGCGGACTCAATGACATTGCACTGGACTTGGAGATTCTGGTAAATGAAATCCGCTGGGTAAGTGCTATTGGCATGGATGCCCCCGACTTTGGCGGCGGCCAGAAAAACGCAGGAAGGTTTTTCCTTCTCAAAAAAAGAAAGAACCGCCCTTTGATCCAACAAATCAAGCTGGCTCCGGTCCCGCAGGAGCAAGTTGCTGCAGCCCGAGGATTTGAGCACGCGCACCAGCGCGCTCCCGACCAAGCCTTTATGCCCGGCGACAAAAATTTTGCTCTCGGCTTTCATCAATCCTGATCAAAGCAAATTGCGCGCGAGATGGAAAGCATGTTGACAGAAAATCAAGGGTTGGGAATGATGCATGGAGTTTATGAATCGTTTTAATGGATTTTTATGGTCGTCATCGATTGCCTTGTCCTGGTTGTGGGGATTGGGACTCTTCTTTTCGGTGCAAATCAGCATCCTTTTCGGGCTCTGGGGATTGCTGGGCTTTGTCATTCCCAATTCACTGGGACTGATCCTTTTCGGGTATTACACCCAGCGCATTGCCAAACGGGAGGGTTCCACCGCAAAATTGAATGATCATTTTATTTCCCAATCGAAAAAATTCCGGGGCATCTTTCTTTTTTATCAAGTCGTCGCAGTCGCCCTCTGCGTTTTTGCCCTGCTCAAATATGCGATTTTGCCGGTGCAACTGTCCTTGATCGTGGTCGCCATCCTTTTCCTGGGCATCGCGCTCTGGGTCGGTGATGAGTTCAATATCTCCGGTCTGAAATACATTCACGGCATCTATTTGCTGGTGATCATCCTTTTGCTGGGAGCCATCTACTTTTTCCGTGTCATGCCCGAGTCAGCGTCTTTTCGCGATCCGGGATTTTCCGAGGGTCTCAAGCCTGTGGGCTCGTTTTTCTTTGTCAGTTACCTGATCCCGATCATCATCGGATTGATCGCCGGGCCGTGGATGGATATCCAGCAATGGCAACGGGCGATCCAGATTCACCGCGAAGGCGGCTCCATATTCAAATGTTACATCGGCGGGGGAATCATCTTTTTCGGGCTGATCGTCTTGCACGGTCTTCTCGCTCTCTGGGTCAAAGCCCAGCTCGGACTCTCCTTTTCCCCGCCATTATCCGGTGAAATCATTGACGGAAAAGCCGTGATTACAAATTATTTTGTGCACAACTCCCAGGGCATTCTCGCCTTCGGGCTGTGGTGTTATCTTGGATTCATCGCTCTGGCGATTATCTCGACCCTGGACAGTGCTTATCTAGCGACTAAATGGTATTTGTCCGAGAATATAAAGACCAGCCAGAATATCCTTTTGAATTTCCTGCCGAAAAATCTTTTTATCTCCCCCATTCCCCTCGCTCTGGTCGCCGGAATCGCCGGGGTCACCACCGCAGTCGCACCGAATCTCCTGCCTGACATCCCCCCCTTCAGCCTGGAATATTTCATGGTGCTCTACGCGACTTTTTTTGTCGGGTTTGCCGTCGTCTTTTTTGCGGACAGCTATGGAAATTGTCATTATTCAAAATCCCCGTTGATGCCGCTGATCTCCGTGGGATTGATCTCGATTGCCGTTTTTGCCCTCGGATACTTTAGCGGCCAGAGGCATGCTTGGCTGATGATTGTCGGGGCGGCTCTGCCTTTGGCAGTGGCATTGATTCTGGTGGTGAAAAACCGGATGATCCCCCTCGATGAAATGAAAGACAAACTCGTCGAGTTCCGCGAGAATGTCTCGAAAGAAGTCGCCACCCTCGCCACCCAGACCCTGACTCCCTCCGCACCGGTCAACACGGGTGAAGTCACTCCTGTCGGCACCCCGGGCTCATCGACATTCTTCGACGGGAAATGGTTCTGCTACACATTCACCACCACTTACTCGGACACGAATTCTGTGGGCAATGTCTACTTTGCCTACTACGCCATCTGGGTGGGCAAGACCCGGGAGCTTTTCTTTGCCCACGCCATGCCGGATTTCGATATCAAGACAACGGACTTTTACATTTTGACCCGTGAGTTCAAACACAAGTTCGTCCGGGAGACGAATGAATTCATGAAAGTTTTTGTCAAAATCCGGGTCTCCGGATTCAACCGGAAATTTGTCACGATGGAGCACCAGATTCTCGATGAACAAGGCAACACCATCGGCAAGGGCGAGCAAGTCCTGATGTTCGTCTCCTCGACAGATTACAAACTCCTCGATATCCCGCCCAAAGTGTATTCTTCATTCATCGGATATACTTAAGGCATTTTGAAAAAAATGATTACTTCGCCCTTTCTTTCCCGCGTATTATCCAAGGAAAAAGCCGGGGCGTTTTTTTGTATCGGACTGATGCTTCCATCCCTGCTCTGGGTCTGGCTCGATAAACGTGTCTGGCCTTGGGATCAGGCGGAATACGGATATTACTCGGTCTGGCTTTGGAAATATTTAACAATCAATCCATTGGACTGGTGGGATGCCATGATGCTCACGCTCCGGCTCAAAACCCCCGGACTGCCCTGGCTCGCGCAATTTGCCACACCTCTTGGGGATTTGTCCGGATTTCACGACAGCATTTTTTTAACCTTGATCGTCCTGATTTCGATTCTCTCACTGATTCTGGTTTTTTTGACGGCACGCTCAGTTTTTCCAGGGAAAAATGGACTCGCCTGGTTTTGTCCACTGGCTCTCGCGGCTGCTCCGCTTTTTTCCGGCATGAATCAGCAATTCCTGGTCGAAGCCCCTCAAATGATGGCCATTTGCTGGTTGCTCTTGATCATCAGCAGACTCGATCAATGGCCGCTCCGCGCAATCTTCTGGCACACGGCCGCTGCCTTTATCTGGGGATGCCTGATGAAAGTGACTTTTCCGCTTTACGCCTTGATTCCCGTCTCATACATCGCAATCCATACCGTCCGGCGGCTCCATAAAAATCCTGATCAATGGTCGCGGGGCAAATTGCGCCGGATCGATCTTGCCGCGATGGGATTCACGATTTTCGGAGGAATAGCCGCTTTGATGTGGCTTGTCAAAAATTTTGATTTGCTCTGGCTTTTCATCAAAATCAATGCTCAGAGCCAATCCGGTGCGATCTACGGTTCCGCATCTCCTTTTTCGGAAAAAATAAAATTCTGGCTCAGCTCAATCATAGAAAGTTATTTTACTGCCTCCGCCTTTCTTGCTGTTTTCCTGCTCATTCTTATTTTTGCGTTTCTCCAATGGAAAAGTGTCCGCGAATTTTTTAGGAAAAAAACGGCGAGACAAAAAATTTCCCACAATTTGCCCGGACTTCCACTCTGTCTAGTTTGCACCGCCTCTTTTCTCTTGGCTTTAATCATTCATTCCTCACAAGCCAATGAGATAAGCCGATTCCTGACTCCTCTCCTGCCATTTTTTGTCTTTTTCCTCGCAGGCATCCTCTCCCTGCTCAATAACCGCGTCCTCATTATTTGCGTCTTCACCCTCTTTTCTTTTCAATACATTTTTGTCCACGCCCATGCTCTCGGATTTTTACCCAACTCTCCGGGGCTCTCCGAATACCTCTGGCGACTCGACCGGGACGACACACGCTCTCGGCAAATCACTGAGACGATTGAACAAACCGCTGCACGCCCCGAGAGCGCGAATCGCTGGATCATGGCGGGATGTTCCGTTCCCACCCTGAGCCGGAACACCTTGTCCTATTACATGATGAAAAATAAAACGGTTCGTAATCAAGACACCCAAATCTTTTCCTATAATTTCGGGGAATCTGATTTGCGCAAATTGGTCGGCGAGATTAAAGCCAAACGCCCAGTCTATTTCATCACAGTTCCTGCCGAATCCATTCCAGATGGTTTACCCAGAGGATTAAATCTCATCAGTCCGGCACTGCTGGAGGCGATGAATCACAGCCCGTGGTATGAAAAGGTCACGGAGTCCCCCGCCCCGGACATTCTCATCTTCAAAATCCGGGATGAATACTATTTGCCCGCGAGTCATTTGCAAAAATAGACACATGGCGTTAGCATAAGAGTCCGTATGAATTTCACCCTGTGTTGGTTCCGGCGCGATTTGCGCCTGCATGACAATGCCGCGTTTTACCATGCCCTGCGCGGGGCGGCGCGCTCCGGCGCAAATTGCCTGGGCTTCTTTTGTTTCGACCGCGAGATTCTGGACAAATTGCATGACCGCGACGACCGGAGGGTGGAGTTCATCCGCCAGTCCGTGCAGGAAATGGAGGATGAATTCAAGGCGCTGGGCAGCGGACTGGTCGTGCGTTACGGCGCGGTCAACGAGGTTTTTCCGGAGTTGCTGGAGCAAATTGCGCGGCAGGGAAAATTGCTCTCCGTCCATGCCGGGCATGATTACGAACCCCGCCGCATTGAGCGTGACCGCGTCATTCACGCTATTTGCGCGGAACGAGGAATCGAATTCCACACCTGCAAAGACCATGTCATTTTCGAGAAGGACGAGGTGCTGACAAAGGCGGGGACTCCGCAGCGGGTTTACACGCCCTATAAAAATGCCTGGTATGCGAAACTCGGCGAGAACAAATCCTTTTTCCTGAAGCCCTACCCCACTGTGGACAAATACGCCGCGCAACTGGCCCCGCGCAAATTGCTCCCGCCCAGCGACCCTTTCGGCAGCGTGCGGGACATCGGGTTCGAGCCGTGCAAATTGCTCTACCCCGGCGGCGCCAGCACCGCACGCAAATTGCGCGATGAGTTTTTCCAGCGCATTGACGGCTATGGGGAATTGCGGAATTGGCCCGCCAAAAACGGCGTGAGCCATTTGTCCGTTCATCTGCGCTTCGGCACATTGTCGATTCGGGAACTTTTCACTGCCGCGCTCGCGCGGAACTCCGCCGGGGCGCGCAAGTGGGCGGATGAACTCGTCTGGCGGGAGTTTTACAACGCCGTGCTGCACTTTTTTCCGCGCACGCAAACCCGCGCTTTCCGAGAGGAATTCGAGTCCGTCGAATGGGACGATCCCGGGCGGGATGAGGTGGCGGCGCAGAGGTTTGCCGCATGGTGCGAGGGCCAGACGGGTTACCCCATCGTGGACGCCGCCATGCGCCAGCTCAACCAGACCGGCTACATGCACAATCGGCTCCGCATGATTGTGGCGAGTTTCCTGACCAAAGACCTGCACATTCATTGGAAGGCCGGGGAACGCTATTTTGCGCGGAAATTGCTCGATTACGACTTGAGCCAAAATCTCGGAGGGTGGCAGTGGAGCGCGAGCACCGGGGCCGATGGACAGCCGTATTTCCGGATTTTTAACCCCGTGTCCCAAGGGCAAACCTGGGATCCCGATGGGCAATTTGTCCGGCAATACTGTCCCGAGCTGCGCAAATTGCCCGACAAACATATTCATTGTCCGTGGGACACCCCGCCGCTGGAAGCCGCTGCGGCAAATTGCGTGGTGGGCCGTGATTATCCCGCTCCAATCGTCGAGCATGACCGCGAGAGGCAAATCGCGCTGGACCGGTTCAAAAAAGTGTCCAAGGCGGAGCGCGTGGTCCGGGAGGTTTAAGCCGCCTCCATGATCATGCGTTTGATCTGACGAACCTGAAGGAGCTTTGGTAGCGGGCGTATTGCGCGACCGGATTGAACCCGAATGCGGAATTCCTTGGGTGAAATCCCGTAGGCATCCTTAAAGACCTTCGAGAAATGGTAGGCGCTGGAGAATCCAGTCGCTTCGGCAATTTGTTTGATATTGCCCGCATTCCTTGCCAGTCGCAGGGATGCCTCCTCCAACCGGACAAATCGAATCGCCGTGAGCGGTCCCATGCCAAAGCTCGACATGAAATGCCGGTAGAGTTGCGCCCGTGACACACCCGCATGACGGGCCAGCTCATCCAGGGACGGCAAATGCAGGGTTCCCTCATCCCATTTGCGGCGGGCGAATCGCAATGCCAAAAGAATCGCCTCCGGGTAACGTTCCCCCACATCCTCCGCCGCATTTGCGTCACCGGAGATGAATGTCTCCAAGAGACAATGCACCGCCGCTGTCATCTGGGGCGAATTCTGGTGCCCCGATCCCAACAGCCAAAGGATATGGCGGAAAAGCGGCTGGTAAATGTCGTCGTCTCCCATCATGCGCGAGCGCGGGAGCAATTTGTCCGATGGATAACGCTCGCGGTTCTTCCCGAATGAAAACAGAAAGTAGGCATGTCGGCTCGGGTGATTTTTGTCCCAGAAAAAAGTCTGCACCGTTCCCGGAGTCATCAGGCACAGGCTCCCCGGTGGTGTTTTTTGCTTTTGTCCATCGACTTCCCACTCCACATCGCCTTCCATAATCCAGACAAATTCATGAAAACGAAATTCGTGCGGGCCGAAGACATCGCCCGGCTGGTAGAGGGCGATGCCGCCTCCATTGACTTCGAGACCTTCATTCCGAAGCGTTTGGATATGTTTTTGGGATGCCATGATGATACTTTTATATATTTTTTTGAAGAAAATGGCTATTTCAAAATGCAAATCTGATTATATCTTATATCACCCTTAAAAAATAATTATGACTCTGGAAAATCCCTCAAATCGAATTGACGTGCCCAAACCCTTGAGCGCGGAACAAATCAAATTTTTTGTGGATGAGGGTTATCTCATCATGCCCGGGGTCATTTCTCCGGCGGAACTGGACGAACTCAAAAAAGACACGGTGAAAATCGCGCGAGGGGAATATCCCTGCGAAAATCTCAAGCCGCTTCCGGAGAGTTTCACAGACCAAGACGCGTTGGAGAGTATTTTGTGCATTCATCAACCGCATTACATCAGTGATGTGATGCGCAAATACGCCTGTCATCCGATGGTCTGCGGGATTTTGAGCCAGATCGTCGGGGCGCATCTCCCGCACTGGGACGGCAGCGTCAAATGCATGCAGTCCATGCTTTTTGTCAAACCCCCTGGATTCCAAGGTCAGGCTTGGCATCAGGACGAAGTGTATATTCCCACCCGTGACCGCTCACTCTGCGGGGCTTGGATCGCGATCGACGACGCCACCATCGACAATGGCTGCCTGTGGGTGGTGCCGGGCAGTCACCGCTCTGGTTACATGTTTCCCCAACGGGCGCATGACAATCCGGATGAGTTCGATTTTGCGCCGGAGAGTTACGGGTTCGATGAGTCCAAAGAAATCCCCGTCGAGGTCAAAGCAGGATCGGTCGTGTTTTTCAACGGTTACCTCCTTCATCGCAGCCGCAAAAATCGCAGCCAGATCTATCGGCGCGTGCTCGTGAGCCATTATATGAATGCCTGGTCTCTCCTTCCGTGGGGTGTGAAGGAAGGGGAATCCGCCGCCAATGCCGACACCCGCAGCGTCATTCCTGTCGCGGGAATCGACCCTTACGAATGGAAGGGCTATCAGGAAGAGTCCAAAAATGTCTGGCTCCGCACAAGCAAAGCTGTCGAAGAAAAGAAAAAGAAACTTGAGGAAACATTGATGGCATCCAATTCAAGAGCCACCGTCCACTCGGCGGTGGAATGATTTTGATCCGCCTGAAAGGCAACAGTTTTCAATAAAAACGAGACATAACACTCTCACCAAAACACACACAACTATGACAACCACCGAACAACCCAAATTCCAAAAAAACGCGAAGATCAACTGGTATCGCACCAAGGTTGACAAAAAAGTCATGAGCGAACTCATGAAACAGGACAACTGGCACGGCTTCGTGCAAGTGGGTTTGCAGCTCGGGCTTTTTATCACCACGGGACTGCTCGCCTATGCGGCATTCCTGAATATCTCCGCGGCCAACTGGATGTGGGCGGTTCCTCTCCTGCTGCTCGCACTTTTTGTCCACGGCACTTTCGGTTCCTTCATGGGGCTGGGCGGACCGGTGCACGAGCTTTGCCACAAGACACCTTTCAAGTCGAAATTCTGGAATGAGTTTTTTCTGAAGGTGTATTCCTTCATCAGCTGGAGCGACCCGGTGTGGTTCCGCCCGAGCCACGTCAAACACCATCAGGTCACCGTGCACAAAGACTACGACGGCGAGGTTGTCCTGCCCCAATACATTGATTATCGAAACTGGCGTTTTTGGGTGAGCCTGCTCGCCATGGACATTAAAACCCCCTATTACGTCATCAAGGGCACACTCCGGCGCGCCCGCGGAATCGTGGACGGGGACTGGGCGCAATTCATTCTGCCCGAGGAGGACAAAAAACTCCGGCGTGAGTATGCGAACTGGGCACGGTTCCAGTTGATCGGTCACGCGCTGCTGGCGGCGATTTTTATCGCCACGGGGAATTGGTTCCTCATCATCGTTTTTAATTTTGGAACCATTTATTGCGCGTGGCTGGGATTCCTCTGTGGGTTTCCCCAGCATTTTGGACTTTCGCCGAACACCCCGGATTTCCGCCTGTGCTGCCGCACCTACACCTGTTCCTGGCTCCCGGCGTTCCTTTATTGGAACATGCAGTATCACATCGAGCATCACATGTATCCCGGAGTGCCCTTCTACAATCTGCCCAAGCTCCGCAAAGTGCTCGAACACGATCTGCCCCCCGCCACCAAAGGCCTGTGGGCGACGTGGAAAGAAATGGTCGCGATCCAGCTTCGTCAGAATGCCGACCCGAACTATGTTTTCATTCCCACCCTGCCTGGCAGCAATGGTGACCGGGTCGATGATTCCATTCTTCAGGGTGAAGCCACCGCCGCGCTGGAAAACACTCCCGCCACCGCCTGATTTTCTTGCTTGGCATGACGGGGCGTCACGTTAGCATCCGCATGACATGACTGATGAAACCGTCACGCCCAAGCCTCCCTCCTTCCGGGAGGCTTTTCTCTTTTGGCTGAAACTGGGATTCATCAATTTTGGCGGGCCCGCCGGGCAAATTGCCATCATGCACCGCGAACTCGTCGAAAAGAAAAAGTGGATCAGCGAGTCCCGGTTTTTGAATGCGCTGAATTACTGCATGCTTTTACCCGGCCCGGAGGCGCAGCAACTCGCCGTTTACATCGGCTGGATTCTGCACCGCACTTGGGGCGGGATCGTGGCGGGACTTTTTTTCTTTCTCCCCGCCGCCCTCCTGCTTTTGCTCTTGAGCTTTCTTTACATGAGTCATGGTCAGACCGATACGGTGCAATCCATTCTTTACGGACTCAAGCCCGCAGTGCTCGCCATCATCATCGGCGCAGTCTTGAAAATCTCACAAAAAGCACTCCGCAGCAAAGTCGCTTGGGGGGTTTGCGCGGGCTGATTTGCCGGACTCTTTTTTTTGAATATTCCTTATCCTCTGATTTTGATTGCCGTCGCGATTGTGGGCGTGTTCGCACCCGGACAATTCAAAATGCCACAGGATCACGCGCTTCCCCACGAAAAATCTCCTGTGACCACCCCCATCGGACGCAAAGACCTGATTCGTTCGGTCAAAGTGATTGTCGTCTGTCTGGCAATTTGGTTTCTACCCGTTCTGTTGGCGGGGATAATTCTGGGCTTGGAAAGTGTCATTTTCCAGGAAGGCATTTTTTTTAGCAAGGCGGCGATGGTCACATTCGGCGGGGCTTATGCGGTTCTGCCCTATGTCGAGCAACAGACGATTACAAACTGGCAATGGCTCGAGCCGGAGCAAATGTTGCACGGGCTGGCCCTGTCCCAAACGATTCCCGGCCCATTGGTCATGGTGCTGCAATTCATTGGGTTTGTTTCCGCATGGAATCACCCCGGCACATTAACTCCGGCACAGGCCGCCATTTGCGGCGCATTCATCACGACTTGGGTCACTTTTGTGCCGAGTTACCTCTGGATATTTCTGGGCGCGCCCTATATCGAACGTCTCCAGAATCACAAAAAAATCTCCGGTGCCATGTCCGCGATCACCGCCGCCGTCGCGGGGGTCATTCTTTCCCTGGCACTGAAATTCATGATCCCCACATTTTTTCCGGTGAAAACCGGAATTGACTGGTTCGCGATCATCCTCTGCGCCGCCGCTTTCACCGCCCTCCAGAAATTCCAAGCCCCCGTCCTCCCCGTCCTCCTCGCCTGCGGCCTAGCCGGTTGGGTCACTGGGTTTCTTTAGTATCCTCAAAAGTTTTTATCCACAGATTCACGCAGATGAACGCAGATTATGAAAATGTGAGAATCAGTTCTCTATACCCATCTGCCAGAGCACGAACCGCTTTTTTTCTCGGCGACGTTTGCAAAGGATTGGGGAGCGCACGCAGCTTGTCCCGAATCATCGGCTTCGGGATATACATTTTTCTGCTCTGCCAACTGCCTACTATGAACTGATAACCCGCGCTTTCAGCGCGTTTGTCCCCGCCCGATGGAATCTACACCATCTCGCTTTCGCGCCTAATCTCACTACCGCTTTCCCCGTTTAGAAAAACAATTTGCTCCTGATTTTCATCAGACATTTGAAATCTTAGATGAGAAATTTCCGCCCTACTTCTTCCGCTTTTCTCTATCTTCAATTCTCAAATCGCAATCCGATCCCTGACACATAACGTCAAGGATGACTCACCGCTGTAGCGGTTGAGTCCATCCGCTTGTTCGATTTATTTTACAACCCATTTGTTTGGCTCATACAATGTTTCAAGCGTCCAATCAATAGAGAGTATTCCTGGTTCTTCTGCAAATTGTATGTTTGCGAGTTCTCTTGGGCGATATCTACTTATTTTTCCCGATTCTGACAGGAAAGTAGCGCTTGATCGCTGACTAAGCGCATTGATGCGATCAAAAGGCGTATGCAGACGAAGATAAAAGTTTGGTTTAATCTTAACTTGTTCTCTATATTGCCACAAATGTGGTTCGCCTTTGACTCTAGTTAAAAAATCCTTTTTGTAGTAATAAAAATTGCGTTCGATATTGGTTTCGTCTTCCAGCACACTATCCCACTAAGGAGCACGAAATTATCTTTCGTGATAGATGTTCTAAAATTATGATAACGAAAGGATTTTTGGCGAGGACATACTACTTTTTCAGATGGCCACTCAATCAAATAACGGTGGAGCAGCATGCGGCCGTGCATCCGACTAAAGTTGTATTTTACATCGCCATCCTCACAAAAGTGAATATTCAGTATCCTGCATGCCATAATCGCAAAATATTATCGAACATGTATTAGACGAAAAACATTCTGTCTATCTGCCGATTTTTCTGCCTATCCAGAAAAGAGGGAATCGTCGTTGATGGTTGATAGGAAATTAGTTGTAAGGGAAATGGAGTAAGATGACTAAAAAATGAATGTGGAAAGTTGGTTTCCGGTGAGGAAAGGGGCATGGTCGGAATAAAAGCATATCCGCTGATTATGGTCAATTTTGAAAAATGGATGAACGCGCGAGAGGGGGCCCGAGTTATCAGTTGAAAGTAGGCAGAATTCATCCTTCGTCGCCAAGGTTGTGGAGGACGGGGAATACAGAATGAAAGTCAGGCGCGGGAGCGCAGGGGTGAAAGGTTCCTCGGGCGGGACTCGCTCTCTCCAAAAAACCTTTGACTGCATAAGTCATAAATCGTATTATTACGTTATGCGAATGACCTTATCCATCCCTGACGCGGTGGCTCACCGGTTTCAAGCCGCTATCCCTGCACGGCAACGCTCTCGTCTTGTCACACGCCTCATTGAGGATGAACTCTCTGAGCGCGACAGTTCGCTGGCGGCGGCCTGCCGTTCGGCCAATCGGGACAAGGCACTGCAGGGTGAAATCAATGCATGGCAAGCGTTTGACGACGGAGTGATTGAATGACTCGACCGCCGGTGAAGCGTGGAGACATCTGGTGGGTCAGTCTTGATCCCACGCAGGGGTCGGAAATCAAGAAAACCCGACCCTGTGTGATCCTCTCCCACAATACACTCAACGAGCTTCGTCAAACTGTCGTCGTGGTGCCGCTTTCAACGGCAGCCAAACCACACCCTCCCATCACCATACCTGTCACTTGCCAAGGGAATCCGGCTGTCGCTGTCATCGATCAGATTCGTGCCGTTGCCAAACACAGGCTCAAGTCCAGAATCCAAACCCTTAATCAAGACGAACTGGACGAGATTTGCCGAGGGGTTGCCTTGATTCTTGAAATCAGATAGCACAGGATTCAATGATCCGCCAGAGTCTCCGGCAATCTCCCTGAGTCAGAATTCTGAATAAAGTTAACCACGCCAGCGCGTGATTGGAGATGGTTCCTCGGGCGGGGACAAACGCGCTGAAAGCGCGGGTTATCAGTTCATAGTAGGCAGTTGGCAGAGCAGAAAAATGTATATCCCGAAGCCGATGATTCGGGACAAGCTGGTCGCACTCCCCAATCCATTGCAGAAAAAATGGGACGTGCAGAAGCACGATCCCTCCAATGGAAAAAACGGACACCTCGGAGATACTTCCCTCCCCAAAAAAATCTGTGATCATCTGCGTGAATCTGTGGTTAAACTTTTTCTGTGGGGTTTTTCCCCGCGATTTTTAGCATTCGACACCGGGGACGAACCGTGGCAAATTGCGCGGAACGTGATGACTGCCGAAGAACTTTACGACGAGGCCAATAGCGAGGTGGCTCTGGGAAATCTGGAGGGCGCGCTCGCGCTTTATCGTCAGGCTGTGGAGGCGAATCCCGAATTCATCGACGGATGGCAGGCTCTCGCGATGGCCTGTCTGAAAACCAACCGCCCGAAAGAGGCGGTGGAGGCCGCCAAAATGGCGGTTCATCTCGACCCGGACACACAAGTGACTTGGACCACGCTGTCGCTGGCTTATAATAAGGACGGCAATATCGAAAAGGCCGAAATGGCTGGCGCCAAGGCAAAGGTTCTCTCTTGGGGTGGCAAAATCGCCCGTGAGGGGGCGCGTTTTCCACTTGAAGAACTTTGAAAAAACATCCTGAAGGAGCAAATCCCCATGCCTGTGACAAAACTCAACCACACCCGTTACCGCGTCAATGACCTCGAAAAAACCGTGAGCTTTTACAAGGACGCCCTCGGACTGATCGAAACCCACCGCCACAAATCCCCCCGAGGTTCGGAGCTCTGCTTCCTGAAAGCGCCCCAGAGCGAGGAGCTCATCGAAATCTGTCATTACCCCGCCAGCGGCCCGGTGCAGGTTCAGCCCGACCTCACCCATTTGGCCTTTAATGTCGACGACATCGCCGCATTCGAGCAGGAGATCAAGGCAAAGGGTTACTCCTTTTCCGACGGCCCGACACAATCCTCCAGCGGCACCATTTTCGCCTTTATCGACGCGCCCGAGGGTTACGAGGTCGAGATCATTCAGAAGCCCTGACGAATGCAATTCACCAATCTCACCGGCGGCAATGAAATCGGGGCAAATTGCTACCTTCTCGAAATGGAGGGGGTCAAAATCCTGCTCGACTGCGGAATGAACCCGAAAAAAGAGGGGCGGGCGTCCTTGCCCCGTCTGGACATTCCCGACGCGGATGGGGTGGATCACATTCTGATGAGTCATTGCCACATGGATCACCTGGGTTCCCTGCCCGTGGCCCAAAGGGCTTTTCCTTCGGCGGAGATTCACATGACCGAACCCTCCGTGGAGCTGGCCTCGATCATGCTGCACAATTCCTGCAACATCATGGCCAAGGAAAAAGAGCGCACGGGCCATCCGGATTACCCGCTTTTCACTCACCGGGAGGTGGACCGTCAGGAAAAAAGCTGGAGGCCACACCGGTTCACCCGCCCCTTCGATCTTGCGGCCCGTTCCGGCGGCACGGACATTGAGGTGACCCCATTGAATGCCGGGCATGTGCTCGGGTCGGCCTCGTTTCTTTTTGACTCCGGGCATGAACGCGCCCTCTACACCGGGGACATCAATCTCTCCGACCAGTCCCTGATGCGCAAAGCCGAATTGTCGGGGCTGGGGCCCCTGGATTTGCTCATCATCGAGGGCACCCGCGGACTGACCGCCGCCGGGGGCGCAGGCTATCGCGAGGCCGAGATCGAACGGTTTGCACAGACCCTCAATGCCGTGCTGGAGCGCGGTGGCAATGTGCTCCTGCCCTGTTTCGCGCTGGGCAAACAGCAGGAGACTCTCGCGATGCTGAAAAACCTCATGGACTCGGGCAAATTGCCCGATTACCCCGTCATGATCGGCGGCATGGGCAAACAAATCTCCCTGGTTTATGATCTCTACCGGGAACATGACACGCGCCGGATGGAGGGATTCTCCATCTTCGAGGATTTCTGTCCACAGGTCATTCCCCGCGACGGGTCGAAATGGTGGCGCACGGATGTGCCGACGATTTTTGCGATTTCGGCGGGAATGCTCACCGAGATGACCCCGGCTTACACAGCGGCGGGACATTTTCTCAGCGACCCGTCCAATGCGATTCTTTTTGTGGGCTACGTGGACCCGGACACACCCGGAGGCCGCATTTTGTCCGCTGTGGAGGGGGGGGCTCCCGTTGTGCTGGGGGAAAATGACTCCGCCCCCCGTGAAATTCGCTGTCGCGTGGAGAAATTCGACTTTACCGCGCATGCCCTGCGGGATGATCTGGTCGCACTCGCCACGGCCCTGCGTCCGCGCAAAACGCTCCTGGTTCATGGCGACACCCCCGCGCTGGAATGGCTCCGGGACACCCTCCGCGCCCGGGGGCTGGATGCGGATCTCCCCGACGGCGCAAACCGCTTGGAAATCTGATCGCCGCCGCCGCCCCCCGAACCGGGTCAAAATATTCTGTTCATTTTTTATTGAACAAATCGAATATTTTGTTAGCCTTGAATCCATGGCCGCATTGGTTCGAGCACGTGAGACAAATGTCGAACGGTTGAGTCAACCGCTCAATGACATTGAGCGGGAGGTCATCGAGGTGTTTGTGCGCCTCGCGCAAGTCGCCGCCCTGCCGAAATCCCTGGGGGAAATCTACGGTCTGCTCTACATTTCCAAGAATCCTTTGCCGATGGATGTCATCATGGACCGGCTGGCGCTCAGCAAAGGGGCCACCAGCCAAGGGCTGAAGGAACTCCGCAATATCGGGGCGGCCCGCATCGTTTATGCGCCCGGCGACCGCCGCGACCATTACACCGCCGAGACGGAGCTTAAAAAACTCGTCGCC
Organism: uncultured Verrucomicrobiota bacterium; assembly: GCA_964435715.1. Classification (GTDB taxonomy): domain Bacteria; phylum Verrucomicrobiota; class Verrucomicrobiia; order JAWXBN01; family JAWXBN01; genus JAWXBN01. The sequence continues at coordinate 58,779 of CAYTAI010000001.1, read as the reverse complement.
GGATTTTTGAAGGAACAACTCCAGCCCCATGTCGAAGGAGCCGAACCCAAGCTCGCCCGGCTCGATCAACTCGTCAAAGAAGTCCCTCCCGTTGAAAGAAAGTTTTATCACGATAAAGTGCTCCGCCTCAAAGGGTGGCACATCCGGGCGGGAAAACTCATGCCGTGGGTTTTAAAATTTTTAAAAGTCTGAAATAACATGGTCGCTTTTAATCACAATCATGACTTGCCTTGGTTCTGTCTGAGAACCCAGAATAAGCATGAGCACATTGCTGCGGGTTTCCTGAATACCCTTGAGGGAGTGGATGTCTTTGCGCCGCGGATCCGCTATCGTAAAGCCACCACGCGCGGGGCACGGGTTTTTGTGGAGGCGCTTTTTCCCGGATATATCTTTGCACAGTTTGATCCCGCGCCTCTTCTTTCCCTCGTTCGGAGCGGGCATGCCGTTTCCGGTCTCGTCCAGTTTGGCGGAAAGTACGCTACCGTCCCGGCTCCTGTGATTGATGAGTTGAGGACTCACACCGGCGACTATCAGATCAAAGACGTCGAGCATGTTTTGCAGGTGGGTGAAGAAATCACCATTACCGCAGGAACATTCAAGAATTGCCGGGCACTGGTTTCGCGGTTGATTCCCGCCAAAGACCGTGTGGCTATCCTTTTCGAATTCCTAGGCAGACCGACGGAGGTTGAGATTGAGACAAAAAACGTCACCGCCCGATTCACACATCCCCTCGTCCAAAACAGTTAAAAAAGCAGTCTCATCCATTTAAGGAGCGCGGGATGAGCACAATAATTCCCGCCGAAGCAAGAACAGCCGCGAGATTCAATATCATGCTTTTGGAGTGTTCCCTGCGGAATTCCTCCCGGTACTTTTCATTTCCACGGTATTCCCGTGCTTGAGGGAGAACAGCAAATAAATTCAAACTCGCGGAAAAGAGGATGACTCCTGCAAAAATCACCGAAGTAATATGACTTTTATGTCCCCGGATAAAAAAGGGGAGTAATGAAATGATCAACAATAACGATGAAGCAATTTGCACCGCAAAATAAGCGGGAAAAAGCGCCCCCGTGATATCACCGGCCAGCTCTTTGGGAAACCGCCTGAAAGCCACGGGTGCAACGACAAAACTCATGAAAATCGAACTGCCCGCCAGAAGGCTCGCAAAAAAAACAAATATCACCCTTGAAAATCCCTTCATATCCATTCAAGGGGTAGCCGGTTGCTCGAATCTTGTTTTTAAATCATACTCAGAGGCGCGCAATGATTCCAAAAAGACGGGGAACCGGATCGCGGTCATGGCGGTGGAAATTTCTGCGATGACACTTTTAGCTTGTTCCTCATCAGTGACGGCCTTGATTTTTTGATCCAAGGATTTGTATAAATTGTAATCATCTTCAAATTTTTTTCCGAAATCACCCGTTTGTCTCATCCAGCCTTCCGTCACCGCGATACTCTGGGACCGCTTAAAAAGCTCCACTGCCCGGTCATAATTTGAAAGGGAGAGGGCTTTCATCGCGAGGTAAAATGACGCCATGCGGGAGACATCCCTGCTTTGCTGTGAAATCCAATTATTCTCGTCATTGGCCGGGCGGCGTGTCGTGACGGCCTTGATTATTTCTTGCGTCAATTTATCAGGCGAGATTTTTGCCGGCAGGGCGATTTCATTGCCCGCTTTGAATGTCACAATCATTTCGTTGATTTTGGGTAAATCTCCCGCCCCATAATAAGCCGCCATGATTTGAAGAGGGAGCCATTGAGAAACAGGGTTTTGAGCATCGACCGGAAGTTGCTCTTGAAGCCGGGTATACTCTTCGAGTGCCTCGGCAAATTGCCCGGTTGAAAGGAATTGATTTCCCTTGTTCCACATGTCCTGTTGTTCCAAAGATAACTTTGACTTCTCCGTGACAACAGCTTTGGCGGTCTCTTTTTTTGTTTCGAGGCCAAAAAGCATTTCATAATTCAGCCCGACAAAAACAATTAACCCGATGACAACCGCCAGCATCCCGATAACACCCCAAAGAATCAGCGGGTTTTTGTCCGGCTCCTCCTCCATTTTGAAGGTTTGTTTTTGGGCTGCTTGCGGATTCTGAAAGCGGGCTTCGATTTGTTCGCGCGCGTAATTCAAATGCTGGAGCAGCTCGTCATAACTCGCATAACGCTCATACGGATTTTTATTGAGCATTTTATTAATCACATAAGCCGTCTCATCCGCCACATGCGGGGCAAAAGCTTGAAGCGAAACGGCGTGGGATTGCATGTGTTTGGCGACAATTTCGGTGGCATCTTCCCCCTCAAATGGCGGACGCCCGGCAATCGCATGAAAAAGTGTCGCTCCCAGACTGTAGATGTCACTGCGGAAATCCTCATGCCCGCCGCTGAGTTTCTCCGGCGATATGTAATAAGGCGTGCCCCAGATTTCCTGATTGGCATTCGCTCCTTCGACGGTGGCAAGGCCGAAATCCACGAGCTTCGCCTGCATATGATCATCAAAAAGAATATTTCCGGGTTTGATGTCCCGGTGGATCAATCCTTTCTCAAAGGCCGCCTGGAGACCTGCGGCAATTTGCGCGCCGATTTGCAGGACCTCGACCTCGGGGAGTTTGACTTCCTTTTCAATTCTATCATCGAGATTCCCCTGCTCCATGAGCTCCATGGCGAGGTAATATTGCCCCTCGTCCTCGCCAAAAGAATATATCTGCACCACATACGGATGCGTCACCATCGCCACAGCGCGGGCTTCACGGGCGAAATTCGTAATGAATTGCTGGTCGGAGGCAAGCTCCGCCTTCAGGAGTTTCACAGCCACCACGCGGTTTAATGAAGTGTCATGGGCGCGATAAACAGTTCCCTGCCCGCCCGTTCCGATCATGGAGACAATCCGGTAATTGGCAACGATCAGCGGCACCAGGTTCTCATGGGCACAAACCGGACACGCTACACGGGAGAGCGGTTCGATTCCTTCGACGGAAAGGAGTGTATTGCAGTGGATGCAATTAAGTTCATTGACGACTTGAGCCATTGGAAAAGGATATTACCATTGCCTGCCGGTCGTACAATCCTGTATTTTCCCCCTTGTGAAAATATATGAAATCACTGTCGAGCCCGGCAAAGGGGGTTGCCGGATGGATCTTTTTCTGCCGGCACATATTCCTCATTCACGCTCCTTCCTCCAAAAATGTGTCAAACAAGGGCTCGTGACACTCAATGGCAAAGCCTGCCTCTCCAGTCAAATGCTCTCGGTGGGCGACCATATCACCGCCAAAATCCCCGACCCCAAACCCCTCGCCATTGCAGCGGAAGCCATTCCCCTCGAAATCCTCTATGAAGACTCCGACCTGATTGTCGTGAATAAAGCCGCCGGCATGGTTGTACACCCCGGCGCGGGCAACTGGGAGCACACCCTCGTCAATGCCCTGCTCGCGCACTGTGGCAAATCGCTCTCCGGCATCGGCGGGGTGGAGCGCCCCGGCATCGTTCATCGTCTCGATAAAGACACCAGCGGCTGCCTGGTCGTTGCAAAAAATGATTTCACCCACCAGAAACTCGTCCGCGCCTTCCAGTCCCGCAGCCTTGAAAAAATTTACCGCGTCCTGGTCTGGGGACGCGTACAACCAGACCGATTCGACATCGACCTGCCCATCGGGCGGCATCCGCAGAACCGCCAGAAAATGGCGATTGTCCCGGCCGGCGGCCGCCCGGCACTCACACACGTCACCGTGCTCAAAAGGCTCACACACTACTCGTATGTGGAGTGCCACATCTCGACAGGACGAACCCATCAAATCCGCGTGCATCTCTCGAGCAAATCCTATCCCGTCCTCGGTGATCGCATTTATGGCAAAGCCAAACTCAATAATCCCCAGGCAAATCCTGACCGGCAAATGCTCCATGCCTTTAAACTGGCTTTCGCTCATCCCCGCACGGGCAGAAAGCTTGAATTTATCGCTCCCCTGCCGGAAGATTTTCTGACTATACTCAATCAATTGACATGAGCACTGCATTTACAGACGGACTGGACGCCGTCATCGGCTATCTTCATCAACTCAAAAGCGACGGAGTCACCCACATTGAGGCTTCCCGTGAGGAATTGCTCGCCCTCGCCCGCCCGGTTGCTCCCGGCTCCCCGCCCCCGCAACCCACGCCCCGACACGCTCCCGACACGCCCACACTCCCGGGGCAAATTGCTCCACGCAAATCGATATCCCAGAAACCCGCGCCCGCGCCGGATCCTGCGCCAACCACAACTCCTGTTCCGGCAATTTCTTTCGGTCCACCGCTCTCCGCGGAGGACAAAGAAAGTGAATTCAAAAAATTGCAGGAACGGGTAATCGCCTGCCAAATCTGTCCGCATCTGGCACGCACACGGACACAAGTTGTTTTTGGCACAGGCACCATCCATGCCGATCTCATGTTTGTCGGAGAGGCTCCCGGAGCTGAAGAAGATGTCCAGGGGGAACCCTTCGTCGGGCGCGCCGGACAATTGCTCACCAAAATGATCCAGGCGATGAGGCTCGACCGTAATGATATTTACATCGGCAATATCCTCAAGTGCCGCCCCGACATGCCATCAGGCTCGACCGGGAATCGCCCGCCCACACCGGATGAAATCAACAACTGCCGCCCCTACATCATTTCTCAAATCGACATCATCCGGCCCAAAGTCCTTGTCGCTCTCGGCTCATCCGCTGTCCGCGGACTCTTGAGTCTGGATACCGGCATTGGCAAATTGCGCGGAAAATGGCTCGATTTCCGCGGAATCCCCGTCATGCCAACCTATCATCCGAGCTATTTGCTCCGCAAAGCCGGTCCCTCCGGTCTCACCGAAAAACGCAAAGCATGGGAGGATCTCATCGCCGTGATGATGAAACTCGGGATGCCCGTCTCCGAAAAACAGCAAAATTATTTTTTAAACGCCATCCAATCATGAAAACGGTCTACACCGGCAAAATCGAGGTGATGTTCTACGACACCGACGCGGGCGGGGTGGTTCACAATATCGCCTACCTGCGCTTTATCGAGTATGCCCGCACAAAACTCGCCGCGCAACTGGGTCACGACATCAAAACCTGCGCCGCGCAAAATCTTTTTGCCGTGGTCGTGAGGACGGAGATTGACTATCTCAAACCCGCCCGTCTCGGGGAAACTCTCGATATTGTCTCGACCCTCACGGGAGTGGATCGTGTGCGGTTTCATGTCACCACGGAGATCATCCGTCCCAGGGACGGCAAGAAACTCATCCATTGCCATCAAACCCTCGCCCTGCTCAAGATGCCCGAGGGCAAGGTGCAACCCGCCCCGAAAGAATGGGCGGAGTTTTTTTCCAAATAACTTTTGCCCCCGTGTTTTTCATTATGAATCCTGTCGTGTCAGCTGAAAGCCTGAAAGCCATTGAACGCGCCAGCGGTTACCACTCCCTCGGCATGGACGACGATGCCTTGATCGAGCTGGATTCTTTGGCGGAAGCCGACCGCGCACATCCGGACGCCATCCTGATGCGGGCGGGCATTCTCAATTCTCTGGAGCAATTTGCGCGGGCGGCAGAACTCCTTCTCGCTCATGAGACAAATTGCTCGGGTCGCAGCGCGTGGTTCATCCTCTCAGCCTACGCCACACGCCGTGCCCGGAATATCAACGAAGCACGGGACATCCTCCGCAAGGGGGCAATACGCTTTCCAAAGGAATGGCTGATTTTGTACAACCTCGCCTGTTACGAAACCCAGCTTGGGAATACCGGACACGCATTGTTTCTTCTCGAAAAAGCCGTCAAGCTCCACGCAAATTGCCGCGCCCTCGCCGCCCAAGACCCCGATTTCACCCCGCTGAAAAATGACCCGCTTTTCATCGGTCTCCTTGATGGCTCGATTGGCTGATAAAAAATATTTTCACCCTCGAAATGACATAAGCTCGGATTTGCTATCGACCCGTTTTCGAGACCCGGAATTCGTGGGGGGACCAACGACTACTTTGCCAAACCGAATTTGTCGTGAATGATATTGGCAGCGCGGTCGGCGTCGGCGAGGTCGATGATGACGGAGATTTTGATCTCGGAGGTGCTGATGAGCTGGATATTGATTTTTTCCTGGGCGAGTGCCTCAAACATTGTCGCCGCGACCCCGGAGTGCGAGCGCATTCCCACACCGACGACAGACACCTTGGCGGCCTCGTGTTTCTGACCGAGACGCACCTCGGAGGAATGAGCTTTGTGGTCATGGACAAAAGCCTCGATCGCCTTGGTCGCGCGCGCCTCGTCCTCTTTGGAAACCGTGAATGTCAGGTCGGTATTTTTGTCGCTGAGCCGGCTGTTGTTCTGCACGATCATGTCCACATTGACATTGGAGTCCGACAACAGGCGGAAAAGCTTGGCGGCAATTCCGGGGACGTCAGGAAGATTTTCCACGGACAATTTGATTTGATTTTTATCGACGGACACACCGCGAATGACGACATCTTCCATATTTTTTGTCTCCTCTTTGATGATTGTGCCTTCTTGCTCGCCCAGGCTCGTGCGCACCTCGAATACCACCCCGAATTTTTTAGCAAACTCCACCGAGCGGGATTGCATGACTTTACTGCCGAGACTCGCCATCTCGAGCATTTCATCATAAGAAATCTCATGAATTTTTCGCGCGCCTTTAACAATCCGCGGGTCGCAAGTATAAACCCCGTCCACATCCGTGTAAATCTGGCAAAGATCCGCTTTGAGTGCAGCCGCCAGCGCAATGGCGGTCAAGTCCGAGCCGCCTCGTCCGAGGGTCGTGATATGACCGTCGTGATTTTCCCCTTGGAATCCCGCGACAATGACGACCTCGCCGCTGTCGAGATGGGCATGGACTTTTTTCGGAGTGATATTCTGAATCTTTGCCTTGCTGTGGATGCCATCGGTCACGATTCCCGCCTGTGCCCCGGTCAGTGAAACGGCTTTGACACCGAGGGAATGCAAAGCCATCGCTGTGAGCGCGATGGTGGTTTGCTCTCCCGTCGCCAGCAAGACATCCATCTCGCGTTCGCTCGGGTGATCCGACACGTCCCGGGCGAGCTTGATCAAGTTGTCGGTGACACCGCTCATGGCAGAGACCACGACGACGATTTTGTGGCCTTGCTCCTGCCATTTTTTGACACGGGCGGCGACATTGCGAATCCTCTCAGGATTTGCGACGCTTGTCCCGCCGTATTTTTGAACAATCAAAGCCATAAATTTTTCCCTAGATTCCAATCGCCTTGAGAACGGCGTCTTTGGTCGCAGGCACCGTGATCGGATGTCCGCTGGCACCGATGGCGGAGTCGGGATCTTTGAGACCGTGCCCGGTCATTGTGGCGGTGATCACACTCTCCCGGGCAAATTGCGCGTCGGCCTTTAATTTTTTCATCAATCCTGCCAGCGGAGCGGCGCAGGCGGGCTCCACAAAAATGCCTTCTGTGCAGGCGAGGAGCTTGTATGCAGAGAGGATTTCCTCGTCAGTGACCAAGTCGATGAAACCACCCGAGTCCCGTGCGGCGGCAGAGGCTCCTTTCCAACTGGCGGGGTTGCCAATCCGGATCGCGGTGGCGACCGTGTGCGGATGATCCACGACGTGACCGAGGACAATCGGTGCGGCACCCGCGGCTTGCCAGCCGCACATCCGGGGCAATTTGCGCGCAAGGCCGGCGGCGTGGTATTCTTGAAAGCCCTTCCAATAGGCGGTGATATTTCCGGCATTGCCAACGGGCAGGAAATGACAGTCAGGAGCGTCCCCGAGGTCATCGACGATTTCAAAGGAAGCCGTTTTTTGCCCTTCGATCCGGACGGGGTTAATGGAATTGACCACTGCTACCCCGCCGAGGGCGCCGATCTCACGCACAAGATTGAGAGCCTCATCAAAATTCCCGTCGATGGATATAATCTGCGCTCCATACATCATGGCCTGGGCGAGCTTGCCGAGGGCGATTTTTCCTGCGGGCAGGAGCACGACGGCTTTCATCCCCGCGCGTGCCGCATAAGCCGCCGCCGAGGCCGAGGTATTTCCGGTGCTGGCACAAATGACGACTTTTGCGCCTTCCTCCGCCGCCTTGGAAATGGCCATCGTCAAGAGCAAGTGGGATTGAGCCCTTCATATTTGAGGTAGAGCTTGAATTTCCCGCCGATGGCTTTGACAAAACGGTCGACAGCGACGAGGGGGGTATTCCCTTCATGCAAGGTGACGACAGGGGTCTTGTCCGTCACGGGCAGAAAACGGCGGTAACGGCGGATGAGTCCTGCGTAGTGGGAAGGCGTGGACATGTTATTCAAAAGTTTCAATCCGGATCAGGCGCGTGGGAGCTTTGACCGTGGAGAGTTTGTCGATTTGTTTGAGTGCCGCGCGCAAATTGCGCTCGAGGGAATCATGAATCAAAAGCACGAGCGGGACATGCTCCCCCTCCTCGTCGCTCTCGGGCTGGATCACCGATGAGATGCCGATTTTGTGTTTGCTCAGAATCCGCGCAATTTGCGCGAGCACACCGGGTTTATCCAGCACACTCAGCCGCAAGTAATAGCGGTTGACCGTGTCGTCGATTTTTTTGACTTTGCCGTATAGCTTGTGGGCACAGAAAGAGCGGACTTGTTTATTCGTCGTGAGATATCCCGCCGCCTCGGCGATATCACCGATGACCGCGCTGGCTGTGGGATCCTGGCCCGCGCCGCGCCCATAAAACAAAGTGTCACCGACGACGTCCCCGCGGACACAAATGGCATTGAAGGATCCATTGACCTGGGCGAGCACATGCTCTTTGGGCACCAATGCCGGATGCACCCGTATCTCGACATCGTTTTTCCCGTCGGCGCGGATGATGCCGAGCAATTTGATCACATAACCCAGCTGGCGGGCATAACAAATGTCTTGGGCACTGATGCGGCGAATCCCCTCGACATACATTTGTTTGGGATTCACCCAAAATCCATATGCCAATGAGGCGAGAATGCAGGTCTTGTGTGCGGCATCCCATCCGTCAATATCAAGGGTGGGGTCGGCTTCGGCAAAGCCGAGCTTCTGGGCCTCTGCCAGTGCTGTCTCGAAACCGGCTCCGCTCTGGGTCATGCTTGAGAGAATGTAATTGCAAGTGCCATTGACGATCCCGTGCAGGCTCAGGACACGATTTGCCACCAGCCCTTCATTCAATGCTTTGATGATGGGAATGCCTCCCGCGACACTGGCCTCATAAAACAAGGGTGCCTTGTATTTCGCCGACAGCGCAAAAAGCTCGTTCCCGTGCTCTGCCAACAATGCTTTATTTGCGGTGACCACGGTTTTACCTTTTTTGAGTGCTGTCGAAACAATTTGCCGCGCGACGGTCGTCCCGCCCACGAGCTCGACAACAATTTGCACCGCGGGATCATCGACGACAGATTGCCAATTGGCGGCCCACAGAGCCGGGGCGATGGTGACATCCCTCTTTTTCTTGCGATTGCGGGCAAAAACTTTTTTGACCGAGAGGCGGGAACCGGTTCGTTCGGACAAAAGGGGGGCGTTCCGGTGAAGGTGCTTGAAGACACCTTGACCGACGACACCCAGCCCGATTATTCCTATCCCGGTTTCTTTCACGGAGAGTTCCCTTGTTTTTTCGTTTGGAAAAGATTTGATTTCTAACTGTTGCAGGGGGTCAAGGCAACAGCTTATTTCAGTTTAATGACCTTGTAAATCGGGACGGATGTGGTCTTGCCTTTGCCGGTGGCTTCCCCCAGAAACTCGGTCTCCACGGCATCTTTGACTTGATGCCAGGTCTCTTCACCGATGATAATATCCGCGTGATATTGCCTGGTCAGCGTTTCAATGCGCGCACCCAGATTGACCGCATCCCCGATCACGGTGTAAGAGACCACATCCGATGAGCCCATATTTCCCACGACCATCGGACCGGTATTGATCCCAATGCCCATGCTCAATCCCGGGAACCCGCGTTCCTCCCAGGAGGATTGGAGCTGGCTGATGGCTTGTTGCATGTCCAGAGCCGCTTTGACAGCCCGGAGAGCGTGATCCGCTTGCTCTTGTGGCGCGCCCCAAAAAGCCATGATCGCATCCCCGATATATTTATCAAGGGTGCCATCGTGTTTGAAAATCACCGGGGTGACATGATCCAGAAGCTCATTTAAAACCGGCACGACGACTTCCGGGGGCATTTTCTCGCACAAACCGGTGAATCCTTTCACATCGGCAAAAAGCACGGTCAGGTCACGGCGCACACCTCCCATTTTCAGCAGCTCCGGGTCTT
>CAYTAI010000001.1:45426-48527 GCA_964435715.1 uncultured Verrucomicrobiota bacterium | reverse complement strand
ATATATTCCGTGAAAGAAACCGGTTGAATGTGGATTTCAATTTATTTTTCTCGCGGGACTCAAAAATCATGCGCTGCGAAGTCATCCCGATAATCAAACCCAGACTCACCAAAAGAGGCGCTGCGATTTCAATCAATAAATTTGCTTTCAGAAAGACCAGGAGAGCAAGACCCAGATAGAAAGTGACAATACAAAGTGAAATGAAAACAGCCCATTTCACGGGTAAAAAACGCGAAGATACATAGACGGCACTCAAGAGAATGGCAATCACCAATATGGACACGGGGAAGGAAAGTTCCCTCAAAAAATCCTCATTCACGATATTCGAGTAGACATTGGCATGAATCACGACGCCAGGGCAATTCGAGTCCAAGGGCATGGGGAGGATATCCGTGCCGCTGCCTGTGGCGGTAAACCCGATCAACACGACTTTACCCCTGACAAAATCAATCAGATCCCCGTCGTGAGCACCGGCTGATTCATTGATGGCATCCATGATTTGATGATAGCCCGCACCGGTAAAATCACGCAGCCGCCCCCGGAAATTCACCGGCATGGAGTTATTCCTGTCCACCGGAATGACCACAGGGGCGCGTCCCGGGGGGGTGATGACAATTTTCTGACCGTCGATGATTTCCAAATCTTCAAACCGGACACCAAAATGTTTACAAGCCATTGCCAGCGCCATGGTCGGATAGATTTTCCCGTTGTCTTTGATGAGGAGTATAATCCGGCGCGCAATTCCATCATCATCACGCGGAAGATTCACGACGCCAAATGTGCACTGCGCCGCGAGAGCCGGGAAAGGAAGCAACATGCTTCCTTCTTCGATTGCTGCTGCCAAAATGATGTTTTTGGATTCACCGGACTTTTCAATCAGCCGGGTGTCCGAAAGCGGATTGATCAAATCAGGCTCCGGAAAAAGGATATCAAATGCCAATGCCTTGGGCTGATACGGCAACAACCCCTCAATCAAATCCGCATGGTGTTTTCTCGGCCAAGGCCATCGTCCCATGCTTTCCAGGGATTTATCACTGATCCCCACGAGAACCAAATCAGCGGCGAGTTTCTCCCGGTCAAATGCGCGCATTTGAAAGCGGCGATCGATACTCAATGATTCCAGATTTTGAATAACGGGAAACAAGCCCAAGATAAAATTCAACACGACCGCGCCCGCCACAAAACAAAAACCCCCCGCCACCGGAAGGCGATAGGGGGCATGAAACACAGTTTTAATAAATGATTTCTAGCTTTTGTTAGGGCACCACGGGGGAAGTGGGCAACCGGGTATTCTCCGTATCCTGCTCTTGACCGGGGGGAATGAATGGTCCCCAAGGAGGGGGTCCGGTGAAAAAGCCTGCTTCATTGAGCGAATTGATCAGGTTGGCAAAAGCCGTCATGTCGGGCTCATCCCACAATAAATCCTTGTCCACACCGTCTTCAGGAATAAACAGGAAGGCTTGACCTTTGGCTAAAGCTGTCAAAGCTCCGCTCTCCGCTTTTTCAAACATCGCTTTGACAACACCTTTGGGAAGTTTCATTCCCTTGCCTTCATCGACGACTTCCTTGTATGAAAGAACCCCATTTTTGGCAGACCATGCGACAACGCCTTGTGCTGTGTAAACAATCAAAACCGCGCCTTTGGGCACACCTGCCACACTTGAAGCAGTGAATGGTGCCGAAATAATCATGGCAACGTAACCTTGGGTCCCGCGCACCGAACCGACTGCGAGCGGTGAATCAAGCTCGAATTTCCCATTCCCCTTGACTTTCGCGGCATTAAAAAGCGCCGTTCCCTTGGAAAGGTGTAAGGTTGTCTCAAGCTCACCCGGTCCGAGCAACTTGCTCTTGTCGACACGGACAGTGGTTTTGGGCTTGATCTGAAAGATATTAAATGTGCCTTTCTGCTGAAGCATGACATCAGTATTCTCTTGAGTTTGAATAATGGAACCCACAGGAATTTCCATTCCTGTTTTTAAAGGAGTCCCTTTATCCTTAATAGAATTTCCATAAGTGGCAGTTCCTTTGACTGCGATCACACGGAATGGCAAATCTTGAGAAATGGCATGTCCCATTCCCAAGACCAATACAGTAAAAATTCCCAAATAAGTTTTTAACATAATTCCTTTCACTCTGAAATCATCCCACAGAATAGCTCAAACTCACTATTCCTCTCATCCATAATGTTTAGCAAATTACCAAAGATTGTCACTTAAAAAAAGCAAGAATTTCTTGTTTAATTAAATCAATACCCTCATTCATTTCTGCTGAAATAGGCAAAATTTTAAGTCGGCACCGTTTTTTGAATTGTTTCAAGTGATCGGCAGACTCTGGAAGATCCATTTTGTTCGCCGCAACAAAAGACGGTCTTTTGATGAGACTGGCATTATAAAGTTTCACCTCTTTACGCACACTGGCAAAATCCTCATAAGGATCACGCCCCTCGCTCCCGCTCATATCCACCACATAGACAAAGACTTTGCACCTCTCGATATGCCTTAAAAACTCATGTCCGAGTCCGACATTATGATGCGCCCCTTCAATCAATCCGGGGATGTCGGCCACGAGGATTTTTCCGCCATCCGGCTTGTCAATCGCGCCGATAATTGGATTCAATGTCGTAAAGGGGTATGGCGCGATTTTCGGATGGGCATTCGAGATTTTCGACAAAAGGGTCGATTTTCCCGCGTTCGGATATCCGACCAGTCCCACATCCGCGATCATTTTCATGACCAGCCAGTAATCCCCCGCTTCACCGTCACGACCGTATTCGAATTCCCGTGGTGCCTGATGCCGGGCACTTTTCCAGTGGGTATTCCCGCGTCCCCCCCGGCCCCCTTTGCAGAGGACGAATTCCTCACCCGGCTCGGTCAAATCCTTGAAAGGCTCCATGTGCCGGTCAAAAATAACATCACCGGGCAAACTGTGTGAAAACTCTTCGCCCGGAGCGTCAAATTCCGCCACCGGCTCCAGCTCGGGTTTGTCCGGGCGCACTTTGACGAAAGGCCCTTCTTCGCGGACTGACCGGACTTTTTGCTCCAAAAGCGAGCGTGCATTGTCCTTGATCTTGTAGATCACCGTACCGACGGGCACTTTGATGA
>CAYTAI010000001.1:44524-45355 GCA_964435715.1 uncultured Verrucomicrobiota bacterium | reverse complement strand
TGATGATGTAATCTTTGGCGTTTTTCCCGTGACATTTTTTTCCCTTCCCGTGCGCGCCATTCGGTGCGACACGGATGGGTTGGAATTTCAAATCAACAAGATTATTCACCGACGTGTCGACTTTTAAAATAACGCTCCCTCCATTCCCCCCGTCACCCCCGTCCGGTCCGCCGTTGGGGACAAACTTCTCCCGCCGGAAGCTCACACAACCGTCGCCTCCGCGCCCACCGCGCGCTTGAATAAATGCTTTATCGACAAACATAATTTAACTTTATCCTTGGAAGATTTTACCGCCGCCAACCAGAAAAGAATGATGACGGCAAAAGAAAAGGCGCGCAATCTTTTTTGCGCGCCCGGCTTTTTTTCAAAAAGAGAAATGTCAGCGGCTCCCGCCTTCCGCGCAGGGCTTCCGCCGGGGCTTCGGTGACGGCAGCCTGGGCTTCTGGGTCGAAAACCTCGGCCGGGACAATATTGACCCTCTTGCCTTCGCGGTCGAATTTCACAACGCCGTCGACGAGTGAAAACAATGTGTAATCACGACCTTGACCGACATTGCGACCCGCGACAAATTTCGTGCCGCGTTGGCGGATGATGATATTGCCCGCGAGGACGAATTCCCCTCCGAAACGTTTCACACCGAGACGCTTGCTGACGCTGTCGCGACCGTTCTTGACTGAACCTTGACCTTTTTTGTGTGCCATAATCTTTGTCTCCGAAAAATGGGTTATGCCCCTGCGATGGACTTGATTTTCACCTTGGTCAGCTGCTGACGATGCCCGACCGTGCGGTGGTAGCCTTTACGGCGTTTGAATTTGTAAGCAATGACTTTGG
>CAYTAI010000001.1:39298-44503 GCA_964435715.1 uncultured Verrucomicrobiota bacterium | reverse complement strand
CTTGTATGATGCGGCGATAATCTCGCCGGTGACTTTGGCTCCTTTGACCACGGGAGTTCCAACCGTGACCTTGTCTCCGTTCCCCACCAAAAGAATATCGTCAAAAGAAACTTCCGTCCCGGACTCTACCCCTTCGAGAAGTTCCACATTGATTGTATCACCTTCGGCAACCTTGTATTGTTTCGAACCTGTTCTTAATACTGCGTATGACATATCTATAGTGCTCCATTTCTTATCAAAAAGAGTTGTGCATAATGCCAAATCGCCGGGATTGCTCAAGTAAAAAGAATACTTTTTTTGCGTAAGACGAAAAGAAAGAAAACCTTTACAAGCCGGAAGCGACATTTTTGACCCGTTGACTCACTAAAATCACATACGACAATCCCCGATAATTCTATCCTTGTAAAATTTTGTCTCATGGTTTTTGTTTGAATCCGTCCACTCAAACAACCTTTTTCCGGGGGTCCGTACCGTTTGCCATGATCAATAACATCATTACTTTGAGCCTGAATGACAGTTTTCACGAGTCAATCGTGTCCCGGCTCGAAGAGGTCTTGGGCAAGGCGTATTACATTACCCGAACCCATTCCTTCGAGCAATTTGTCAATCAATTCAATTCCCAAAAAGTTTCCAAGCCGATTGTCATTGTCGAAAACTGTCTCGAGCTCAACGACATGTTGCAGATTTTTTATCCCGAAATCATGCGTGCGGAGTGTCCTCTTTTAAATCCGACACTCCTGACACCCAACGACACGATCTCCGAGTCCTTGAGTGTGCTCATCAATAAATCCGACAATCAGACCAAGGGATTCCGGACGAATATCAAAGGCATGACTTTGCTCAACCTGATCTATATCTACGTCCTGATCGGGGAAAACCGCCATCTCCGCATCATCGAAGACCAGGAGGGTCGCGTCGGCTTTTTAAAAATCGGTCAGAGCAAAATCAGCGCGGCAAGAACCTACGATTCCCACGGGCTCATCGCCCTGATCGACATGCTCCAGTGGGAGTCCGGCAGGGTCGAGGACGAAACCCGCGAAATCGAATACGAACCCATCGACGCGGTTTTGATCGACGGCCCCCAAGCCCTCATGCACGCCGTCCACGCCATTGATGAGAGTAACACCGCCAATCTCCCGTCCCTGGCTTAAACCGCTTTTTTGTCGATTTTAGAGGCTTTGCAATAATGAAGACCAATCACCGAAAAATTCTCTTCGAACCACTTATATCAGGTAACTTGAACGCGATTATTCCTGATTGTTGTATAAAAGTTGGCAAAACAAAAATTCAAGCACCAGGTGTCATAGCTTTAAAGAGAAACCATGATTTTGAATTAACGTTACACTTTTTACAATCACGCACTCCACCCATCTTTGATTATGGGGAAGGCCGGTCAATGGGAGAAGGGGATAAGATTCCTATCAAAGGGCAGATCGTCGGTGAAATCGCTTTTGAGGCATTAATTTTTCCTTGTGGACAGAGAACAAGCCGGAGTCGAGGAACATCATCTGTGACAATATCAGCCGATAAACTTGATTTGATACCAGAAAATGATGACCTTCTCACGACGAATGAAATTCTTGCAAAGATCGGAGATAAACAACTACCTGAAGAGGAGTGCGAAAAGAAGTTTTCGGCTCACATTATTTTCCATGGTCCGAAGCTAGGTCTTTTGGACAGCGGCACGGAAGTCTCGAAAATTAATGACTTTCTAGGAAAATCAACATCATCAAGTTTTGATACTCATCGTTTTAGCGGAGTAGGTTGGGAAGGTGCCTTGATTCAAAATGGCAATGAGCTGCATTTACACATCCGCAATACGGAATCCTCGGACCAAAAAATAGATGACCCGGTTGACTTGGTAGATCGGATTTGTTTGGCCGTTGCATTTACCCACGGCTTCCAACCATGGCCTGTTTATAGAGAAATACGGATTGATCATCGCATCGTGGAACGTTGGATGAGTGCGAATCTTAACTTGAGGCAGTCCATGCTTGCCCCCATTTCTCAGCGTCTTGGCATGACCTTACACACAAAAAAACAAACAAAGCTCTCGACTTTTATTCCTGTGATTTCAGAGGGTTTCGGAAAAATGGCTGTAGAACAGCGGGATAATATCAAAACTTTAATATGGAATGTTCTTTCTTCAGATTTGGGTAACCTGCCACCTTCCACAAAACTTCTGATTCTTTGTTCTGCGTTAGATGGCATCATGAAGATAATTGGTGGAGACTCTAAGAATACTATGAAGACATGGAAATCTGCCGCAACAGTCACAGATTTATCATGGGATAACTGGCTATCCAATATAATGAATATTAGAAAAAACTACCGCGACCATTTATCCCATGGTCGCTTATGGATTTTAGAGAACAATATAGAGCAAGGTTACTTCAAAGATTATCCTCAACTTGGTTGTGCCTTTATGATAATGATCGCTGCGTTTTGCGGATATGAAGGGCCTGTGATTGCTAATCCTTTTGAATCTAAATTTACAGACATTAGTTCGTTGATGCAAAAAAATAAATCTTTCCTCAACTCTAAGCCATTAACATAATCACAGATATTATAATTACACGACTATTCGAACTGCGTGGCTAGGGCTAACAGCATCGTTTAGAAGCTTCCTCTGGGATTCGCAACGTGAAGCAAATTGCCTTCTTTGCGTTTCGCTCATCATGAGAAACTTAGCAATATCCGATATTTCCGGCAAATCTATAAATCATTTTTTACCCACCAGTTCCCGTTTTTCAAGTTGCTGGTTTCAAATAAAAATCGTTTGCTTGTCGATCCATCCGGAGAAGCTGGCTTCATTGAATACTGCACGGTCATGACATATTCGACGATAGTCTCTGACCTTGAGTCTTTGTCGTCATAGGCATACTGGACATCCAAAGACAGAACTTTGATTGTCTTGAATTGCCTCATGTAAGCAACAATTTGCTCGGACTCCGCTGGATATGCCGCTGGATTGGACTGCACTTTTTCCAGAAGAGGCATCATGTATTTGCGGTGATAATAATTTTCCAAAGCTTCGGCCGCGGGCTTCTGCCCCTTTTCCCAGAGGATTTCCGGGGAGACGGATACTTGATACGGGTCAGCCATCCGCAAAATACCTTTGATCCCGCCGCCACCATTATAAATATAGACTCCCACCAGAATGGGTATCGCGACCAATACCCCCATCCAACCTTTGATTTTGAATTCGTGTTCCATCTCGCCAGAGTATCCCATACTTTCATTCCACATAAAGCCGAAAAAAAGCTCCCATGGAATTGTTCTGAGGCAATTCGGGAGTGTCCCGATTTTCTCCGTGCAAATGGTGCGGGGTTTGTCTATGGATACTGTCTCCGTTTGAAAAGACGGTGGTACAAAACCAAAAAACGAGAAATTAACCGGAGCGATTTTTCTTATGGCCATCTCCCCACTCGCGGGCAAATTGCCCCCAGCCGACATACTTGTCGATATCTCCAGACTCCTCGCCGCTTACCACGACATCACTCCCGATCCGGACAATCCCAAACAAGCCGTTTCCTTTGGCACTAGCGGACACCGGGGCAGTTCGCTCGACGGCTCTTTCACCGATGCGCATATCGCCGCGATCACTCAGGCGATTTGCGAATACCGCCGCGAAGCGGGGATCACCGGCCCGCTTTTCATGGGCAAGGATACCCATGCCCTTTCCGAGCCCGCGGAAAAAACCGCGCTCGAAGTCCTCGCCGCCAATGGCGTAGAGACCGTGATTCAGGAAAAAGACGGATTTACTCCGACCCCGGCGATTTCTCTGGCGATTCTCGATCATAACCGCGGTCGCAAAGAATCCCTCGCTGACGGCATCGTCATCACCCCCTCGCATAATCCTCCCAAAGACGGTGGGTTCAAATACAATCCGCCCAATGGCGGCCCCGCCGATGTGGACATCACCAAACGTGTCCAAGCCCGCGCCAATGAACTCCTCAAAGATGGCAATCGCGCGGTCAAACGTATCCCATTTGCCCGCGCAATTTGCGCGGGGACGACGCGGCAAATCGATTTTGCCCACGCCTACGTGGAGCAACTTGCCTCGATCATCGACTTTGACGTGATCAAAGCCTCCGGCCTCAAAATCGGGATCGACCCGCTCGGCGGAGCAAGCATCCATTATTGGGAACCCATCGCCGCGCGTTACGGGATTAATCTCACCGTGGTCAATCAAACCCTCGACGCGCAATTTGCTTTTATGGCGGTCGATCATGACGGGCAAATCCGCATGGATTGCTCCAGTGCCTGCGCGATGGCACCGCTGGTCGCGCTCAAAGATCAATACGACATCGCGGCGGGCAATGACACCGACTCCGACCGTCACGGCATCGTCGCCCCCTCAGTGGGCCTGCTCAATCCAAACCACTTTCTGGCCGTTTCGATCAACTACCTTTTTAATCACCGCCCGCAATGGAGCAGTGCCACGGGCATCGGCAAAACCCTCGTGAGCAGTTGTATCATCGACAAAGTCGCCGCGCGGCTCGGGCGCAAATTGCTCGAGGTGCCCGTGGGATTCAAATGGTTTGTGGACGGTCTTTTCGACGGCAGTCTGGGTTTTGTCGGTGAGGAAAGTGCGGGTGCCTCTTTCCTGCGCCGGGACGGAGGTGTGTGGACCACCGACAAAGACGGACTCATCATGGATTTGCTCGCGGCGGAGATGACCGCCCGCACGGGCGAGGATCCCGGCGCGCAATTTGCGCGGATCACCGCGGAGCATGGCACACCGTATTACTCCCGCGTCGATGCCGCAGCCACACGCGAGCAGAAAGCGCTTTTGTCCCATCTCTCACCGGAGAATGTCCGGGAGAGCACGCTGGCAGGCGAGCCTATCACTGCCAAACTCACGAAAGCTCCCGGCAACGGTGCCGCTATCGGCGGGCTCAAAGTCACGACCGCATCCGGCTGGTTCGCCGCCCGCCCGTCCGGCACTGAGGACGTTTACAAAATCTATGCCGAGAGCCTCAAAAGCGCGGAGCACCTCGACCAGATTCTTTCGGAAGCAAAACAAATCGTTGATGCCGCTTTGAAATAAATCAAATCATACCCATGAGCCCCGTCTGCTTCCTTTTTGATGTTGATAACACGCTTCTGGACACGGATCGCGTGACGGCGGATTTCAAAAGGCATTTGTCCGCGAGCTTTGGAGAGGAGGCGAACCGTCGTTACTGGGAGATTTTTGAAGAG
>CAYTAI010000001.1:26897-39281 GCA_964435715.1 uncultured Verrucomicrobiota bacterium | reverse complement strand
GAAGAGACGCGCAAATTGCTGGGGTACGCGGATTATCTTGAGTCGCTTCAGAAGTACCGGCTCGAAAACGAGTCCAATCAAGGTTTGATGGAAATGTCCTCCTATCTTTTGGAATATCCTTTTCACGAAAGGCTTTTTCCCGGTGTCAAAGAAGCTCTCCGTCATGTGGAAAAATACGGCACCACCGCCATCTTGAGCGACGGGGATGTTGTTTTCCAACCGCGAAAGGTTCACCGGAGCGGACTCCACGCGCTTTTCGAGGGGAAAATCATGATTTTCCTGCACAAGGAGTCGCAGTTGGATTATGTGGAGAAACATTATCCCGCCAGACATTATGTCATGATCGACGATAAAGTCCGCTTGCTCGACGCGATCAAAAAGCAGTGGGGTGAAAAAGTCACGACTGTCTTTCCGCGCCAGGGGCATTATGCCCTCGACTCGAAAACCGTGTCCACCTTTCCCCCTCCCGACATCACAATTGAAAAGATCGGCGACCTCATCAACTTGGACTGGCAAAAGATTTTAAGCGATTGAGTGTCCTCATGCAAAAACACGCAATAATCACTATTTTATTTGAGCTTTTTTAGTTTGCCTCCCCATGCAAACACCTTTAATAACAATTTAAATTATGCATTTTTGCCGGACTCATTTTTTTATGGGTGTCACGACCCTTTCTTTCATCATTGCCTCGGCGGGATGCAAGAAGCCCGAGCCGCCTCCACCGGAACCCGCAGCGGTGCAGGTTATGACCATTTCTTCGAAATCCATCCCGATCCCTGAAACATTCATCGGTCAAGCGGATTCATCCAAAGTTGTGGAAATCCGTCCGCGTGTTTCGGGACTCATCAAAGAACGCTTCTTTACGGAAGGCACCGACGTCAAAGAGGGCGATTTGCTCTACCAGATCGACCCGGAGCCTTTTGAGGCGAATGTGCGTGACGCTGAGGCCAAGGTTTCGCAAGCCGAGGCGCGTTATGATCTCGCGCAAAAAAATCTTGCACGGATTCAACCCCTGGTCGCATCAAAAGCGATTGCCGCCAAAGACCTCGATGATGCCACGGCTCAAGTCGAGTCCACCAAAGCGGATTTGCAGGCGGCGGTCGCCTCGCTCGACAATGCCCGCATCGATCTCGGTTATACAAAAATCACCGCCCCAATCGACGGACGCATCGGCAAAACCCTCGTCAATGAAGGCAGCAATGTCTCCGCCCAACAGACCAAGCTCACCGACCTGCAAGTGCTCAACCCCATCTATGTGAATTTCACCGTTCCGGAAAGCACTTGGCTCGACTATCACAAACTCATCAAGGCGGGCAAAGTCACCGATGTCCCTTTTGACCAATTCATCGTTTCCTTGCGGTTCACAAACGGATCGGAGTATCCCGAGACCGGGCGGTTGAATTTCAAAAATACAGCACTCGACACACAGACGGATTCCTACCCCTTGCGCGCCGAGTTTTCAAATCCCCGCTCACAGATTACACCGGGACAATATTTGCAAGTCACAGTGACCGGATTCACTCGCAATGACGCCATCGTCATCCCCCAGCGCGCGGTCATGCAAGGACCCGAGGGTGCCTATTGTTATGTCGTCGGAAGCGATTCAAAAGTGCAAGTCCGCATGATCAAACTCCTTCGTTATGTGGAGAGCGATTGGCTCATCGAGGGGGGGGTGCAGGAAGGGGATCGTTTGATAGTTGAAGGAATCCAAAAGGTTCGCCCCGGCATGCCGGTCAAGACCACGCCTTGGACACCACCGTCTGCCCCTGCCAGCACGGAGGCAGCCGAGAGCAGTCCGGAGGCGGCACCTTAGTCGTCGATATCCTTATGGGTCCCCGTTTTTTCATCGACCGTCCGATTTTTGCGTCTGTGGTTTCCATCGTGATTGTGCTGGTGGGACTTTTGGCAGCGACCAAACTGCCTGTCGAGCAGTACCCGAATATCGTTCCGCCCTCGGTGCAAATTGCGGCAGTCTATCCCGGTGCCAGCGCGGAGACTGTCGCCACGGGAGTCGCCGCTCCCATCGAGAGCCAGGTCAGCGGCGTGGAAAACCTCATCTATTTCAGCTCGGCGAATACCAGTGACGGACAGATGGTGCTCAATGCGTTTTTCGATATCGGCGCGGATCAAAGTATCGCGGCGGTGGATCTGCAGAACCGCTTGTCCATCGCCCAGCCCCAGCTCCCCCAGAGCGTCGTCCAACAAGGAATTACCGTCAATAAACAATCCACCGCAATGCTCGCGGTCATCGCCCTGACCAGCGAGGATCCCCGCTACGACGAGATTTATCTGGCGAATTACGCCATCCAACAAATCGTCAACCCCATCAAGCGCGTCGATGGCGTGGGCAATGCGGCGGTCTTTGGGAGCTTCAATTACGCGATGCGGCTGATTCTTGATCCCCTCAAAATGGCAAAGCTCAAACTCACGGTCGGGGATATTGCCTCTGTCATCCGCGAGCAAAATGCGGATTACCCCGGGGGGCGGATCGGAGCCGCACCCGCACCCGAGGGGACACAGACGACCATGAATGTCATCACGCAGGGCCGTTTCAAAGATGTTTCCGAGTTTGAAAATGTCATCGTCCGCGCCAATCCCGACGGATCGAATGTCCGCCTCAAAGATGTCGCCACCATTGTCATGGGCGCCCAGTCCTATGACATGACCGGACGCATGAATGGAAAGTCCATTGCCTTGATCCCCGTCTATCTGGAGCCGGGTGCCAACGCCCTGCAAACGATTAAAAGAATGCAGGATCAAATGAATCAGCTCCAGACGGCTTTTCCCCCGGGTGTCTCTTACGAGATTCCTTACAATACCAGTATTTTCGTCGAGCTCTCCATTCATGAGGTCGTCCACACCCTTGTCGAGGCGATGGTTCTGGTTTTTATCGTGGTCTTCATTTTCTTGCAGAATTGGCGCGCGACCCTCATCCCTTGTATCGCAGTGCCCGTGTCATTGATCGGCACATTTGCCGGACTGTCCGCTTTGGGCTTTTCGATTAATTTGCTCACACTTTTTGCGATGGTGCTGGCGATCGGAATCGTCGTCGACGACGCGATTGTGGTCGTCGAAAATGTCGAGCGCATCATGGAGGAAGACCATCTCCCGCCGAAAGAAGCCGCTAAAAAAGCAATGGACGAAGTCTCCGGTGCGCTGGTCGCCATTGTGCTCGTGCTCTGCTCCGTCTTTGTCCCCGTGGGATTCATGGGCGGACTCGTCGGACAGATGTACAAGCAATTTGCCATCACAATCGCCGTCTCCGTGGTCCTGTCGGGAATCGTCGCCCTGACCCTGACTCCGGCACTGTGCGCGCTCTTGCTCAAGCCCGCACATCACGGTCCCAAAAAAGGGTTCTTTGGACTCTTCAACCGCGTCTTTGACAAGGTGACCGGTCTTTACACGGCGATTGTCGGAACCCTGTTGAGATTCTGGCCGGTCGCCCTCGCTGTTTTCCTCTGCATTCTCGGCGGACTTTATTTTCTGATGAATAAAGTGCCAAAAGGATTCATCCCGGATGAGGATCAAGGTTATTTCGTCACCCTCATCCAGCTCCCCGACGGTGCTTCCAATGAACGCACACTCCGTGTCGTTGAGAAAATCGAGGAAATTTACAAGAATACCCCCGAGATCAAATACGTGCTGACATTCACCGGACAAAATTTCGCATTCAACTCCCGCGGCGCGAACTACGCCACGATGTTCGTCATCCTGCAGGACTTTGAGAAACGCGACATGAAAACGCAGAATGTCGGAATCGTGATCCGCAAAACCTCGCAACAAACCCGGCAGATTCCCGAGGCGATTGTCATGTCATTCAACGCACCCCCGATTCAAGGGATGGGAACGGTGGGCGGATTCTCCATGCAAGTGCTCAACGCCGCCGGATACGACTACAGTCAATTCGTCTCCATGTCGAAAGACTTTGTATCCAAAGTCAATGAACTTCCCTCGGTCAGCGGCGCCAGCACAATCGTCAGGACAACCGTCCCCCAGGTTTACATGAATGTCGACCGTGAAAAGGCAAAGTCCCTGGGGCTGAGCATCTCGGACGTTTTCAGCACACTCCAAACTTATTTTGGATCATACTACATCAATGACTTTTTCAAATATGGCCAGGTCTACCGCGTTCAAGCCGAGGGGCAGATGAACTACCGGGATAAACCCGACGACATCAATAATATCTATGTCCGGTCGTCCAATGGACAAATGTTGCCCATCAATACCGTCGCATCCTATGAGATCGTCAGCGGACCGGATACCGTTTTTAATTTTAACGGCTACAACTCCGCCCAAATCTCCGGCTCCACCCGCACGGGATACAGCTCGGGTCAGGTGCTCGATGATTTGGAAGAGCTCGGACAAAAAGAGCTGATTCCCAAAGGACTGAGCTACGCCTGGAGTGACACTTCCTACCAAGAGAAAAAAGCCGGAGGTCAAGCCACCGTCATTTTGATTTTCGGGATGGTCATGGTCTTTCTCGTGCTTGCCGCCCAATACGAAAGCTGGTCGACCCCCTTTGCCGTGATGCTCGCGGTGCCCCTCGGCATTTTCGGAGCGTTTTTGGCGATCTTTATCCGGGGCATCGAGAATGATGTCTATTTCGGCATCGGCATGATCACACTGGTCGGTCTCGCGGCGAAAAACGCCATCTTGATTGTGGAGTTTGCCAATCAACTCGTGCACGAAGGCAAATCCATCCGCGAGGCAGCCATTCAAGCCGCGCGTTTGCGTTTCCGCCCCATCCTGATGACATCCTTTGCCTTCATTCTCGGCGTTGTCCCGCTCATGCTCGCCAGCGGCGCGGGTGCCAATAGCCGGCACTCGATCGGAACCGGTGTCTTTGGAGGCATGACGTCCGCGACCATGCTCGCTGTTTTCATGGTTCCCCTTTTCTTTTTCCTGATTATGAGTTTAATGAACCGCAAGCCGGCAGTGTCCGCACCCCTGCCTCCGGCGACCGGGGGAGAACCCGATAACAAGCCATGAAAACTTTCTTTTTCTCACCATCCATGATGCGAACCGCCGCGGTGGGCGTCATACTCCCGCTCTTGTGCTCATGCACGGTCGGCCCGAATTACAACAGACCCGCTGTGAATACCCCCGACACCTGGCGTTTCGGCGGGACCAAACTCAGCGAGAATACGATTGCCAACCGCGACTGGTGGACATTGTTCAACGACAAGGAGCTCTCCAAACTCATCGACATCGCCCTCAAGGAGAATAAAGACCTGAAAATCGCTGCTGCCAAAGTCGAGGAATCCCGCGCGCGCCTGTCCGGCTCCCGCGCCAACCAGCTTCCCCAGATCAATGCCGTCGGCAACGCCGGCGGCGCGGATCAAGCATTGATCCCCACCGGATACGGTTTTGACCGCACTTACTCCGCCGGAGGTCAGGTCGCGTGGGAAATCGACATTTTCGGCCGTCTCCGCCGCGCCACCGAAGTTTCGCGCGAACAGTATCTTGCCCAGGAGGATTTCAAACGTGCGGTCATCATTTCTCTGATTTCGGAAGTGGCGACATCGTATTTCACACTGCGCGATTTCGACAACCAATACCGCATCGCGCAGGACACGGTCACCTCGCGTCAAGAGGCTTACCGCATTGCCAAAGCACGCGGGGATCAAGGCGTGGTCTCCGATCTCGATGTCAAACGTTTTGAGGCGGAGCTCCAGTCCGCCATCAATCAAGCGACACAACTCCAGCGCCAGGTCGCCCAACAGGAGAATAATCTCCGCCTTTTACTCGGGCAAAATCCGGGCGGCATCGCCCGCGGTCTGCCCATTGACAAACAAACCCTCCCGGCGCAAGTGCCCGCCGGGCTCCCGAGCAAATTGCTCGACCGCCGCCCGGACATCATGGAAGCGGAGCACCAGCTCGCTGCCGCCACGGCAAATATCGGATTCAATATCGCCAACCGTTATCCCCAGTTCAATCTCACCAGCCTGCTGGGCATCGCCAGTCCCGACCTGACCCGCGCCCTGTCCGTCGGACTCGGAATGAGTGTCCAGGTCATCGATGCCGGACGCAACAAAGCCCAGGTCGAGATCGCCCGCGCCCAGGCTGATCAAGCCTTGACTCAATATGAAAAAGTCATCCTGAGCGCCTTTAACGAAGTCGACAATCTCCTGATCGCTGTCGCCACTTACCGCAAACAAGTGGAGACAGTGACGATCCAGGTCGCCGCGCTCCAACGCGCTTATCAGGTCGCTTCCGAACAGTACGACCAAGGCATCGTCAGTTACCTCGATGTCATTGATGCCGAAAATAACCTTTTCCAATCCCAGCTTGCACTCTCAGAGCTCCGCCGTCTCTACCTGTCCTCGGTGGTCGCGCTCTACAAGGCCCTCGGCGGAGGATGGAATCCCGCTGCACCCCAGGCCATTCCCTTTTCTCACCCGCAGCCCAACCGATGAATCCCGTTCCACCGCCGACCATTGGCGACAAGAACCCAAAGCCGGCCTCAAAGAAAAAATAGGGGACTCCCTGACCATTCCGATTTTGATTGAACCGAGGGCTTCGGGATATGCACACTTTTTCGGTTGCGCCACGGGTAGGAACTTGGATAATCGGTATTGTGGTTGTTTTGCGGCGCAAATTGCGCCGCCAGACTTTCCCCGTTATCATAACGGGCCTATAGCTCAGTGGTTAGAGCAGGGGACTCATAATCCCTTGGTCCAAGGTTCGAATCCTTGTGGGCCCACCAACTTTTACAATTCGCCCCGGCGCATTTTGTTGTAAGTGGCGAGAGCGAGCAGCGGCCAGCTCAGGCGGTAGAAATCATATTTCAGATAGAAAACACGGGGGAATCCGGTGCCGGTGATGGCGTCTTCTTTCCACTCGCCGTTGGGTTCCTGTGTGCGAATGAGATATTCCAGGCCTTTGCGAATGCTGTCGCGGTCGAGGTCGCCGCACGCGCACAGGCCCATGAGCGCCCATGCGGTTTGTGAGGCGGTGCTTTCGCCCTGTCCGCGCGTGGTGTCATCCTCGTAAGTGTGACAGCTCTCGCCCCAGCCGCCGTCCTCATTTTGACAGCTCTCCAGCCAGTCGCGCGCGCGCAGGATCCAGTCCTGACGCATGTCCACCCCGAGATAGAAAAGCCCGCGCAGCACCTGCCATGTGCCGTAAATGTAATTGACCCCCCAGCGTCCATACCAGGAGCCGTCCTCCTCCTGGGTGTCCTTGAGATACTGGAGCGCTTTGCGGATATTCGGGTGATTCTGATCCCAGTGGAAAAGCCCGCACATTTCCAGAATCCGCGCGGTGATGTCACTGCAGGAGGGGTCGAGAATCGCATTGTGATCGGCGAAAGGAACGTCCTCGAGCCAGGATTTCATCACGTCCTTGTCAAAAGCCGCCCAGCCGCCGTCGCGGCATTGGAAGCTCATGATGAAGCGGCTCCCGCGTTTGATGGCGGCGGCCTTGTCTTTCTCGCGGGTGATTGTTTTCACGCGGTCCAGCGCCATGAGCACCATGGCGGTGTCGTCCACGTCGGCGTAGTGTTCGTTGCGGAATTCAAATGCCCAGCCGCTGGGTTCGGCGGAGGGATTTTTATGCACCCAGTCGCCCTTGATTTTGATCTCGTTGTCGAGGAGCCATTCAGCGGCCTTGGACAATTGCGGGTGATTCTCCGGCACCCCGGATTCGCGCAGGGCGATGAGGGCGATGGCCGTGTCCCAGACCGGGGACAGACAGGGTTGAATGCGGAAATCGTTATTTGCCTTGTCCTCGACGTAGAGTTTTTCAATGGCCTTGATCGAGCTGGCCAGCCAGGGATGATCCTCGGGGTAACCGAGCGCCTGCATTGCGTAAACGGAGAAAAGAATGCTCGGGAAAATCGCCCCGATACCGTCGGCGGCCTCGATGCGTTCACCCATCCACGCCTCGCATTTTTGAATCGCTTTGCGGCGGAGGAACCCAATCGGACGCTCATTGTAGGCGAGCAGGATTTTATTGATCAGCAGGAAGCCATTGCGGAGGCTGAATAAATTTTTGCTGCGCTTGAGCGACAGGTCGCTGTTTTCGGTTCCCACGGGGAAAAGCTCGTGGAGCTGCAGGTGCGTGGGCAGCACGCGGGTGGGTTTGAGGTGATTGATGATGGCCAGAGGAATGACGATGGCGCGGCTCCAGGAGGACATCTCGTAGATATTAAAGAAAAACCAGTCCGGCAGGAGAATCACCTCCGGGGGAATCGCCGGGATGTGTTTCCAAGGGAATTGCCCGATCAGACCCAGGGCGAGTTTGGTGTAGGTGTTTGCCTTTGGGATGCCGCCCAAGCGCAGGATATTATTCCGCGCGTGCTTCATCATGGGGTCATCGGCCTTGTAACCGGCGAGTTTCAGCGCGGCATAAGCTTTGATGCTGGCATTGATCTCGCTGGGCCCCCCCGGATAAATCGGCCAGCCGCCATCGGGGAGTTGCCGGTCGAGAATGTGTTTGACGAGTTTGTCCCGCAGAACCGGGTCCACTTTGTCCTGCCAAACCATCCACACCATGATGTCGCTGGCCAGCGTGGTATCGACATAAAGCTCTCCACACCAGTATTTTTCATCGACCTGCAGGCCCAGAATGTGGTCTTGGGCCAGCTTCATCGCCGTGTCCACTTTCTGTTCGAGACTGGGCAATGAAATGAATTCCGGCTCCTTGAGCGCGGTTTGTTGCTTTGGATTGGTTTGTGAACTCAACTGTGCGGACATCCTGATATTCAAACAAATTGCCGCAGCTCTTTCAAGGATTCTGTGCGATGCAATTTGCGCCCCTCGTAGGTGAACGCAAAGAAGATGAAACCGCCGAGGAGCACGAGAGCACAGAGATTTTTACAATTATTCCGATATCCCATCTCCTCCTCTATCCTAATACTTTTCCGCTCCGTTCCCAGTAAAGGGTTATTGCGGGGCGGTTGGCATGCCGGCATTCGGCTCTTTTGAGGTTTCCCGTAAAAATGATAATATATTTTCCTCTAATGCTGGAGGATACGCACTATGATTATGCTTTTTTCGATAGTGCATTATTTGTCTGTATCGATAAAAATCATTCTTATTTGGTTGGGCACCACGATCCCTTACATATTTTAAAAACAATATGTCCGTATCTAACGCTCCCTTGGTTAGATCAGAGACTTCATCAATTTTTTTATCAGCTAAAAGCTCTAATATTTGTATCTTAACCCAAGTCTGACCATGTAGCATTGATTGAATTCTTGCATTTCCCTCACTTATTTCTTTCTTATACTCATAGCACAAATAGGATAGATAAATGACAAAAATATAAGAGACCACCAATAAGACATATACAAAAGAATTTCGAGTGATTTTCATATCTTAAAATATACTCCACGACCGATCTGGCACAAGCTTAGCGTGGTATTCATCTTACTGCATCATCACACTCATTTTGGCATTGGGGTTCATCATGCCCACAATCAGGAAAATCAGATGCGCTTCGACTGCACTCATTACACTTCAAACCTTTACCCATTACCCTTGGACAAAACACCTGACATGTTGCTTTCAATTCCAACCCTATTCACCGGATTATTTGCGACATACAAATTCACATCGCCTGATCCGTCAGATCGTAATTGCACACTTCCCCTTTCCCATCCTTGTATTTGGTGTGGAATACCATCTGCACAATTTGCATTCAACCATACCTGCCCCCTTCGACTCAAGCCGAAATTAGCTCTTTGCAACATTCATTTTTAACAATTCTGCCCCCCTATCTCCGATATCCCATCTCCTCTATCCTAATACTTTGTCCGCTTCGTTCCCAGTAAAGGGTTATTGCGGGGCGGTTGGCATGCCGGCATTCGGCTCGCTTATGATTGCCTCATATTTATTGTGGTGAAATACCTTCGTCTATTCTGGCACGGTAATTGTAATTTGTTTGATTTTTTCCTTTCCCTCCTGCATCTCACCACTTCCGTCTATGAATGAAATAGATACTTTTTTACCCCTGTTATGATGAAGTAATCGATAAAATCTTGTGAGTGAGATATCCGCTAGCATATCGCCATTTCTGATACCAACCGTGTATAGGGGACTTTCGTCATTTTCCAGTCTGATCATGGCGACTTCTTTTTGTGATCCCCGTACTTGGATTACGGGCGTACCAAATTTGATTACCAATTTTTGATCGAAATACTTTGCAATATCCCCTTGATAGTAAGAATGGTAGAAAGTGAGACCCATCAAAACAAGCATGATGACACCCATGATCGACAGCACAATTTTTGATGATAATGGCATTTAGTCTTTTACTGGACAGGTATTGCAGGAATCATAGCAAGACTGGAATGTGTATGATTTTATAATACCGTAAAGATTAGCCTTCAAGTCTTGAGGATCCCAATGTCCAGGACCAAGTTCATGTAGTAATCCTCCAAGTGCTGTTATATGTGGAGCTGTAAGCAATTTGCATCTATTAAAATAACATGAGGCATAGCAATGTTGTTTTTTATCCTCTCCCCGAAAATATTTTTCAGCCAGTTCGGTAGCCCGTTGATGACAGAATGTCATCCAAGCAGCCTCAAGTATCAAATACAGAACAGTTGGAAACTTTCCATCCGGATCAACCCAATTAACCGCATTATTCCCGACATACCGATACAAATTCACATCACCACCATCGAACCCGATGGGGTCTTTCTGGAGGAACCGACCCAGCTCATGCGAATAATAACGGTTCCGGTAATCATACAGGTCGATCTCGGCGATGTATTCCCGTCCGGTGAAGAGGAAACGGTTGCCAATTGCGGAAGAATCCAGAATTCCGAATCCTGAATCCCGAATGGTTGGTTTGCCGAAGACATCATTACCAGAAAAGAATCCAGAATTCAGAATACAGCAGTCACAATGGAAGTCATGAGACGATGTGCTTTTCCCCAGATATTCCAAGATGGTCACAGATTTGTTTCTACCACGAAGCCCTCGAAAAACACGAAAAAAAGAGTGAATTTTCTCGGCTCAAATCCGACTGTGGAGCCCGTGTCCCCACGGGTCGTCGGGATTAACCGCAAGCTTATCCCGAATCTGTGACTTCGGGAATGACACCGATTCACACAGATTTTCCACTGGAGGGCTTGGGCTCCCGCCCAGCCCACTTGTCCGGAACAGGGGGAGGTGGTAGCAATTCTCCTTTCACTGAACAGACGGGTTTGCTACATCTTTTGTTAGATGCGGTCAGTTTGCTATGAACCAAGATGTGCAGATATTTCATGGGCGAATTCAAAAAACAATCATCAAACGAGCAAATTATGAAAGAAATAATCTCAAACAGCCTGCCCCTCTCCCTCTTGATTCATTTCACACTTGAATCCGCTTGTGCTTGATTTGAGAAAATGGAGATAAATATGTGGACTCAAAAAAAAACAATTCCTCCTGGTTCAATTGTTTCAATCAAGACAGCCGATGATAATTGCCCCGGATGGAAGAAAAAATTGGAGAACTCAGCCACAAAGCCGTTTTTCAATGGAGGTTATCCGCAAAAACGCATAATCATCACACGCAGGACAAACAAATGATCATCGTATACACATCTCTGGTTGTGAACATTTTAGTGGCTGGGTTCTGGGGTGTAGTCCTTGCATTCATGCCCAAAGCCAACTTTCGAGTTTGGCCTTATGGTTCAGACAGCCCAAGCAGCCGCATTTTGTCTTCTCTCTATTTGACAATAGCCTTATTGAGCGTTTATGCGTTGCTGGATTCAGAACGAATGATTCCCCTGTGCATTTTTCTCTTCATTTTTCAGATTTTATACAAGTGCTTGAGTGTTATGACAGTGCGTGATATTAAAAACCCGGTTGTCCTGGCCAATCTGGCGATTGTGGTGTTGCATTCTTTTTCTCTCAACTGGCTTTTATTTCACTCACGACCATCCTTATGACCCCCTAGCCAAACAGGGCGGCGGAGCCAACTCCGGCAAGTGCTAGGATGCCGCTTTGAACCCGTGGACAAGTGAACTGAACAAGAGTTTTGAGCAATACTATCAAAAAATCATTCTGTGTCCTCTCGTGCCTCCGCGGTTCGATTCCCTTTCCGAAACTTTGCGTGAAACCAGATTTTGGGTCTTCTTGGGGAGGGAACACGCTCTTTCCTTCTGACCGTTATGAGCGTTGTTCCAGAATATTTTTCAGGGCTTAAAATCTCACCAAAATTTCGGTTGCCTTATCCGGCTGTGATTGGCTTATTCGTGAAGGTCAAAAACAATTTGCTCTGGATGGATTATCTATATGGGAAAACGCACTGACATCAAAAAAATCCTGATTGTGGGGTCCGGTCCGATTGTCATCGGTCAGGGGTGTGAATTTGATTATTCGGGCGTGCAAGCCTGCAAAGCACTCAAAGAAGAGGGTTACGAGGTCGTGCTGGTCAATAGCAACCCCGC
>CAYTAI010000001.1:25407-26887 GCA_964435715.1 uncultured Verrucomicrobiota bacterium | reverse complement strand
GATCATGACCGACCCGGAATTCGCCGACAGCACTTACATCGAGCCGATCACCGTGGAAATGATCGAAAAAATCATTATCGCCGAAAAACCCGACGCGATCCTGCCCACGCTGGGCGGACAGACGGCCTTGAATGTGTCCATGCAACTCTGGCACAAAGGCATCCTCGAAAAACACGGGGTCGAGATGATCGGCGCCAAAGCCGATGCCATCGAGCGCGGTGAGAACCGCGAGCTTTTCAAAAAGACCATGCAGGAAATCGGGCTGGACATGCCCATCTCCGGAATCGCCCACACGATCGAGGAAGCGCGCGCGGTCGCCGCGGACATCGGGCGTTACCCGCTGATCATCCGCCCCGCATTCACCCTCGGCGGGACGGGGGGAGGCATCGCCTACAACAAAGAGGAATTCGAGCAGATCGTCACACGGGGCCTGGACTTGAGCCCCACCACCGAGGTGCTCGTCGAGGAGTCTCTCCTCGGCTGGAAAGAGTATGAGATGGAGGTCATGCGCGACAAGAATGACAACTGCGTGATCGTCTGCTCTATTGAGAATTTTGATCCGATGGGGGTTCATACGGGCGACAGTATCACCGTCGCACCGATCCAGACTTTGACCGACAAAGAGTACCAGATCATGCGGGACGCATCCTTTGCCTGCATCCGCGCCATCGGCGTCGAGACCGGGGGGTCGAATATTCAATTCTCCGTGAATCCCGAAAACGGGCGCATGATTGTCATTGAAATGAATCCCCGTGTGTCGCGTTCCTCCGCACTCGCGTCGAAAGCCACCGGATTTCCCATCGCCAAAATCGCGGCGAAGCTGGCGGTTGGTTACACCCTTGACGAGATCAAAAACGACATCACCCGCGAGACTCCGGCGAGCTTCGAACCGACCATTGACTATGTCGTCACCAAAATCCCGCGGTTCACCTTCGAGAAATTCCCGAAAGCCGACGGCACTCTGACCACGCAGATGAAATCCGTCGGCGAGGCAATGGCGATCGGGCGCACCTTCAAAGAGTCTTTTCAGAAAGCCTTGCGTTCACTCGAGACCGGTCGCGCGGGATTTGGCGCCGACGGCAAGGACAAGGAACCCCGCAATCCGGACGGCACATGGAATCTCGAGGAAATAAAGAAGAAACTCATCACGCCGGGGTGTGAACGGGTCTTTTACATTCGCTACGCTTTTCAAGCAGGACTCACTGTGGAGGATGTTTTTAACCTCTCGAAAATCGACCGCTGGTTCCTCACGCAACTCCATCAGCTTTTCGAGCAAGAACCGAAAATCAATCTCGCGGACGGTCTGCGCGAGGCGAAGGAGCTCGGGTTCTCCGACAGGCAAATCGCACACCTGACCAAATCGGCGGAGGCGGAGGTGCGCGCCGCCCGTAAAAGCCAGGGCATCGTGCCCGCTTATCGCCTTGTGGATACTTGCGCGGCGGAGTTCGAGGCGTGCACGCCCTATTATTATTCGACTTAC
>CAYTAI010000001.1:18146-25277 GCA_964435715.1 uncultured Verrucomicrobiota bacterium | reverse complement strand
GGAGCTGGGGTTCGAAACGATCATGGTCAATTCCAATCCGGAAACCGTTTCCACCGATTATGACACCAGTGACAAATTGTATTTCGAGCCCCTGACCCTTGAGGACGTGCTGAATATTTATGAGAGCGAGAATCAGGACGACTCCGTCTTTGGCGTGATCGTGCAATTCGGCGGACAGACCCCGCTCAATCTGGCAGAGGGCTTGAAGAAAAACGGGGTGCGGATCATCGGCACCAGCCCGGACGACATCGCCAAGGCGGAGGATCGCAAGCTGTTTTCAAATATGCTCGACAAGCTCGGTCTGCGCCAACCGCCCAATGGCACGGCGACCAATATCGACGAGGCGGTTGCCATCGCCCGTAAAATCGGATTCCCCGTGCTGGTGCGCCCGAGCTTTGTCCTCGGGGGCCGCGCGATGCAAATTGTTTACAGCGAGGACGAGCTGACTCATTACATGAGGTTTGCCGTGGAGGCGTCAGCTGAACGCCCCGTGCTGGTGGACTCATTTCTCGAAGACGCGACGGAGGTCGATGTGGACTGTATCAGCGACGGGGAAACCGTTGTCATCGGCGCCATCATGGAGCACATCGAGCAGGCGGGCATTCACAGCGGCGACTCGGCCTGTGTGATCCCGCCTTTTTCACTGACCGACGGGGTCAAAGACGAAATCCGCAAGGCGACCATTGCGATGGCGCGCGAGCTCAATGTCAAAGGGTTGATGAATGTCCAGTATGCCGTGAAAAACAACACGGTGTACATCCTGGAGGTCAATCCCCGCGCGTCCCGCACCGTGCCATTTGTCTCGAAAGCCATCGGGTTCCCCCTGGCGAAACTCGCCGCAAAAATCATGGCGGGAAAAACCTTGAAAGAGCTCGGGTTCACTCAAGAAATGATCCCTCCTTACTTTTCCGTGAAGGAAGCCGTTTTCCCCTTCTCGAAATTCAGCGGCACGGACATTATTCTGGGACCCGAGATGCGTTCCACCGGCGAGGTCATGGGCATTGCTGAGAATTTCGGACTCGCCTATGTCAAAGCCCAGATGGCAGCGCAACCCGCACTGCCCCTGTCCGGAAAAGTTTTTATCAGCGTGAAAGACTCCGACAAAAAAGCCATCGCGCAAATTGCGGCGGACTATGCAAAGCTCGGCTTCGAGCTCTACGCGACGGCAGGCACCGCCCGGCTCATCAAGGAAAACGGGGTGGCAGTCAATGAGCTTTTCAAAGTCAATGAAGGCCGCCCGAATGTCCTGGACATGATTAAAAACGACGAGGTCGCCCTGATTATCAATACCCCCAGCGGCATCATCGCCCGCGAGGACGAGATCCGGATACGCTCCACCGCCGTGCTCAAGCGCATTCCGATCATGACCACCCTCAGTGCCGCACGCGCCAGTGCCCGCGGCATCGAGTCCTTGCAAAAAGAACCCTGCGGTGTGAAATCAATCCAGGCTTATCATCAATAATCCCAAGTCGGGGGTCTATGGCGGAACCGCTCAAAAATCATTACGGTCCCGCCATCCCCGCGCAAATTGCGCGGATGATTGCGGCGGTGTGGAGGGACTTCGACGCGAAAAAATTTCTCGCCGATTGTCTGGATGGATATGAGTCGCTGGAGCTCATGGCCCGTGGTCGCCGGATTGCCTCTGTGCTCAAAGACTACCTGCCTGCCGATTACCCCCGCGCCGTCGATATCCTGATCCGCTCAATGGAGCCGGCCAATCAAAAGACGGAGGGGAATGTCCTCTCATCATTCCTTTACATGCCCCATTCCTTTTTTGTCGCGGAGAACGGGCTCGACCATTTCGAGGAATCCATGCGCGCCCAGTATGAGATCACCCGGCGGTTCACGGCGGAATTCAGCATTCGCCCTTTCCTTGAGAAAAATCCGGCACGCACCCTTGCACGTTTGCGCGAATGGTCGCGTGACAAGAGCGAACACGTCCGGCGACTGGTATCAGAGGGCACCCGGCCGCGCTTGCCGTGGGCATCGCGGCTCCGGGAATTCCAGAAAAACCCCGCGACCACGCTCGCACTTCTGGAGCTTCTCAAAGACGATCCCTCTCTCTATGTGCGGCGTTCTGTGGCAAACCACCTCAATGACATCGGCAAAGATCACCCGGACACCCTTGTCCTCGTGGCAAAAAAATGGATGAAAGGCGCCGGGAAGAACCGCAAATGGATCATTCGACACGCGCTGCGTTCCCTTGTCAAATCCGGCCATCCGGGAGCTTTGCAAGTCCTGGGATACGGTCAGGGGGGCGAATGGGTCATTCGTAAAAAGCAAATTGCCCCTCGCAAATTGCTCCGGGGTGAATCTCTCACGTTCTCTTTTGAGGTGATGAATGCCGCCACGCGCAGCCAGCGGTTGATGTTGGACTTCAGGATTCATTACGTGAAAGCCGGCGGCAAAAGCTCGATCAAAGTTTTCAAACTCAAAGCATGCCGTCTCCCCGCGGGCGGGAGTCTCGCCATCACAAAAAAAATCACGGTCAAAGACATGACCACACGCAAACATTATCCCGGAAGCCATCAATTGGATTTGTTGTTGAATGGGCGAGTGGAGAAGCTCGGACACTTTGAATTGCAGGGATAGATTGTGGACATTTACCGGCAGGCGCGCGGATATGATCATGGTTTTTCCCGAGAATTTCGACTTGGCGCGAGGAAAAAGAGTGCTACGATGGTTGTGTGTTAGACGCCAATACTGATCAACCCCAATTTTTCGATATCAACGACAAATCCGCTTTGGTCTGCGTTGACAATATGGAGTGGCAAAATATCATCCTCAGCGCGCTCACCGACCTCGGATTCAAAATTCATACCGGTGTTTTTCTCGAAGACATCGTCAATAAAGTGCAGAGCCAGAACTACAATGTCGTCGTCATTGCGGAAAATTTCCTCGGGGAGACTCTCGAAGAAAATCAAATCCTGAAGATGTTCCAAAAAATGAGCATGTCTCAGAGACGCAAACAACTCATCGTCCTGATCGGCGACTCGATCTCCTCGGCAGACCGGATGAGCGGATTTATTTTCAGCGTGAATCTCACCGTTTTCTCCGGTGACTTGCCCCAGTTCCAGACCCTTGTGAAACGCGCCCTGGTCGAGCAGGAAGAGTTCTACCAGACTTATTCAGCCGTCCTCAAAGAAAAAGTCTGAAACGGAGATCATGGTCATGCCCGGATCGTCCCTGCGCCTGATCATCGGCGGTTCCGCATCCCCGGCATGGAACATGGCTGCCGACGAGGCTCTCTTGGAACACGCCTTGACATCCACGCTCCGGATTTATCAATGGGATCGTCCCTGCATGAGCATCGGCTATTTTTCGCGGAGCAAGTTGCTCCCGCCGGGAGTGCCTTTTGTCCGGCGCGCGTCGGGAGGCGGAATCGTGCGGCATGGCAGTGACCTGACTTTCTCAGCGGTTTTTCCGCGCGCCCATCCTTTTGCCCGGGAAAATGCAGGCGAGGCTTACCGGGTCATTCATGAATGTCTCCGCCGGGCACTCTTGGAACACGGTATCCGCACCCGGCTGGCGGATTGTTGTGTCAAGGACGGGACGGGCTTGTGCTTCTCGGGTTACGAAAAATATGACCTTCTGGACGAGTCCATCCCGCAGAAAATCGCCGGGGGCGCGCAGAAACGTTCTTCCAAGGGATTCCTCCATCAGGGAAGTGTCTTATTGGAATCCCCCGCACCCGCCCCGGGGCAATTTGCGCGGGCGCTGGCGGCGCAATTTGCGCGGCATTTTGAATTGAGTGTCACCCCGTCGGAATTCACCGCGGAGGAGGAGCAATTTGCGCGGTCACTGGAAATGCAGCGTTACTCGAAACCGGAGTGGAATGAAAAATTTTAACGCGGGAAAAATGATTTTGCGTTATTTTATGCCCATGAATCAAAACGACCGTCCCGGGATGAATTTTTTATCGTGCCTTTTCGCATTGGCAATTTGCACCGGTTCCCTCAGCGCGGAGCCAATTGCGCCGGGACAAGTTGTGTCCCCGCAATCACAATTCATGCAGATTGAAACGGTGGACGGCAATCGTTATTTGCAAATGGCGGCAGTGATTTATGAAATTCCGAAATACAAGGCGCGGGTGACCCTCTATGCTGCGGTTCACATCGCCGACCCGCAATTTTACAAGGATTTGCAAGATCGCTTCAGTCAATATGATGCTGTCTTGATGGAGGGCATTGGGGCGAGCGATAAATACGGGGAGAGCCGCACCCCCCTCGCGATGCCATTTGCCGCTCTGGTCACGCAAGTCGGGCAGGAACGCGCTTCGATCGAGGAAATGCATGATCTTTATGACGCGATGGCGACGGGGCTGGGGTTAACCGGACAGATGGAGGCTGTTGAACTCGGAAAAAAGAATTTTGTCTTTCCTGACATGAGTTATTCTGAGCTGGAGAAGCATCTCGACGAGGCGGGTGTCGATTATCTTATGCCCGAGGAGCAATTCATCCGCCCGGTGATTCCCATGCTTCAAAAATTCACCACCGGCATCAAATCCGGCGGGAAACGCTCGCCTGTCATGGGAAATATCATCAAAAACCTGATGGCGGAGATGATCCTGCGTATGGATATGGATGCGGCACTCGCGGGCGAGGATGAGGCGGCTGTCAAACGGCGCGAATATTTCCGTATCATTCTTGAAGAGAGGAACCGCATGGTTATCGAGTCAATTGCAGGGGAACTGCAGAAGGGGAAGAAAAACATCGCCGTCTTTTACGGGGCGATGCATTTGCCCGGGATTCAAGCCGGTCTCGTCAAAGACTTTGGGGCGCGCGAAACCGCCAAGACATGGATCAATGCCTGGAAATTGAATTGATCAAGCGAGCCGGGCGCGCAAATCGCTTGATGCGCCGGGGGATGATCCCGGCACTCGGAAACCAGGGGGCATGCATTTTCCGGCGGCGGCACGGTGGAAACAAGCACAAGAGTCTCTTTTTTTCCCACAAGGAAACAGGGAGTTACTTGATATTCGGATGATTCCTGTTATAGGATTATGGCACAAGACATGCTGTCCAAACCCTGAGGAAACACCAGTGTCATTATGAAAAAAATCGAAGCGATTATCAAACCTTTCAAGCTTGAGGATGTCAAAGAGGCTCTCTCTGAAAGGGGATTCCACGGCATGACCGTGACGGAGACAAAAGGATTTGGACGACAAAAAGGGCATACCGAGATCTATCGCGGCAGCGATTATCAAGTGGATTTCCTCCCCAAACTCAAAGTCGAGGTCATCGTCGCTGATGACGATGTTGAAAACGCTGTGGAAGCCATCTTGACCTCCGCAAAAACCGGAAAAATCGGGGATGGAAAAATCTTTGTCATTCCCGTCGAGGAGGCTGTCCGTATCCGCACTCTGGAAAAAGGGGAAAAAGCGGTCTAAGCAATTTGCACGACAACCGCCGTTGCGTTGTCTTTTCCTGACTCGCTGACAGCCGTCTCGACCAGCCGCTGGGCGATTGTCAAATACGAGTCCGCCCCCGCAGGCATCCGCGCCATATCCTCAAGCGCGTGATCCCACAACCCGTCGACAATTCCATCTGTGCAAAAAACAAATGTATCCCCTGCTTTTGTATCTACAACACCGATATGAGGGTCAAGATATTGATGACCCGCCCCGAGGGATTGATTGAGGATCGACCCGCGTGGATGATTGCGTTGACCACGCTCATTGAGCTCGCCCTTGCGGCGCAAATAACCCACATGACTGTGGTCGTGCGTGAGCTGGATCATTTTATCGGCCGGCGGCACATGATAAATCCGGCTGTCGCCGATGTGTGAAAAATACATTTTTCCGGGTGTGAACCAACCCAGGCTCAGGGTTGCTCCCATTCCGGCACATTCCTCGTAATTTTGACCCATCATGAGCATCTCTTCATGGATCCGGTTAAAGAGCTCTCCCAGAACATCATGAAATCCCATATCGATTTTCCAGGATGAAAAGGCGAAGCTTTTCGGCAAAAGCTTAGTGATTTTCTCCACAGCGATGCGGCTGGCGAATTCCCCGGAGTTCGCTCCTCCCATCCCGTCGCTGACCGCAAAGACATAATCACATTCTTCGAGTGAACCCTCCCCGATTTTTCCCAGATGCCGGACTTCTTTTGCGTCAAAATTCAGCGCGAGAAAACTATCCTCGTTATTCTTGCGGAAACGTCCCGGGTGGGTCATTCCAGACCAGGATATTTTTTGGATGATTTTGCCAGGGTGACTCATGGTTTTTTCTCGGCTTCCAACTTGTCGAGGAGCTCCTGCGGAAAGGGAGACTGGTAGCCCGGATCATCCGTGATCGAGGCAAACTCAAAATCAATCACACAAAACCTCCCGTCCGACGGGCGGTAGGTGATATTTCTCAGGAATGGATCATCATGGCACACTCCAAACTCCTCGAGCTCGGCAAAAATTTTTTTCACCCGCTCCTCCCCCATCCGCTCCACGCGCGAACCGCAATTTGTCGTCACCATATAAAGTTTTGATTCATCGCTTTCCAAAAGCCGCGGGACAAAATCACATTTTTTGCGCTCCAGATATTTCAGGATCTGTATTTCATTTCTAAAACGTTCCGCCGCATACGGTCCCCTGAATGTTTTATGCACCCGGCCATCATAACCGATCCGGACAAGTGCGCGTTGCGTGTCTTTTATTTCGTGCATGACTGTGGAATCTTGAGTTTGCCACTCCGTCTCCGCCCCCGCAAGTCTTGGTTTCAGAAGACTTCCCGGGAGCCATTGTCCGACAGGCACTTTTTTTCAAGGGGGAAAACCGAGAGAGAGTTTGAGCGCGGAGTATTCAGGATGGATGCTCCCGTCCATGCGGCGAATGACCAGCCCCGGTTCTTCCCAGGACTGTCCTCGGAACCATTCCGGCAAATCAGACGCGCGCATCATCCCAAAAAGTCCGATGAGCGGCGCATCACCCTCCCGGAAAACAACCGGACGGCGGCGGACAATCACCAGCCCCGCCGCGCGGGCTCCCGATTCCACCCGGGCAATTTGCTCCCGGGCAAAAGGGAAAACACAAGCAAAGAATCCGCCGGAAGCGAGATGCCTCGCTGCCGCGGCACAATAATCAGCGACTGACCCGCGCAACTCGAATCGACAAGCGAGTTTCTGCGGATGATCGCTTTCA
>CAYTAI010000001.1:1080-18124 GCA_964435715.1 uncultured Verrucomicrobiota bacterium | reverse complement strand
CCGACCGGAAAATACGGCGGACTGCCCATTGCCAGATCAAAAGTCTCGTGCTTTTGGAGAATCCCTTCGTCGCGGAAATCTCCGAGCCGGATGTCATAACGCTCTTCCAGCCCGTTATACCGTGCGGACTTCCGGGCGAGCTCGACACTCTGCATCTGCGCCTCGACCGTCACAAATCGCGCGCCGGGCAGCCGCCAGGCGCTAACCATGCCGACCGTGCCGATGCCGCTGCCCAGATCGAGCACACGCTCTGCGCGGGGACACCAGCTGGTCCCGTACCATGCACAGAGAATGTCATCTGTGGAAAACCCGTGGCCGTCGCGCAATTGAAAAAGACGGTAATGTCCGCTGATGGCATCCAGTGTCTCGTGCCCGTCAGGCGTCATTCCCGCGAGATCCCCCGGAGCGGCCGGCCCCGGTTTTGCCCAACCCTTGAAATGTGTGTCCGGACCACTCAAAACCTTTTTCCCCGGTGCCTTCATCGTTCCAGATTCAAACCGTTTGATCCTCAACGAGCTGGCTGACCAGGATCCATTCTTCCAGCCCCTCATACCAGGCGTGATCCGTGAGCAGGACACGACCTTCGGCAATTTCCACCCACAAGTCACTCAGGGTATAGGGACCGGTCTGCTGTCCATTGCAAAGGACAAAAACAGCAATCTCTTCAGGGCTGGCGGCGACTCCGGCATCAGGAGAACCGGTAACCGCAGGATTCTCCGCCATGATTTGATCCTGGGTCGGAAGGGCGATGGGGGCACCGAAACACTCGTCCTGATAACGGAAAATCAGAAACTTCACTGGTGCAGCGACGGGTACGGGCACGGCATATTGTAAACGACAAGAGCCCCGTAAAGAATCGCTCTCCACGATTTTGAAGTCCGACTGTATCCAGCGTTTCCAAGAGGAAAATGTGTAGCTCTCTGCACGGGCTCCTGCGAGGGCATCCGCTTCCGAGGCAAATGCGGCAAAAACCATGTCATCCGGATACCACGGGGCGAAGGCGCCATTTTCCGTGACCGGAACGATTGTCGCATCAATCAAGACATCTCCCGTTGCCGGATCACGACTGACATTCTTTAATAAAACCTGTGCCCCCTTCAGCACGCCAAAGCTTTTTTTGTCGCCTTTTTTAGATTTGGAAATTTTTACTTTGCCGGATTTTGAGGGTTTAATTGAAATATTTTTGCTGATGGGTGTTGATTTATAAGGTTGAGGCGGGGACGGATCAGATTGTCCGCTCTCTTCCCTGTCTTTGATAAAAATCACAATACCCAGGATCAGGAGGATGCATCCACCTAATCCCCCCGCCAAAGCACCGGGCACCCGGAAAATCATCCAGCCCGCCATAGCAAGGCTGGCTGTCAGAGCCAACGGGATAAAAACGAGAATAAAAAACCTCATATCAACAAATTATCGGGGTGTTGATTCACCAAAATCTTCCCCAAGATCACGGATGGTGACTTCTCCGCGGATGTCAATGAGACGCCAGACATTGGTCGGCTTGTAAAAAGTCATATTCCAACGGATCGGATAGGCATCCGAATAACTCAAAAATGTCAGCACAAAAATACGGGAACCCACCTTCTTGACATTCACAAGCTCATAATCAAGCACCTTCCCGAATTCCAAAAGCAATGTGCTCGTCTTCGCCTTCATGTCATTGACTTCGCTGACACGGTCTTTGACGCGGGTATTCGCCAAAATTTCATCAAATGCCTGAGGCACTTTGTCTTGTTTCAGTGTTGTGAAAAAGCTGTCCACTGATTTCAATATCTCGGGCGGGACGACGCCCGCGCCCGATTGCAGCTCGGCACGGGGTGCGGCAAATGGCTTCTGTTGCTGGGCTTGAGCCAGAGACATGGCAGATAAAAGAACCACCCCGAAAAGCAGCAGAACCATGAAAAATTTGCGAAAAGAATGGATGAGAGACATATTGGCTTGTTTTTTGCAGCGTATTGTAACCATCCCGCCAAATGAACACAAGGCATTCCTTTTATGAGTCATGACTCCGTCATTATTATCGGTGCGGGGCTCTCCGGGCTGGCATGCGCCGTGACGCTCCAGCGGCGGGGAATCTCCCCGCTGGTCCTTGAGGCATCGGACCGGGTCGGTGGACGGGTACAAACAGATGTGGTCGATGGATTCCTCTTGGATCGCGGGTTTCAAGTCTATCTGGACAGTTACCCCGAGGGTCGCCGCTTTTTCCATACAGACACGCTCGACTCTGGCGGGTTCCGGCATGGCGCGATGATCCGTTGTCTGGATACCTTTCACAGCCTCCATGATCCCCGGCGCGAACCCTCCACATTTTTCCAAACACTTTTCTCTCCCCTGATTCCGCTCTCCGACAAAATCAAACTTCCAAAATTCCTCTGGCGGGTCATGCATGGACATTTTGCCCACCCGGAAAAGCTCACCACATTGCAATTCCTCAAACAATCCGGATTTTCCGATCTTTTTATCGAACGCTTTTGGCGGCCATTTTTCGGCGGGGTTTTCCTCGAAAATGAATTATCCACACCCGCGGACTTTTTTCTTTTCACACTGAAAATGTTTGCCACCGGCACCGCCACCCTGCCCGCTGCGGGCATGTCCGCTCTGCCGCAGCAGCTGGCCGCGCAAATTGCGCGGGAGAACCTGCGATTGAATACCCCGGTGATGCAAATTGCTCCGGGACGGATCGTCTTGCGCTCGGGTGAAGAAATCACCGCCTCAAAAATCGTCATCGCCACAGAAGCATCTGTCGCATGCCCCTGGCTCGGCATTCATGAGCCACCCGTTTTCCGGGAGGCAATTTGCGTGTACTTCACAGCTCCCGCGCCGCCGCATGACGAACCCCTGCTCATGCTCAACGCGCAAAAGGACGGGCTCATCCAGACATTGACCGTGCAGACCAATATCTGTCCCACATACAGTATGGGTCGCAAACCCCTCATCTGTGTGAGCATTGTCAAAGCCGCACCGTCTGATGATACCGCTCTGGAGGGCAAATTGCGCGGGGAATGCGCGGAGTGGTTCGGACATTCCGCCGTCGCGCAATGGCGGCTCTTGAAAATTTACCGGATTGCCCGCGCTTTACCTCCATGTCACTTTAATGTCCGCGTGAAAAATGTGCTCAAAGAAAAGGAGAAGGAAGGAATCCTGGTCTGTGGTGATTGGCTGGAGACACCTTCCATCAATGGAGCTTTGCAATCCGGTCGCACTGCCGCGGAAAAAATCGCGGCACTGATCAAGGCCCGGTGATGTCTTGGCGTGTGGAACCCGGGGAATTCAACAAATCCCGAACCTCATCGACCGTCAAGGTGGGTTTGCCCATATTTCGCATGGTCGATGCCCGTTTGTCTTTTTGTGTCTCCGGACCCAAATATTCTTTTGGCTCATAGATGAGCTCAATGTCGGGAAATTCTTTGGAAGCGCGGCCATAACTGCGCTTGCCCTCCCGCGCCATTTCTTCCGCGGCGGCAAATGCGGCATCGACTTCTTCACGGTTGCCCACATTAAAAAGAGCCTCTCGTCCGGCATCCGGGGACTCTTTGGAGATGTAACTTTTTTGTGTATCCACCGCTTT
This sequence comes from uncultured Verrucomicrobiota bacterium, assembly GCA_964435715.1. Lineage (GTDB taxonomy): Bacteria > Verrucomicrobiota > Verrucomicrobiia > JAWXBN01 > JAWXBN01 > JAWXBN01. Next base: position 14,556 of record CAYTAI010000001.1, on the reverse strand, counting down.
TTTTCCCCCTTCAAAATCACGGGTGAGAAAAGACTTGAGTCTGACGTTGCCGGCTTCAAAGGATTTATCTGTGGAAAAATTCCTCAATTGCAGATTTTGATCCTGTTCTTTTGCTGTTTTTCCCGCGCCGTCATTGTAGCTCGAGCGTGTATCGCGGAACTGCACATTTTGTGCGCGGACAAAAGCCGTTAGCCAGAGGCTCAATACTATAAATGACAGACAAAATTTCACGCTTTATTATTATACTAAAATACGGGAAAAATCCCACAAAAAAATAATGGCGATAATCCGGCAAAAATATGCTCTATTTAAAAGACTATGATCAAACCACGTCTTGTTACTCTCGGGCACAGCCCTGATCCGGATGACGCTTTCATGTTTTTTGCACTCAAAGAAGACAAAATCAATACCCTCGGCTGGTCTTTCGAGCATATCCTGCAGGATATCCAGACACTCAACGAACGTGCCACCCGCGGTGAGCTCGACATCAGCGCGGTCTCCATCCATGCCTACGCTTTTGTGCAGGATCAATACGCACTCCTGCCCAGCGGGGCGAGCATGGGCGACAACTACGGACCCATGCTGGTGGAGAAATCCGGCACCCGCCCGCCCGCGCAATTTGCGCCGGGGGACTCGGGCGGGGCGAGGGATTTGCTCAAAGGGCGGAGCGTTGCCGTGCCCGGACTGATGACCAGTGCTTTCCTGTCACTCCAGCTTTTTCTCGGGAGCAAATTGCGCGCGGGCGACAATGGCGCGGATTTGCCGGAGATTGTGGTGGTTCCTTTTGATGAAATCTTTGACGCTGTCCGCAGCGGGCGCGCCGATGTCGGGCTCCTGATTCATGAGGGACAACTCACCTATGCTGCCGAGGGCTTCTCCCTTATCGCCGATCTGGGCGTGTGGTGGCATGCAAAAACCGGAGGTCTCCCCTTGCCTCTCGGCGGCAATGTCATTCACAAAAGATTCACTCCGGCGGAACGCAGCCAGCTCAACGGCATCCTCAAAGAATCCATCCAATACAGCCTCGACCACCGCGCTCCCGCCGTGACGCATTCGCTCGCCTACGGTCGGGGTCTGGACACGGTGCTGGCAGACAAATTCGTCGGGATGTATGTCAATGATCTCACGCTCGACTATGGCGCTCGCGGACGCGCGGGCATCACCCGTTTCCTCGACGAGGCTTTTGCCTTGGGCATTTTGCCCCGGCGTGTCACGCCGGAATTCGTCGATTGAGCCAACGCCCTGGTTTTTTGTAAAATGAATACCCTGCCCGAAAATTTCAAAAAGAAATATGGACCCTGGGCTATTGTGACAGGAGCGTCCTCAGGAATCGGGCGTGAATTCGCCGTGCAACTTGCCCGGGCGGGGCTGCATGTCGTTATCCACGGTCGCAATCTCGAAGCCCTCGATCAATTGTCCTTGGAATTGCACACGCAATTTGCCGTGCAGACCCGGATCGTCATCGCGGACTTGGACATTGCCGAGGCTTGGCGTCGCATCGTGATCGAAACCGAAGACCTGGAGACACGACTGCTCGTCAATAACGCCGGATACATCGTCGCGGGCGGGATTCTGAAAAGTTCCCCGGAAAAAGAAATCGCCCTGCTCAATGCAAATTGCCTCGCGCCGCTGGCACTGGCGACACACTACGCCGGGCTATTTGCGCGGGCGGGCCGGGGCGGCATCATATTCACCTCATCCATCGCCGCACATCTGGCGAGTCCTTACTGGACACAATATGCCGCCAGCAAAGCGCACAACTTGCTTTTGGCGGAATCCCTCTGGGCGGAGCTGCGACCGCAAGGCGTGGATGTGCTCGCCTTGTGTCCCGGACCGACCGACACCTTGATTTTCCGGCGCAGCGGCACGATCGCACGGCCCAAGATTTTCCGGATGCCGGTCACACCCGTCGTGTGCGCCGCGCTGGAGAGTCTGGGCAAAAAACATGCTGTCACACCCGGACTGCTGAACAAATTGCTCGCCTTCGCCGCACAAACCCTGCCCCGGCGCTGGCGGACAATGATCAATTCCATCTTGATGAAAAACATGATCCGGGTTTCATTTCAAAACAGCCATCCACAGGGATAAAAAAATTATGGAGACATTCTTCATGCACATGAGCAAAACGTTTGTTTTTCTTTTCTGCTCCCTGCTTTTTGCTCCCCTGCCATCTCTCAACTCGACCCCTCACACACTCCCTGAACGCTTCAATCCGCAGCAAATTGCGGCGATTGAGACGCGGATGTGGCGCGCTTATTACAAACAAGATTATCCCGCCCTGCTTCATGAGGGATTACTCGCACTGCAAACGCAATTTGGTCTTCCCCGGGAAAAAGCTGCCGAGATCGCCGCGGATTTTGCGAAAGCGGCTTACCTTTTTTCAACAACACAGGGTTCCTACGACCAGAATGTCCTCCCCGGATTGAGTCGTGCCTATGAGGATATCCGGCTCACGACCCAGGCGGATTTCTCTTCTGAATCCGTGGCAAAAGCTGAAATCGCATGGTGGAAAGCCCGCCGCACAGCGGGAGAAAATTCCCCCGAGAATGTCGGACGTTTGATCGCAAATCTTTATTTCGAGCTCTACGGCAGGCGCAATCACCTCACCGAAGAGGCTGGGCTCCTGCGCGCGCAAGCTGCACACATGCGCGACCAGTCAAATATCCTCGGCAAAGAGCCCGAATGGAAAAAAATCGAAGAGACCCTGACAAAATCTTACACAGCCCTCCAAGAAGGTTTGAAGAATAAGGCGCTCTAATACAATTTATGAATGAGAATCATCATAAACTTTTGTCCTTTGGAGGGCGGAACTCCTGTGACGCCACCTCGGAATAAGACATGGTCTCGTAGGAACTCGACCCTCCACCGCCCAGCGGTCGGTGGGCTACCTTGATTCATGATTGGTATAAGCTTATTGCCCGCCCCAGCCCACGCAAATTGCGTGGTTTTTTTGTTTTGACCGGGAGATATTTTTAATCCGGAAATACCTATAAAAGTCGGATATCCGCAAAACGGAAGGATATCCACTAAGAATAATGATTCAAACCCGTTCCATCCATTTTGAATCTTGTAAAAAATGTCACGATCAGTAGTTTTGTGGATAATAACTTGTTAGCTGAAAAAACGAATGGCTTACCGTCTCCAGAGAGATGCCACATTGCTTGGCTCCTATACATGCAATTGCGAGGAATGCACAGATCTGATCCGAAAGGAAATTGATTTGCTGCTTCCCATTTCATGGGCCGAACGACTTTTTATTTCACTAGTTCAGTGGTGGTGCCATCGCTCTGCATTGACTGTGATCCAAGCCAACAGAGGAGAGATAGAAGATCATATTTACAAGTATATTCATCAGTTGCTTACTTTGGAACCAGACGAAAAAGAGAGTCTCTCTCTTGCTATCAGAATTTATTCATGGATTGAAAGGCGTCGAATCTTGTGTATTTATATTGGAGTCACAAACATATCTGCTGCGAACTGTGGTTATGCCTTATTTGGCGAGCAGTTGATTGTGCGTGATAAGAAGGGTATTTTTCACTTATATCAACAGCAGGACAATAAATAAAAAAGCTAACAATGCGATCACCGACTGAGCTTAATAAGCAGAAGGGCAAATTGCTCAGGGCTATGGGGAAAGGATTGCTGCTTTTCTAGACATCTTTTTCGAGGCGGAGGCCGGAGACTTTGGAGGTATTTTCGCCGCGGGCTTTTTTGGAGTTGTCAATCCCGCGTGACACGATGGCCTTGCGGGTCGCGTAGAGCTGGGCGGTTTCTTCGGAAATCACACCCGCCTCGTAAGCTTGCATGAGCGACATGTCAAATGTCCGCCATCCGAAAGGTCCGGAAGCCTCGATAATCTCGTAGAAAGTTTTTCCTTCCGACTCGCCCTGCACAATTGTTTCGCGTGTCCGGAGATTTGATCCCATGACCTCGAGGACAAGCTGGCGGCCGGAGGGGATTTTGGGCACGAGCCTTTGGGAGACGACGTAGCGCAGAGTGTCAGACAGGCGCATGCGGATTTGCTTCTGCTCGTCGAGGTCGAACATACCGACGATACGATTGATCGTCTGCCCGGCATCGACCGTGTGGAGTGTGCTCATGACCAAATGCCCCGTCTCCGCCGCGGAGAGGGCGATCTCGACAGTCTCGCGGTCCCGCATTTCCCCGACGAGAATGACCTTCGGCGCCTGACGCAGGGCAGCGCGCAAACCCATGGCAAAAGTGGAGAAATCATCTCCCATCTCGCGCTGGTTGAATGTCGAGACTTTCTGGGGATGCACGAACTCGACCGGGTCTTCCAGAGTCACAATGTGAATGGCGCGGCTGTTGTTGATCGAATCCAGCATGGATGCCAGTGTGGTGGTTTTTCCCGAGCCTGTGGCACCGGTCACGAGCACCAGTCCCGTCTTTTCTTTGATGATTTCGTAAAAAATCTCAGGCAGATTCAGCCGCTCGATTGACGGAATGACCGTTTGGAGTTTCCGCATGACGATGGAATAGTTTTTGCGCTGTGAAAAAATATTCACACGGAAACGGGCACGGTCACCCAGAGAGTAAGAGGCATCACAAGAGCCGTTTTTGATCAAATCCTCCGTCAAACGGCGACTGCCATTGATAATCGTCATGGCAATGGACTCGGTCTGAAAGGCGGTCAAACGCTCAATGGGCGGGGTCACGGGAACTGCCGTCAGGACACCGCTGACCTCTGCTTGCATGGGCTTGTCCACCGTGAAATTGATATCCGACACTTCAGGAAAAAGATCGAGGATGAGATTGAGAATGATGTCAAATTCAGGTTTACGCATGGAAAAAGCCGGGATTTTGAGTTATTGGGACGTATTGAATCAGAGAAAAATTATTCATCGGGAACTTCTTTGAGGAAGCCGCGGAATTTTTTCTTATCGATACATTTGGTATAAGCCTCAAGGGGATCAATCACCCCTTCGGACAACCATTTTAAAATAGCATCATCGAGCGGTTGATTGCCCTTGTTTTTTCCAATCTGGATCATGCCCGGAATCTGGTGGGTCTTTCCCTCGCGGATGAGATTTGCAATCGCTTCATCGACGACGAGAATCTCGAGAGCCGCCACACGGCCGGGTTTATCGATGCGCCGGAAAAGGTTTTGGGCGATGACGCCTTTCAATGCTTCGGACAGGGTCGCGCGCACCTGGTTTTGTTGGTTCGCCGGAAAGACGTCGATGACACGGTCGATCGTTTTGGCCGCGCTGGAGGTGTGCAAAGTGCCAAAGACCAAGTGCCCGGTCGCCGCCGCAGTCAATGCCAGCTCAATGGTCTCCAGATCGCGCATCTCACCCACCAGAATGATGTCCGGGTCTTCACGCAGCGCTCCGCGCAAAGCGGCGGAGAAGGAACGCGTGTGGAGACCGACCTCACGATGGTTGATGAGGCAACGCTGGCTTTTGTGGACGAATTCAATCGGATCCTCGACCGTGATCACATGATCCTGCCGTGTGATATTCGCATGATCAATAATCGCCGCCAGTGTGGTGGATTTGCCCGAACCCGTCGGACCGGTCACCAGAACCATTCCTTTTTTGAGTTGTGAGAATTTTTTGCAGACCGGAGGAAGCCCGAGCTGTTCGGCGGTCAGCACTTTTGAGGGAATCTGTCGGAAAACGGCGGTGATGCCGTATTTTTGGTTAAAGTAATTTGCACGAAAACGTGCCGCGCCGGGAATTTCATAGCCAAAGTCCACATCCCCGGTTTCTTCAAACTGTTTGATTTTTTGCTCCGGTGTGATTTCGTAAAGAATCGCCTTGAGCTCATCGTTGACGAGGGGAGGAGCGTCCATTCTTTCGAGTTCCCCATTGATACGGACAACGGGAGGACTCCCGGTAGCAAGGTGAAGGTCGGAGGCTTTGTACTCCATCATCGCCTGAAAATAAGCATCAATTTGAGCCATAGAGATTTCTGGAATTTATAACGGTTATTTGAATATGTGCAAATTAGAAATTCGAACATTTTCTTCTGAATAATTTCTTGAAAAACGCTTTACATTCTTTCCACGTTCTTTTACGTGTAAATGATCAAGTGTTTATCATGACTCAAAAGCATCCCTTATTTCTTTTGCTTGCAAGCCTTTGCATCTTGTTTTGTGCAGAGCTCATCGCTGTGGACAATGCTTATTACAATCAGCGTAATGGCCCTACAACCAGACCCGGTCGGTTTTTCATCGCGCCGCAGGTCGAGATTTATGCGGCTGGCAATGGTGGCGCGGCAGAAGTGCAGTCCACCACGCCCAATATCGTTCCCGACCCGAGCTTCAAATTTAACACCGATGTCGGCGCAGGCGTGAGCATGGGTTATGACTCTTATTTGCCCCGCAATAGCTGGGGTTACACCGCCGCCTTTGAATACCAATTCCGCCCGAATGATGCCAGCTGGGCTTTTCAGAATGTTTCCACAGGTCAACGCGGCACTCTCGTCATGGACGATTCCCACTTTTTCCTCGCAAAAATGCTGGGGCGTTACCGTTTTAATGCCATTATTCCTTATTTTGGTGGGGGCGCGGGCATGGGAATGTTCAATATCAATGGTGATGCAGGGGTTCCTTCCGGCACCTATTGGGAACCCGTCGTCGCGGGCATCGCGGGACTGGAGTTCCCTGTCAGCAGCCAGATTTCCTTTTTCACCGAGTACAAATATCTCACGACCGTCCAAGACCTTGAAATCAATGGCGGCAGCGGACTCAAGTTCAAACCCTTCGGCTCCCACATCATCACCATCGGCATGAAATACGGATTCTAGTCCTGGCTTTCTTGTCCGCTATTGGTGTCTGTCCACGCGGAGCAAATTGCGCGGAGACGCGCATCCTAACCATCATTTCCACTCGTGACGGGGGTAGCGGCGGGACAACTCGGCTTTGAGCTTGGGGTAATGCTCGGTCCAGAAGCCGGTCAGGTCGGTGGTGACTTGCACCGGGCGTTGGTTGGGCGCGAGAATCTCGACGAGGAGGGGAACCCGGCCCATTGCGATGGCGGGTGTGGATTTCAGGCCGAAAAGATTTTGAATCGTGGTGCTGAGCTTCGGGGTTGTCCCGTCGCCGAAGTAGGTGATCTTCCCCCGTTTGCCGCTGGGCAAGTCCAGCCGCTCCGGCGCGTGTTTATCCACCAGCGCAAATTGCGAGGGTGAGAGCCATTCACGCAGCGTGGGCCAGAGGGGTTTGTCCTTGATGTCTTTGTAAGAGTGGGCGCCCAGACAGAATTGTTCAATCAGAGCTGTGATATCGTCCTTTCCAAGGCTGGAAAGACCGAGCTCCGGACAATGTTGGGCGAGGAAATTCACACGGATAAACCATTGATTCACCTCGTCGGTCCACTCTTTGAGAATCAGGTTTTTTTTGAGCACCTCACGCGCCAGCACCCGCGCCGCGCCCTCCGGATCGGTGGCATCAGTATTTTTCTGTGACAAAGGCAGGTCGCCAAAGAGTCTGCGCTGGATACAGGTGACACGGCGTTGAACCGCGTCAAAAACCGTTTCAATGTCCTCACGGAAGCCATCGGGGAAAATCTCGCGCAACCATTCCTCTTTGACCGCCGTGATAATTTCCAACGACACATTGAGTTCGCCCCCGCGTCCTTCGATCTCGTGCACCTCCGCCGCGACGACCAGCGGCGCATGGGTGACGACCGAGTCGCGGGACAATTGCCCCTTGCGTCCGTGAATGATGAGACAACGGTGGCTGCTGGCATCCACGCGCACCGCCAGATGGTCGATGAACCCCGTCAGGATGCACTTCTGAATCGCCTCGTCCTGAGTCGGGCCGGGCTCCGTGTCGAGCCCTTCCTGCCGGGCGATGCGCAGGAAATGCTCGAAAAGGGGGCGCACTTGCCGGGCGGATTGCGCGTGAATCCCCAGCTTTTTGCAGGTGTCGAGATTGTAGCCGCGTTTGTCGGCAAAGGTCCACGCCCGCATGAGCATGAAAAAGTCACTCTCGGCGGCGGAACCTAGAATGTCCTCGCGATTGTCACGCACGTCCCGGGCGCCGCCGCGCATGAGAATCGAACGCCCCTGCGTCAGCGCGGCGATCAAGGCCACCGGATAAACGCATTTGTAATCCTGTGCGGCGAGCAACATGCGCGAGTAACGTGGATGCACCGGAAAAGAAAGCATTCGACGACCCAGCGGAGTGATGTGTCCGGTTTTGACATCCAATGCCCCAAGGTCTTTGAGTAGGGTCTCCGCGCGGTCGAGGAGCTGGGGCTTTGGCGATTCAAGCCAGCGGAAAGCGCGTATGTCCTCCACCCCGGCGGCTTTAAGCGTGAGAATGACCTCGGAGAGGTCGAGGCGGTTGATCTCGGGAATCTCCTGCGCGGCGCGGAGCCGGTGATCCGCCTCGGTCCAGAGCCGCACACACACACCGGGGGCGGTTCGTCCGGCGCGTCCGGCGCGTTGGTCGGCGGAGGCGCGGGAGATTTTGTCGATGAGCAGGGTGTTGATCCCGCGTTGCGGATCGTATTTGGGAATGCGCGCCAGTCCGCTGTCGATGACCACCCGAATGCCGTCGATGGTCAGCGCAGTCTCGGCGACATTGGTCGAAACAACGACTTTGCGCGTGTCGTAACGGGACACGGCGGCGTCCTGCTCGCGCGGAGGCAGCTCCCCATGCAACGGCATGACGATGAAGCCTTTGGCCGCGCGGCTGGCCTGAATCATTTGCACGGTTCGCGCAATCTCATAAGCGCCGGGCATAAAAATCAGGAAGTCGCCCTCCACTCCCGCCGTGACGAGGCGTTCGAATTCCTCACAAGCCTGGTCCCAGACGGGGGCATCATCGGCCTTGCGCAAATAGCTCACATCGACGGGGAAAGTCCGACCCTCACTGGAGATGAGTTTGGATTCTGGTCCCAGATATTTTTGGAGTTCCTCCACGGCCAATGTCGCGGACATGACAATGATTTGCAGGTCGGGGCGCAGGGTTTCCTGAATCTGCAAAGCGCGGGCGAGGGTGATGTCGCCGTAGAGATGGCGTTCATGGAATTCGTCGAAAATGATCGTGCCGATCCCGTCCAGCCGGGGGTTCGAGAGCATTTGCCGGAGCAAAATGCCTTCGGTGACAAATTTGATCCGTGTCTCCGGCCCGGAGAAATCCTCGAACCGGATTTGGTAGCCCACCTCCCCCCCGAGACGAAGCCGGCGTTCCCACGCCACCCGCGCGGCGAGCATGCGTGTCGCCAGGCGCCGCGGCTGGAGAATCATCACCTGTCCATTGTCGGCCAGCCCACGGTCGAGGAGCATCTGCGGAATCTGCGTGGATTTGCCCGAACCTGTCGGCGCATGAATGATCACGCGCAGGGAATCCGCCAACGCGGAAACAAACTCCTCCTCGACTTGATAGATGGGCAAATCCTGCTTTTCCATAAGCTCTGTCATCAAACGGTCTGCCCCGTTGCTTGACCAGCGGAAAAGAGTTCGTGCTCGAAGTGTTGATATTCGTAATGACTAAAAGGCAATGCGTTGAATTTCTGTGATGTGATCAAAATGGCTGTCGCGGGAAACGATGGGAAGTTTGTGTTGGCAGACGATGGCGGCGATCCAGAGGTCATTCATCGGGATTTTTTTGCCCGCATTCTCCAGAGTCAAGCGGAGTTCCGCATAGATGTCTGCCGTATCCGAATCCACTGAGAGGATTGTCGAAGTCATCTTGGCTTTTTCAAACCAAAGCTCCATTTTTTTACGGTGTTTGGATTTAAGAATGCCGAATTGGTATTCGGCCAGAACGGGAACAGGAAGGTAGATAGCCGTTGCTCGCTCAAGAATCTTCACAAGGGCAGGGGTGCCCAGCCACCAGTCAGAAACAGCATTGGTATCAAGAATCATTTCCAGTCGGCCTCATCAATGTGCTCAAATTCATCTTTGATGATTTTGTCGATACGCCGGAGCTCAGCTCTCATTTCCGGGTCTTTGGCCATGCAACCAGCCAAAGCCATCCAAGGCTTCGGGCTTGGTGTCCGGGCAGAAGCGGCGAGTTTTTCGGTAAGGGCTTCGGTAATGAATTGTTTCATGAGGACACCCCGACTGGCCGCGGTCGATTTGACCCGGCGAAAGAGTGTGTCGGGCAGTTCAATGGTTGTTTTCATAAAAGTACTTAACCATATTTATGGGTAAAAGTCAACCAAACACAATCAATCGGCGAAAGAGTCAGCCCGGGAGTTGAGAATAATTGATGTCGCGGTTTGGAATTGATACCACCGTCTTTTAGGCAGCGATAAGTTCCTGAACTGGACGGACGGATTTGAGCAATTTTTTGCGTTGCGCGCCCAATGAGCGGAAGTCGCACTCTGTCTGCAAACCATACCAGAAAGTTTCAGATTGACCGAAAAAAGCTCCGAATCTCACCGACATTGCTGGAGTGATGGAACGGCGACCCCAGATAATTTCATTGACGGCGCGAGGTGGCACGCCGATGGCGCGTGCCATGGCATTTTGGGAGATACCCATGGGCTTGAGATACTCTTCCAGCAGGATTTCTCCGGGAGTGATTGATGATTTCATGGCTATAATGTATAACGTTATAAGGGTGTCGTCAATGGTAATCCCGGATGGCAACATCCGCCGGGCCTCTATCAGTCCAACGAAAGATGATTCGCCATTGGCCATTAATGCGGATAGAGCATAATCCCCGGAAATTGCCTTTGAGAGGCTCCAGACGATTGCCGGGCGGCACGGCCAAGTCGGAGAGCACGGTGGCGTGGTTCATCTGGATAAGCTTTCGCAGGGCGACACGTGCGATTGAGGAGAAACGACGGTTGGACTCCTTTAGAAAGAGCTCCTCAGTATCCCGGTCGGCAAAGGATTGGATCACAGTTTACCTGTCTCTTTCTTGTGGTGAGAGACGAGATTTCCCATATGCTTTTGGCGGGACTGTTTTCTCATTTATGTTTCAAACAAACTTGGAATAATTTTTACCCCTATGACAAACCAGAAATAATACCGTCGTCGTCGATGTCCATGCCTTCGCTGGCGGGGACTCCGGGAAGGCCGGGCATACGCATCATGTCTCCGAGGATGGGGATGATGAATCCCGCCCCGACGGCAAATTCAAACTCACGGACGGTCACACAAAAACCTTGGGGACGCCCGATGCGGGTCTCGTCGTCGCTCAGGGATTTCTGGGTTTTGGCCATGCAGATGGGTAAACCCGCGATGCCGAGGCGTTCAATCGTTTGCAATCCTTCTTCGGCCCGTGGTGTGTAGTCCACCCCGTCCGCCCCGTAAATCTCCCGGGCGATTGTCTCGATTTTTTCTTTCACGGGAAGTTTCCAGTCGTAAAGGGGCTTGAAATGATTGCGCCCACTTTCCAACTCAGTGATAACGGCTGTGGCCAGCTCCCGGGTGCCCTCGCCACCTTCAGCAAAACCATTGCAGACCACCGCAAAAAGATTCATCTCCGCGCAACGCTTGATGATATAATCGGTCTCTTCCTTTGAGTCCGAAGGAAAGCGGTTGATGGCGACAACAGGGTTCAGTCCGAATTTCCGGCAGTTTTCAATGTGTTTTTCCAGATTGGCAAAACCTTTTTGAACACGCTCCATCGATGGAGTGTTGTATTCGGCAGTTTGTGCGCCTCCGTGATGGCGCAAGGCGCGGATGGTCGCGACCAGCACCATAGCGTGAGGGGTCAGTCCTCCATAACCACATTTAATATTCAGGAATTTCTCCGCGCCGAGGTCCGCGCCAAAACCCGCCTCGGTCACGACATAATCACTCAGGGATAACCCCATTTTTGTGGCGATAATGGTATTGGTGCCTTGGGCGATATTGGCAAAGGGGCCCGCATGAATGATGGCGGGATTTCCCTCGAGGGTTTGAACGAGATTGGGCTTGATCGCATCGCGCATCAGCAGGGTCATTCCGGCTTGGGCCTTCAGATCCCGCGCATAGACAGGGGTTTTGTCGTGGGTGAATCCCACAAATATCGAGCCCAGTTTATGTTTCAAATCCTTTAAATTTTTGGACATGCACAGGATCGCCATGACCTCGGAGGCAGCAGTGATATTAAAGCCGTCCATGCGCTGGATGCCATTGCGGCGTCCGCCGTGCGCGATGCTGATGGAGCGCAAGGCGCGGTCATTCATATCCATCACCCGTTTCCAGTGGATCGAAGCCGGATCAAGACCCAGAGAGTATTGTCGCGAGTGAAGATTATTATCAATGAGCGCGCTCAGGAGATTATTCGCTTTTTCCACCGCGGAAAAATCCCCCGTGAAATGGAGATTGATATCTTCCATCGGGACAACCTGGCAATACCCGCCCCCCGCCGCACCGCCTTTGATGCCAAATACCGGGCCAAGAGAAGGTTCCCGCAAAACGACTGTTGTTTTGCGCCCGATTTTATTGAGCCCCTCAGCCAGACCGATGGACGTGGTCGTCTTGCCTTCGCCCGCTGGAGTCGGCGTGATCGCGGAGACAAGAATGAGTTTGGCGTGTTTGATTTTATCTTCGTCAATCAAACTCAAGGGAAGCTTTGCCTTGTATTTTCCGTAATGCTCAATGTGATCCGGATCAATTCCCAGCTTGCGGGCGATTGCATCAATGGGCTTGAGCGGACAATTTTGGGCGATTTTTATATCCGGCGGTATCATCATGAACCACGCCATTTAGCTCCCGCACAGCGGCGATGCAAAGACAAAAATGGCGGTCACACGCTTTTTTCTTTTCTCCACTCGTCAAACCATCCGGTCCCGATTACATTGAGTCCAATGTCTTGTCCCTTTGGAAAACTCCCCCCGCTCTCAAAATTCACTTTTGGCACGGCAAATTGCAATGATCCGGACAACCCCCGCCACATCAAAGTCATTCACCGCGCGATGGAGGCGGGGGTCTGGTTCCACAGTGCGGAGATGTACAGGAGGACTTATGAGACATTGCGGAGGGCTTTTCAGAAAACGTCCACACAAAAGCCGCCATTCATCATCAAAGTCCACGGTGCGGACGCGCGGGAACTGCGCCGGCAGGCAGAGCTCGCACTCACAGCCCTCGGGCTGGATCATATTCCTCTGGCTCAAATCTGCGAGCGTCCGAGCGCGGAGGACATAAAGCCGGGCCGTCCCGTTTATGAAACGATGTTAGCCTTGCAATTCGAAGGCAAGGTCGGCGGTTACATCCTTGAGTTTTTCCGTCCGACGAATGCCGATGATTTGCAAATTGTGGAGCAAGACCTTTTCGACGGATACACCTTTTACTACAATGTCGTCGACCGCGAGGTGAGCAATTTGCTCTGGGACAAATTGCGGGAGAAAAAAGCGAATCTCCTCGCGCTGCGGACTCTCGGGGGCGGACCAGACGCGATGGGTTACACGGGGAATCGAACCGAGGAATTTCAAAACAAAATGCGCGCCCGCCTCGAGGAGATTTATATCGCATCTGGTTGTGCGACCAAACTCGAATTTCGCCTTCGTTTTGCGACGAGTCACCCGCAAGTGGTGACCTCCATCGGCGGCACATCCAAGC
>CAYTAI010000001.1:0-1070 GCA_964435715.1 uncultured Verrucomicrobiota bacterium | reverse complement strand
ACCTCGAGCAACTCCTGACTCTCAATGCCGGTGTGCCGCCACTTTCCCCGGATATCCTGGAGCAAATTGCACGGATGCACCGAGGATTGTTTGAGTAGTTATATTTAAGTCAGAGGCTTTCTCTGGATAAGACGAAAAATTTCCTGTTTTCCCTTCTCGCAATTTGCGCGGGGGACATCCATGATTATCTCCCATGAGCGAGCTGACTTATGATCTGATCGTCATCGGGGGCGGGCCGGCAGGGTATGTCGGGGCGATCCGTGCGGCACAACTCGGGCGGCGTGTCGCCTTGATCGAACGCGACCGCGCCGGGGGCACTTGCCTGAACTGGGGTTGCATCCCGACCAAAGCACTCATCCGGAATGCCGAGGTTTATTCGCTTGTCAAAAAAGCGGCGGATTTCGGAATCCAAACCGGCGAGGTGACTTTCGACTGGAGCAAACAAATTGCCCGGAGCCGCGGGGTCACGGATCGAATTGCCAAAGGAATCGAGTTTCTTTTCAAAAAAAACAAAATCGATTATTACACTGGCGAGGCCAAACTCCTCGATGACAAAAAAGTCGCTCTGGGAGACAAGATTTTCCCGGCTAAAAATATTCTCCTCGCCACCGGAGCCAGACCAAAACTCATCCCGGGTTTTTGCCCTGATGGTAAACAATTTCTCACCAGCCGCGAGGCGATGGTCATTCCGGAACGTCCTGAGTCCATCCTCATCATCGGCGGAGGAGCCATTGGGGTGGAATTCGCCTATTTTTTTAACGCTTTCGGCACCCGGGTCACCATTGTCGAGGCTTTGCCCGCGATCCTCCCGAAAGAAGATGCGGAAATTTCCGCTGAGCTGGCAAAGATTTTCACGCGTTCGGGCATCGCTTTACGCACGGGCACTCAAATCAAAGACATGTCTGCGGAATCCGGCGGGGTCCGGGTCACATTCAGCGGAGCTCAAGCCGGAGAGGAAAAATTCCAGACCGTGCTCTGCGCTGTCGGGGTCGAGGCGAATCTCGATATCCTCTCCTCACCGGAGCAAATTGCGCGGGCGCACGGTTTCATCCGAACGTCGGAGAGCTACG